>CAZPYJ010000021.1:0-74931 GCA_964590645.1 uncultured Lentimicrobiaceae bacterium
AACTCAAACTGTTTTCTGGCCTCATTGCATTTCCGTAAGAAAACAAGGCTGAGGATAGCTTAGGCAAATTTTAGAGGTCTTCCAAATGAAGCGATCCGCGAGCATAGGCTTGGGGCAGGTCAATCGGTTTCACTGGAAATGCGGCTCGGATCGCGACTCCTATCCGAAGCCGTAGTTTTCAAGGAAAGGCAATGCAGCCTTGATTTTTTGCTACTTTTTCATCAAGGAAAAAGTAGGGCCTGCCCGGCCTGAGGGCAAAACAGAGAAAATACCAGTATCTCTAGTTTTGATTGATGCGACCAGGTTTTCTATGCTTTGTTCATTTCTTTGCTCGCCCAAAGAAATGAACCAAAGAAAGGGCGCTTTTTTCAAGGGATTTTTCATCCGCCCTTGGCGGCTGAAAACCATAGCTGATTGGCTAAATTTCCTACAAGGATTCGGAAATTTTTAACGCCAATCAGCTATTATCCTGCGAAAAAAGGTTTTTATCCGCGAAGCGGATACCCAATCCAATATAAGGTATGTCTTGCCTCCACACTCATCCTTTACCCTGAGCGCTTGCCCTGAGCCTGACGAAGGGCAGTCGAAGGGTGTAACTCAAACTGTTTTTCTGGCCTCATTGCATTTTCGTAAGAAAACAAGGCTGAAAATAAAGGGGCTGCCTCGTTTTATGAGACAGCCCCTCAGGTATAGTAACACAGTTAAGCTATGCTGGAATGGCATACATCTAGGGTATGCCGCTTCAGCCTTAGTTTTTCAGGTGCTCGGCAAGGAAGGCTTCCATCGCATTGTAGAAATCGTAGCGATTTTCTTCATTATGGAAACCGTGGCCTTCATTGTCTTTGACCATATATTGAATTTCGATGCCACGCTCTTTCAGGGCGGCTACCATTTGGTCTGATTCGTTCACATTGACCCTGGGGTCGTTGCGGCCCTGGGCAACGAAGAGCGGGGTTTGAATTTTATCTGCATTGAGGGCGGGGGAATTTGCGGCCATCATTGCACTATCTGCCACAGGATCGCCCACCATCTCATACATCATTTGCAGCATCGGCTCCCAATAGGGGGGGATGGTTTGCATAAAGGTGAAGAGGTTGGAAACACCGACATAATCAACGGCTGCGGCATAAAGCTCAGGTTCCTTCACGATACCGGCCAGGGTGGCATATCCGCCATAGCTTCCGCCGTAGATGGCAATCTTTTCAGGATCGGCGATTCCTTGATCAATGAGCCACTGGGTACCATCGGTGATATCGTCCTGCATCGCCTGTCCCCATTGTTTGAAACTGGCTTCCCAGAAGGCTCTTCCATATCCGGTGGAACCGCGGAAGTTGATCTGAAGCACGGCATAACCGCGGTTGGCCAGGAACTGCAATTCAGGGTTGAATCCCCAGGAGTCGCGGGCCCAGGGGCCACCGTGTACATTGACAATCACGGGAAGGTTTTCAGCTTGCATCCCCTTGGGGATGGTCAGGTAGCCGTGAATCAATAGGCCATCGCGGGCATTGAAGGTGATGGGTTTCACTTCGGCCATCTGGTTTTCATCCAGCCACGGACTGATCTGATGGATGAAGGTCAACTCATCCGTATTGCGGTCGTAGAGATAATAGGTGGTACGGGCGCGGTCGCTGGATTTTCCGATGATGAATTTGTCCTCTTCTTTGGTCATATCGTGAATGCCGACATTGTACTTGCCTTCGACGCCCAGTTTGTTTTCAATTTGGGCAATCAGATCTTTAAACTCATTGTCAAAATAATGGCGCTGGGTTTTCCAATCTTCATAATAGGCGGCCTGCAATACTTTGTTTTTGCGGGAGTATGACATTCTGCTCACATCATAATCGGTGTTTTCGTAAAGCATCTCCACTTCTTCTCCGGTAGCAATATCAAAGATGACTGCAGCGGTTTTATCTCTGCCGAGGTTGCTGACGGCATACACTTTCTGGTTGTCGAAGGTGAAGAATTGGGGAGAGACCGTTTCTTTGAAAGAAGTGGTGAGCACCGTTCTGAAGGTGTCTTGTTCGGTTTCGCGGTAGAGCAGGCTGGTATTCACGCCATCCACAATGGCAAAGGCTACACGGAGTTTGCCGTCGTGGTCGGTCATCCATCCCTGGATATAGCCCGGGTTTTCGTAAAGCATTTCCATTTCGCCGGTAACGATATTCAGGCGATAGGGATCAAATATTTGCGGGACACGCTTGTTCAGGCCGATAATCACTTCATCAGGAATATCTTCGAGCGCATCGATAATCTGGGTGCGTACACCTTCGAAATCAGTCAGGGCGATGGGATTGGATCCATCGATGTTTACGCCCAGCAGCTTGAAGTTTTCATCCCCACCGGTATCCTTCAGATAAAGGATGCGATTGTTGTTGGCCCAGAAGTAACCGGCGATATCGCGGGCGGTATCGAAGGTAAGCTGGATCACTTCATCCTTTCCGATTTCCTGGACGAAAATGTTCATCCTCCGCTCGTATGGCGCCATATAGGAGTAGTACTTCCCATCGGGTGAAATCTGATAGCTCGCTTTCTCAGGATTCCTGAAGAAATCTTCTACCGGGATCTGGGGCGCCAGCTTGGCCTGCTCTGCGCCTTTTTGGTTACACGCTGCGAATGTCATAGCTGCAAAGGTAAGGCTCAGCACGACAACACGATTAAACAGAGTCTTTTTCATAAATGTAAGATTGATGTTTTGCTTGCTCCTTGCGGGGAGGATGTGTTTCAAAATCACTGCAATATTAATCATATTTCGCACAGACTTGCATTCGTAGAAACAGCCTGTACTTGTTCTAAGCATAATAGTCATTAAACAAGTATCAGTTTATATGCCAGGGAGGCTATGATACTCATAATGTGTGTATTAAAAAGAAATCCCGGACACATTTGCCCGGGATCTGTCCGTAATGAAACAGCAGGTGTTCAGAAACGATCAGTGCCGCTGATAGATCTTGCTGACAATCTTCCAGCCATCCTCAAAACGATAGAGAAACAAGTAATCTGAGAAAATCAGGGTGTCTTTGCGATAAAGCTCCACCTTGGCCATTGCTGCATCTCCAGTGATGTCTATGATAGGGAAACGGGCTTCGGTTTCACAGCGGGGTCCTTCTGGATGCTTTTCAACTGCCTTTAGGGTGGCTTCCTTCCAGGATTCAATGGGATACTTTGTGAGTTCACCCTGACGTAAACCCAATAACTCAAATCCCGGATGAAATCCCTTGTCGATATTATCCAGGTTCTTCCAGTTATGAATAGATTCTACGTATGATTTTTTGATTGCTTCTTTGACGGCATCTGCTTCATCCGCAGCGGCAAAGGCGCTCGAGATGAGCACCATCGAAAGTAAAGAGAGTAATACGCTTTTCATATTTTTTCCTCCGAAAAAGTGTGTTAGAACAAGTAAATTCACGATAATCGACCGGGTCGCCTATTACGAGTTTTGTGCCAGTATTTTTTACCCGCTGTTTATCAGACATATAAGAAGTTTTGTCTTGACAAGGGCCATTATTCGATGATCATAATTTATCCGGATTCGGATATTTTTAGGGAAACGAGCCTGCAAGATTCAGGTAAGCGAATGCCTGTATAGTATTGAAACACTCCGGCAGGGCATCAGGTGTGAGACCGATCTGGGAATTCCTATTCCGGTGGTCCGATTTATCTTTGTTCCAAAGCAAAAAGGAGGGCAAACCTCCGTGATTAATAGGTTTTTCTTAATATCATTTGTATGAAGTTCATTTGTTGTCTTCTCGCTGTTGATGATGTGGCACGCTCAAGGCGGTTCTACGAAGAAATCCTGGGCCAGAAAGTCAAGATGGATTTTGGAGAGAATATCACTTTCGAAGGGGACTTTGCCCTGCACAAGGCGGCGCATTACCGGCAGCTGATCGATGGGAAGGAGATTTGTTTCGGTGGGAATACTGGAGAATTATATTTTGAGGACAATGCGTTGGAGGATCTGGCTTCCAGGCTTGAGGCCGAAGGCGTCGCGTTGGTCCATCCTCTGAGAGAACAGCCCTGGCGCCAGCAGGTGATCCGCTTTTATGATCCTGACCGGCATATCATCGAAGTCGGAGAATCGATGGAGCACCTGGTGCAACGCCTGAAGGCGGAAGGGATGAGCCAGGAGGAGATATTGGGGGCCACCGGCTTACCAGAAGCCTTCGTCGCACATTGCCTCCAATCTGCTGCTGAGGGTGGGGCATAAAAAAACCGGAAGAACGGCCCCCGGTTTCTTTCTGATAAACAGGAATACGGTGGCTTAGAGCCTGAACTTCAGTCCGCCATTGGCATAGAATACATTGTTCCTGACCCCTGAATTGAGACCTTCGGTTTCCTTGAATACATCGCTCAAGCCTATCTGATATCCTATATCCACAAAAAAGATTGAAAGGAAGTCGATGCCCACACCGCCATTCCATCCGAGAATGAGGTTTGAAAGTTCTTCATCAATATTGAGGTCCTTAATGACTCCATCCGCACTGCTCACAGAGCCCCCGACTTTAAAAGCGGCATTGGGTCCGGTGAAGAGGCGGATATCAAAGAAGCTTTCGTCATTGCCAAAATGATATCCCACCATCAAAGGGATGCGCAGATAGGTTCTCTTGATGTCGAAACTACTCAGACCGGGTGCTGCATCCGGGAGGAATACCTTGGTGTTCGACAAGGCTTCGATTTGCAGGCCCGGCTGAACGTATACCTTTTCCCCGAACTGCACATCTATTCCTGCCTGAAACCCGAAATTGGATTCAAACTCGGATTCATCCAGCAGTTCCTTGGTCATTGTGGGGCTGTTCAATCCCACATAGGGCCGTAATGTAACCTGGCCAAACACACTAATCCCAAAGGCAAGCAAAAGGTTCAGCAAAGCAATTTTGCGGTTCATCTTCATTTTTGAAAGGCTTATGATTTACGCGGCAAATATAGTGCGGATTTTCATATACTTTTCTTCACATATTAAACAAATTTTATGCTTGAAGTTGCTTTATGGGCAGCGGCATCCGTTCATATCTGTAGCAGGATGTCTTTCACAAGCTTCAATACAATGATTATACAGATGAATCCTCGGATTTGGGATCCATAATCATCTCCAGGGCTTTAAGATAAACGGTGTCCATTTTCAGGTAGATCGGATAAAAGCCTTCGTCCCCATAGACATTGCGGGCGATATAGGCCTTCATCAGACCTTTTATTCTTTCCCGGCCAAAATCAAGTCCTTCAGGGTCAACTTCTAATCCTTCCTTGCGGCAGAATTCCAGAAAATCATTAAAGAGTGCATCCCTGATTTGAAATCTACTCGTAAAAGCTTGGTGATCACCGAATTCGAGTAATCGTGGGCGTTCTTTATCGGTGTATTGAAAAGCGAAGCGGTAGATAAGGCCACGCTGCACAAGTTGATTGTAATAGCGGTATCTTTCATCCTGTTCCAGTCCCACAAACACGTCAGGGCTGATGCCTCCACCGCCGTACACTATTTTGCCTTCCGGCGTAACATACTGAAGAGAATCCACATTATGAATGCTGTCCGGGTTTGACATTTCGCCTCCGTGAAAGCGAGCCATCAGATCGGCGTGGTATTCCCTGCTTCCATTTTCATAGGGTCTTTGGATGGAGCGTCCTGTTGGGGTATAATAGCGGGCCACGGTCAGGCGCACCCCGGAACCATCGGGGAAATTGAGCTGTTCCTGCACCAAACCTTTTCCAAAACTACGCCTGCCAAGGATCATTCCCCGGTCATTGTCCTGGACAGCTCCGGCCACGATTTCGCTGGCAGAGGCAGAGCCTTCATCGATCAGGATACAGAGTTCCTGGTTTTTAAAGCGACCCTTTTCAGTGGCATAGAAGAAGCGTTTAGGGCGTGCCCTTCCTTCGGTATAGACAATCAGCTTACCCGCTTCCAGCAGTTCATCTGCCAGGGCGATGGCTGCATCCAGGTAACCTCCGCTGTTCCCTCTCAGGTCCAGGATAAGTTTTTCCATTCCCTCATCCATCAGCTTGTCCAGTGCAGATGAAAATTCTTTGACGGTGGTCATTGAGAAGCGGCTCAGCCTGATATAGCCAATCCCTGCTTCGGGCATAAAAGAAATATCGATGCTATAGGTAGGGATGACGTCGCGCACGATGGTGAACGGGATCAGGTCTTCAAAACCCCGCCGGGCAATATCCAGCTCCACGATACTTCCTTTGTCTCCTTTCAATAAGCGCATCACATCCATTGTGCTGAGGTTCTTCCCGGCTACTGTTTCCCCGTCCACTTTCACAATGCGGTCTCCATCCTGGAGGCCAGCCTTTTCCGAAGGTCCTCCGGGAATGACGTGCAGCACCATAATGGTGTCCTCCTGCATATTAAACTGCACGCCAATCCCTTCGAACTTTCCCAGCAAAGGGTCGTTCATCGTGTGATAGTCTTCTGCAGGGATAAAAACACTGTGCGGATCGAGTTCTGTCAGCAGGGCTACGATGGCATCCTCACTCAGCCTGGCAGGGTTTACCGTATCCACATAAGCATTGCTGATATAGTTCAGCACATCCTGAATTTTATCGTAGGCTCCCTGAATCCCAACTTGTTGTGCGCTTGCTGTATGGTTCCGGCTCAGGTATTGTCCGGCCAGGAGGCCCAGCCCCAGTACTGCTCCGAGCAGCAATGGCCAAAGCCAGATACGCATCCTGTCCTGCGATTCTATCATCTTATCTTCCAAAAATTATTCTTTTGTTAGCGAATGAGCTTCCGGGTTTGTACACGGTTCCCGTCACTCCACTGCAGAATATAAATCCCCTTGGGCATACCTGAGGTAGCAATGCTCACTCTACCCTGCCGGCTTTCGTCTTCCCATACTTTCTGTCCGGTCAGCGACATCAGGCTGAGTTGATAGGTTTGTCCGGCTATGGCATCCCATTCCACGTTCAGTTCATTCTCAAAAGGAAGCGGGTAAACACTGAGTTCAGGCAGGGCGAGCGGAGCCTCGATGCCGGTGCTTGGGTCGAAGGAAAGCGCATCCACATAGAAACGGTTTCCCGGCGTATCATAGAGATACTCAATGAAGATAAAGACGGTATCCGGGCTCAGGGCTACAATTGGGGTGATGTCCACTTCAAACTGGGTGTAGCTTGTCGGAAAACTGCTGAGCAACTCCGTGCCCTGGGCAACCAGAATATTGGAATCATTAACCGCATCATAGTGAAAGAAGAATGCATTTACGGAAGCCGCCTCAGAAGGGCTGCCTTCATATTTGTAATATCCATAGAGCTTGGGAGGGACCGTACTAATAGGGAAGATAGAAATCAGGTCGGCACCGTTGCTGTCGAGGTCAGTTTCTATCATCACCGCTGAATTTCCAAAACCAAAGCTACTGGACGATTGATACAGATTGATGCTTCCTCCAAAAAGGGCATTAAACATAGAGGTGAAGGGCATCCAATCAACGGGATGGTCAAAATAGACCGTACCGGCCATTCCCACTACGCTGTCGGTGGTCCAGTTCTCAAAACTTGCATTGGGAATGCTTTGTGCTTTCAGCTGTAATCCTGCAAAGAGGAAAAAGGAAAGAATCAGTGTGCGGGTAATTGTTTTCATCTTCTTTTTATATTTTGAAGACAGCTATTAGCAAATATGCTGCCAAAAAAGGCTGTCTTATGGGGACAGCCTTAATAAATTCGCAGGAAAGATAGAATCATTGGGCAGGGCCGGCTGCGGCCATTGCCGACAATTCCTTGTCGATGTGGAAGATACCGCCCTTTTCACCTCCGGCCAGTTCCATCTTATCCAGGATGCCCTGCATCGTACTTTCTTCTTCAATTTGTTCTTCGATATACCATTGCATAAACTGGGCAGTGGTATAATCTTTTTCCTCCAGGGCGACTCCGTACACCTTATTGATTTCGCTGCTTACAAACTGTTCGTGCTTGTACACTGCTTTGAACAGATCGTGCAGGTTGCCATACTCATCGGAGGGGGCTTCCAGGGCGGCCACGGCAGCCTTTCCTCCCCTGTCGTTCACATAATGCACCAGTTTAAGCATATGCATTCTTTCCTCATCCGACTGAGCATAGAGGAATTGGGCAGCGCCTGGGTATCCTTTGGTTTCACACCAAACGGCCATAGCCAGGTAGATGCGGGAAGAATGTTCTTCGACGGTAATCTGGTGATTCAGGGCCTTTTCAATTTTCTTCGAAAGCATTGTCCTTAATTTTTATGGGTTCAAGGGAATAACAAGCAAAAGGCTGCCTTGTTTAATTCAAGTCCGTATCTTCTCTACTGCCCCTCCCGCAGTGCATTGGCACCGCTGACAATTTCCAGGATTTCCTTGGTGATGGTAGCCTGGCGTGCCTTATTATAGGAAAGGTTCAGTTCCCTGAGAATATCCTTGGCATTTTCGGTGGCCTGGTGCATTGCGGTCATACGGGCGCCGTGTTCTGAGGCAAAGCTGTCCAGCAGCGCTTTGTAGAACTGTATCTTCAGAATTTTGGGGATCAACTCCTGCAGGATGGTTTCTTTATCCGGTTCGAGGATAAAATCTTCGATGGCCGTATCGCTTTCTTCTTTTTCAGATGCTACGGGCAAATACACCTCGTCCACCGTCTTCTGTACGGCAGCATTCTTAAACTGATTGTAAACCAAGACAATCCGGTCATATTCTTGCCGATTAAACTGTTCCATCAGCTTTTCAGCGAGGGGAGCGGCCTGTTCAAAGCTCAGGTTATGATAAACATCATCGTGGCGTTCCAGTACAGGATACTGTCTTTTGATATAATGCTCACTGATTTTTCTTCCAATGGTAATCAGTTTGAGATCCCCCCTGGCGTGCTGTTCAGCGAATTCTCCTTCAATGAGCTGGCGTACCCGCCGGATGACGTTGGTGTTGAAAGCACCGCAAAGGCCTCTGTTGGAGGAGAGGGCTACGATGAGGATTTTCTCAGCGGGGCGCACTATAGCCAGGCTGTTCCCTTCCTGCTCACTGCTGCTCAGGTTGGCTGAAATCTCCTTCAGCTTCTCTGCATAAGGGCGCAGTTTGAGGATGGCATTCTGGGTTTTCCGAAGCCGGGAGGCCGCCACCAGCTTCATCGCCGCAGTAATCTGCTGGGTAGATTTGATGGAGGCGATCCTGGTACGAACTTCTTTCAGGTTGGGCATAGGCTTAGCACTTTGGGTGTGGGCCCTGTATACTATTTGGTTTCATATCGCGCGGCAATCTCCCGGGCGGTGGCTTCCAGGCTTGCCGTGATCTCATCATTGATCACCCCCTTCTTGAGATGCTGCAGCAATTCGGGATGCGTGGTTTCCAGATGATGCAGGAACTCATCCTCAAAATCTCTGATAGAGGTCAGGGGCACATTGCGTAGCAGGCCGCGGGTACCACAGAAGATGATGGCAATTTGCTTTTCCACTTCCATCGGACTGTGCAGGCCTTGCTTGAGTATCTCCACATTGCGGGCGCCTTTGTCGATGACAGCCTTGGTGGAGGCATCCAGGTCGGAACCGAATTTGGCAAAGGCTTCCAGCTCACGGTACTGAGCCTGGTCAAGCTTCAGGGTTCCCGCCACTTTTTTCATTGATTTGATCTGTGCCGATCCACCGACGCGGGAGACGGAGATACCGACATTGATGGCGGGGCGGATACCGGCATTGAAGAGATTGGTTTCGAGGAAAATCTGTCCATCGGTGATGGAGATGACATTGGTCGGGATATAGGCAGATACGTCTCCGGCCTGGGTCTCGATGATGGGGAGGGCCGTTAGTGATCCTCCTCCTTTCACCTTATCCCTGAGGCTTTCCGGCAGGTCGTTCATACTGCGGGCAATGGCATCGGTTTCATTGATCTTCGCCGCCCTTTCCAGCAGGCGGGAATGGAGATAAAAGACATCTCCGGGATAGGCTTCCCGGCCGGGCGGACGCCGCAGCAGGAGGGAAACTTCACGATAGGCCACAGCCTGTTTACTCAGGTCATCATATACCACCAGGGCCGGTCGGCCGGTATCGCGGAAATATTCTCCGATGGCAGCTCCGGTGAAGGGGGCGTAGAACTGCATTGCTGCAGCATCAGAGGCTGTAGCAGCCACCACTACGGTATATTGCAGGGCTCCGTGATCCTCCAGTGTTTTAACAATATTGGCCACGGTCGATCCTTTTTGTCCGATCGCTACATATATACAATAGACGGGTTCTCCGCGCTCAAAGAATTCGCGCTGATTGATGATGGTATCGATGGCGACGGAGGATTTTCCGGTCTGGCGGTCGCCGATGATCAGCTCACGTTGTCCTCTCCCAATGGGAATCATTGCATCTATGGCTTTGATCCCGGTTTGCAGTGGTTCATTCACCGGCTGGCGAAAGATGACGCCGGGGGCTTTTCGTTCCAGGGGCATCTCAAAACGTTCCCCTTTGATGTCTCCTTTGCCGTCCAGTGGTTCTCCCAGGGTATTGACTACCCGGCCCAGCAGGCCATCTCCGGCGCGGATGGAGGCGATGCGGCGGGTCCGCTTTACGGTATCCCCCTCCTGGGTATGCCCGGCATCTCCAAGCAGAACGACACCCACATTGTCTTCCTCCAGGTTGAGGGCAATGCCCATCAGTCCGGTTTTTTCAAATTCTACCATCTCCCCCGACTGGACATTGGTCAGGCCGAAGACGCGTGCGATGCCATCGCCTACCTGGAGTACGGTACCGGTTTCCTCCAGTTGTTTTTCATCACGGTATCCGGCCAGTTGCTGCCTCAATATCGCCGTTACCTCGGCAGGTTTGATTTGTGCCATATCTATGCTTTAAAACATTCTCACATAAAGATTACTATCAAATTTCTTTTTGAGCTTCACCAGCTCACGCGCCAGGCTTGCATCGTACTTCCGGTCTTCAAAGCGCAGCACAAAGCCTCCGATCAGATCCGGATCGATTTCCTCTTCCATCCATATCTCAGCATTAAGATCAGTCCTGATTTGTTCCAAAAGCGCGGCTTTCAGCTCGGGATGGAGCGGTGTGGCCGTGATAAGCTTCATCGAGATGATGCCTTTGTGCTGACGATAAACAGCTTCATAAGCCGAGGTGATATCGCCCAGAAAAGCCTCTCTGCTGTTGGTTACCAGGAGTTTCATAAACGACAAACTCAATACCTGGCAATGATCTCCAAAGAGGGCGGTCAGGATAGCCTTCTTTTTAGGCAGTTTAACTAAGGGGCTTTTCAGAAGCTGGCGCAGGGATTTGTTTTCCTCCACTACGGATGAAACCAGCATCATATCATTGCGGGTTTCCTCCACCAGCCCCTGTTCCAGTGCCAGTTGGAAAAAAGCTTTTGCATATCTCGTTGCAACCTTGCCGCTACTCATCAGTTGGGATTAGTTAAATGTTACATCTTTGAGCAAGCGCTTCACCAATTCCTGCTGTTTGGGGTCGTCCGACAGTTTTTCACGCAATACCTTTTCTGCGATCTCTATCGACAGGGATGCGAGCTGATTCTTCAGGTCGGTGATGGCTGCCAGTTTTTCGTTCTCGATGCTTTCCCTTGCGGCGGCCACAATACGATTGGCCTCCTCATTGGCTTTCAGGCGAGACTCTTCCATCATTTTTTCTCTCACACTGCGTGCATCGCGCAGGATGACATCCCGTTCCTCTCTTGCCTGCATCAGTAACTTCTCATTGTCTACCTGCAACTGCTGCATCTCCTCTCTGGCTCTGTCGGCAGCGTGCAGGGCATTGTCAATGCCTTCCTCCCTTTCTTTGAGTGCTTTCAGGATGGGTTTCCAGGCGAATTTGCGCAGAATGAAAAGGACCAGGCCAAAAGCCAGGGACATCCAGAACATCAGGCCTATTCCAGGGCTAATTAGTTCCATATATTGTGCTGTGATAAAATTATCAAAAACCCGGCATCCGGTTCAATCGCCCGGATACCGGATAAGGGATGGCTTTCTTACAGGAAAAGGATAAGGAAACACACCACAATCGCAAAGAAGGCAACTCCCTCAATGAGCGCCGCGGCAATGATCATATTCGACCGGATATCGCCGGCGGCCTCTGGCTGACGGGCGATGGATTCCAAAGCACCACGGCCGATATTACCGATACCGTAAGCGGCAGCGATGGCGGCAATACTGGCACCGATCCCGGCACCCACCTTGGCCAGGGGGGTCAGATCTGTAGCTACCTGCAAGAGAATGGTTAAAAGTGACATAACTTCGTTGTTTTGGTGAATAATTGAATTTTTATAGAATCGTAACAGAATTAATGTGCGTGCTCCTCCGTAGCCAATCCAAAGTAAAGGGCAGAGAGAAGGGTGAATACATAAGCCTGGATGAAGGCCACCAGGAACTCAAGGAAATTCATAAAGATGGCAAAGGCCACCGAAAGAACAGATACTCCGTAGCCCAGGCTTGGAGCCATTTCTCCGAAGATAAAAATCAGGCTGAAGAAGCCCAGTATAATGATGTGTCCGGCAGAGATGTTGGCAAAAAGACGCACCATCAGGACGAAAGGCTTGGTCAGTACCCCGATCAACTCCACAATGGGCAAGAGGGGCAAAGGAAACTTAAGCCACCAGGGCACACCCGGGGCGTTAAAAATGTGCATCCAGTAGGCCTTGTTGCCACTGAAATTCGTGATCGCAAAAGTAAAAAGAGCCAGAACCAATGTCACGGTGATGTTCCCGGTTACATTGGCCCCACCCGGAAAGATGGGAATCAGCCCCAGCAGATTATTGAAGAAGATAAAGAAGAAAAGCGTCAGCAGAAAAGGCATAAAGCGTTCGTACTTCTTCTCCCCTATGGATGGGATAGCCAATTCATCGCGCAGGAAAAGGATCAGTGGCTCCAAAAAATTCTGAACCCCGCGCGGCGCAGCCTGAGTGTTGCGGGTATAGCGCCGGGCAATGCTGATAAAAAGCCAGCTCAGAAAGATGATGCTGAGAAAAATGCTGAGAACATTCTTAGTTATGGAAAAATCCAGGGGAAGACTGGCGCTTGAATCTATCTCCTTAGTGCCGGGCACCACTTTCACAATTTTTCCATTATTGGGAGCCTCGTGGGAAATCATATACCCCCGGTAAGCTTCGTATCCGTGATGAAAATGGGATGAACTGAAGCTTACCCATTTTTTCTCCTCCCTGTCGTAGAGAATGACGGGTAAGGGGATGCTTATATGCTTATCCCCGATCGTGGCAATGTGCCACTCGTGGGCATCCAGAATATGGTGGAGGATCATCCCACTGACATCAAACTTTTTCTCCTTATGCCCGTCAGAATGCGCCTCTTTGGCTCCGGCAGCCAGAGCCTCGGCAGGCTGCGGCCACAATAACAGGGCACCCAAAACGATAGGGGCAATTATGGATAGCTTTCTAAACCAGGTTTTTATAATCATATTTCCCGAGGCTCAAGACGTTCCAGAAATCGCTGCAATTTTACGAAGTTTTGCCGAAAGATCGCTATGCTTTCGCTTTTTCTATTTCTCAGAAGCTGCGTACCTTGCAGTGCTGCACACAGCAAGCACACATTATATCTAAGATTCCACCTATGAAATGGTTAAAAACAGTCCTGCCTCTGGTTTTGTTTATCCTCCTCTTGTATTTTGCCTATTCCCTGCTGTTCACCCATCACCGGCTCAGGGACGCCCGCCGCGAACTGCAGACTATGGAAACACAACTGGGAAGCATTATTCACCGGCTGGAGGCGGCTCAACTTTCATTGGACACAGCGATGGCCCGCCTGGAAAGCAGCCGCAGAGAAATGAGCCAGCTGCGCCAGAATGCAGACAACCATCGGGACGACTTTTTGCAGGATCTGGATTCAGCCTTTGTGAAACTCCAAAGGCTACAGGCCAGAATGCAAACGCAGTGGGAAGAAATCAGTCAATTGCAGGATCAACTCAGAGCACTAGAAAAATGAGATACAGCCTTTTCCTTATCCTTCTCCTCAGTATGCTGCATCTACCCTCACTGCAGGGGCAGAACCCCCTTTTTAAGCCGGGCGAATGCGGGGAAACGCCTTCACCCCGGCTCTGGTTGAAGGGAGAAGTGTTTCAGCATCCCTGCGACAGCCTCTGGATCATCACCCCGGCCCGGCTCCAGCTTTATGAAGAGGCCGTACAGCTCATCCTGGCCTGGGATACCACCCGCCTCTTTGCCGAACTCTCAGGGCTCGAAAAATCCCTGCATCAAATCACATCCAGCGGCAGGCAGATGCAAAGCGATTATGATGCCCTGGAAGAGGCTTATCGCAAAACCCTCGACAAGCAGGAGTCCCAGATCCAGGGATTGCGGCAGGCCCTGTCAGAGGTCAGGGATGGCATTGATGCTGAACGCCAGCGAAGCGCATCCATCGCCAGCGAACTGAGAATAGCCCAAAAGCAACAGCATCGAAGATCCATTATCTGGGGCGGAAGCGGATTTGCACTGGGGGTACTGGCCACTTTTTTGATCACTCATTAAAACCAAAATGCGATGAAACTAGCTCGAAGCCTATGTATTCTTCTGTGCCTCCTTCTCGCTGGCTGGCTGCCGGCGCAGGAGCTGGAAGAGATAGTAAAAAAACACCTCGAAGCCACCGGTATCAACAAGGTGAAAGACCTGAAATCCTATACCCTGAGCGGAAAGGCGGATATGGCCGGCACCAGTGGCCCGGTGAAACAGATCGTGGATGCTTCAGGGAAAATCAGGATGGAAGTAGAATTGAACGGGCAAAAGATCATTCAGGTGGTAAGCGGACAGGAAGGCTGGATGATTATGCCCCTGAGCGGCTCCAGGGAACCCAGACCGCTGAGCCCTGAACAGGTACAGAGCCTCCAGCGCCAGGCCTCCCTCGAAGGCCTGCTCCACCAATGGAAGGAAAAGGGCCGGCAAGTGAGCCTGGAAGGAAAAGAAAAAGTACTGAACCGCGAAATGCACCGGATCAAAGTGCTGGAAAGCGGAAACCAGGCCCTGATCTCCTACCTGTATATCGATACGGACGATTTTCTGTTGCGTGCCCAAAAAGATGTAAGCTATATGAGCGGACAGGAAGTGATTTCAATGACCTACTTCGATCATTTCCGGATATTTGGCGGCATACAATTCCCGATGCGCATCGAAAGCAAATTGAACGGGCAAACGGTGATGCTGATCACCACCGGAAAAGTGGAAATCAATCCTGAGTTGGACCAAGCCTTGTTTCAAAAACCATAAGGCGGCTCAAAGGAAGCTGTGGGAAAATGACCTGTATTGGATCCCTTCCCAAATGAAACCACGGCAGCAGTGCCGCCTTATTCTTCGTTGCTTTGCTTTGGGAATAGCATAAAAAAAGACAAGCAGTCCCTTATCAGTCCGCTTGTCTCTTTTTTAATCAATCCGGATCTCTAGAGGAAAATCAGCTGTAATATGATATAGATGGGCAGCAATACCACCAGCGAGAATTTGAACATATACCCGAAGAAGGAAGGCATCTTATACCCGTTTTCTTCTGCAATGGCTTTAACCATAAAGTTGGGGCCATTGCCGATGTATGTCATCGCACCAAACAAGACTGCCCCCAGACTGATCGCAGTCAGCAATACCTCAGGAATACCGGCTACCAGATGGGCCCCGGGGAAGGTATCGATCATCCCCAAAGCCAGATTGTGGAAGGATACCGCCGTAGGAGCATTGTCGAGGAAAGCACTCAAAGCACCTGTGGCATAATAAAACTGCGAGGCAGTGCTCAGTCCGAAAGATGCCGCATTCTCTTTCAAATAAATGAGTGCCGGGACCATCGTAACGAAGATGCCGAGGAATAGGAAAGCCACTTCGATTATGGGATGCCAGGTAAATTTGTTTTCAATGTAACGCATATTCTTGTTCGTCACAGCGTATGCTATGCCAGCCATAAGTAGAATCACGGCTTCGCGGACAAAGGCAATATTATGATTGTCGTGGATGGCGTGAATGTAATGCTCGTTGAGGAAGGCTACAGAAAGAACCACGCCGAACAGAAAGAAAAAATTGAAACTGCCTTTTATCCGAATGGGCTGGATTTCAACCTCATCCCGCACCAGATCCTTCAGTTTTTCCTTCTTGTAATAATAGGAGTCCACAAGGTAATAGACGATCAGTAAAATCGCATTGGCGATAAACCATTCCCCGATCAGGCCAAAGAACCAGCCAAAGGGTGCTCCGCGCAGATAGAGCAGGAAGAGGGGCGGATCACCCAGAGGAGTAAGCATACCACCCACATTGGCCACAATGGCGATAAAGAACAAGATGGTGTGAACTTTGAACTTGCGTTGCGAATTGGTTTTAATGACCGGCCGGATCAATAGCATCGCAGCACCTGTAGTACCCATAAAGGACGCCAGCACTGCACCAATGGCCAGGAACAGGGTATTGATCGATGGCCTGGCCTGAATATCTCCCTTCAGGTGAATACCCCCCGTAATGACGAAGAGTGCACCGAGCAAGATAATGAAGGGCACATAGTCAAACAGGATCTGGTGCATCAGGGCGTGGGTGAGTCCATTGAAAATCAGGTAAATGGAAACAGGAATACCCAGGACGAGTGAAACAATGAGCTTATTCCTGTTTTGTTCCCACCAATGATGAAAAAACAGTGGCCCTATGGCAATAAACAAGAGCATAATGCCAAAAGGGATCGACAACCATAAAGGCATACTTTCTAAACCTCCGTGTTCCATAATACTACGCGTGCTAAGTGGATAGGGTTTTGATTAAACGCCGCAAATGTATGTAAATATTCAAGTATGAGCGACAAAAAAAGGAAGATGCGCTTTCAGGCATCATCCCCTTATGACTATCCACAGGCTCAATGGGCAGGCCTGCCCGAAATCTGCCTCTGACCAAAACAAGGCAAATGAAGCGCAGGCACTTTGCTTTGAGGTGAGGCGGCTGCGAATTCAAAAAGAATTATTTTTGATCTGCAACAAACCCACATTGATGAATTACCGTCCGCTAAAGCAAACCGAAAGAATTGACTTGATCGATGCAGTAAGAGGTTTTGCCCTCCTGGGCATTCTGATGGTGAATATGCCATATATGTATGAGCCAATGACTGCGATATTGCTGGGGGCAAGACCCGATGCATCCCTTGATGACATCATTGCGAAATCATTCATTATGTTCTTCTTCGAAGGCAAATTTTATGTGATCTTCTCAATGCTGTTTGGTTTTGGGTTCTTCATTTTCCTGAGCAAAGGCAAGGACTACGGAAACAATATTCTGCCCGTTTTCAGCAGGAGGCTCTTCTTTCTCTTCCTTTTCGGTGTAGCCCATATTGTTCTGCTCTGGGCAGGGGATATCCTGCTTTATTATGCACTGTTCGGATTTGTATTGATCCTGTTCCGGAATGCCTCCGATAAAAAGATTGTAAAGTGGCTGCTTGGCTTAACATTGCTCCCCACAATACTGCTCACAATAATGACTTCGCTTGTTGTCCTCTTT
Source organism: uncultured Lentimicrobiaceae bacterium (assembly GCA_964590645.1). GTDB lineage: Bacteria > Bacteroidota > Bacteroidia > Bacteroidales > JAGNHN01 > JAGNHN01. Next base: position 17,379 of record CAZPYJ010000021.1, read on the forward strand.
TCTCAGATTCCCGAGGTTAAACCGGAAATAGACGCCCAGTTCCGTGAAAACACTTTGGTGATAAGCGAGTTGGTTGAGCGGGCCACTTTGGTATATTCCACAGCCGGCTTTGCCGAGATCATTGCGGTCAGAATAGAAGAGTTCCTCAGCTTGCTCAGCGGCAGTTTGTTCTTTTTCTGCCCGCTCATTCTGGCGATGTTTTTATTTGGACTCCTGATTGCCCGCAGAGGCATTGTGGCAAACTATCCAAACTATCTTCCCCTTTTCCGGAAGCTCTTTTGGTGGAGTTTAGCCCTGGGACTGATTACCAATACCCTGTACCTTATTGCATCCCGATATGCGGTTCAGAGTATCCCGGATGGATGGTCCTTATTGTTTATGACTATGCACACATTTGGCGGGCTTTCACTGGGCTTATGTTATGTATCCGGAATAGCAATTTTGTATATCTGGGGCAGGGGCGGTTTTTTTACAAGGTATTTCGCTCCCATAGGCAGGATGGCTCTCACGAACTACCTGCTTCAGTCCATCCTTGGTGCAGCCCTCTTCCATTCATACGGCTTGGGTTTATATGGGAAGGTGGCTGTCTGGCAGGGTATTGTTTTGACCATCCTGATCTTTGCAGGACAAGTATTCTTCAGCCGATGGTGGTTTACCCATTTTCAGTTCGGACCCTTCGAATGGCTTTGGAGAAGCCTGACCTACGGCAAGCTTCAGGCTATGCGAAAGTGATTGGTTTTGTTGGGGCAGGATTGGCCCCTGCTTACCAATAAACTGCCTGCTGACAAAGGGCGCCTCATCAATCCAGGATGCATTTCCTCTGAATGGTATTGGCTCAATCGGGAAACAATCTGGGAAAGGGATCAAAGAATGGGCCTACTACAGTCTGTGTTCTTCCTTCGGATCGAAGCAAGTTTCGGCTCATAAAAACCCTTTCTTCTCTCTGATCCATACCACCCCCGCAAAACCAATCAGCAACACGCCATTTACCATCACAGGCATAATCAATCCCGGAACAGGCAGGGCTTCGCTCAGGGCATAGATACCCAGGGCGAGCAGGCTATAGAATCCGATGCCGCGTAAATCATAAGGGATGGGGTAATGCTTTTTTCCCCAGAAATACGACAATACCATCATTGTCCCATAGCAGGCAAAATGGGCCCAGGCCGCACCCCGGTAACCGATCAGAGGGATGAGGGTGAAAAGCATTCCCAGGGTAATCAGTGATCCCAGTACAGCCAGCAAAGCACCGTAACGGGTGAGATCATTGAGCTTATACCAGACCGACAGATTGTAGAACACCCCAAGGAACAAATTGGCCAGCAATACGATGGGTACAATATGCAGTCCGTCGCGAAAATCGGGGCCGATAAAAAACTTAACCACATCCAGAAAAAGCATCACCCCCAGGAAGATCAGCCATCCGAAGAGGATGAAATACTTCATCACCAGGGCATAGGTTTCGCGGGCTTTGAGCTCCCGGGCCTGGGAAAAGAAAAAAGGTTCGGCGGCATAGCGAAACATCTGAATAAAAAGGGTCATCAAGACCGCCAGCTTGTAGTTGGCACCATAAACACCCAACTGAGCCAGGGCAGTATCAGGATTGGGGAGCAGATGCTTTAACAATAGCTTGTCGGATACCTCATTCACCATCCCCGCCAATCCGACAATCAGCAAAGGCAGGGCGTAGCGGAGCATTTTTTTCAGAAGACTGATATCAAAAGCCCAGCGCAGCCCGGTGAAATCCGGGATCAGCAAGAGAAAAGTGACCAGGGTGGCGATGAGGTTGGCCAGGAAGGCATAGCCCACCCCGAATCCGGGATCATATATGCCGCTGAGCCAGCCCTCCGGATGGGCTGCAAGCCAACGCGGACAAACAACCAGAAAAAAGAGGTTAAAGCCGATGTTCACCAATACATTGACCACTTTGATGCTGGCAAAACGCAAGGCCCGGTTCTGTTGACGGAGCCGGGCAAAAGGCAGGGCGGCAAAGGCATCTATCCCCACTATCAGACTGAACAAAATGATGTATTCCGGATTGGCGCTGTATTCAATCCATCCGGCCACATCACGGTAGAACAGCCCCATCAGCAGAATAAAAAACCCGGAAGTAAAGAGCAAGGCAGTCAGGGCGGTGGTATATACCTTGTTTTCTGTTCCCTCTCCCTTGCTGCTGTCGGCAAAACGGAAAAAAGAAGTCTCCATACCATAGGTCAGTAAAACCATCAGGAAGGCTACATAAGCGTACAATTCCGTCACCATCCCGTATTCGCCCTGCTGGAAAACACGGGTGTAGAAAGGCGTCAGCAGGAGATAGTTAAGCAGGCGGGGAACAATGGTTCCCATCCCATAAACGGCTGTCTGACCAGCCAGCATCTTGAGTGGATGACGTGGGCTGTGCATTGGACAAATGTATGGAATCCTTTCCTTTGTATGTTGCAAGTAAAACAAGAAGCAGGATGGAGTGGAATTTTGATGAAATCATAGAAAGAAGCGGTACAGACAGTGTGCAGTATGATCTGAGGAAAACCTTGTTCGGGAAAGAAGACGTCCTTCCGATGTGGGTGGCGGATATGGACTTTAAAACCCCTGCCTTTGTTATGGAGGCCATCCGGAGGCGTGCCAAACACGAGGTCCTGGGTTATTCTGTTCGCGGGGAAGGATATCAACAGGCTTTGGTCGACTGGGTGAAAGCCCGTCATAATTGGGAAATCAGCAAAGACTGTATCCTCTTCTCCCCGGGGGTGGTCCCCGCCCTGTCGATGCTGGTGATGACTTTCACCGAACCGGGAGATAAAGTCATCGTCCAGCCTCCGGTTTATTTCCCCTTTTTCTCTTCTGTTAAACAGAACCGACGACGCCTTCTTCGCAATCCTCTGTTCAGAAAAGGAAGGCAGTATGTGATGGATCTGGAGCAACTGAAATCACGGATTGATGATCAAACCCGGATGATTTTTCTCTGCCATCCCCATAATCCTGTAGGGCGTGCCTGGACAGAAAAGGAGCTGAGGGAGCTGGCCGATATTTGCCTGGAACACCAGATCCTGATGGTGTCGGATGAGATCCATTGTGACCTTGTGCTTCCCGGACACAGCCATATCCCGCTGGCCAGTCTTTCACCGGAAATAGCGGCACAGACCATCACCTGTATGGCTCCTTCCAAAACATTTAACCTGGCCGGGCTGGCCACTTCCCACGTGATCATCTCTGACGAGAAACTGCGGAAAAGATTCAATACCACCCTCGAACAGCTGCACGCAGGGATGGGCAATATCTTCGGGACAGTAGCCGCCGAAGCAGCTTACCGCCAGGGGGACGAATGGCGCAGACAGATGCTGCAATATGTACAAGGCAATGTGAACTATCTGGATCATTTTCTGAAGTCTCATATCCCGGAGATAAGGATGATCAGGCCGGAAGCCACTTATATGGCCTGGCTGGATTGCCGCGGCTTGGGGATGGAGGAGCAGGAGCTGAAAGATTTTATGATCTTTAAGGCCGGACTGGGGCTGAACGATGGGCCGATGTTCGGGGAAGGAGGCAAGGGGTATCAGCGCATCAACCTGGCCTGCCCCCGTTCAAAAGTAGAGCAGGCTACCCGGCAGTTATCGGAGGCCATTATTACGTGGAGGAAAGCCTGAGGCTTGCTGCCGGGCAGGCCCCTATGAATATAACCTCCTGGCAGAGTCTCGCCTGCATCGGGCCAGAGAGGGATTTCCACCTCCTGATCAAGCATTATCCTTACTTTTGCAGCTGTTCCTGAACAATGCTGATTATGGAAAATCCTGTAACGGAAAAGAACGAGCAAATCCGCTCCCTGAATTTTATTGAAGAAATCATTGAAAAAGACCTGGCAGCAGGCAAGAACGAGAAAAGGGTGCACACCCGTTTCCCGCCCGAACCCAATGGATACCTTCACATCGGCCACGCCAAATCAATCTGCCTCAACTTCGGCCTGGCTGAGCGCTACAATGGGCTGTGTAACCTGCGATTCGACGATACCAATCCGGAAAAAGAAGAACAGGAGTATGTGGATTCCATCACCGAAGATGTTGGCTGGCTGGGTTTTGAATGGGAGGGGGAAGCACGTTATGCCTCTGATTATTTTGAGCAGTTATATGAATGGGCTGAGCAACTGATCAAGGCAGGCAAGGCCTATGTGGATGACCAGCCACAGGAAGTCATCTCCGGACAGAGGGGCACACCCACCCGCCCGGGGGAGGAAAGCCCTTTTCGGCAGCGCAGTACTGAAGAGAACCTGGACCTTTTCCGGAGAATGAAAGCCGGCGAGTATCCCAACGGCAGCCGAGTGCTTAGGGCCCGCATTGATATGGCCTCTCCCAATATGCATATGCGCGATCCGGTCCTCTACCGCATCCTACACAGGGAACATCACCGTACCGGAAACAAATGGTGTATTTATCCAATGTACGACTGGGCGCACGGACAATCAGACTACCTGGAAGGCATTACCCACTCGGTATGCACCCTTGAGTTTGAAATTCATCGTCCGCTATACGACTGGTTCCTGGATCAGCTGGTGGAGCCCGGAGCCTATCGACCGCGGCAGATAGAGTTCGCCCGCCTCAACCTGAGTTATACCGTGATGAGTAAGAGAAAACTGCTTCAGATGGTGCAGGATCATCACGTGAAAGGCTGGGATGACCCGCGTATGCCTACCATATCAGGACTCAGAAGACGAGGCTATACTCCGGCATCCATCCGTCGTTTCGCCGACCTGGTGGGGGTAGCCAAAAGAGACAATGTCATTGATGTGGCCTTGCTGGAGTTTGCAATCAGGGAAGACCTGAATAAGAAAGCAGCCAGGGTAATGGCAGTGCTGGATCCCATTAAGGTGATCATCACCAATTATCCTGAAGATCAGTTCGAGATGCTGGAGATGATCAATAATCCGGAAGACGAAACGATGGGCAGCCGTGAAATGCCTTTTGGCCGTGAGCTCTGGATAGAGCGGGAAGATTTTATGGAAAACCCGTCCAGAAAGTATTTTCGCCTTTCCCCGGGAAACGAAGTCCGCTTAAAGAGTGCCTACATCATCCGTTGTGACAAGGTGCTGCACGATCAAGACGGCCGCATTCTTGAACTGCACTGCACCTACGACCCTGAAACCCGCAGCGGAAAAGCGGTGGGCAGAAAAGTAAAAGGCACCATCCACTGGGTGTCTGCCGCGCACGCCATTGATGCGGAAGTTCGTCTGTACGACCGCCTTTTTATGGACCCTGACCCTGATGGGCACAAGGACAAGCCATTTCTGGAGTTTCTCAATCCTGATTCTCTGCAGGTGATTCCTCACGCTAAGCTGGAACCCGGCCTCCACTCACTCACAGTGGGTGAATCAGTGCAATTTGTCCGCCTCGGCTATTTCTGCGTTGATCCGGACAGCACTGCGGAAAAAATGGTTTTCAATCGTACCGTCACCCTGAAAGAAACCTGGAAAAAAGAGGGGTAGAACAATACGCATTAGTTGCCCTTGTTGCCTCCAGGCTGCGCCTTCAGACATTGACACCTCCCTGTATCCCCCCTTAAGGGGAATCCCGGCTGTCCGTGAACTTTGCCTGCGGACAGGGTGGTGCAGGGCAGAAGGCCTTAGGTAAAACCAGAATAAATAAGTCACCTGCCACCGCTTTCCAACCTGGCTTTCACGCTCCGTATCAAAATGTGCTTATTTTTGCCGCACATTGTTATTACAATAACAGAAGGTTGGTTTTTTTGAAAAATTAAGCAGGCTTAAATGTATACGATAGATAAACACCCTATCCTGAATGTTCCGCAAAGGGAGGAGCATCCCTTCAAATTCAACGGAAAGACCATCACCGGGAAGCTTGGCTTCACCATTGCAGCTGCCCTTCACCAGGCAGGCTATCCGGTGCACAGCCACAGCCTCAAAAACCGGGAGCGCAGCCTCGAGTGCGGTATCGGGAAATGCGGTGCCTGTGAAATGCTGGTGGATGGGGAAATCAAAAGGATTTGCATCACCAAAATTGACCAGGTCTCACGCGTGGATGAGATCCCACGCGAATTCACCCCTCCGCTCCGCGCACCCGAACGCCAGGAACCCTATAAAGTATTCCGTACTTCGGTGGTCATCGTGGGGGCAGGGCCGGCCGGACTGGCAACCCGTGAATTGCTGAATGAACACGGGGTGGATAATATCGTGATCGACAGCAACGATGAGATTGGGGGGCAGTTCCTGATGCAAACCCACCAGTTCTTCTTTTTTGAAAAGGAAAAAGAGTTCGGCGGCCTCCGCGGCTTTGAAATTGCCCACAACCTGGCCGGAGAAAGCCACGAAGATATCTTCCTGAATTCTACCGTCTGGGATATCCTCGAAGGCAAGCGGCTGGCAGTGAAAAATATACGTACCGATGAGATTTATTTCGTTGATGCCGACCATCTGGTTGTGGCCACCGGTGCCGTCCCCTTTATGCCCACCTTCGAGAACGACGATCTGCCGGGCGTCTACACCGCCGCAGTGGTGCAGAAAATGATGAATACAGAGTTCACCCTGCTGGGGCGGAAAGTGCTTACGGTTGGTGCAGGTAATATCGGTTACCTGACCTCCTACCAGCTAATGCAGGCCGGCGCCAGCGTCAAGGCCATTCTTGAAGCCCGCCCGGAAGAGGGCGGATTCCCTGTACAGGCCAACCGGGTACGCCGACTGGGCATTCCCGTGCTGACCAGCCATATCCTTCTCAAAGCCATCCCCAATGAGAAAAGAGATGGCATCATCGGTGCTGTGGTGGCCCGTGCCGAGAACTTCAAACCCATCGCGGGAACAGAGAAAATCATTTACGACATCGATGCCATCAACATCTGCACAGGCCTGGTTTCCGATGACCAGCTGCTGATCAAGGGCAATGAGATCTTTGGCCGTCAGTGCTATGGTGCCGGCGATGCCATCCGTATCGGGGAAGGAACAAGCGCAGTGCTCCGCGGCAAGCAGGTCGCCTACGAGATCCTGCAGGAAATGGGAAAGGGCTACAACTACGATGCTTTCCTGGCGGTCTCCAAAGAGTATATCGACTCTCAGCAACATCCCACCCGCGTTATCGAAAGGCCCTATCTGCCTTCTGCAGAGAGAATGAACCAAAAACCTTTCGTCCTGATCGACTGCCTCTATGGCTTTGCCTGCAACCCCTGTGAGTTTGCCTGTCCGCACGGAGCCATCACAAAAACTTCAACCAGCACGGTGCCTGCCATCGACTTTGAAAAGTGCATCGGTTGTATGGAATGTGTTTATCAATGTCCCGGACTGGCTATTTTTGGATACAGCTTTAAAAAGAACTGGCTCTTTCTCCCCATCGAGTATGATGTGCAGGAAGGTGAGGAGGTGTTTCTTGTGGATAATCAGGGACACAAGCTTGGAGAAGGCGTGATCACCCGCATCTTACGAAAACCCAATAAAACACACATCGCACGGGTGCAAGCCACCGATATTGAAGGAGAAGCCCTGATGAATGTCAGAGGCTTTATATTGAAAGAACAGTATCCTGAACCGATTGAATTTGCCGGAATGCAGGAGGAGATTGAATCGGAAACCTATATCTGCCATTGCGATGATGTCACTTTGAAGGAGATCCTGGACGTAGTGGGCGAACGGAAGTATATTTCCGTGGATGAGATCAAGCATACCACCCGTCTGGGGATGGGTGCCTGCCGGGGTAAGCGCTGTATCCCGCGCCTGAAGCAGCTCGTCCGTCCATTGGGCATCAGCATCGTGGGTGAAGCAACACCCCGCGGCCCCCTGTCCAACCAGATCGGGATGGGCGAGGTATTCCCCCGTGAGCACAACGATCGTTACATCACCGCTATCCACCATATGAAACTGCACCGGCAAAAAACCGATGTTTTCATCGCAGGGGGTGGAATCGGGGGCAGTGCCCTCTACCGCTATTTTGCCGAAGCCGGACAAAGTCCGGTGCTGGTGAACTTTGGCCGGGGGGCTTCCTGGCGGAATATTGCCGGTGGCCGGACGGCATTTACCCTGCCCGAAATCGCCGAAATCGCCAAAGAAAACCACCGCATCTTCATAGAGCTCCAGGAAGTCAGAAACATTGATTACCGCCTGATTGAGTATGTGACTTTTGCCCACGACGATCCCACCTATGCCGCCCTCGAAGCCTCCAAAGCCTGGTCAGATGCCTATATGGTGGAACCCAAAGATTTCCGGAAAGAAATATCCCCCTATATGAACCCCGCCCTGAATAAGTATCAGGCGGCACTGCTAACACGCGATTGCTGGCAGGCAACGCCTGGCAAGGTGATCGACCTGATCCGCAGGATGGGCACGGAAGCCGGGGGACAGATGCTGGAAGATTGTCAACTGCTCGACATCCACCCCGACGGGGATAAGATCCACGCCCTGGTGAAAGATCACGATGGGCGCTTCATCGAGTTTGAATGCAATCATTTTGTGAATGCCCTCGGGCCGGACGCTGAAACTTTTGCCCGCAAACTGGGGATCAGCACCGGCCTCTTCCCGGTGAAGCATCAGGCCTTTATCACCCGCCGCCTGCCTTATCTGGGAAAAAACAATATCCCATTGCCAATGCTCATCGATCGACGCAACTACAAAGGCTTCACCGCGGTGTATGGCCAGCAGCTGGCGGAAACCGGACAGGTGATCGGTTGCGCTTCACCGGCAGTAGAGGCGATGGAGACGGATAAGAATTTGAAGATCAACTCCAAGGAGTTCATTGAAATCGTTTCCGAGATATTTGTGGATTGGATTCCCCAGCTTTCCAGCGTAGGTTTCCAGGCAGTATGGGCAGGCTATTATATCGAACCGAGAATGTATGTGGATCCGGCAAAAGGCTTGTTTACAGGCCTGCGCGGACAAGGCTTTATGCTGGGGCAATACCTGGCTAAGCTATACGTGGATGCCGCCCTCGGAAAGCCTGTGCCCTCCTATTTCGAAAGACTGAAGATGGAAGGCGACGGTTTGCTGGAGAAAGCCTTCAAGTAGCCCGATGCCCTTTCGGAAAAAGTGTACATTTGAAAGGCAGAGAAGGAAGCCACAGGATGCCGCTGTTTACCTTTAAAGCCGCAGGATATGTATAAAAGCAATCGCATCCGCTTGCGCCCCATTGAAGAAAGTGATGCCCCTCTTATCGCGGAAATGCGCTCGGATTTTGAGGATGTCAGGGCATATATTGGCCGGCCTTTCCCCAATCACGTGGAAGGCGAAAGGGAGTGGATCCGTGGCCTCTACCAGAAAGGCTTCCCCACTTCCATTGCAATGGTGGTTGAAGAGCTGGAAAGCAAGGCCTTTATCGGCTTTGTGGTAGCCAGCCAGATCCACTGGGTGCACCGCACTGCAGCATACGGTGTCTTTTTGCATCGTAATGCCCGAGGCAAAGGCTATTTCAGGGAGGCACAGATTCTTTTCTTTGCCTATCTGTTTCGAGAATTAAATCTTCGAAAGCTTAATTCCAGTATCATTCCCTACAATCAGGTCGCAATAAAAGTGACAACATCCCTTGGATTTAAACAAGACGGACTGCGTAAGGAACAGATCTTCCAAAATGGGAAATATTATGATGAGATGACCATCAGCCTGATGGCATCAGATTTTTTTGCCTCTAATCCAGTGGATGAGATTGTGGTCTGAAACCCATTTCCTCTTGCAGGCTATTCAGGCAGGTAATCCGTGGGAAAGACATCAAGATATCCTGCTATTCAAGTCAGAAATCCCTTTCCGCTTCCAAACCCTAAGAATATCAGGGGTCATCTGACAAAGTTATTTTCCCTTTTGGCAGCGGCATAAAAAAATTGACGCTGGTTCCACCGGGAAACAAATATTTGGCTTTCATCCGATTACTTTATACATTTGCAGCCCCAAATTTTTGACATTGTGGAAACACAGGATGATTTTATCATCCCGTTCAAAGGCCTGGCGCTTGGAGAGCATTCTTTTCATTATGAGATAGATGCTGCGTTCTTTGCGGAACTGGATTATGCGGAATTGCAGAATGCGGAAGTGAGCGTGGATCTTCAGCTGGAACGGCAGGAGCGGATGCTGATCCTGGATTTTGATATCCGGGGAAGCATAGAAGTGGAGTGTGATCGCTGCCTGGAACCTTTTCCCTTTCCCGTGGAAGGGCAAAGACAGCTGATCATTCAATTTGGTGATCATTATGAGGAAGAAGACGACGACATCATTGTGATCCCTTCTGAGGATCATCAGATTGATGTGACGCCACACCTTTACGATTACCTTCTCCTGATGCTACCCATAAAACGTGTGCATCCGGAAGATGCACAGGGAAGAAGCGGCTGCAATCCGGATATGCTCAGGAAACTTGAACGGCACGGCGACCCGCCCGGCTACGACAGCCGATGGGATGCGCTGAATGATTTGAAAAAGAAATGGAGTGATCAGAAATAATTTAAGCTTGTTGCTATGGCACATCCTAAACGTAAAATATCCAAAACAAGGAGGGATAAGCGCAGAACCCACTACAAAGCGGAAGCCCCTACCCTTGCCAAAGATCCGGTAACCCAGGAGGTACACCGCTTCCATCGTGCACATTATGATGTGGATGGAAACCTGTACTATCGGGGTAAGCTTGTAATGGAAAGCAATCGCGAGGCCTAATCCCTTGCCGGAGCGCTCAAGCTCCCCCTGAATATGAAGGTCGGTCTGGATCTGCTTGGTGGAGATTTCGCACCAGAGGCAACGCTGAATGGAGCCTTGATGGCTCTGGAAGCCCTGCACCCCGAAGATACCCTGGTTCTTTTTGGAGATGAGCAGGATATGATATCCCGCCTCCGTCGGAAGGATGCGGGATTTTCCCGTTTGGAACTGGTCCACGCCCCGGAACAGATCGGAATGAGTGAACACCCAACCAGGGCTTTTACTCAAAAACCCAACTCGAGCATCGTTACCGGGTTTCGCTACCTGAGTGAGGGAGGCATTGACGCCTTTTCCGGCGCAGGCAATACCGGAGCTATGCTTGTTGGATCTATCTATTCCGTGAATACCATTCAGGGAATCATCCGCCCGGCTACTTCTGCCCTGGTACCCAAAGAAGACGGAGGGGTAAACCTGCTGATCGATGTGGGAACCAACCCCGATGCCAAACCCGATGTGATGTACCAGTTCGGCCTGCTGGGACATATCTACGCCCGCACCGTGATGAATATCAAAAATCCCCGCGTGGGACTGCTGAGCATCGGACACGAAGAAGGCAAAGGCAATCTACTGGTCCAGTCCACCCACGGAATGATGAAAGACTCCAGGGATTTCAACTTCATAGGAAATGTGGAAAGCCGTGACCTCTTCAAAGATGTAGCTGACGTTATTGTTACCGATGGCTTCACAGGCAATATCATCCTGAAACAAACCGAAGCCATTTACCGACTGCTGGTTAAACGAAATCTTGCAGATGATTTCATCCATCGCCTGAACTATGAAAAGTATGGTGGCAGTCCCATTCTGGGTGTAAATGCCAGCGTGGTAATCGGACACGGCATATCCAATGCCACCGCTATCAAAAATATGATACTTTTATCCGCGGAAATACAAAAATCGGAACTTCCGGAAAAAATCCGCAAAGCAATGCGCTGCTATCTCGGACGCAACGGCAAAGAATAAAGGTGTTTATGGCAAGGATTAAAGCTGCAATTACAGGAGTAGAGGCTAAAGTCCCGGACTATGTCCTCAGCAACGATGAACTGGCCTCAATGGTGGATACTTCCGATGAATGGATTATGTCGCGCATCGGAATCAAAGAAAGAAGAATAATTAAAGAACCCGGAGAGGGAGCTTCCTTTGTTGGTGCCGCCGCCGTGAAATCCCTGCTGGAAAAAACCAATACCGATCCGGCGGAAGTGGATATGCTGATCTGCGCCACCGTAACTCCCGATCATCCCTTCCCGGCTACAGCCAATATTATTTCGGATAAAGCAGGGATCAAAAATGCCTTTTCCTTCGACCTGAACGCCGGCTGCTCGGGATTTCTCTACGCCCTGGAAGCCGGACGCCGCTTCATTGAAAGCGGTGCAAGGAAAAAAGTGATCATCGTAGGTGCCGAAAAAATGTCGAGCATCGTAGATTATACCGATCGCGCCACCTGCCCTATCTTCGGCGATGGTGCCGGGACTGTTTTACTTGAACCCACCGAGGGTGAGTTTGGTATTATCGACAGCATCCTGCAATCGGATGGCTCAGGAAGGGTGCACCTGCACCAGAAAGCCGGGGGATCTGTGAAACCTGCCAGCCTGGATACTGTGCTGGCTCGTGAACACTTCATCTATCAGGAAGGACAAGCCGTCTTTAAATGGGCCGTCTCAAAAATGGCCGATGTGTCAGTAGAGATGATGGAAAAACACGGACTGACTGCCGACAGCCTCCACTGGCTGGTGCCCCACCAGGCCAATATGCGCATCATCGAAGCCACCGCCAAACGAATGAACCTTCCTAAAGAGAAGGTGATGATCAATATACAGAAATACGGGAATACCACTTCTGCCACCCTGCCTCTGCTATTATGGGAATGGGAAAACCGGCTCCACCCCGGCGACCATCTTATTCTGGCCACTTTTGGTACCGGCTTCACCTGGGGATCAATGTACCTCCGCTGGAACTACTGATTGGCCTGCTTTTGCTGTGCGTAGGCTGTGCCTTCGCACCAATCCACGGTTGATTGAGGATTACTTGATTTTCTACTCGCCCACCCTTCGACTAATTTTGCTACGCAAAATTGCTCAGGGACCAGAAGAACAGTTTGAGTTTGACCCTTCGGCTGCCCTTCGACTTCGCTTCTATGTTGCAAAGCAAATAAAAAGACAAATAGTTTTGTTTAATTGCTATAAAACCAAGCTTCTATTAGCAGACGTCCTTCTCTCTTTCCGAAAAGAAGCTGCAAGATCCTGATCATATTTTATAAAGGTGGCCGCATTCTCAGAAAAAGCAGACGTGTATATTGTGTACAGCTGCAAGCGAAGCCATGCGGACACACCTATTACCTTAAGATTCTATAGCGATTAATATTAATTATTCAATTCCGTATCTCATATCATAGGGCTTTTGATTGACTAAAACATAGATTATCCTTGCTGTAAGTTTGCGTGCAATGCGGATAATTGCTTTATTCTCTTCCCTGTTTTTTAATCTGGTGTAGGTCTGTAATAGACCAGGGTCCCTTCTAATAGCCATCCAGGCACTTTCTATTATTAGCCCCTTTAAGAATTTATTACCTCGATGTGTTAATCCTCCTGTCCTTTCTTTTTCTCCTGAAGATTTTGTAGAAGGTATGATACCAATGTAAGAACATAAGGTATCCAGATTTCTAAATCGATTGATATCTTCAATCTCAGTAATTATCGTCATAGCGGTTATTAGACCTATTCCCGGAATGCTTCGCAATAGGAGCACCTGTCTTTTAAAGGTGTCCGTTCTTGACAATTCTCTGACTTTACTTGTAGCAATTCTTTTTAGCTCTTTTGCCTTTAAACATTCCTGAACATAGAACTGCAAAGTCCAGTCTCCAAAACTGTTCGTTAACCTTAAGCCTCCCAACCAAGAGAAGAAGCTGCTCGACCAATGATTGTTAGATGATTCAAATTCAGGCGGATAATTAATACCGTAAAAATTCAGTATCCCTTTTACTTTATTCTTGTACCGAGTGTAGTTTTTTGACATATCGTGGTATAGACGCACTACTTTCCTGTACTCAAGACCAGCATCTGTTGGAACATAAATCGCTTCTAAAAGATTACTTCGCAAGGCTTTTGCTATTTTCCGGCAATCTCTGGGATCCGTCTTAAACTCCTTCTCCTTATGACTTGTGGGAATATCAGCCGGATTAACAACAATACAATTTATGCCGTTTTTGCTTAAATACTTTTGAAGCCAGAATCCAGAAAACCCAGCTTCATAAGCACAATAATAGTCTGCCTCAGGAAAATTCCTGTGTAGATAGTTGACCAATAACTCAGGATTTGGATCCTGACTAAAAGCCTTGAGAGATGTTTGTTGGTGGTACAATGATACTTTCCAGTTCTTCTTGTGGGTATCAATCCCAACAAAAATTTGCTCCTCTTTAAAACTTAATTTCGTTCTTTGCTCTACCATTGGCATAAGTCCCAGATTTTAGGTTAATAATGTTTTGTCAAAAATTAAATTACTTAATTTCTGACGACTTATGCTTTACAAACATAGGGTCTCAGGGCGAGCGCTCAGGGTAAAGGATGACCCGATAGCTATCGGGTGTGGTAAGGAAGCTTAGTTTTTGTTGGTTTAAATATCCGCGCAGCGGATAAAGTCTTTTTTCGCAGGATATTAGCCGATGGGCGCTACCACAATATTGATAATCTTTCCCGGTACCACTATAACCTTGCGTACCTGCACCCCTTCCAACCACTTTTGTCCGCCTTCGGCCTGAAGCACTGCCTTCTCAATCTCACCCTTCTCCATCGAAACAGGAAGGTCGAGCTTGAAACGCAACTTGCCGTTGAAAGAAACAGGATAGCTGAAAGTATCCTCCTGCAATAAGGCAGGATCATAGTCGGGGAAAGGCACCTGGCTGATGCTGCCCTGATGTCCTAACTCCTCCCACAACTCTTCCGCAATATGAGGGGCATAAGGGGAAAGAAGGATTGCCAATGGCTCCAGGACTTCTCTTGAACGACAAGCCTCTTCCGACAATTCATTCACGCAGATCATAAAAGCACTCACCACGGTATTGAAGGAAAAGCGCTCAATGTCTTCCCGCACCTTCTTAATGGTCTTGTGCAATGACTTTCTCGCCGCTTCCGATGCCTTCTGATCGTTCACCGCAAAGCCTTCATCCGTATGGTAGAGACGCCAGAGCTTGCGCATAAAGCGGTACACCCCTTCAATCCCCTGGGTATCCCAGGGTTTGTGATCGGTGAGGGGCCCCAGGAACATCTCATACAGCCGCAGCGTATCGGCGCCGTAGCGCTCAATCAGGGCATCCGGACTCTGTACATTGTGCTTCGATTTCGACATCTTCTCCACCTCGTGCCCGCAATGATACTTCCCGTCTTCAAGAATGAAGCTGGCATCGGTAAATTCAGACCGCCATTGCCGGAAGGCCTCGATATCCAGCTCATCATTGTGCACCAGGCTGATATCCACGTGCAAGGCTTGTGTTTCGTAAGACTTGCGCAGTCCGTACGAAACGAACTGATTGCTGCCCTGGATGCGGTAAACAAAGCTTGAGCGTCCCTGTATCTTCCCTTGATTAATTAGTTTTTGAAAAGGCTCCTCGCGCACAGCCAGGCCGATATCAAAGAGGAATTTATTCCAGAAACGGGCATAGATCAGATGGCCGGCAGCGTGCTCATCCCCACCGATATAGAGGTCCACATTCTGCCAGTAATCCGCTGCTTCCCTGGAAAAATAGGCATCCTCATTATGCGGATCCATATAGCGCAAGTAGTAGCCGCTGGATCCGGCAAAACCAGGCATTGTATTGGTTTCGAGTGGATAACCTTCCTTGCTGACCCAGCTCTTCGCCCTGGCCAGGGGAGGCTCTCCTTCTTCTGTGGGGAGGTATTTATCCACCGCCGGCAGCTCCAGGGGCAAGGCAGATTCCGGCAGGGTATAAGGCATCCCCTCTTTGTAATACACGGGGAATGGCTCGCCCCAGTAACGTTGGCGACTGAAGATGGCATCGCGCAAACGATAATTGATTTCGCCTTTGCCCAGTCCCCTTTCTTCCAGTACTTCAATGGCTTTTCGAATGGCATCTTTCACTTCCATCCCATCCAGGAAATCCGAATTCACCGAAATGCCTTCTTTGGCATCCCAGGATGTTTCCCATTCGGTCGTATCTGTCAGTCCCTGGCCGGGGGCAGCCACCACCTGGCGGATGGGAAGGCCGAAATGCCGGGCAAAGGCAAAATCGCGGCTGTCGTGGGCCGGCACCGCCATTATGGCGCCGGTACCATAGCCCGAGAGCACATAATCGGCAATCCACACCGGCACCTCTTCCCCGCTGAGGGGATTGATGCCATAGGCGCCGGTAAAGACCCCCGTCACCTGTTTCACCTCTGCCATCCTTTCCCGCTCAGAGCGGTTCTTTGCCCATTCGAGGTATTGCTGAACCGCCTCGCGCTGTGCTTCGGTGGTGATCTTTTCCACCCATTCGTGTTCAGGCGCAAGCACCATAAAGGTGGCGCCAAAGAGGGTGTCGGGACGGGTTGTGAAAACTTCCAGTGTTTCCGGATGGCCTTTGAGCGAGAAGAGAACCGAGGCCCCTTCGGAACGACCGATCCAATTCCTTTGCATTTCTTTCAGCGAAGCAGGCCAGTCGATGGCATCCAGACCGTCGAGCAGGCGCTGGGCATAGGCCGTGATCCGCAGCGACCACTGCTTCATCATTTTCCGCTCCACCGGATGCCCCCCTCTTTCTGAAAAGCCATCCTTCACCTCATCATTGGCCAGCACCGTACCCAGGGCCGGACACCAGTTCACCCAGGTGTCCGAAAGGTAAGCCAGGCGGTAGTGCATCAGGATCTCCTGCTGCGCCTTCTCCGGCATTGCAGCCCATTCAGCCGCAGAGAATGTCCCTTCAAAGCTGCTTTGTGCCAGGATGCCGGCGTTCCCAAAGGAAGCAAAATGCGCCTCCAGGGCTTCCACCGGACGCGCCATATCCTTCTCCTTATCATACCAGCTGTGGAAAAGCTGAATGAAAGTCCATTGGGTCCATTTATAGTATTTGGGATCGGAAGTACGTACCTCCCGGTCCCAGTCGAAGGAGAAACCAATCTGGTCGAGTTGGCGGCGGTAGCGTTCGATATTCTTTTCGGTGGTCACCGCCGGGTGGGTTCCCGTTTGTATGGCATATTGTTCTGCCGGCAAACCGTAGGCATCGTAGCCCATCGGGTGCAATACGTTGAAACCCAGATGCCGCTTGTAGCGGGCGTAGATATCGGAGGCGATATACCCCAGGGGATGCCCCACGTGGAGGCCGGCACCGGAGGGATAGGGAAACATATCCAGCACGTAATATTTGGGCCGGTCCGGGTCTTCCTTCACACAAAAAGTTTTGTTTTCAGCCCAGTACTGTTGCCATTTGTTTTCAATGTCCCTGAATCGGTATTCCATCACTTTCTCCTTTCAAAACAAGCTGCAAAAATAGGAAAATCGCAAGGGAAAGGCCTTTATACTTTGTCCTGCTTATGCCGGAAGGCTTCACAAATGTATTTTCGTATTCAGGCATTTCCTTTCACAATCCACAAATCAGGGATTATTCCTTTTGGACCCTATCGGGTCAAATGTTATCAAATTCACAAGAAATAGATGCATATATGATACATTTGATGCCTAGTCCCCAATTCCAATCACAATGAAGTCGGATTCAAGCAGTTTCTCCCCCTTCTTCAAAATCATTCTCCTCTTGTTTGGCGCCATCCTCTTGTGTTTTATGGGATGGAAAAACCACTATCCGCTGTTTCATTATGATTCTGGCGCATATATTTATCCGGCCTTCGAGTTTTATGTGCCCAAAGACCGTCCCCTCATCTACGGTCTATTTGTCCGTTTGTTCAGCCTGAACTACAGCCTTTGGGGGGTGATATTGGCACAGGGCTTCATCCTTTCGCTGTCGCTGTATTACTACTTCGCGCATTTTGCACATCCCCGAAGAAGCACCATCCTATTCATTTTCTGCCTCTTCGTGCTGACTTTCCTTACCACTGCTCCGATTTATGTCAGTATGATTTCCCCTGATATCTTCACTTCCATATTGATATTAAATCTTGGATTATTGCTTTTTATGAAGCAGATCGGGAAGCTTGATTTAGTGATCATCACTTTTCTGTTTATGCTGAGCCTGGCAGTGCATAACGCTCACTTTCTGTTGGGCTTTCTCGTGCTGATGCTGGTTTCGATCGGATGGCTTTTTAAGCGTGTAAAGGAATTATTCCCTCATCTCTCACTAAAGAGAATGGGCTATATATGGACGGTCTTTGTCGCTGCCTGGCTGCTGAGTGCCTCGGTTCATTACCTGCAAGCCCGGACCGGAGAACATATTTATGGCCACGTTTTTACCACTGGTGAAGGTGGCCCGATCTTCCTGATGTCCAGGTTCAGCCAAACCGGAATCCTGGCCGATTTCCTTGAGGAGCACTGCGATCAGCATCAATATAGCCTTTGCCAATACAGAGACAGTCTTCCGGATGATATGGATTTTCTGTGGAAGGAAGACAGCCCCTTATATAAAACGGGAGGCTGGAAGAAGAATGAGGAGGAATACAAAGGGATGATTTTTGACATCCTGAGCAGCCCGAAGTACCTGGGTGCTTTTATCTGGAAGAGCCTGGAAACCAGCATTGCACTCTTTTTCAGCTTTGATGCGATACAGGCACCGGTGATCAGGGAAATCGAATATGCAGATCGTTTTATCAATAAGTGTTATCCCGCGTATCGCAATGAGTATCTTCAATCCCTCCAAAACAACAATAAGATCAATCCGATGGTGGATCGCTTAAACCGATTGCAAGAGGGCGTATTTGCCCTCACCTTCCTCCTTCTGCCCTTCCTTTTCATTTTCTCCGCCAGCATCTCCAAAAAACAAAAGGCTTTGTATTTGTATTTCTTTGGATTTCTTGTCCTCAATGCTTTCGTTTGCGCTTCCTTATCCATCATCGATACAAGATACCAGGGCCGGATAGTATGGCTGCTGTGCATTCCTTTCCTCCTCCTGCTTTTTGAGTCGGGCCTGCTCGTGGATCTCAGAAGAAGACTGTTTGACAGCGACCAATGAGGAAAACCCATATTTCCGCATTGCTTCCAAGCCTGTGGCTTCTGCAAGGACATTGCTGAGAGATACTCCCTATATTTGTAGGAATTATTCCTGCTATGATCAAATCAATGACCGGCTTTGGCAAAAGCGAAGTGATTTTGCCCCAACATAAACTCAGCGTGGAGATCCGCTGCCTCAACAGCAAGCAGCTCGACCTGAACCTGAAAATTCCCCAGGCCTACCGTGAATGGGAACATTGGGTCAGGACGGAATGCAGCAAAAAGCTTTTGCGCGGAAAAGTGGATGTGTCGGTGTATTTGGATTTCGCTTCCGGAGAAAGTCCGTACAGCCTGAATACCGCTCTGGCCCTGGAATATTATGCCGCTCTCCAGGCCCTGGGGGAGCAGATTGGCCATCCTCCGGGAGACCAGAGTTTGTCGCTCATCCTGAAAATGCCCGATGTGCTCAAAGCCGAGAAAGATCTTCCGGATGAAGAAGGCCAGGCGCAGTTTAAGCTGGCCGTGACGGAAGCCCTGAAACAGGTGGACGTTTTCCGGGTGCAGGAAGCACAGGCTCTGGAAGCCGACCTGCGGCACAGGGTAGGCCTGATCCTGGAAGGACTGGAGAAGCTTACAGCGATGGATGGCAAGCGGCTGGAGAATGTGAAAGAAAAGTTGCGCAAAGCCCTGGCCCAGCTTCCGGAAGGCATCAATGCCGACGAGAACCGCTTTGAACAGGAGCTGATTTATTATCTGGAGAAGCTGGATATCACGGAAGAACAAGTCCGCCTGACCAAGCATTGTGCGTATTTCCTGGAAACCCTGGATGCTCCGGATTCCGAAGGCAAGAAGCTGGGTTTTATCACCCAGGAGATGGGGCGTGAGATCAATACCATTGGCAGCAAGGCCAACGACCACGATTTGCAGCGCATCGTGGTGGGGATGAAGGATGAACTGGAAAAGATCAAGGAGCAATTATTTAATATTTTATGACAGATGTGACGGGCCCTTCTTACGGGCGGCTGGTCATTGTTTCCGCCCCTTCCGGCACTGGTAAGTCCACCATTGTCAGGGCCCTCCTGCAATCGGACCTGAACCTGCATTTTTCGGTGTCGGCTTGCAATCGCCCTCCCCGGCCAAAGGAAGTGGATGGGGTGGATTATCATTTTCTCTCTCCGGAAGACTTTGCGCGGAAGATCAGGGAGGGAGCTTTTCTGGAATGGGAAGAAGTGTATCCCGGTCGTTTTTACGGCAGCCTTCGTTCGGATGTGGAAGCCTTGCTGGCCGAAGGAAAGAATGTGATTTTCGATGTGGATGTGGTGGGGGGCTTGAATATTAAGAAAGCCTATGAATCCCTTGCCCTGGCGATCATCCTGCTTCCTCCATCCATAAAGGTATTGGAGGAAAGACTGCGGATGCGGGGCACCGAGGATGAGGATGAGTTGCAGGTGCGTTTGGAGAAAGCGGAGGAAGAGATGGCCTTTGCGCCCCGCTTCGATTTGCAGATCATCAATGAAGACCTGCGCGATACCATCCCGCGAACCAAAGCCCTGATCACGCGTTTTCTTCAGGATGAAAAGCCAATCCAATGATACCAAGTAAAAAGACCGGCCTGTTCTTTGGTTCCTTTAATCCTATCCATACAGGCCATCTCATCCTGGCGCATTATATGCTCGAGTTCACAGGCCTGGATCAGGTGTGGTTTGTGGTCTCGCCCCAGAATCCGTTTAAAAAGCGCCAGCCTCTGCTGGAAGATCATCACCGCCTGGCACTGCTTAAAGAAGCCATTGAAGACGATCCCCGTTTCCGGGCCATTGATATCGAGCTCCGGCTTCCCCGGCCTTCTTATACCATTCATACGCTGACACATTTGCGGGAACAGTATCCCGTTCGGGAATTTGTCCTCATTATGGGGCTCGACATCCTGCCTGCCTTTCATAAATGGAAGCAGTATGAACAGATACTGAACGACTATCAGCTTTATGTTTATCCCCGCCCGGGAGATCATCCGCACCCCTACGAAGGTCATCCTTCTGTACATTTGATCAAGGGGGTTCCTCAGTTTGAGATCTCATCCAGCTTTATCCGGGAAAGCATCAGCAATGGAAAAGATATGCGCTATTTTCTCCCCGAGCGCGTCAACCGCTATATCCGTGAAATGCATTTTTATGAAGGGTAGGACTGAGCCCTGACTCTGGTGGCCCCGACCGATGCGAATTGGCGTGAGCAGAACCGGATTCAGTTATATGCCAGACAAACCTCAAAGACCCCTGTAAAATGTTTTCTCAACTGCGCTCCTATCATCACGGGGGAAGCCTGAACAGCAAAAGAATAGGAGCCATCATTATTGATCACAACATTCTGCTCCCGGCTGGTGGTAAAGCCTGTAACTACAATAACATCTTCTCCGGAATAGGCATTTACCGAAGTGGGAAGGCTCAGGAAACATACCGCAGCCGGACGTGCGGACAGCTCAAAACCGGCAGCGCACATTTCCAAATCCTGCAGGCTGAGGGCATCAGATTTACTGCCTCCTTTCCTCTCCCAGATCAGATCTGCCGTTTTTCCTATACTTAATGGCTCCAGGATACAGGCCGAGGCGAAAGCTGAAGTCTTCTTCATAGTTCGATGCTCCGTCGCTTGTCCAATTACCTTGAGGGGAACCCCAAAGTGAAAGAGGAGGTAAACGAGAATGATGAAGGTGTTTCTCACGGATTTGCCTGACTAAGAATGCGGCCTCTGTCAAGCACCATACCAAAGCAAATCTCTTATTGTATATGCTTGGTTTTCTGATATTTAAAAGGGGATGGGCAATAAAGAAAAATGCCCCTTCTCCGTCAATATCGGAGAGAAAGGCCTTCAGAATCGTAGAGGAAAAAATAAGGAGCCGCCTCCTGAGAAACGACCCCTGACAATGCAATGGCTTTTTGGTAATCAATTATAGGCTACTGCAACATCAAAAGTCCCGGAATAGAGGCCCTGGTTTTGTTTGGCACTGACCATCAAACTGGCCCCGATATGCAAGGTAGCAACTCCCTGTGCATCCAGGCTGGATGTAGTCCCAAGGCTGCTCACAAAGTCCTTTACCACCATACTTTTATTACCTGAACGATGCGGGCCAAACTTGTGGCACTGCTGCTGGCTGAGGCACTCCCGCTTCCCAAGGCCCAAAGACTTTCCGTAGCGAGGACTGAGATGAGAAAGATGAGGATGAATAGAAGTGGATGTTTCATTGTGGTTTAAATACGTGGACATTCATTTTAACAAGAAGGCGCTACCCCGAAGGGTGGCGCCCGATTTCAGAAGTTATGTTGATTTTAGTTGTAAGCAACAATCACATCGAAGGTACTGCTGTAAAGGCCGGGAGCCTGGTTGGCTTCCACGTTCAGGGTGGCACCTACTACGAGAGTGGCTGTTCCCTGATTGCTCAGGCTGCTGGTAGCGCCCAGGCTGCTGACGAAGTTATCCACTTCCATTTCATCGTTGCCAGACTCAATGTCGATGGAGCTCGGCAGATCGATGGTGAAAGAAGCACCGGGATAACCCTGGATGTCGAAGCTGGCGGCACTGTTTACATTGCCGGCAGCGATCAGGGTAACGCCACCCATACCGGAACGGCTTCCGTCGAGGGCGATGCTTACACTTCCGTCGGCGATGCCGGCAGCAATGTTCCCGAAGGCCAGGTCAGCCTGTTTTACGATTTCCAGGGGCTGCACGATCCGGGCGGTAGCGGTGGCGGTTCCGGTAGCGGAAGCGGTGACAACCACAGTGGCCATTACATTGTTTCCGAGGAAGAAAGCAGCGAGGAGGCTGGCAAAAACGATCAGATTCTTTTTCATTGTTTTGTGTTTTTTAGGGTTAGTGTTTGTGTTGATGCCAAACCCTTTTCAATGCCCGTGCCAGAAGGTGGCACGCACACATAACACAATGTTTTTCAGATATTAATGGGAATTCGCCTTTTGGCACAGACCCGGGATTTGTCCCACCCAAGGACAGAAATGCCAGAAGATGGACAAAAAGGCAAGAATGGGGCGCTTCCGGATAAAAATGTGATGATTTTTGGAATACAATGGGGGCAAATACAGCTGCTCTTTTCTATGAATATTTGCCTAAGAATCACATTGACAAATACATACACCAAATCCGCAGATATTTGGCAGTATAAGAAGCTTGCCCTATATTTGAGCTTGTCTATCAATTGATTGCACCACTATACCAACTTGCATCACCAGCTATCAGGCTGTCAATAATAATGGTCCGAAATACTTGTGAAACTAATAGGAGGAAATTGCTGTGCATACTTTTACCCTGACAGAAGTTCAAAACCGCTCCCCTTTCGGATACGCTGCTTTAAGGTATATTGCTGATACGGAACATACTCAGGCCGACTTTGTGCTGCTTGACCTTAACGATCCTGCACAAGAGCTGATAGGGATTCCGAAAGAGGACCTGCGTGGCCGTAGGCTCACCGAAATATTTCCACAAATACGGGAGGAGCGTTTCGACTGGTTGGATTTCCTGGAAGGTCCGGCCAGGCGGGGTGAAGTATGCTCGGCGAAACAATACCTCCATTGCCTGAGCCGCCATATCAAAATTCAGGCATACGGGCTTTCTGAGGATGTCTGCCTCTGCCTGTTCACGGAAAGGTCTGAGGATAAAGCCGATGTTGACCGCCTTCTCGAGATTAAGGAGCAATATGAGCTGGCCATCAACGGCTCCAATGACGGGATATGGGACTGGGATCTTCAAACCAATGAGCTTTACCTTTCCCGCCGCTGGAAAGAGATGCTGGGTTTTGTTGAAGAGGAGCTTGAAAACACCTTTCAAACTTTTTCCACCTTGCTTTTCGAAGAAGACAGGGAACGGGTAACCGCATTTGTGCAAAAATACCTGAATGGCGAGATCAATCAGTACGCCATTGAATTCAGGATGAAGCACAAAGATGGCAGTCTGCGATGGATAGAGGCCAAAGGGGAGGCCCTGCGCAATGAGGAAGGCATCCCCTACCGGATGGCAGGCTCACACAGTGATATCACCGACAGGAAAAACCGCGAAATTGAGCTCCGGACCATTCTTGAAACCACAGTAGACGGGTTTTATATTGCCGATGCCCAGGGTCGTCTGCTCAGTGTAAATAATACCCTCTGTCAGATGCTGGAATATGACAGAGAGGAGTTGCTGCAGCTCACAATGTTCGATTTTGTGGCGCCTCCCCCTCCCTCCACGGTGAAGGAAAGGATCGACCATATTATCAATAAGGGGAAAGGCCTGTTCGAATGTTTCTACCGTAGCCGGAGCGGAGAAATGATAGAAGTGGAGATCAGCGCCACCTGCCTTTGCCAGGGAATGAAGCGGCTGGTGGTTTTTGTGCGCGATATTCGACAACGAAAAATGGCAGAAAGGCAACTTCAGGATAGCTTTTCCAAATATCGCCAGATCGCGGAAAACATCTCTGATGTGGTATTCACCACCGACCTGCAATTTAATACAACCTACATAAGCCCCTCCGTGGAGAAGATGGTAGGCGACCCCCCGGAGGTACATATTCGTAAACCGCTTTTGCAAAAATTCCCTCCGGAAAGCATACAGGCCTTTTATCAAATTCTGAAAGAAGAATTACAAAAAGAAGGAAAATCCGAGGTGGATAAAGACCGCTCCCGCATTCTTGAGGTAGAACAATACCGAAATGATGGCAGCACATTCACCGCCAGTATCAGCATTAAGTTCATCCGCGATGCAGAGGGAATACCTATTGGCATACAGGGATTGACACGCGATATATCCGCACAGAAAAAGGCGGAAAAAACCATCGCCTATTACTCCGATATGCAGGAGTTGCTCATTAAAATTGCTTCAACCTATATTGATATCCACCTGGATGAGGTCAGCGATATGATCAACACCTCACTGAAAGAACTCGGAGAATTTGTGAATGCCGACCGGGCCTATATTTTTGATTACGACTGGGGCAACAATACCACGAGCAATACCTTCGAGTGGTGCTCTCCGGGCACCTCGCCCCAGATTGAAGAATTGCAGGATGTCCCCCTGGATTATATTCCCCATTGGGTGGAAACCCACAAAAAGGGAGAAGTGATGAGCATTCCCGATGTGTATGCCCTGCCGGAAGGAGATGGCGTAAGGGAAATCCTGGAGCCGCAGGAGGTCAAAAGCCTGCTGGCTTTACCTATGATGGACGGGAAGGATTGCATTGGTTTTATCGGGTTCGACTCCGTTCAGCATTATCATCTCTACTCTGGAAATGAAGTGAAGCTCCTTTTGATCTTCTCAAAAATGCTGGTGAATGTGCGTAAGCGCCGGGCTCAGGACCTGCTGCTCACCAAAATGAAAGAAGATGCCGAGCAGGCCAGCAAAGCCAAATCTGAATTCCTGGCCAATATGAGCCACGAGATCCGTACCCCGCTCAATGCCGTCATAGGATTCACAGACTTGCTATTGAAGACAGAGCTGGATGAAGTACAAGCCGACTTTATGGAGTCGGTGAATCAATCGGCCCTGGTGTTGCTTGAGCTGATCAGCGACATTCTGGACTATTCCAAAATTGAGGCCGGAAAGCTGGAACTGAATGAGGACAATACCCATATCCGGGAATTGTGTGGCCAGATCGCCGATATCGTCAAGCTCAAGGCCCACGCCAAACACCTGGAGTTTCTGGTAAACATTCAGGAATGTATCCCCCAGACCGTGCTGGTCGATTCCATCCGCCTGCGACAGGTATTGATCAATCTTCTGTGGAATGCAATCAAATTCACCGATGAGGGAGAAGTGGAGCTGGGGTTGCAGTATTCCCGTGCCGCAGACAAGCCGCACCTTGGTGCTTTCACCTTCTATGTCAGAGATACCGGACTTGGCATTCCAGTTGAAAGACAAGAGGACATCCTCAGCGCATTCGTCCAGATCCAACCCGCTGCCAACCGGAAATACAGCGGCACCGGACTGGGTCTGCCCATCTCCGTCAGCATCCTCGAAAAAATGGGAAGCAGGCTGGAAATCGAAAGTGAACCGGACAAAGGAAGCCTTTTCCGCTTTACCATTGAACTGCCTATCATTAAAGACGATGCCCCCGCTTTGGGCAAGGGCAATGCCATCCGCAAAGTGCTTTGTGTGGATGATAATAACACCAATTTGAAAATCCTGTCCCGAATGCTTGAAAACCAGGAAATTGAATCAAGTTCCGTGGCTTCTTCCGCACAGGTTCCCGGGATGGATCTTCATCCATATGATCTGCTAATCGTGGATTATGAAATGCCTGAAATGAATGGGCTGGAGATGATCCGTGCCATCAAAACAAAGCACCCTTCCCTAAAAGCCGGGTTTGTCCTTTTACACAGTTCTTCCGAAGATATCATTAAAACCACAGCCAAAGAACTTGGCGTTCAGTCTGTACTGGAAAAACCCATCACTTTTGAGAAGCTCGACAGCATTCTGAAAGACAGCCAGGTCATCAGAAGCACTCCCGATTCCAGCCTGGAATTGAAGGAAAGAAACCCCAGTATTCTGATTGTGGAGGACAACAAGGCCAATATGAAGCTGGCCGAGTCGATGATCAAAGCAGTGGTGCGCGATGCAAGGATTTTGAAAGCCTTCAACGGGCAGGAAGGGCTTCAGGTATACAAGGAAGAGTTCCCCGACCTGATCTTTATGGATGTTCAGATGCCGGTGATGGATGGCTACGAGGCCACACGCCGGATCAGGGAAGCAGAAGGGCTGATGCATATTGGCCGCAGAACCCCCATCATTGCCCTCACTGCCGATGCCATCTCAGGAAGTCGCGAAAGATGCGCCAAAGCAGGAATGGATGATTTCCTGGTGAAACCGGTGATTATTAAGCATATCCGGCTGATGATCGACAAATGGATGAACCATCATCAAAAGAATGAAGCGAAATGATGAGCCCCGAACACATACCAGCCTTGCATTTTGATGAATCCGGATTAATGGAGAATACCCTCCGGGACAGTGACTTGTACAATGAACTGATTGGAATGGCCAGGGAATCCCTGCAGGAATACCAGCAAGTACTGCACAAAGCATTGGCAGACAAGGATTTTCAAAGCCTGAAATCCACTGCCCACAGCATCAAGGGCCTGGCCCTGACGATGCACTGCCCCGCAATGAGAATGCTGGCACTGGACGTTGAATTGAGCAGTGATCAACACGATTTGAACCTCAGCAAGGAAAAAACAAATCCCCTGCTGGAGGAAATCAATATGCTCCTGGAACAGTATCTCTTCCCAAAAAATAAATAATGATGAGGGTTTTGAAAATATTCATTGTGGAAGATGAAAAGATCACTGCCCGTATGTTGCAGCATTATCTCTCGATGAATGAAGATAATGATGTGGAGATTTTTTACAACGGTAGGGAGTGCCTGGCGAATCTGTCCAAAAACCCCGATGTAATCTGCCTGGACTATTATCTCCCCGGAGAAAACGGCCAGGAGATTCTCAGAAAGATCAAGGCAAGGGCCCCGGAATTACCCGTCATCATCGTCTCCGGCCAGGAAGAGATCAATACGGCCGTCAACCTTCTCAAAATGGGCGCCTATGATTATGTGGTGAAGGATGAAAATATGAAAGAAAGGATATGGAATATCGTGAACCATATCCGCAAGCAGGAAAACCTTCACCAACGCATCAGTATCCTTCAGGAGGAAGTGGAGAAAAAGTATGAATTCTCCAATACCATTGTCGGCAATAGTTCTGCCTTGCGCAAAACCTTTCCCCTGATTGAGAAAGCCTCAAAATCCGATATCCCCGTTTCCATCTCCGGACAGACAGGAACTGGAAAAGAAGTGATCGCCAAAACCATCCATTATAATTCCCATCGCAAAGACAAGCCCTTTGTTCCGGTCAATGTGGGCGCCATTCCAAGGGAACTCATCGAGTCAGAAATGTTCGGGCACGAAAAAGGCGCCTTTACCGGGGCAGTTGAAAGGAGAGCCGGAAAGTTTGAAGAGGCCCAGGGGGGCACCCTCTTCCTGGATGAAATCGGGGATATGGATTTGAATATGCAGGTGAAATTGCTCAGGGTATTGCAGGAACAGCAACTCACCAGGGTTGGGAGCAATACCCTCATTAACCTGGATGTCAGAATTATCATTGCCACCCACAAGAACCTTTTGGAACTGGTGGGCAAGGGGCTTTTCAGAGAAGATCTTTACTACCGCCTTCTGGGAATTTCCATTCAATTGCCACCCCTCCACGAAAGAGGAAATGACATCCTTGTGCTGGCCAATCATTTTATCAAAGAATACTGCAAACGCCACGATATCCAGCAGAAAAAGCTGAGCAAGACTGCCATCGACAAGATTATGTCGCATCGCTTTCCGGGAAACATCCGTGAACTGAAAGCCGTGGTTGAGTTGGGGGTGGTACTGGCCGATCAGAATGAGATCGATGAAGATCACATCCAGATCACTTTTCCCGATTTTTCCAGTGAATTGCTCAGCCGTGAAATGTCCATGGAAGAATACAATCTATTGATTGTCAGGCATTTTTTAAAAAAATACAATAATAAAGTTCGTTTCGTAGCCAGCAAACTGGGCATTGGGAAGTCCACCATTTACCGGATGCTCTCGGAGAATGGTATTGATGCAGGCCCCCAGGAAACGGAGGATGAAGAAAACGACCACTGATATGAGAAAGAGAAATCTTATTCTGCTGAGCCTGATATTTATCTGTGCTGCCCTTTCAGCCCAAAGCGACTTGCTTATTACGCCTTACCGTGTTGTTTTTGAAGGCAATAAGCGTATTGAAGAAGTCAGTCTTGCCAATACGGGCCAGGATACTTCACGCTACAGCATCAGCTTTTTGCAATACCGGATGAATGAGGATGGGAGTTTGAACCAGATTACCGAAGCAGAAGAGGGCCAGTACTTTGCTGATCGATTCCTGCGGTTTTTCCCCAGGAGCGTGACCCTGGCCCCCGGCGAAGCCCAGGTAGTGAGAATACAACTGCGACTTCCCGATACGCTTCCCGATGCAGAATACCGATCCCACCTGTACTTCAGGTCCGTCCCCGACGATGCTCCTGCAGCGGGCACAGATCAGGTAGATACCGCACTCGGAATCCGGCTGATCCCCGTCTATGGTATCACCATCCCGGTCATTGCACGAAAAGGGACCCTGGAGGTAAGTTGTGCCATTGCAGATATCGCCCTGCTGAAACAAGAGGAGCTACCCCATCTGGGATTCACCCTTCTACGGGAAGGCGGAAAATCCACTTTCGGGGATATTGAAATCCATCACCAGGATGCGGAGGGCAACAGGCACAAAATCGGGGAAGTCAGGGGAATTGCGGTGTACACCCCCGGAACCCGCCGGGAGGTCTCCATCCCTTTGTCGCTGCAAGCCGGGGTGGATTACTCCCGCGGGCAATTGCACCTGACCTATACCTCTGCCGGAACACCGAATGCCGAGGTGTATGCGGAAAGCATCGTAAACCTGCAATAAATGGGATGCCGCTACTGGCATATAAAAGCTTGCCTGCTGTTCATTTTCCGGCTCAGTTTCTGTCTGAGTTTACAAGGACAAGTATCCATCACGCCTGAGTTTTCTGAAAGTAAGGCAGGGTTCCAGGCCACTGTACTGATGATCTCCCCTTTGCAGTTTGGCGACTTCTACCCCTCAGGTGGTGGTGGTGAAGTCATCGTTTCTTCCAATGGCACCCGGACTTCCACTGGAAGTGTCATCCTCCTGCCTTCCGGACAGATTAGCTCGGCGGGGGTGCTGGAAATCAGGGCATTGCCTAAAAGAATGATGCAGATCCATCTCAGCGAAAGTGTTTGGTTGCAAGGGAGCAATGGGGGAAAGCTTCGCCTTTACCCCGGACCGCTGAGCACAGGGAATGTTTTTGTTACTCCTCCCGGCGCGCCAAGCGGTTTTACGCTCACAATGGGCGGCCGACTGCAGCTTTCCTCGCTTCAGGTGAACCCTTCGGGCTCCTATACAGGGAGCATCTATATTACGCTCATTTCTCAATGAATGAAAGATGATGGAGCGCCCGGTATCCAAAGGCCTGTGCCACCTCCTCATTCCCGGCCTTCTGCTGGTCACCCTGCTCAGTCCTGTGGCCCTGCAGGCTGAGCCGGAAGATTACGAAGAATTATTTGTGGTACTTTCCATCGAAAACATCGGTTTTGTGGAAATAGACGCGATCTATTTCCAGGAAGAACTCTACCTGCCCGCAACAAGCCTTTTTCAGGAATTGAAAATATATGTTTCACACAGCCAGGGCTTTGACTCCGTTTGGGGTTATGTGGGAAATGAAACCAATGCCTTTTATATCAGCAACGCAAGCCGCCGGGTTTCCTTTGGTGGAAAAACCCTGTCTCTGGATGAGCACGAACTTCTTGCGACCTATCACGATCTTTTCCTTCCCCTGAAGGTGTATGAGCAGGCCTTTCAGTTCGAGCTCAGCTTCGATTTCAGGGCCCTCACGGTGCACCTGCAATCTTCCTATGAGCTTCCGATTGTAAAAATGCTGCGGATCCAGCGAATGAGAGAGAACCTGCGTACCCTAACAGGAAGCGTGGAAACAGATACCTCCTACCCCCGCGATTTTTCGCTGGCCCGGGGCCTGGCAGCCGATTGGTCGCTTGCAATGAAGCAATCCGTGGATGCACGCCCTGACTATACCCTGAAAACAGCCCTGGGAGGGGAACTGCTGGGTGGAGAACTCAGCCTGCTTACCCAGACAGACCTGCGCTCACCCCTTCGACTGAAAGACCAGGCGGGCTACTGGCGGTTTATTAACAATGATTCCAGATGGGTGAAACAGGCGCAATTCGGCACCCTTCAGCCCCCTTCCTTGTCGCAGGTGAATGCCCGAATGGCCGGGATCAGCCTGAGCAATACCCCCACCAGCTTCCGGAAATCCTTTGGCACCTATTTGCTCGAAAGACAAACGGAGCCAGGTTGGGAGGTGGAACTCTATGTGAACAATGTCCTGCTGGACATCGAAACGGCCGATGCAAACGGCCTATACCGTTTCGAGGTGCCCCTGGTATATGGGAGCACCCTGATCACCCTCAAACTGTACGGGCCCTGGGGCGAGGAAATCACCGAGGAAGAATACATCGATATCCCCTTTCTCTTTGTCCCCGATAAGCAGCTGGAGTACCACCTCTATACCGGATATACCCTGGACAGTATGGCTTATCGGCTGAGCCAGGGAAGTCTGTCGTACGGCCTGGGCAGGAAATCCACCCTCAGCCTGGGCTATGAGAATTATGAAGGAAATGACAGCAGCCGCCACCTCCCTTTCTCAAAAATATCCGTTGCGCCAGCGAACAATCTGCTGCTTCACTATGCCTATGCATTTGAGGCCTGGCACCAATTTGCTTTCAGCTTGCGCAGCAGAAGCAATATCAGCCTTGAAGGGGATGCGCGCATTTTTAATGAAAAGCAGGATGCCATCCTCAGCAGCAATACCTATGAGGCCTCGCTCGGACTGAATGCCCCTTATCGCTTTGGAAAGATCCGGGGGAACTTCCGGGGAAGCTTCCGCCAAAACGAAACCCGTACCGGAACCAGGCAGTTTTTAGAGTCCAATCTTTCTGCCTACATCGGAAAACTCAACCTGGGGCTGCAAACATCTGCTTCCTTTCAGGAGCCCGAAGTGCGGAATGCCGCCCTGAATGCCTCCGTTTTCCTTCCGCGCCAGTGGGTATTGTATATGTCAACGCTCACAGATATGCAAGCCGTG
Source organism: uncultured Lentimicrobiaceae bacterium (assembly GCA_964590645.1). Lineage (GTDB taxonomy): Bacteria > Bacteroidota > Bacteroidia > Bacteroidales > JAGNHN01 > JAGNHN01. The sequence continues at coordinate 48,844 of CAZPYJ010000021.1, forward strand.
GAAATGAAAAACCTGCGTTTACAGATGCAAAAGAGGCTGGGCAAGGCTTGGTTTACCAGCGCTTCCTTTGATTATGCTTTTGAGGAAGATCAGACCTCCTTTCAGCTGAACCTGTATATCGATTTCCAGACCTTGCGGACATCCTTTGGAGCTGGACAATCCCAGGGGCGCTGGGAATCCAGCCAGGTCCTTTCCGGAAGCATCCTTCTTGCCGGAGGCCCGGCACCCTTCTCCTTCCAAAGCCGCCCTTCGCTCGGAAGAGGTGCGGTGGAAGTGGCTGCCTATCTGGATATAAACCATAATGACCAAAGGGATAAGAACGAACCCCTGCTCAGCAATCTAAATGTGAGCCTGAGCAAAGGAATACAGGTGTTGAAGGACAATGACAGTTTGCACCGCTACGTATCCCTGGAACCCTATACCCATCATCTGCTGCGTGTTCAGAATGGGGGTTTCCCGAGCATTGCCTGGATGCTTCCTTTTGAAACGGCGGCCGTTTATCCGGATCCCAATCAGGTGAAGCGTATCCTGATTCCTGTAAAACCTATGGGAGAAATTGAGGGGCAGGTGATGTACAGGCGATCCGACGGGGAGCTTATTCCAGCGGGCCGCATCATTATCAGGATTCTTAATAAAGACGGGGTGGAAATCAAGCGGCTGCTCAGCGGCAGCGATGGCTATTTCAATTACCTGGGTTTGCCTCCTGGGGCCTATACGCTGTCGCTGGATGAGGGGCAATTACAGCAATTGGGGATGATTCCCGCTCCGGAAAGTATCCCGCTAAGAATAGACAGCTCATTTGAAGGAGATTTCCGGGATGGCTTCCGCTTTATCCTCGGCGAACCATAAAGATTACTCATCAGCAGAGCCTATGAACTCAGCTTAGTTTCTACTCAGGTTTGAACAGACGAAAAAGAGCCACCCCGCGGGGTGGCTCTGGAACTGCTGAAGTGCTCTTGATCTTAGTTGTAGGCAACAACCACATCGAAGGTACCGCTGTAGAGGCCGGGAGCCTGGTTGGCTTCCACGTTCAGGGTGGCACCTACCACCAGGGTAGCAGTTCCCTGGTTGCTCAGGCTGTTGGTAGCGCCCAGGCTGCTGACGAAGTTATCCACTTCCATTTCATCGTTGCCAGACTCAATGTCGATGGAGCTCGGCAGATCGATGGTGAAAGAAGCACCGGGATAACCCTGGATGTCGAAGCTGGCGGCACTGTTTACATTGCCGGCAGCGATCAGGGTAACGCCACCCATACCGGAACGGCTTCCGTCGAGGGCGATGCTTACACTTCCGTCGGCGATGCCGGCAGCAATGTTCCCGAAGGCCAGGTCAGCCTGTTTTACGATTTCCAGGGGCTGCACGATCCGGGCGGTAGCGGTGGCGGTTCCGGTAGCGGAAGCGGTGACAACCACAGTGGCCATTACATTGTTTCCGAGGAAGAAAGCAGCGAGGAGGCTGGCAAAAACGATCAGATTCTTTTTCATTGTTTTGTGTTTTTTAGGGTTAGTGTTTGTGTTGATGCCAAACCCTTTTCAATGCCCGTGCCAGAAGGTGGCACGCACACATAAAACAATGATATTCAAGTATTAAAGGGAATTCGCCTTTTGGCACAGCTCAGCGTTTTGTCCCGGATTCGGACAAATCTTGCTTGCCTGGGACAGGTGTGCAAGGAATCAACACTCTATTGTACCTATGCCACTATAAGCTGTACTATCTGAATCACTGACTAACCCCCTGACCTTACTGACCTTCTGACCTTACTGACCTTACTGACCTTCTGACCTTACTGACCTTCTGACCTTCTGACCTTCTGACCTGCTGACCTTCTGATCTGCTGACCTTACTGACCTTACTGACCTTACTGATCTTGCTGATCTTGCTGATCTGCAGATACACCGCTCTTGCCAAATTCCTTACCTTTGCCTCTTATTGAACAAGCTTATGATCGTCAGCATCATCAACCGATCTCCCCACCCCCTGCCCGCATACGAAACCGCGCTTTCGGCGGGGATGGACTTGCGCGCCAATCTGGAATTGGAAGTGGAGCTCAAGCCTCTGGAAAGGGCACTCATTCCTACCGGTCTTTATATCTCTCTGCCTCCGGGCTTCGAGGCACAGGTAAGGCCCCGCAGCGGACTGGCCGTCCGGGAAGGCATTACTGTGCTGAATACCCCCGGCACCATCGATGCCGACTACCGTGGGGAGATCAAGGTGATTCTGGTGAACCTCTCCGGTGAAACCCGGTATATCCGCCAGGGCGACCGCATTGCACAGATGGTCATTGCCCGGCACGAGAGGGTGGAATGGAAAGAAAGCCAAAGGCTGGATGAAACCAAAAGGGGTGAAGGCGGATTCGGACATACCGGTAAATCCTGAAAAACACAAGGCAATGAAAATCATTATACCAATGGCCGGAATGGGAAAGCGGATGCGACCGCATACCCTCACTGTACCCAAACCCCTGATACGGCTTGCAGGCAAGACCATAGTGCAGCGACTCACTGAAAGCATTGCCGCCTCGGTCGGCGAGAAGGTAGATGAAGTTGCTTTCATCATCGGCGACTTTGGGGAAGAAGTGGAAAGCGAATTGCTGGCTGTGGCTGAAAAAGCCGGTGCCCGCGGACGCATCTACTACCAGGAAGAACCCCTGGGAACAGCTCACGCCATCCATTGTGCAGCCCCTTCCCTCGAAGGACCGGTAATCATCGCCTTTGCCGATACCCTTTTCAAAGCCGATTTCGCTCTGGATACAGAAAAAGAAGCCGTCATCTGGATCAAAAGCGTGGAAGACCCCTCTGCATTCGGTGTGGTGATCACGGATGAAAGCGGTGCAGTGGAGCGCTTTGCCGAGAAACCGGATACCTTTCTCTCCGATAAGGCCATTATCGGGATCTATTATTTCAAAGAAGGGCTAAGCCTGAAGCAAAAAATCAAAACCCTGATCGAGCGCGACCATCGCGTTAAGGGGGAATACCAGCTCACGGATGTTTTGCAGGAGTTGCTGGAAGGGGGAATGCATTTCTACACCGCCGGCGTGGAGGAATGGCTTGACTGCGGCAACAAAGATGCAAGCGTGCAAACCCATCAGCGTATTCTGGAGCACGAAAAAGACCTGAGTCAGATCTCCCCTCAGGCCCGCATTATCGATTCGGTTATCACCCCTCCCTGCTTCATTGCTGCCGGTGCGCACATTGCCCATTCCATCATCGGGCCCCACGTTTCTGTTGAACAAAATACCCGCATAGAGCATTCAGTCATCACCAATTCCATCGTCCAGCAGGATGCAGTCATCCGCAATGCCAATTTCGATAATTCAATGATAGGCAGTGCTGTGGATTACAAAGGCAGCGTGAACGAAGTCTCGCTGGGTGATTATAGCGTGATAAAATAATGATGAGAAAAATCTTTCCATACCTGTTTCTTCTTTCCCTGGCATTCAGCCCTGCCTGCAGCCTGCTTAAGCCGGCGGCTGAAAAAGACCGGGACGATGGCCCGGATGAGAAGGCTGCCATTGAAGCCCGGGCTCTTTTCCACGACGCCAACCGGGAACGCATCCTGGGCAACTACAGCGAAGCTGAAAAGCTGTTCCGTCAAGTATTGGAAAGAGAGCCCGCCAACGCTGCCGCCCATTATGAACTGGCGAGGGTGTTCCGCAAGCTGGATAAAGTGCCGGAGGCCCTGGCAATGGTTGAAAAAGCCGTTCAACTTGACGGAAACAATCAATGGTATACACTCTTTCTTGCAGAGCTTTATGAAGCCACCGGACAGGTGGAAAAAGCCATCGCGCTCCTCGAGGAGCTGGTGGTGCAGCATCCGGCCGATGAGGATTTCCGCAGGATGCTCACTGAAGCATATCTGCTTACCGGCAAGCCCCAGCAGGCAATGAAAGTGCTGGAAGGGATGGAGCGTGATTTCGGGCCGGACGAGGAAATCATTCTTCAGAAGAAAGAACTCTGGCAACACCTGGGAAAATTTGCTAAGGCGGTGGAGGAAATGGAAAAACTGATGCGCCTGAACCCGGCCTCGACCCGCTATATGGCCATCCTGGCCGAAATGTATATGCAGGAAGAGGAATACGATAAAGCTTTCTCCTATTACCGCCGGATTCAGGAAGCAGACCCCGGGGATCCCTACATCCATATGGCTCTGGCAGATTACTACCGGAAGACAGGCGACAATGCCGCCTCTTTTCAGGAATTGCAACTGGGCTTTGCCAATCCCCGCCTGGATGTGGACACCAAGGTGAAGATCCTGATGTCATTTTATGCTGTGGGAGAGGTTTTTGAAGAGATGCGTTCTCAGGGCCTTGAACTGGCCACCACTCTGGTAGCCGCTCATCCGGAAGACCCTAAATCGCATTCCGTCCGCGCCGACTTCCTGAGCAGGGAAGAGCGTTATGCCGAAGCCGCCGAAGCCCTGAAAAGAGTTATTTCCCTCGACAGCAGTAAATACATTGTATGGGAGCAACTGCTGCGGATTCAATTTGAACTGACTGACTTTGAGCAGATGCAGAACTATGCCGGCCGTGCCTTGAATCTTTTTCCCAGTATGCCCCTGCCCTATCTCTTTAAAGGCATCGCAGCCTACCAGCTCAAAAAATATGAAACGGCGGCGGAAACCTTCTCAATGGGATCCCTGCTGGTGGTCGACAATCCGGATCTGCGCCGCGACTTCTATACCTACGCCGGGGATACCTATCAGCAATTGAAGGATTATCCGAATTCTTCAAAATACTATGAGAAAGTCCTGAAAGAAGACCCCGATAATGTATACGTCCTGAACAACTACAGCTACTTCCTCTCCCTGCGAAAAGACAAGCTGGAAAAGGCAGCAGAAATGGCTTTGCGTGCCAATACCCTGGATCCGGACAATGCCAGTTTTCAGGATACATACGGCTGGGTGCTCTACCAGCAAGGAAAATATGATGAGGCGAAAGTTTGGCTTGAGAAGGCCCTGGAGAACGGGGGAAATGAAAATGATGTTATCCTGGAACATTACGGCGATGTGCTGTATCAACTGAGTGAGAAAGAAAAGGCATTATTATTCTGGCAGCGGGCTTCGGAAGCGGGAAGCGGCTCTGAATTCCTGCCTCAAAAGATCCGCGATGAAAAGCTGTATGAGTAGGATACTTCCCTATCTGTTTCCGGTTTTACTGATCCTCCTTGCTGCTTTATTCGGATGCAAGACTTCACGCCAGCTCATCAAAGCCCCCATCAAAGAGGAAGGGGTCGATTATCTGCTGAAAAAGCTCAAAGAAAATGAAGCACAATTCGATGATTTTTCTGCCCGCTTTTCGGCCAGCCTGATCCAGGATAAGAAAGACAGAATGGGCTTCAGCGGGCAGATACGAATACGCCGCGACAGCCTGATCTGGGTATCTCTTTCCCCCGCCCTAAACATCGAAGCGATGCGGGTGATGGTGAGCCAGGACTCCATCTTCCTGCTTAACCGCCTCAACAAAACCTATTTTAAAGCCGGCTTCGACTATGTGAACAGCTTTATCAATGCAGCCCTCGATTATGATATGCTGCAGGCTTTGCTCATCGGGAACGATTTTGCCTTCTACGAAATCGGCGAATTCCGTGCCTCCATCGATGGGATGCAATACCGGCTCAATACCTCCAACCGGCAAAAAATCAAAAAGTATATCCGGGCGAATGAGCACATCAACACCATCCCCTTGCAAACCATCTGGCTTGATCCGGAAACCTTCAAGATTTCGAGAATTATGATTAAAGAGCTGGAGGTGGAAGGGAGAAAACTCAATGCCGCTTACAGTGATTTTGAACCGGTCAACGAAAGAGTATTCCCCGGCAGAATTCAGGTGGAAGTGAATGCAGAAAAGCATATCAGCCTGGATATGCGTTATACCCGCCTGGAAACGAATCAGGGGAAAGCATACCCCTTTCATATTCCCGGCAGCTATCAGGCATTGCAATGAGAAGAACACTAAAGCATACACAGAAAATGCAGGCTTCAGCTAAATCTGGAGGATACCGTATCAAGGTATGGTGGCTGAGCCTGCTGTGTATTTTCTTAGCCGGTGGACTTGGTGCCCAGGATAAAAAGTCACAATTGGAGTTGGAAAAAAAGCGCCTGGAGGAAGAAATCCGCTATACCAATGAGCTATTGGAGAAAACGCGGAAAAGCCGCACCGCTTCAGTCAATGAAGTAGTGCTCATCGAAAACAATATAAAAAAACGCGAACAACTCATATCAGCCTATAACCGGCAATTGCGCAACATCAACCGGGATATCAGCGGGGCCGGTGCCGAGATACAGCGACTGGAGCAGGATCTGGAAAAGTTGAAGGACGAGTACGCCAGGATGATCTACTATGCTCAAAAAACCCGCAATGCCTACACCCGCCTGATGTTTGTTTTTGCAGCCGAATCCTTCCACCAAGCCTATCGCCGACTAAAGTATTTTCAGCAATACAGCCAATACCGTCGTCAGCAGGTGGCCCTGATCTACCAGACTGAGAAAGAACTGATGGACAGGATACGCCGCCTGGAAGGGCAGAAAACAGAAAAGATCACCCTGCTGGAGGACGAGAAGGATGAACAGCATCAATTGCAAAAAGAGAAGACCAGCAAGAACAAGACCCTTTCACAGCTCAAACAACAGGAGCAGCAGTTGTTGAAGCAGCTACGGGAGCAGGAGAAAGCCCGGAGCAGGCTGAATGATGAGATTCAGCGCATCATTGCAGAAGAGATTCGGAAAGCCCGAGAGGCCGGAGGCGACCGAAGCAAAGCCGCCCCTTCCGATGTCTTTGTCCTCACCCCGGAAGAAATGGAATTATCCGCCGACTTTGCCGGAAACCGGGGAAAACTGCCCTGGCCCGTGGAGCGTGGTGTGATTTCCGGGACCTTCGGAGAACACCCTCATCCCGTATTGAGGGGCATCAAAACAAAAAGCAATGGCGTGGATCTGATGACATCAAGCGGGGCAGAAGCACGGGCCGTTTTTTCCGGTACCGTATCCCGCGTGATGAATGTGCCTCAGTTCAATACCGTAGTGATCATCCGGCACGGGGAATACCTGAGCGTATATTCCAATCTGACGGATGTTGTGGTGTCGATGGGCGATAAAGTGTACACCAAGCAACCCATTGGCAGGGTAGTGACTTCTGCGGAGGAAGGAAAAACCGAACTGCATTTTGAAATCTGGAAGGGGAAAACCGTGATGGATCCCGAGCCCTGGCTGGCCCGCTAAATCAAGGGCAGGGGTGAAGTAAGCGGAGAGACTTTCGAACAACTTATTACCTTTGTATCTAAACCCAGCGTCTTATGAATACAATATTGCTTGGTTGGTTTGGTTCGACGGAGATCATCATTATCGTGTTAATCATCCTTCTGCTCTTCGGCGGAAAAAGGATACCCGAACTGATGCGCGGCATCGGGAAAGGGATCAGAGAATTCCGCAATGGGATGAGCGACAAGGATGAAGCCCGAAAAAAAGATGAATAAATCAATCATATCCATCTCTTAACACATCGTATTTTGATCAGGAACAGCAAATACTTCCTTCTGATATGTCTTTGGATGGTGGCCCTGCCCAGCCTGGCTGCCAAACCCGATAGCCTTGTGCCACAGGACAGCGCTGCATCAGCTTATCGTTACGACCCGGTCATCGAAGCCCTCGACAGTATGGTGAGTGCGATGTTTTTCGATACCAGCGGGCTCTATCCTTATGCTGCCCTGCGAGACTCCGCACTCCCTATAGATGTGCGCAGCATTCCCGATTCGGTATTCGACCGAAAGATGGCCGAACTCAACCTGGAAACACCCATTGAGATGGTTTATAATAAAGACGTCCGTCGCTATATTGAACTGTATGGCGGTCGACGTTTTACCCAGATGCAACGAATGCTGGGCCTGGCCTATCTTTATTTTCCCCTTTTTGAGGCCACCCTCGACAAGTACAATGTTCCTCTGGAGTTGAAATACCTGGCCATCGTGGAGTCGGCCCTCAATCCCACAGCCCGCTCCCGCGCCGGAGCCAAAGGCCTTTGGCAGTTTATGTACACCACAGGAAAGATGTATGGCCTCAAGACAAATTCGATGGTGGACGACCGCTACGATCCTATCCTTTCCACCGATGCCGCCGCCCGTCATCTTTACGATCTGTATGAGATCTTCGACGACTGGTCGCTGGCCCTGGCAGCTTATAATTCAGGTGCCGGAAATGTTACCCGTGCGCTGCGCCGTGCAGGTGGGGTGAAAAGCTACTGGGCCATCCAACCATACCTTCCCCGCGAAACACAAAGCTATGTTCCCGCTTTTATGGCGGTGGTCTATCTGGCCAGTTATGCTGAAGAATATGGCATCGTGCCCGAAAAACCTGCGGTCTTCTTTCAGGAAACAGATACCATTACCATCCACGATGTGCTGGCTTTCGACCAGATCAGTGAATTGCACAATATTCCGATCGAAACCCTTCGTCTCCTAAACCCTGCCTTTGTGCGCGACATTATTCCGGCCAAAGAAGGGAAAAAATACACACTTCGACTGCCCAGGGAAATGATGCCCCGCTTCATCAGTCTTGAAGATTCTGTATATCGTCACGTAACCAAAGCAGGGCTGGAAAGAGAGAAGCTGCTTGCCGAAGTGAAGAAGGCCGAAGAACGGATGACGCACGTAGTACGCTCAGGCGAAAACCTGGGTAGCATTGCACGAAAATACAATGTGAGGGTGAGCGAACTGATGAATTGGAATGGCCTGCGTTCCACAATGATCTACCCCCGTCAGCGCCTGGTCGTCTTCAGCCGCGGAACAACCGCAGCTGCCAAGCAAAGCGTCCCTACCCCCGCCCCTGTTGTTGGCAGCCCGGTACAGACCCAGGATATACGTGGACAGCTTACCTATACCGTGCAGGCAGGCGATACGCTCTGGGATATCGCCCGCCGTTTTGAAGGCGTTACTGCAGAGGATATCCGGAATTTCAACAATATCTCTTCCGCCCACCGCCTGAAACCCGGCCAAGTCCTCAAGGTGCCAGTAAAATCTTAATATACAGTATATTATGAAGACTCTTGCCCCCCTTTCATTTCTTTTGCTCCTCCTGCTCCTGCTGCAGTCCTGTGAAGAAGAGCGAAGTGAGATGAGCTCCATCCGTTCCTCCGGAGCCACCGCAGAAGTGATCGTTGTAATGGAAGACGGACTCTGGCAAGGGAGGCCCGGCGAAATCCTCCGGACTTCACTGACACAGGAAATGCCCGGGATGCCCTGGGGAGAGGCAAGGTTTCGCCCGGTGCAGATAGGCCCCAAGAATTTCGATAAAAATTACCAACGTCATCACAACATCATCATCGCCCAGCTCAACGAGCGACTGGACTCATCCAGTGTGGAAACAATGCTGGACCGCTGGGCCAAACCACAACGGCTTATCCACCTTCGGGCAGGCACGGCCGAAGAACTCATCCAAGCCTGGAAAAAACGGGAGGAAAACATCATTGAACTGCTGCGTGAAAGCGGCCGGGCAAGAATGCAACGCCTCTTTGCCGAAATGCAGGACGTCAATCTTAAAAAAAGGATGATGGAAACAATGGGCCTCAACCTGACCCTTCCCGGGGGATTCAGTGTGGCCAGGATGACGCCTGAATTTGCCTGGCTGCGCAAGGAAACCAAAGACTTCAGCCAGGGGATCATCATCTATTTCACCCCTTATGAGGATACCACCTATTTTAATACCCAATTGCTGATCAACCGTCGCAACCAGATGTGTATGCTTTATATTCCCGGGGAAAAAGAAGGCTCCTATATGACCACAGCCAACAGCTTTCCCCCGGAGAGTTTCCGCATTTATTTTAAAGACCGCTTCGCCGTCGAAACCCGCGGCCTATGGGATGTAGTGGGGGATTTTATGGGTGGCCCCTTCCTGAATTATGCCATCCTTGATGAAGAAAACAACCGCATCATTTCCCTCGATGGATATGTTTATTATCCCAATAATGACAAACGGGATCTCCTGCTCCAGCTGGAGGCAATGTTCTATACCCTGGAATTCTAAAGCTTCTCTTTGAAATAGCGTTCGATCACACGGTGCAAATGCGCCCGGTCTTTCCCCCTGACATTGTGTTCGTGGCCGGGATAGACAAAGTAGTCCACCATTTTTCCGGCTTCAATACACGATTGAACAAAGCGCAGGCTGTGTTGCCATACCACCACCGGATCCATCGTCCCGTGAATGATCAGCAGCTCTCCGTCCAGCTTATCGGCATACTCCATCAGGTTTGAAGCCTTGTAGCCCTCCGGATTCTCCCGGGGGGTATCCATATAGCGTTCTCCATACATCACCTCGTAATACTGCCAGTCGATGACGGGTCCACCGGCCACCCCTGCTTTGAAGACGCCCGGGTTTTTCAGCATCATCGAAATGGTCATAAATCCTCCGTAACTCCAGCCGTTCACCCCGATGCGGGTGGTATCCACAAAGGGCAGGGATCTCAGATAAGCAATGCCCTGCATCTGATCTTCCACCTCCACTTTGCCACATTCTCTGAAAATAGCTTGCTCGAAAGCCAGTCCGCGCCCCGCCGAGCCCCGGTTGTCGAGGGTAAAAACAATATACCCCTGCTGTGCCAGATAATTCAGAAAAAGGCCTGCACCTCCCAACCAGGAGTTGGTGATCAGCTGTGCGTGAGGGCCGCCATACACATAAACCAATACCGGGTACTGCTGCGCAGGATCAAAGTCGGGAGGAAGGATCATACGGGAATACAATTCCGTGCCGTCCTGGGCCTGAAGGGTAAAAATGCGTGTTTCGCCCAGGGCATAGCCTTCCAGGGGGTCCTTGTTCTCGCGCAAGACTTCCACCAGGCTGCCATTCTGATCGAGCAAAAGGTATTCCCTGGCCACCTCTGTATTGCTGTACACATCAAAGAAATAAGCCTTGTCCTCCCGCAACACCACAGAATGCGTTCCAGGGGCATAGGTCAGTTTTCGGGGGCTTCTTTTCTTAAGGTCTATCGCGTAGAGATGCTTCTCGAGCGGACTTTCAGCCCTTGCCATAAAAAAGCACTGACGGCCTTTGGGATCAAAACCCAGAAAATCGGTGACCACCCAGGAACCGGATGTTAATGGGCGGATGAGCTTTCCATTGACATCATAGAGATAGAGGTGCTGATAGCCGTCTCTTTCGCTAAACCACACAAACTGCTGAGGATTGCCGGGAACAAAGTGGAGCGGATGCTCAGGTTCCACATACTTCGGATCTTTTTCTTCCAGGATGGTATTCACATATTTCCCGGTGGCGGCTTCATAGCGATTCAGTTTCAGGTGATTCTGGTCGCGGTTCAGCAAGGCTACATAGAGATAGCGGCTTTCGGGCCCCCAGCTGACTGAAGTCAGGTACTGATCCGCGGGTTCACCTGTTTCCAGAAAGAGGGTTTTTCCCGTTTGGGTATCAAAAATCCCAAGCTGCACTTCTTCGCTCACCTCCCCGGCCATAGGGTAGCGGGTATGGCTCACTTTTGCAATGCGACCGCTGACATCCACCAGGGGGTACTCGCTCACCATACGCTCGTCTTTGCGGTAGAATGCCAGCCTGGATCCGTCCGGCGACCAGAACGTGCCTTTGTCAATACCAAATTCCCGGCGATGCACCTCCTGTCCGTTCACAATACCTCCATTCGTATCGTGGCTCACTTCCCATTGCTGATCGGTGCCTGCGATAAAAAGGTTGTTTTCAATGGTGTAGGCCAGGCGCATCGAGCCTTTGTGCAAGTCGGTATTCTTGGCCTGATCCGGATAATTGATCCCCTTCTTCGCCTGATTGCGGCTCAGGTCGTAGCTCCAGAGGGTATTTTTGTGATGAAAAAGAAAGACCGACTCGCTGATCCAGTCTAAGGAAGGAAAGCGCTTCAGCTCTTCTCCGCCAGCCGCAACAACGGCCTCAGAAAGTGCCGCTGTTTTCAGCAGGGTATCCCTCGATTCGGCATTCACCCTCCCGCGAACCAAAACCCCCTCTTCCACAAAGGCATAGCTGTCGCTATTGCCCATCCAGGCCAGGTTCGTCATAGAAACGGGAAAGACATCCCGGTTCTGGAAAGCCGCATCCTCGGGGGTCAATTGTTTTTGCTGGGCGAAGATGGAACTGAGCGCAAGGAGGCTTGCTAAAGCAAGCGTAATCTGGTTTTTCATTTTATCTGGTTTTGCCGCACGAAAATAGGAAAGGCGGAGAAAAGGGGAATCATTTTTTCCGTTTTCGGCTTCCAGATCGTCTGTTTAGGTACAATCAGCGATATGAAGCTCTTAAGCGATCTGCTTTGCCTGTTTTTTCCCCGTCACTGCCTCACCTGCGGAAACAGCCTCTTTCCTGAGGAAGAGGTCTTGTGTATGGGGTGCCGTTTCCATCTGCCCCGGACTTTTTTTGAGCACGACCCTGAGAATGTGGTCGCCCGGGCTTTCTGGGGCCGCATTCCCCTGGCAGCAGCCGGGGCAGCGTATCATTTTCGCAAAGGGAACCGGGTGCAGCAATTGTTGCACCGACTGAAATACCGGGGTGAGGCCCATATCGGTCTTTACCTGGGAAAGCTCTTGGGTGAAAGCATTCGAACACATCCTGTTTTCAGCAAAGCTGATAAGATCATCCCCATTCCCCTGCATCCAAAGAAACTCCGTAAAAGAGGTTACAATCAGAGTGAACGCATCGCCAGGGGAGTAGCCGAGGTCACAGGAATCCCTGTAGATCTCTTCTGCCTTTGCCGGGTGCAGGCCAACCGTACCCAGACGAAGAAAGCGCGTTATGCCCGTTGGGAGAATGTTTCAGAAGTATTTGCCGTGGAAAAGCCTGAAAAAATCAGGGGAAAGCACATCCTGCTGATCGACGATGTGATCACGACCGGGGCCACGATGGAAGCGGCAGCCCAGAGCCTGCGTGATGCCGGGGCGGAGGCGGTGAGCCTGCTGGCTTTTGCCAGCACTTTCCGCTAAGAGTAAAGCGGATACAATTCCTTCCTTTTTCTTATTTTCGCCGTCGAACATACTGCCTGATATCCGGGGCAGCCTTTGCAACCAGGTTTCGATGAAAGACTTCAAACTGATCAACAATTTGCTGGGATGGCTGGTATTTGCCATAGCCACCACCACTTATTTTCTCACGCTGGAGCCGACCGCAAGCTGGTGGGATTGCGGAGAATATATTACCACCGCTTATAAGCTTCAGGTAGGACATCCTCCCGGAGCTCCGACCTTCCAGATGGTGGGACGCTTCTTTTCCCTTTTTGCTTTTGGAGATACGAGCCAGGTAGCCCTGATGGTGAATGGGATGTCGGCCCTGAGCTCCAGTTTTTCCATCCTTTTTCTTTTCTGGTCCATCACCCTGCTGGGGCGGAAGTTCCTCCCGGAAGTGGGGCAGATGAGCCGCGGACAGAAGATTGCCCTCTTTGGCAGCGCTCTGGTGGGATCCCTGGCCTATACCTTCAGCGATACCTTCTGGTTCAGCGCCGTGGAAGGCGAGGTGTATGCAATGTCCAGCTTCTTCACCGCCCTGGTCTTCTGGATCATTCTGAAATGGGATACGGAAGCAGACCAGCCTGGCAGCAACCGCTGGCTTATTCTGCTGGCTTATGTGATCGGATTGAGTATAGGGGTGCATTTGCTCAACCTGCTGGCCATACCGGCCATCGCCCTGGTTTACTACTACCGCAAGCATAAACCCACCAGCAAAGGAACCATCCTCACCCTGGGCATCAGTATGGTGCTGCTGGCCCTTATCCTATATGGGATTATTCCCTGGATCGTGGATCTTTCGGCCCGCTTCGAGCTGATCTTCGTCAATGGCTTTGGCCTGCCTTTCAACTCGGGCACCCTGATCTATTTCGCCCTGCTGATTGCCGGAATTCTCTATGGCCTCCGCTATGCTCACAGAAAAGGGAGAGCCCTGCTGCATACCGGTATCCTGGCTTTTATGTTCCTGCTCATCGGTTATTCTTCCTTTATGATGCTGATTATCCGCTCCAATGCAGATACCCCCATCGATCAGAACAATCCGGAAGATGCCATTGGACTGCTCTTTTACCTGAACCGTGAGCAATATGGAAGCAATCCTCTCTTCTACGGGCATTACTACAATGCCCCCCTGGATCCGCAAAATCCTTATAAAGACGGTTCTCCGGTTTACCGCAGAGATAAAGAACAGGGCAGGTATGTGGTGGTGGATGACCGCAAATCCAGTATCCCCAATTATGATTCCCGTTTTGAATCCATTTTCCCCCGAATGTGGAGCTCTCAGAAAAGCATTCACATCCGCGAATACGAAAGATGGGGAGGAGAAGGGGGCAAGCCGGTCAGGGTTACCAACCGGAACGGAGAAACGGAAGTGCTTTTAGCCCCTACAATGGGCCAGAACCTCCGCTATTTCTTCCGCTACCAGATCGGGCATATGTACTGGCGCTACTTTATGTGGAATTTTGCCGGCCGTCAGAACGATGTGCAGGGGCACGGCAGCCCCCACGAAGGAAACTGGATCAGCGGGATCAAATTCCTCGATCAGGCTCGCCTGGGGAACCTGGACGCTTTTCCTGAAAACTGGAAAGACAACCCGGCCCACAACAAATTCTACCTGCTTCCCTTCCTGTTGGGGCTGGCCGGTATGGCTTTCCATTTCAAGCGAACAAAGCAGGGAGGACTGGTGGTGCTGATGCTCTTCCTGATGACAGGACTGGCGATTATCGTCTATTTGAACCAATATCCTTATCAACCAAGGGAAAGGGATTATGCTTATGCAGGAAGCTTTTATGCTTTTAGTATCTGGATAGGACTGGGAGTGATGGCCCTCTACGACAGCCTTAGAAAAATGATTAATCCCACGGTGGCCGCCACCGCCGCCACCGCCTTATCCCTCTTGCTGGTTCCAGCCCTGATGGCCAAAGATGGCTGGGACGACCACGACCGCTCCGGAAAATACTCCGCCCGGGATTTCGCCAAAGCCTACCTCAGCGCCTGTGAGCCCAATGCCATCCTGATCACCAATGGCGACAACGATACCTTCCCGCTCTGGTATGCTCAGGAGGTGGAAGGCTTCCGCACAGATGTAAGGGTAGTCAACTTTATGCTCGCCTCCGGCAGTTGGTATATCCATCAGCTGAAGAACAAGGTGTACGAATCCGACCCCATTCCGATGAGCCTCACCAAGGCCCAATATGAAAGAGGAAGCAACGACTTTGTTCCTTTCGTCAAAAGGGAAAATGTGAGCAGACAGGAGGTGAAGGAGATCATCCGCTTTATTGCCAACGAACAGGAGTTTACCAAGGTCGGTTTGCAAAGCGGAAAGAAAATCAATTACATCCCAACCCAGCAGTTGCGCCTTAGCGTGGATTCAGCAGCCTGTGTGGACAATGGCTTTGTGCCGCGCAAATTTGCCGACCGCATTGTTTCTCATATCGACTGGGACATCAGAAAACGCAACCTCTTCAAGAACGACCTGATGCTGCTCGATTTCCTCTCTACCTTCAACTGGGACAGGCCACTGTACCTGGCCAGTCCGCAGGCTATGCGCGACATCTTTGATGTAGACCAGTATATGCACCAGGAAGGTATAGTGTACCGCTTTATGCCGATCCGGACAGAAAACTATATGCGCGGCCTGGGTGGCATCGTGGATACAGAGCGTTGCTACGACCTGTTGATGGGCCAGGAGCGCTGGGGTAACCTCAATCATCCGGATGTGGCTGTGGACCGCGAGAGCTATCGCAATGTGGCCATTCCCCGCAATAATTTTATGCGCCTGGCACAATCGCTGCTGGGGGAAAACAAAAAAGAGGAGGCTATTGCGGTCATCGACAGGGTATTGGAGCTGTTCCCCAACGAGAAGATCCTGTTCGATATTTACACCTACGCTTTTGCGGAGCTTTACATTCAGGCCGGGGCGAAAGAGAAGGCAGAGCAACTTGCCCTGACCCTGGCGGAAAACCTGCGGCAGGAACTGGCTTATTTTGACTCACTGCGCCCGGATCAGGCTTCAATCTTTGAAACCGACCGGCGTCAGTATATGGGCATCCTCTCGAATATGCGCAGCACGGCACAGCAGGAAGGACTGGAGGAGCTGGAATCCTTTGTCACACCCATTCTGGCCCTGCAGGGAGTGCAGTAGGAGCATTGGATGGATATGCTTTCCATTTCCAATATCCGATTTTCAATGTTCAGGGAGACTGGTATAGAGTACTGAATATGAAGCACTGTATCAATACCTGAACAGATTGCTCGGCAAGCGCAGTGCTTCGGCTGTTCAGCTGATCTCCTTCATTATGGCGGCCACAATGTTCTCTGCTCCTTGAGCAATCTGCAAAATATTGGCATCCAGCATATAACAAGGAGTGGTAAAGAGCTTCAGGCGGGCATCCTTGACCACTTCTCCGTGTCCTGTTTTCAAATGCGTTCCCCCCATTGCCTCTACAGCCCCGGCGGTATCAGGATCTGCACCAATAGTAACATTGACCCTTTCAAATACTTTGGCCAGCAAGACAGGGGAAATGCAAAGCGCACCCACTGCTTTGCCCTCTGCCACCGTCTCACGCAAGGCCGCCTCCACCTCCGGATCTACCGTCATCTCCGCCCCTTTGAAAGCAAAATCACATAGATTCTTCGCAGCGCCAAAGCCACCCGGGAGGAGAAGGGCATCGAAATCAGCAGCCTTGTACTCCGACAATGCTTTGATCTGTCCACGGGCAATCCGGGCCGACTCCACCAATACATTCCGGGATTCCGGCATCTCTTCTCCTGTCAGGTGGTTGATCACGTGATGTTGAGGCTTATCCGGTGCGAACAGGCTGTAGGTAGCCCCGTGCTTCATAATGGCCCAGAGGCTGAGGGTCGCTTCGTGAATTTCAGCGCCGTCGTAGACGCCACAACCGGAAAGCAATACTGCAAATTTCTTCATCTTCCTACATCTTATTGGGTTTCTCCACGAAAGTAAGAAAATCCCTAATTTCGGGAAAACAAAGCGGCCCGGCAATGTGTGGAAGATTCTCTCTTACGGTGCAGGAAACAGATCTGGAGGCCTTCTTCGGCCTGGAGGAAACGAATGGAATGTATGTGCCACGCTACAATGGCGCACCAGGCCAGGCCTTGCCGGTCATCCTCGCTGCAAAGCCTCCTCAACTCAGGTTCTTCCGCTGGGGCCTGGTGCCTTCCTGGGCCAAAGATCCGCGCATCGGGTATAAAATGATCAATGCCAGAGCCGAGACCGTAATGGAGAAACCGGCTTTTCGCAAAGCTTTTGCCAAACAGCGATGTCTGATTCCGGCCGATGGATTCTACGAATGGGAAAAACGCGGGAAGGAGAAAGTCCCGTACCGCATTCACCTGAATAGCAACGACATATTTGCAATGGCCGGGATCTGGGAAAGCTGGAAGGATGCAGAAGGCCTGAGTCTGCACACTTTCTCTATTCTCACCACCCGGGCCAATGCCCTGGTTGAACCCATCCATCCAAGAATGCCGGTCATTCTGCCCCGGGAAAGCTATGACTCCTACCTGTATGGCAACAGCAAGGAAGCCTGTGACTGTCTGAAACCTTACCCGGCAGCCGAAATGCAAGCCTATACCATCTCTTCCCTGGTGAACCATCCGGCCAACGACAGGCCCGAAATCCTTGAACCCCGGGACTATCCAAACTCCCGTCTGTTTGAATAAGTAATGGATTATTTAAGGCAGGGATGCAACAGAGCCCGGATGTCGGTGCTGACTTATGCTTAACTTTGTGGCTGGTATGCGACAGTTAAGAAAAATATGGCCGGCTTTGCCGGTGCTCCTGTTCCTCCTCCCCTCCTGCATCGAGAGGGAGACCTATCCTGACGTGCCCAGGATAGAATTCCGGCGCTTTGAAAAGATCGACAATGGACTGGCATACGACGACAAGGGCATCCTAACCATTGGGTTTACGGATGGGGACGGAGACCTGGGCCTGGGATCCAACGAGATATACCCGCCCTATGATACCGGCAGTATGTATTACTACAACTTCTTCATTACTTATTATGAAAAACAGCAAGGGGAATTTGTTGCTGTAGATCTTCCTTTTACCAATCATTCCCGTTTTCCCATTCTCAACACAAGCGGCTCAGACAAACCCCTGCGTGGAGAGATATCCATCGAGCTGTTTATCAACAACTTTTCTTCACCATACGATACCATTCGCTTTGATGCCTTCATCACCGACCGTGCATTGAACCACAGCGATACCATCACCACCCCACCCATTCTGATCCAAAAAGTCGAACAATGAGATGAGGCTGCTGCGATGAATAGACTTTACGCCAACCGCAGATATTTCCTGTCCGCCGGCATCCTTCTGATTGGGTTGGTTTATCTTCTGCGCCTTTTTTATTTACAGATCATCGACGACAGCTATGTGCTGTATGCGCAAAGCAATGCGATACGGCAGACTACGGTTTATCCTGCGCGGGGACTGATTTATGACCGTCAGGGGAAGCTGTTGGTGTACAATGAAGCCGCTTATGATCTGATGGTGACACCGGGGCAGATAAAGGCCTTTGATACCCTCACTCTTTGCCATCTTTTGCAGATCGAAAAAGAGGATCTGATCTCCCGACTGGATAAAGCCCGAAAATACAGCCGTTTCAAACCCTCTCCCCTTATCACCCAGTTGAGCAAGCAGGAGTTCGGATTCCTGGAGGAGAAGCTTTTTCAGTTCCCCGGCTTCTTTGTCCAGCCCCGTACCCTTCGTCAATATCCGCTCCCCATTGCGGCCCACGTGCTGGGCTACGTGGGGGAAGTTTCCGAATCAAAGATTTCCCGCGATCCATATTACAGGATGGGCGACTACATCGGGATCAGCGGGGTGGAAGCCATCTATGAAGATATTTTGCGCGGACAAAAAGGCTCCCGCCTGGTGCTGGTGGATGTGTTTAACCGGGAAAAAGGCTCTTATGCCGAGGGCAAATACGATACCCTGGCTCACAAAGGTGCCGACCTTGTCCTCACCCTCGATGCAGCGCTCCAGGCTTATGGCGAAAAGCTAATGGCCTACAAGAAAGGGAGCATCGTGGCCATTGAGCCATCCAGCGGAGAGATCCTGGCCCTGGTCAGCAGTCCGGGCTATGATCCCAACCTCCTTGTTGGCAGGGTCAGGGGAAGGCATTATCAGACCTTGCTCGAAGATACCCTGACTCCCCTTTTCAACAGGGCTCTGATGGCCAATTACTCTCCGGGAAGCATCTTCAAGATTGTGGATGCCCTGATCGGGCTGCAGAACGGAGCCATTACACCCTATACCGATTTTTCCTGCAACCGGTCGCTGGTCAACTGTCACGATCATCCACCTAATCTGAATCTGACCAGGGCCATCCAATACAGCTGTAACCCCTATTTCTATCTGGTGTACAAAAGGCTGATCCAACCCGGGAAATCTTCCAGTATCTATGCCGACAGCGAAGAGGGCTTGAGGCAATGGCACCTCCAGGTCACGCAAATGGGGATGGGCCACACCCTGGGCATTGACCTGCCCTCGGAGAAGCCGGGCCTCATCCCCGATGTCGCCTTTTACAATCGCTGGTACGGGCCACGCCGCTGGGCTTTCAGCACCATCTATTCCAATGGCATCGGCCAGGGAGAAGTGCAGGTGGTTCCCCTGCAAATGGCCAACCTGGCGGCCATCATTGCCAACCGCGGGTTTTATTATCCTCCCCATCTCCTGAAGGAGGTGCAGGGAATGGAATATCCCCGATCGGAATACCGCGAAAAGCAACATAGTGGTATCGATGAACAGCATTTCGAAATCGTGGTGGAGGCGATGCGGGCGGTAACGGAAGAAGCCGGTGGCACAGCCTGGCGGGCCCGGGTTCCGGGCATTACGGTCTGTGGAAAAACAGGTACCGTAGAGAATCCCGGAGCCGACCATAGCGGTTTTTTCGCCTTCGCACCAATGCATCAGCCCCGCATCGCCATTGCAGTATATGTGGAAAATGCCGGTTTTGGCGGAACCTGGGCTGCCCCCATCGCCAGCCTGATGATAGAGAAGTACCTCAAGGGCAGCATATCCGATCCGCTGAAAGAGCAGCGTATCCTGGACCTAAAAATGGTAGGCCTTGCGCAAAGAAACGAACATACGGAGTAGCATCGATTGGATCAGCATCCTGCTATACTCCCTGCTGGTTGGTCTGGGATGGCTCAGCATTTATGCTGCCAGCTTCAATCCCGAGCATCCGGGGCTCTTCGACCTGGGTACACGGCACGGGAAACAACTTCTGTGGATCCTTACTGCTCTGGTCATCATTTTTCTGGTGATGATGACAGAACCCAAATTTTTCAGTGCCTTCGCCTGGGTGATCTACGGACTATCGCTGCTTTCGCTGGTTGCCGTGCTGCTGGTTGGAAAAGAAGTAGGCGGTTCCAGATCCTGGGTGCAGATCGGTGCCTTTTCGCTGCAGCCTGCCGAATTTGCCAAAATCGCAACGGCCCTGGCCCTGGCCCGGTACCTGGGAGATTTGCACGTGCGAATGGATCGCTTTCGTACCCGCAGCAATGCTGTCCTGCTTATCCTGAGCCCGGCCCTGCTCACCCTTCTCCAATATGATACCGGATCAGCGCTCGTGTTCACTGCCTTCGTCCTGGTGCTCTACCGCGAAGGACTCCCCGCCACCTTCCTGCTGATCGCCATTGCCGGGGTCTTCCTTTTCATCTTCACCCTTCTCTTTGATGAATACCTGATTATGGCCATACTGGGCGCCCTGGCCCTGATCTGGTGGTACCTCGCCAGGAAAAACCGGCGCAGTTCCCTGGCCATTTTGGGCATATTCCTGGCTTCCATCTTTTTTGTTTTCAGCGTGGAATATACCTTCGACAATGTACTGCAGGATCATCAGCGCAAGCGAATTAATGTGCTGCTTGGCCTGGAACAAGACATTCGGGGCGCAGGGTACAATGTGCACCAGTCTAAAATCGCCATCGGTTCCGGAGGATTCGCCGGAAAAGGATTTCTGCAAGGCACCCAGACTAAGTTCGATTTTGTCCCTGAACAAAGCACCGACTTCATCTTTTGCACCATCGGCGAGGAGTGGGGATTTCTGGGAACCAGCAGCCTGGTGATCCTCTTTGTGATCCTCCTGCTGCGTCTGATCAAACTGGCGGAGCGACAACGTTCCGACTTCAGCCGGATTTACGGTTACGCCGTGGCGGCCATCCTCTTCTTTCACTTCGCCATCAATATTGGAATGACCATCGGCCTGGTTCCCGTGATCGGCATTCCCCTGCCCTTCATCAGCTATGGGGGCTCCTCACTCTGGGCCTTTACGCTTCTCCTGTTCATTTTTCTACGCCTGGATGCGAACCGATTGATGATGCTATGATGCGCTTACCCCTATTTCGACAAATACATATTTAGAAATATTTCGGATTTTTACAAGATATCCCGACAAGGCATTTGGATGAATTCTATCAAGACCAGCGTACACACAGATACTACATTCTTTACAAATGAACCTGGTGTTGCCTTTCACACCAGGCCTTGCGCAACAACCTGGAAACCCTGGATAGTGTGGAGGAGGTGAGGATAATAAAGGAGGCGTTGAAGTGAGCGAATCGCAGAACATAGAATGGAAATCTTTAGTTTTGGGTGCTACGAATTAAGGGAAGCTTTCAATGAACTCAATAATTAATTGGGTCAGAATAGGGTCAATAGGGTCAGAATGGGGGCAAAATCGACTCAAAGGGCTCACGATAGGCTCAAAAATGGATCAATGGAATCATCGAAGGAGTTGATAAGGTTTAGTTCAATGATGAGTGATCAGCCGATTTGGAAAGCAAGTGGCTCCTACTAAATTGATATATAAGCTTACTTCGTAAAATTCCACCAGCTTGGCGAGCATAAGCATAAGAAAAAGTGCATCGCTTAATGGTCGTTCAAGTATCCCGAACCACCTCGCCATCCCACCGAAACAAACTAAGGCTTGCGTTTTCCCTTTGAAGCACTTACTTTTAGGTGCCAATTCATCATTCATTTTATACACCTAATCTACCCACAATGAAAAAAGCATTACTCCTCTCCCTTTTCTGCTTTCTGATTGTATTGCAAACGCAGGCACAAAGCTGGCCCTGGGCAGTCAGTGCCGGCTCTACCGCTATGGATGAAGCCGAACGCGTTACGCTCGACAAGAACGGTAATGTGCTGATCGCCGGGAAATTCAATGGCAGCTTCAGCATAGGAAGCAATACCCTTACTTCGGCAGGAGATAAAGACATACTGGTGGCCAAATACAATTCATCAGGGGTGGCCCAGTGGGCGCGCAGTGCCGGAGGCAGCAGTACCGACGAAGCCCTTTGCGTGGCCACCGACCAGAACAACAATGTGATCATTACCGGTTTCTACCGCAACCAGGCTAATTTCGGCAGCACCCAGATGATAGGGTATGGCGGAGATGAAATGTTTGTGGCCAAATACAATTCCGGTGGAACCCTGCAATGGGTGAAACACGCTTACGGCCCCGGCGATGAGCGAGGAAAGGGTGTAGCTTGTGATGCCTCAGGCAATGTTTTTGTGACTGGCTATTTTAAGGACACGGTTTATTTTGAAGGGACGATGTTAATCAGTCCGGGCCTCGACAATGTTTTCCTGGCCAAATACAATCCTGCCGGCACCCTCCTTTGGGTGATCGAGGGCGGCAGCGCCAGTGAAACCTGGGCCTCATCGGTTGGGGTTAACTCTGCAGGAGAAGCCTGGATCACCGGGTCTTTTGAAGGCACGGCCACCTTCGGCAACCTAAGCATTACCTCAAATGGGGGCAATGATGTCTTCCTGGTGCAAGCCAGTGCCTCAGGCAGCTGGACCCTGGCGGTGAATGCCGGAGGGATAGCAGACGATTTCGGGAACGGAATTTTTGTGGATCATTGGGATCATATTGCCCTTACCGGCTCCTTCTTTCAAACGGCCAGCTTCCCGCCCTCTGCCACCATCACCAGCAATGGCGATAAGGATGGCTTTGTGGCCTATTTCAATCCCATAGGCTATTGTAACTGGGCCCAAAACTTTGGGGGCAATGGTTCCGACAAGGGAATTGATGTGGCTGTGGATGAGAAAGGCTTTGTATTTATGAGCGGATTTATCAACGGGCAGGCCTCTTTCAACAGCATCACGCAAACCAGCAGCGGTGGGGACGACATCTGCCTGGCCAAATACGATCCCACTGGGCTGATTAAATATGCCACCCTGGCCGGAGGCACTTCCAATGACTACGGAAAGGGGATTGCGGTCAGAAACCACCGCATCGTTTATGTGGCGGGTTACTTTGAGGGAACTGCCGGTTTCGGGACACACAGCCTGACCAGCCAGGGCAGCCGCGACCTCTTCCTGGCGCGCTATAATGATGGCAGCCCGCAAATCACGGTCCAGCCCCAGGGAAGCCTTCTCTGCCTGGGGGATACGGTGGTTATGACTACCGCCGCCAGCGGGATGCCCAATTTGACTTACCAGTGGTACAAGCCCACAGGTATTGTCCAGGGAGCCAACACGCCCACCTACAGCTATGTCCCCACATCCGTGAATGATGGTGGCGACTTTTTCTGCCTGGTCAGTAATCCTGCCGGCATACAGTCGACAGATACCATTGGTGTTCTGGTGTACCCTCTCCCGGATCCCGATCTCGGGCCAGACAGAACCATCTTCGATACGGAAAGTGTGAGCCTGGATCCCGGGCCCGGCTATACCACCTATCAATGGAGCAATGGGGCCCACGCCCAGATCCTGAACCTGCAGGGCGGCAGCCTGGGGCTGGGTTCGCATACTTTCAGTGTTACCGTAACCAATTCCATAGGCTGCACCGGAGCCGATACGGTGGTCATTCACGTGGTGATCAACGGATTGGATGAACTCACCCAAGGCTATGGTATCCGTGCCTGGCCCATTCCCGCTCAGGATTTCCTTTACCTGGAAACAGGCCGTTTTGAATCCGGAAAGCTTGGCATTGCAGATATGCAGGGAAGACAGGTGTATGAGCAGAATTGCAGCAGCGGCGAGCGCCTGCAACTTTCCGTCGCCCACCTCAGACCCGGGATGTATATCCTGTACCTGCATAATGCACAAAGAGAAAGACTGGCATTCCGTTTTATCAAAGAATAATCCATACTCAGGATGAAGAAGTTGAAAGAATGGCCTAAAACCTTGCTTTTCCTTCTGCTGGTTTTTGGCATCAGCTATGGGCTGGCAGGCCTTTTCTACATAAGTGGAGGAGAATACGGCAGCACCTGGGGGATCGTCCTGGCCAGTACCTATATGTTCATTCCGCTGATCTCAGCGCTGGTAGTGGAGAAAGGGATACACAAACAAACCGTTTCAAGTCTTTTTCGAATGAGCTTCCGCATCAATCGCTGGTTTTTTGTAGCCTGGCTGTCGATGCCAATCCTGAGCTTCCTGGCAATGGGCAGCGCCCTCCTTGTACCGGGAGTTACTTTTGATGCGGAAATGAGTGGGATGTTTGAACGTTTCAGTGGGATGATGAGCCCTGATGAGATTGAGAAAATGAGGGAATCCATCGAAACCCTGCCTATGCATCCATTATGGATCACCCTTGGGCAGGGACTTTTGGCAGGGATCACCATTAATGCCGTGGCCGGTTTTGGGGAAGAAGTGGGGTGGCGGGCTTTCCTGCTGAACCAGTTCCGCCCGTTCTCATTTTTGAAGGCATCGCTGCTGATCGGTTTCATCTGGGGCATCTGGCACGCCCCCCTCATCCTGATGGGACACAACTATCCGACCCATCCTGAATGGGGTGTACTTATGATGACTCTTTTCTGTATCCTCCTGAGTCCGCTCTTCATCTACGTAAGCATCAAGGCCCGCTCAGTCATCGCGGCAGCCATAATGCACGGCAGCCTCAATGCCACAGTGGGTATTGCGATAATGATGCTGAGCGGCGGCAATGATTTGCTGGTAGGGCTCACCGGCCTGGCCGGCTTTGCTGCCATCGCATTCCTGATCCTTCTGATGCTGGTTTACGACCGTTGGTTCAGTCAAGATAAAATCTGTTCCAGCCGGATTGGGGATCATTGGTGATGCAAAGCTTGACTTTTCTGACACAAGTTATTTGTTAACAATAAGTTAAAAAGAATTGCAGATCTGTGATTGGGTGTAATTTCCCTGTTCACATCTAGATTAAGCGCATCCAATGAGACATTTTTATCCCTATCTGCTGCTTCCTTTTCTTTGTTTACCGAGCTTTGCCCTCAACGCCCAGGATCGAAATCCCGTTCCGATGATCGGAGATGTTGCTCCGGCTTTTACGGCCCAGTCAACCAAAGGAGTGATCCAATTTCCTGATGACTATTTTGGCAAATGGAAAATCATCTTCAGTCATCCCGCTGATTTTACCGCGGTCTGCACCTCAGAGATATTTGAACTGGCCCTGATGCAGGATGAATTTCAGTGAGATGATAAGGTCTCTGAAAGCCTTGCAATTGGTAGATAAAAAGGACTATCTGACCCCGGCAAACTGGCAGGAGGGCGACGATGTCTTGTTGCCCAGCCCCGGCTCGGAGAAAGAAGCAGAGCAGATGGGGCGGAAGGCTGGCGACAGGGTGTACAGTCTGAATTGGTATCTCTGGTTCAAAAAGATGTAGGGATATGGACAAACCCGGGGTGCATCGCACCCACGAAAGGAATACGCCAATGACGTGAAGAGGCTTCTTCCCCCCCTTACTTATGCCTTATGACTTTTTACTTATGACTTTTTACTTATGACTTAAAAGGGTATCCCCTTCGGGGCTTTCCAGATTCGCTTCCCTTGCTTGTCCGCCTTCCACGCTTTCCTCGCTTCATATTTTCTCCCGCAAATTTTGCAGATCAGCGCATTAGGCCAGGTGAGCGCCTCAGCCATTATTACTACAGATAACATAGATTAACACAGATTAAGATTTGGAGAATTGTCTCGGATAATCTGGGGTGGTTGATGATTCTTTCGCTGATCAATTTTTTACGTGGCTGGTGTTTTATGGTGATGGTAAGAAAAACCACTTAGTAAAGTATCCGGCAAGAATAGTTTTTCGAAGTTTTAAGGCAGAGGCGCCAAGATTAACGTAAAGGCCCTTTAGATTAGCCCCATCAACAACCCAGAGTTAAGAAAGAGAAAGAATTGTT
>CAZPYJ010000022.1:0-67037 GCA_964590645.1 uncultured Lentimicrobiaceae bacterium
CCACAGTCTCACTTCAACTGCCCACTGAACACTGACCACTGATCACTGATCACTGATCACTGCCCACTGCCTCTCCAGGTAAGCCAAACTCTCAGGCCCCAGGTTGAAGAGAAGATCGAGGATGCTCAAGTCCGGAAGAAAGCCTTTATCCTGCAGGAAAACCTGGGTGTAAGGCTCAAGCAAATCCGGCGCAATCAAGCCGTTCCCGTCTTTGGAAGGGAGATAGACCGCAGCCGTTTCATCGCAACTTTTGTCCTGCCCTGCCAGCCTGCATTTCGCGCTCCCATCTCCCCAAGCAAGCAGTTCGAATAGTGTGTTGATCAACTTCAGGTTGTACTGGTATAATGATATCTCCGTCGATTCGTGAAAGAAGGGATGCAGCGCATCCTGGTAATACAAAAAGAAAGGGGAGCGATTATAGGCCGATGTAAGCGCCCGCCAGTGCAGACGTCCCCAGGGTTTGCTATGATCAATACGCACTTCTGTAAAAGCTGTCCTGAGCGTGCTTTTATGCACGGGAACTGTCAGTGTCATCTTTCCATTGGCCGTTAAAATTGCACAACGGTTTCGGTAGGTTTGTTTGCGGTAAGGCTCCGGAAGGCCCAGGGTGATACCAGCTGCCTGGCGGGCTGCCACGAACCAGGAGACAGGAGGGAAGTAAAGTACCGGAAGACAAAGGTCCACACGCGGATGGGGAGAATCTTTTCGGATATGTCTGGTTTCCATTGACCTGGGGTTCACTGCTTATGCTTACACCACGTCCGTCTCCAGACTGAAGTCTTTCTTCCTGAGCTTCAAAATGTCAAGCAGGCCAACACCTTCATCACGAAGGAGAAACATCTCAATCCCTTGTTTGCGGAGGGCCGCTGCCGCCAGTTTTCCATAATCCGAAGCAAAGACCCGCTGCACCTTGTGGCTTGCCAAAAGGGCGGCGGCATTCACACCCGCATCGTCTTCTTTGTCGGCAGGATGATTGCGTACAAATTGCCCTTTTAATAACAAGGTATCCCACACCAGGAACCAGGGGCAACGTCCGAAGCGCCGGTCGAAGCGGGCATTGATGTCATTCTTGGTACAACTCAGGGCAATCCGCATTTTTTCAGGGATTTTATAATTCGGGGGACATTCGTTGTGGACCCGGATGCTCACAGAGTGGACAATGTCTGAGCGCTTCCTTCTGCTTATCCACAGGCGCAAAGGTGTTGCGGCATTCCGGACAGCGGTACCAGTCGTCACGAAACTGGACCTGGCCACCTTCCACCATCAGCGGGCGGTTCTCCACAAAAGCCGTTGCTACCTTGCGCCGGGCAGATTCGTATATGCGTGTGAAGGTAGGTCGGGATACATCCATCTTTGCCGCCGCCTGCTCGTGGGTCAGGCGTTCGTAGTCCGACAATTTCAGGGCTTCAAACTCTTCAAAGTGTAAAAGCAATTCGGCCCCCAGGCAATGACGGCTGCCCATCGGGCGAAACCCTTTGACGGGCGGAGGACTGTCAACCTTTCTGTACCTTTTGGGGCGTGGACTCAAAACGCTTTCTTTTTTACAAAAGTAATGAACCGCTGTTCATTATTGGCTGGTTTATTTTATTTTCCGCAGGCGGAAGGGCAGGGCTTCGAAGACAGACCAGCGGCGCGATGGCCTGAAAACACCTTCGTGAATCGACTTCACTTCTTCAATCGTGTAAAAGGCATTCGGATTACACTCTTTGATTAAGCCTACCACCTCAGGCACATCCTTGCGTTTGATGATGGTCATAATCACATTCACCTCACCCCGACTGCCTTTCGCATCCATATAGGTGTAGCCGATTTGTCTCTCTTTAAAGCTGTCTATCAGACGAGTAGTGTCCTTTTGCGGGATAATCCGGATAAGCACAGTTCCGATGGAAAGCTTCTCATCCAGTCTGATTCCAATGTAATTCCCCATCGCAAAGCCCGCTCCGTAAGCTATATAGCACAATACATTGTCAAGGTGCTGCATAATCTGTCCTACGGCCAGCAACCAGATGATGACCTCGAAAAAGCCCAGCAGCGGGGCCAGGAAACGATAGCCTTTTGAAAGAAAGATCAGGCGCAGCGTGCCGATGCTTTGGTCGGCAATGCGTGAGAGAAAGATCAGCAAGGGCAGGATAACCCAGGTAAAAAGAGAGGAATCGGCAAATTCGGCAAACATATCTGGCACATTTAGTAATTTGCAAGCGCAAAGATAATTGAACAAGCCGCCCCGATGGGGGTTATTTTTTGATCGAAAATGAACACCTCTTGTCTCTTTTTTAAACAAGTGTATTCCTTAGGAGTAGGGCTTATGTTCAGGGAATCAGGATTTAACCGCGCCTGGCACGAGGCTGGGATGTCACAAGGATTAGCTCGCCGCATTGTTTGCAATGCTTTGTTTTAACCCAAATACCACTGAAGTATGATGAAGAAGTTCTCTTTAATCTTGCTCCTTTCTGCGCTGATGTCGTTGGGAGTGACTGCCAGGCAGGAGATGCGCCTGATGCGTTTTCCGGCCACCAATGGGCAACAGATCGTATTTACCTACGCCGGTGATCTCTACACCGTGGATGTAAACGGTGGACTGGCCAGGAAAATCACTGCCGATCCGGGCTATGAAATGTTCGCCCGTTTCTCCCCGGACGGAAAGCAAATTGCTTTCACTGGGCAATATGATGGCAATACCGAAGTCTATCTGATGCCCGCAACAGGGGGTGTGCCCAAGCGCCTGACCTATACAGCTACCCTCGGAAGGGATGATATTGCAGATCGTATGGGCCCCAACAATATTGTAATGGCCTGGCATCCAGATGGCAGCAAGATCTACTACCGTTCCCGCAAGCAAACTTTCAATTCCTTTGTGGGTCATCTCTATAGTGTTAGCCCGGATGGAGGCCTGTCGGAAGAAGTACCCCTCTCCAGTGGCGGTTTCTGCTCCTGGTCGCCCGATGGAAAGAAACTGGCTTTCAACCGCGTATTCCGTGAATTCCGTACCTGGAAATACTATGAAGGTGGTATGGCTGATGATATCCGCATATTCGATCCTTCCACAGGGGAAATCACCAAAATTACCGACAACGTACATCAGGATATTATGCCAATGTGGTGGGGAGATGAGATATATTATATCTCTGACCGCGACCGCATTATGAACATCTTCGCATACAATACGCTCAGCGGCGAAACCCGCAAGGTGACCAATTATTCAGACTATGACGTGAAATTCCCCTCCCTGGGAAAAGATGCCATTGTATATGAAAATGGCGGCTACATTTATTACCTGGATCTCAAAACCCAGCAATCGCGAAAGGTAAATGTGGAGATTGCCGATGACTTGCGCAATGGCCGCAATGAGCTCAAGGACGCCAGCAAGCAAATCTTCAGTTATGAAATCTCACCCGATGGCAAACGTGCCCTCTTCTCAGCAAGGGGAGACATCTGGACGGTGCCGGCAGAAAACGGCATCACCCGCAACCTGACCGCTTCTTCCGGTGCCCACGACCGAAATCCGCTTTGGTCACCCGATGGGAAATACATTGCCTTTATCTCAGATATGAGTGGAGAATATGAAATTTACATCATTCGTGGCGATGGATCAGAACCCCCGGTTCAGCTCACCAATGGAGCCGATACCTATAAATATCGCCTGCGCTGGTCGCCCGACAGCAAAAAAATTCTCTGGTCGGATAAAAAAATGCGTTTGCAGTTTGTCGATATAGAAAGCAAAAAAGTCAGCCTCGTCAGCCGGAACGGGGTATGGGAATACAACCAGTTCGAGTGGTCGCCCGACAGCAAATGGATCACCTTCAGTGAAGCACAGCGCAATGGGATGGGAATGGTTTTCCTTTTCAATACCCTGACCAATGAGAAAACAGCCGTGACCGATGGATGGTACTCCTCCTCCGGTCCGGTCTTCAGTCAGGATGGGAAATACCTCTTCTTTACTTCTGAAAGAGATTTTAACCCCATCTACTCCTCCACTGAATGGAACCACGCCTATGCCGATATGTCTCGTATTTATATGGTGACACTGGCAAAAGCAACACCCTCTCCTTTTGCCCCGGAGAATGATGAGGTGGCCGTGAAAGCAGAAGCCAAGAAGGAAGGAGATGACAAGAAGGAAGAGAATAAAGAGGAGAAAGCAGTCAAAGACATTGTGGTGGATACGGATGGCATTGGCGACCGCATCCTTTCCCTGCCGGTAAGCAACAGCAATTTCCGCTCCCTTACATCAGTAGGAGATAAACTCTATTATGTAGAGATGTCGGCCAAGGACAGAAAAGCATCCTTGAAATTCTTTGACCTGAAAAAGAAGAAAGAAACCGAGGTGGGCGCATATCGCGGTTATGAGATTTCCGCCGATGGAAAGAAAATGATGGTGGGCGCAGGTAACGGAAAGTATGCCATCGTGGATCTACCCTCAGGATCACTGAAAGTGGAAAAGTTCCTTGACCTGAGCGGAATGAAGGTCTGGGTGGATAATCGGGAGGAATGGGCACAGATCTATGATGAGAGCTGGCGACAGATGCGCGATTTCTTCTATGTTCCCAATATGCACGGGGTGGACTGGCCGGCGATGAAAGAGAAGTATGCAGCCCTGCTTCCTTATGTCAATCACCGAAACGATCTGAACTACCTGATTGGTGAGCTGATTGGCGAGCTCAATGTGGGCCACGCATACGTGAATGGCGGAGATCGTCCTGAGCCTCAGCGTATCCAGACCGGCCTGCTGGGCGCCAAACTCAGCCGTCATAACAGCGGTTATTACCGCATCGACAAAATTCTGCAGGGGCAAAACTGGGATAAAGGGATGCGTTCGCCGCTGACAGAGCTTGGCGTGGATGCAGCAGAAGGCGATTTTATCACGGCAGTCAATGGCAAACCCACCAATGAAATGGAGGATATCTATGCTGTCCTGATCGGTACGGCAGGTAATCAGGTAGAGCTGACCCTGAACAAGGAAGCCAAGGTCGGAGGGAAGAATGTCCTGGTAATCCCGATTGCAGATGAATCCAAGCTGTATTACTACAATTGGGTGCAGGAGAACATCCGAAAGGTGAATGAAGCCACCAATGGAGAAGTGGGCTATATCCATATTCCGGATATGGGCCCGGGCGGCCTGAATGAGTTTGTGAAGCATTTCTATCCGCAACTCACCAAAAAAGCCCTCATCATTGATGACCGTGGCAATGGGGGCGGCAACGTTTCCCCAATGATCATCGAGCGGCTGCGAAGGGAGATTACCCGTGCCAATATGGCCCGCAATGTGACTGAGCCAAGTCAGACACCGCGCCAGATGATGCTCGGGCCTAAAGTACTGCTGATCAATCAGTACAGTGCATCCGATGGCGACCTCTTCCCTTATTCCTTCAAGCGCCACGGTCTGGGTAAGGTGATCGGAACCCGCACCTGGGGCGGCGTGGTCGGTATCCGGGGAAGCCTGCCTTTTGTAGATGGGGCAGATATGCGCAAACCGGAATTCGCCTCTTATTCTGCCGATGCCAGCGAATGGATCATCGAAGGTTATGGCGTGGATCCGGACATCGTGGTGGATAATGATCCTCACCAGGAGTACCTGGGAAAAGATGCCCAACTGGAGAAAGCCATTGAGGTGATCCTGGAAGAGCTGAAAGATTATAAGGCATTGCCGCCCATTCCCGAGGGGCCGGACAAGAGCCGCTAAGAGATTGCTGAACGGGCTGCATCAGGGATGCGGCCCGTTTTTTTTTGCTTCGGAGGTATTTGCCTGGGCGTCTCGCTTCAAATAGTCTTTGCGCAGATTTCGCAGATCCACCCTGAAGGCCACTTTGGCGCCTTAGCCATTCTTACCACAGATAGCACAGATTAACACAGATTGAAATTGGGAGAACCATCCCGGATAATCTGGGCTAATTGATAATTTTTTCGCTGATCAATTTTTATGTGGCTTGTGATCAGGGATTATGGAAAGAAAAGCCACCAAGTCACTGAGGGCACTAAGGAGCACTAAGTTAGAAGTCAGATATGCTAAGTGCTCTGAGTGTTTTAGTGCCTCAGTGGTAAATTTGTCCAATAAGGACAAACCTTGAGCAGGGTATCCGGCAGAAACAGCCCTGCAAGTGTGGCGGAGCCGGGATCAATTTTCAAAGCCAAGGCCGGATACCTTTATTAAAGCAAGAAAGACCCCACTGACTAGGGTCTTTCTCTGTATTACCACGTTGCACATCAGCCAGATTACGGAATCATAATCTTGGCAGAATTTCTTGTTGTCCCATTGTTGAATTCGAGCATATAGATGCCTGTCGAAGGCACCTGAATCTGCAGAGAACCTGCATTTACATTACCGTAAAATATCACCCTGCCGCTCACATCGGTAAGCATAAGCGCACCGGAAGCATTCAGCGCCAAATGAAGCATACCGGGCAGAACCTGCATTTGCAATCCGGATCCCATTGAATAAGCATCGAGGCCGGTGGCCAGGCTGGGACCCATCAAACTAAGCAGGAGCATATCGAAATTGTTTCCGTTGAAAACATTGCCTCCCAGGAGAATACGTCCATCAGGACGGAGGATAAGGCTGCGCAGGTTGTGCTGTTCGTTAAAGAGTGAGATCAGGCTGAGACCATTGTTTCCGAAGGAATAATCCACCTGCCCATCGGATTCCAATACTATGACCATCAACTCATTGTTGAGCCCATTGAAGGCTATGCCACCCAGGAGGATCTTGCCGTCCCCGGCAGTTTGCAGAGTCATTGCGGATGCGTATCCCGCTCCGGCGGCAATGCTGACCATTCCACCCATTCCAAAGGACGGGTTGAGTTGTCCGTCCGCATCCATTTTCACCACCAATACCTCACGGTTAGTACCCGTACTGACGGAACCGGCGATCAGCAGTGTGCCATTCTGATAATGACTGTCTTCAAACCAGGCGTTGCTGCTTCCGGAATAAGTGAACCATCCATTTTGTCCGAAACCCGTATTCAGATTTCCGTTTGCATTGTAGCTTACAACAAAACCGCTGATTCCGTTCAGTGTCTGCCGGGTACCACTAACAAGCACCAGGTTGGAGGAGACGTAATGTATATTGGCCAGGCTTAAGGTATTGCCGCTGATCCATTGACTTTGAATTCCATCGCTGCCAAACAGCCGGTTGCTGTTGCCATCCGGCAACAGGCTCCACAGACTGATTCCCTGTTCACTGCCATTATCAGCCGTAGCCGCTACAATAATATCGCCGGTAGGCAGACAGGAAATGCGACTCTGGCTGTAGGTGCAGCCTGGCTCACCCAGAAAAACCACACCATTGTTCCCAAAACTGCCATCAACCATACCCTGTGCGTTCAGACGGACCAGCCAGGTATGCCCGCTGGCACCATCGCTGATATACCCACTGAGCAGGATATAACCATCCAGACACAAATAAATATCTTCCGCAACGGCATCCCATCCGCTGGGAAGCAAAGATTCAATACCAGAGGCACTATAGGAAGCATCCAGGGTGCCATTGCTGTAGTACCGGGAAAAGGAAAGTTGATTCAGGTTGCCATCAAATCCAAAGCCGGCTGTCAGAATTTTGCCATCAGGCAGGACTTCAAGGTCGTTGATGCCATCTGTATAACCATACAGGTCACGCACTACCTTACCATCAACAGCAAAAGTTGGATCGAAATATCCGGCAGACTGGCTGAAAAGGACAGTGCAGAAAAGTAATCCAAGTATTGAGTGAATATAACGCATCATCTAACGAGTTGCCCGCCCATATCAAAAATCATACGATCATTAATTATGTTCTCATTATCATACAATTGGAATGCGTGTCCCTGTATGCTGTTTTTTCAAAATGGGATGGGATGGGCACAGTTGTTCCCATTATGGGAATGCCGATGATCTGCCCGGCATTTGATCGGAAACAGACGCAGGATAGCGTAGAATGTGTATTTTCGTAAATGAGATTGCAGCCAAACCAAAAACCCTTTACAATGAAACAGATTTCCATTTTTCTCTTAGCTTCTTTCCTTATCATTCTGGTATCCTGTGATCAGGGTGCTAAAGAAGGTGTCCGAAGTACGAGCCAAAGCATCCCCAGCCTGGATGAACTGGCCCGGGACGGCGTTTTTAACCCCGAGTTAATGTGGCGCTTAGGCCGGATCAGCGACCCCCGGGTTTCACCCGATGGAAAAGAAATCCTCTTTGGCATCACCCGTTACGTCCTGGAGGACAACAAGGGACAACGGGATCTCTTTAAGGTTAATTTGGATGATGGTGAAGTGATTCAGCTTACTGAAACCCCTTACTCTGAGATAAATGCACTCTGGAAACCGGATGGCAGTGGTATTGCTTATCTGAGCAGCGAGAGCGGGACTTTCCAAATTTGGGAATCCGATCCGGATGGGAGAAAACCCCGGCAGGTCAGTAAGATTGAAGGAGGAATCAACGGCTTCGCCTTCTCCCCGGATATGAAGCATATTCTTTATATCCAGGATGTTAAACTCGATCCCACACCGCAAGAAATTCATCCTGATCTACCCGGATCCAATGTGTTTATTGCGGATGATATGATGTACCGCCATTGGGATCAATGGCACGATTATGCCTACAGCCACATTTTTTTTGCTCCCTATTCCAATGGAGATGAAGTGCTGGCAGGTACGGATATAATGCAGGATGAGCGCTTCGACAGCCCGATGATGCCCTGGGGTGGAATGGAGCAAATCAGTTGGAGTCCGGATGGGAAAAAGATAGCTTACACTTGTAAAAAACTTGGTGGTAAGGCTTATACGCTCAGCACCAATTCAGAAATTTACTTATACGACCTCGAAAGCCACCAAACCACAACCCTGAGCGGCCAGGGCTTTGATGGCTATGACTGGGATCCGGTTTTTTCGCCTAATGGAGAGAAACTGGCCTGGCGTTCGATGGAAGAGCCCGGATTTGAAGCTGACAAAGAAAGAATTATTATCTACGACTTTGCCACCGAACAAGCCACAGATTACAGCCAGGGTTTCGACCAGAGCTCCAACCATTTTGTATGGAGTGCAGATGGTATGCAACTCTATTTCGTGAGCGGGACCAAAGCAACGTATCAGCTCTATTCACTGGATGTCCAAAATCGCCTGATAAGACAGATCACATACGGGGACCATAATTATCAGACGGTGCATCTGGCCGGGGAGATGCTGGCCGGAAGCAAAATGTCGATGTCGATGCCTACTGAATTATTTCTGATCGATCCTAAAACGGGCGAAGAAACCCAGCTTACCAAAGTGAACGAAGATGTCTTCAGTCGCATTAAACTGGGTAAGGTGGAGAAGCGCTGGGTCAAAACAAGCGATGACAAAGAAATGCTGACCTGGGTAATCTATCCTCCTGATTTTGATCCCGGCAAGAAGTATCCAGCCCTGCTCTATTGCCAGGGTGGTCCGCAAAGTGCAGTAAGTCAGTTTTTTAGCTATCGCTGGAATTTCCAGATGATGGCGGCACACGGGTATATTGTGGTTGCCCCGAACCGCCGGGGCTTGCCCACCTTCGGACAGGAATGGAATGATCAGATCAGTGGGGATTACGGCGGACAGAATATCCGGGATTACCTGAGCGCCATCGATGCCCTGGCTGCTGAGCCCTTTGTGGATGAAAACAGCCTGGGAGCGATTGGCGCTTCTTATGGGGGATTCAGCGTCTTCTACCTGGCAGGGCACCATCAGAAAAGATTTAAAGCCTTTATCTCGCACTGCGGAATGTTCAACCTGGAAGCCCAATACGCCTCCACGGAAGAGTATTTCTTCGTCAATAAAGATCTGGAAGGCCCATACTGGGAGAATCCACGCCCGAAGAGCTACGATTTTTCACCCCATCTTTATGTAGATCAATGGGATACCCCGATAATGATTATTACCGGAGCCAAAGATTACCGCATCCCCTATGCCCAGAGCCTTCAGGCATTCAATAGTGCCCAGCTCCGGGGTATTCCCAGCCGGCTGCTGTTCTTTCCAGACGAAACTCACTTTGTACTGAAACCGCAGAACGCGGTATTGTGGCAGCGTGAATTTTTCAAATGGCTGGACGAGTGGTTGAAATAAGCTGATTCATAATATTCCCGAGAGATGAAACACATCCTTAGCCTGCTTGCTGGCCTGCTTTGTCTTACTTTCCTTCAGTCCCAGGCAACACGGTCGCAAGCCGAAAGCCTGGCAAAACACTTCCTGAACGAAAGGAATGAACTCAGAGGAGATGCCCTTGCATACCATCTTAACGAAGTCATCCCGCTGCCGGCGGGCAGTAAATCGGCCCTGGCCTGGGTATTCAACTTCAGTCCGGGCGCCTGGGTAATGGTAGCGGCAGAGGAAAGCGCCTATCCAATCCTGGCCTATGGCTATGAAGGATACTGGGAGCCTTCTCCGGAGCATCCAGGTCTTCAATTATGGCTGAGCCAGTATTTTTTCGAAATTGAGCTGGCCAGGAAGGCGCGCCTGGAAGGCAAAGCCGGACTTGCTCACCCAGCCTGGGCGCATTATCTTCAGCAAAAAAGCCCCGACAAAACAAAGTTCAGGTCTGTTCTTCCCTTGCTGACCAGCACCTGGGATCAGGGGTATCCCTACAATCAACTTTGTCCGGAAGATCCGAATGGTGTGGCCGGAAACGCAGTGGTGGGCTGCGTTGCCACAGCCTGCGCCCAGCTGATGTACTATTTCCGATACCCGGAAAGTGGCAGTGGGAGCTATACCTATTATCACCCGCTCTACGATACGCTCACCGTTGATTTTGCTAATGCGGTGTATGAATATGATAAAATGACGGATTACACCACCGTCTATAATGAGGAGATCGCCGAAATCTCCTATCACTTCGGCGTTTCTGTAGATATGCTCTATGGCCCGGCCAGTTCGGGAATGTACAACCATAAAGCGGCCTATTCCCTGGCAACCCATTTCAACTTTTCCCCGGAAACCCAATATGTTTACCGGGACAGTACCACAATGGACTGGGATTCCCTTTTGCTCAACCATCTTGACCGCAGCATACCGATGTATTATGCCGGATGGGCCGCTCCGGGTTCTTCCAGCGGTCACGCTTTTATTGCCGATGGCTATGAAATGACATCCCAGGGTTTGCACTATCACTTCAACTGGGGCTGGGGCGGTAGCCAGGATGGCTATTTCTATACCAACAACCTCACCCCGGGCGGTGCTCAGTTTACCTTTAGCCAGGAGCTGATCATCAATGCATATCCCGACACCAGTCAATACAGCTATCCTGCCTATTGTAGCGGACAGAAGGAACTCAACGCACGCAACGGAAGCATTGATGACGGAAGCGGCCCCACCCGTGATTACCTCGCTCTTAGCCGCTGCAGCTGGTTGATCCGGCCTCAAACCGAAGCCTGGGATTCAGTAGAAGCCATTCGACTTCAAATCCGTCGACTGGATACGGAAAGCGGAACAGACCAATTGCGAATCTATGATGGAGCTGACAGCACAGCCAACCTGCTCGGCGTTTTCACGGGAAGCAATCCGCCTCCTCTTCTGCAGACAACAGGCAATGAGGCTTTCATTCAATTTGTCAGCGACAGCAGCCAGAACGCAAAGGGATTTTTCCTGATGTATGAAAGTGTAAACCCGCAGTATTGCGCTGGCCTGCAAAATATCACCGCACCCTCGGGTAGTATCGGAGATGGTAGCGGTGACAAGCACTACAACAACAGTACCCTCTGCCGCTGGCTGATTGAACCGCCCGGTGCTGTGAGCCTGAGCCTGAACTTCACCCGCTTCAATACACAGGCCGGTAAGGATGTGCTGAAAGTATATGACTGGGGATCTCAGGCTTTGCTGGGGAGTTTCAGTGGGGCACAGTTGCCACCTGTTCTTACGGCGCCTTCCGGTGCAATGTATTTGGAGTTCAGTACCGATACGGATATACGAATGGATGGATGGGAGGCAAACTACAGCGGCAGTGCTGCCGGAATTATGGCGCTGAATGAACTGAGATTGCAGGTGTTTCCCAACCCCGCCCGCAAGGCCGTGATGTGGGAGATAGAGTCGGTTGAGAAGGCACCTGTTCAGATGAGCCTGTCCGACCTGCAGGGTAAAATACTACGTCAGTGGCTCCATCAGGAAAAGCAGGGAAGCCTTTCATTGGAAGGGATACCCTCGGGTATGTACCTCCTGAGCATTACCAACGGGAAAAGCAGTACTTACCGCAAGCTTGTCATTCTTTAAATACTGCCGCAAGCTCCGGAGCGATCAGGTCTGCCCGCTTTTCAAGACACTCGCTGATCTTCTTCTTGAATTTCCAGCAGGTCATCTGACGCAAATTCAGACGACGCGATAATTCATAGGTGGATATTTCGGCATCCCCGCATACGAGATACGTGATGCGGAAAGCATCAGGCAGGTGTATGCGGCAGCGATGAAAGATCGTATGTGCCGTGGCCGACTCCTCTCGCTTGCAACGGGTGCAGCGCCGAGAATAGGGTGTTTTCCCTTCACAATAATTCGTGTGTCCGCAATGACGGCAGACAAAGCCATCCCGCCACTTGGATTCAGCCAGAAAGCGAAGACAGGCCTCGTGTGTGCTGTAATGCGTGTCAAAATCAAGGATATCCATCGAGCGGAACATTCCTTCCATTCGGTTCGCACTCAAATCGTATTCATTCTCAGTCATTTCAAAAAATCTTGCGACAAAATTAAACAATTAGTGATACTTAAGCGATTTATTATTGAATAATTTATATATTTGCAGCGAAAACAGAAACAGCAAAATCATTATGAAAAGATCCTTTTTGATCCTGGCCCTTGCCTCATTCCTGCTGAGTGCCTGCAGTTCCAACGCCACTGAGAGCGGAGAAAACAAAAACCTCAGTACTGCTGTTGCCCCGGAAACAGAAGAAGAGCAGGAGGCGGCCGTCACATCCCTGCCGGATGAAGGTCCGGAAATGATTCAGGAAAGCGAAGCTACCGTCCCGCTGAAAGAAAGCGCAAAAGCTACTGAAGTCAATACCAAGCCGGTGATGTTGAATGCTGCTTCTTTCAAGGAGAAGGTATTCAATTATGAAAAGAACCCAACTACCTGGGTATACGAAGGCAGCCGGCCCTGCATTATCGATTTCTATGCTGACTGGTGCAAGCCGTGCAAACTGGTGGCTCCGATTATGGATGAACTGGCTGAAAAATACGCCGGACAGGTTGATATTTATAAAGTAGACACCCAGGTGGAGCGCGAATTATCACAGGTGTTTGGGATCCGCAGCATACCCTCTGTTCTTTTCTGTCCGGCCGAAGGCCAGCCGCAGATGACCCAGGGTGCGCTTCCCAAGGAAACCTATGAACAAGTGATCAAAGAGTTCCTGTTGGCGGAAAAGCCTTCAGCCCAATAATTCACCGATTATTCATCATCAAAAAACCATAAGATGACACAAATGCTGACTAAGGAAGACTTTCTGCAGAAAGTTTTCAATTACGAAAAGAACAAAGACTGGAAATTCGAGGGGGATCTTCCCTGCCTGATCGACTTTTATGCTGATTGGTGCGGGCCCTGCAAAATGGTAGCTCCCATCCTGGAGGAACTCTCAAAGGAGTATGCCGGGAAGATCAACATTTATAAAATCGACACAGAGAAGGAACAGGAGCTGGCCGCCGCTTTTGGCATCAGGAGCATTCCCAGCCTGCTGTTCTGTCCGAAGAATGAGCAGCCTCAGATGGCAATGGGCGCCCTTCCCAAGGATGCACTGAAAAATGCCATTGAAGAGGTGCTGCTGGGCAAAAAACAAGAACAACCTGCGTAATACGCTTCAAGATTAGGTTAGACTAGGTTGTTTGGCGCGGAGGAAACTTCGCGCCTTTTTCATATCGTGAGAAGTCGAATATAAAAGCTACCTTTGCCCCCGATACTAACTCCAAAACCAATACAGAATGGATCATAAGAATCTGAAATTCAATTCAAAGCTTATTCACGCAGGAGAAATGGAAGATTGTTTGGGCAGCGCAACCGTTCCCATTTATCAGACCTCCACTTTTCGCTTCAGAAATGCCGATCACGGTGCAGCCTGTTTCTCCGGAGAGGAAGACGGATATATTTACACCCGCATTGCGAATCCTACCATACAAGCCCTGGAAGAAGCCGTTGCAGCCCTTGAGAATGGTTTTGGCGGGATTGCCACTGCCTCCGGAATGGCTGCCATCACTGCCGTTTATCACGCCTATCTGGGAGCTGGGCTCCATATTGTAAGCCACAATGCCCTGTATGGCCCGGCCAGAGGAGTAATGGAAACCATCTTCAGCAAATTTGGGGTGAGTTATACATACGTGGATACCACAAATCCGGAGAACGTCAGGAAGGCCATCCAGCCCAACACCCGTTTGATCTATACCGAAACACCGGCCAATCCCACAATGGGCATCACCGACATCGCTGCCCTTGCTGCCATTGCCCGCGAACACAATATTCCGCTATGCGTAGACAATACTTTTTGCAGTCCCGTACTCCAGCGCCCGCTTGATCTGGGCGCCGACATCAGCCTGCACTCTATGACCAAGTTTCTGAACGGGCACGCAGACATTGTGGCCGGAATGGTGGTCGCAAAGAAAGAAGAAGACTATAAGCGCATCCGCAATGTGATGGTCAATATGGGCTCTAATATGGACCCCCATCAGGCCTATATGGTACTGCGCGGCATCAAGACCCTCGGGGTAAGAATAGAACGTGCCCAGGCCAATGCGATCAAGGTGGCTGAGTTTCTTGAACAACATTCAAAAGTGGAATGGGTGAAATATCCGGGTTTGCCATCGCATCCGCAGTTTGAATTGGCGAAAAGGCAAATGCACGGCCCAGGTGCAATGATCAGTTTTGAATTGAAAGGTGGATTGAGTGCGGGTAAGGTATTGATGGACAATGTGCACCTGGCCTTGCTGGCTGTATCCCTGGGCGGAGTTGAAAGTCTGATCCAGCATCCGGCCTCGATGACCCACTCCAAAATCTCTCGCGAGCACAGGCTGGAAGCCGATATTACTGACGGGCTGGTCCGTTTCGCAGTAGGGATAGAAGATGTGGAGGATATTATTCAGGACCTGGATCAGGCTTTATCAAAAATATAGTGTAGCCCTCTTCCTGAATGGCTCTTTTTTTCAGAGCTTTGTGTTTCTGCAAGTCATTACAATAATGCTGAAATACATCAGTCTCCATACCTTCATTATTCTACTCGTCCTTGCACTCCCCTTCAGGGTGGAGGCGCAGAAAGTCGGATTGGTACTCAGTGGGGGTGGGGCGAAAGGGGCGGCCCATATTGGTGTGCTGAAAGCCCTGGAAGAGGAAGGCATTCCCATTGATTATATTACGGGAACATCCATCGGTGCCATCATAGGCGGAATGTACGCCTCAGGTTACTCTCCTGAGCAACTGGAAGAGATCATCACTTCGGATCGTTTTACTACCTGGGTGAAGGGAGAAATTGAAGACGAGTATTTCTTCTATTTCAAACAAGCTGAACCCGACGCATCCTGGATC
This sequence comes from uncultured Lentimicrobiaceae bacterium, assembly GCA_964590645.1. Taxonomy (GTDB): domain Bacteria; phylum Bacteroidota; class Bacteroidia; order Bacteroidales; family JAGNHN01; genus JAGNHN01. The sequence goes on from CAZPYJ010000022.1 coordinate 15,469, forward strand.
ACCCTTCGATTTCAGGCCGACAGTATTCTTACGGCCCGACTTCCTCATAGCCTGGTTTCTCCCGTACAACTTGACTTTGTGCTGATGGAGTTTTTTGCGGCGGCTGCTGCCGGAGCAGATTACGATTTCGACAGCCTCTTCATTCCCTTCCGCTGCATTGCCTCGGATATTGCTAATAATAAGGAAGTCGTGCTGCGCAAAGGAGACCTGAGTGCAGCTGTAAGGGCTTCAATGACTTTCCCCTTTTACTTTAAGCCCATCCGCATTGACGGTAAACTCCTTCTTGACGGCGGGATGTACAATAACTTTCCCTCCGATGTAATGTATGAAGATTTCTTCCCGGATATGATCATTGGCAGCAAGGTGGCATCCAATTATGCTCCCCCCACCGAAGACAATATCCTGAGCCAGGTACAGACGGTGTTTATGACCAATACAGAGTATTCCGTCATCTGCGATAATGGCGTGCTGATCGAACCCAATCTGGGCCCGGTGAATATCATCGATTTTAGCAAAGCTAAAGAGTTCATCGACAGCGGATATGCCGCCACCCAGAGAGAAATTGCAGCCATCCGCAGTTTTCTAACCATCAGCAAACCCAAATCGCAGGTGGAACAGGAAAGAGCAGAATACCTTGCCTCATTACCGGAAGTAAGCATCGACTCCATCATCATTCAGGGTCTGAATGACAACCAAAGCCAATACATACGACGCAGTCTCTCAGGCCGGGACAATAATGTGTTGAATATAGATGAACTCAGGGAGGAATACTTTAAGTTGATCGCTGACGATAAAATATCAGGCATCTATCCCAGGCTGCGATATAGCGATGAAAGCGGGCGATATAAGCTGAACCTGGCTATGCGCAAGGCCAACAATATTGCGGTTAGTTTTGGGGGAAGCATAAGCAGCAGTCCTACCAATGAGGCTTTCCTCGAACTCAAATACAAGTATCTGGGTAAGCAGGCCATCACGGTTGCCACCAGCAGCTACATAGGACGCTTTTATAGCTCGGCCCTGGTCAAAACCCGCATCGATTATCCCGGCCGCATCCCATTCTACATTCGGGCCGGCTTTTCAATCGATCAGTTTGATTATTTTAAAACCTCCACCTATTTCTTTGAAGACAAGACCCCTTCTTATCTGATCAAAAATGAGAACAATGTCTTTGCCGATCTCGGATGGCCCATCACAAACAAAGACCGGATGGTAATCAGACTGGCCACCGGTTTTACAAAAGACAACTATTACCAGAATAATTTCTTTACCAGGCTGGATACAGCTGACCGGAGCAGCGTCAGTTTCAATCAGATCGGCCTGCTCTACGAACGGAGCAATCTGAATCGTAAGCAATATGCCAGCCTCGGGCATTTTTTGAGCGTAGGTGTAATGATCACCCCTGCTAAAGAGGACTATATCCCCGGCTCCACATCAAGGCTCCCGGAAGCCCAGGGCATTGAACACGACTGGTTTCGATTCCGGATGCAACTTGAGCATTATTTTCCCCTGGGAAAGGATTATACCCTGGGGGTATACGGAGACCTGCTCATTGCCAAATACAGCTTTCTTCAAAACTATACGGCAACAATGTTAAGCAGCCCGGCATTTGAACCCATCCCTGAAAGTATGACGCGCTTTATGCCTTCATACCGGGCGCATAATTTCGCAGGACTGGGATTGAAGCACATCTTTCATCTGGCCAACAACTTTGACTTCAGGCTGGAATCCTATCTTTTTCAACCATCCCAGGAAATCAAGAATGCAGATGGAAATCAAGCCGAATATGGGAAGCCTTTCTCCCAACGAAGCACTATCGTAAGCAGCAACCTGGTGTTCCATTCTCCCATCGGTCCGGTCAGTATCAGTGTAAACCATTACGACCGGCATTAGGATAGCTGGTCATTCATTTTGAACATCGGTTATATCCTCTTCAACCCTTCAGCAATGCGCTAATATTCCTTTGCCCTTCATTGGTATTGTCTTATTTTTGCAATCCCTCAAAAAATGGGAGCAGTCAATACAAAACCACACACGATCACCTTGTTTTTTTCAGAACCATCATACTTTCATTAGTAAGACCACTACACAATTATGGAACAGAAGGATCAAGCCCAACCCGCTCAGACGGATACCCGGAAAAATGAAATGAATCTGCAAACTCCACCCCAGGAAAATTTGGGAGATGAGCACCCCTCAAACGAAACATCCGAGAAAGTTTCTTCGAAAGAAGCACAAGATGAAGTAACTCCCTTAGAGGGAACTCCGGAGGGAGTGCCGGACGAGAAAGCCCCGGCGGAAGAAAGCCCCGAAGAAGTCCCGGTAGAAGAGAGCCCCAAAGAAGTCCCGGCAGAAGAAAGCCCCGAAGAAGTCCCGGCGGAAGAAAGCCCCGAAGAAGTCCCGGTAGAAGAGAGCCCCAAAGAAGTCCCGGCGGAAGAGAGCCCCGAAGAAGTTCCGGCAGAAGTGACTCCAGAAGAAGTTCCGGCAGAAGTGACTCCAGAAGAAGTCCCGGCGGAAGTGACTCCAGAAGAAGTTCCGGCGGATGCTTCAACGGAGAATGAGCTTAACACCGATGAAGCAATGGACGCGGAGAAGAGTGAGAGTGAGAGTGAGGGTGAAGGTGAAGGTGAGGGTGAGGAGGAAGAGGAAGAGGAAGAGGAAGAGGAAGAGGAAGAGGTGGATGAGGTGGAAGAAACGGAAGAAAAGTACCAAAGCCTGGATCGCACTCAGCTTGCGGAAGCCCTGGAAGAAGCGCTTCAGGCTGACGACATCAGTAAGGTGAAGCGCAAGGTATCCCTGGTACGGGTCAATTTCCTGAATAAAACCCGTGAATTGAAGAACGAACGCTTTGAAGCCTTCATCGCAGAGGGTGGAGAAAAGGATAGCTATGATGAGAGTCCGGATGAGTTGGAGCTGAAATTCCAGGCCTTGTTTACCCTGTATAAGGAGCGCAAAGCGGCCTGGGCCGGTGAGCAGGAGAAGGTCCGTCAACAAAATCTCGAAGCGAAACAGCATATCCTGGAAGAACTCAAGAACCTGATCAATTCAGAGGAATCACTCAAAAAGACCTATGATGAGTTCAAGGCGCTCCAGGAAAAGTGGTCAGGCATAGGAATGGTGCCCCGTACTGAGACCAACAACCTTTGGCAGAACTACCATTTTCTGGTGGAGAAATTCTTTGATAAGGTTAAGATCAATAAGGAATTACGCGACCTTGACCTAAGGAAGAACCTGGAAAGCAAGATTGCGCTTTGCGAAAAGGCGGATGAGTTGCTGTTGGAGAATTCAATCGATCGCTCTTTCCGTCTGCTTCAGCAATATCACAGGGAATGGAAAGAAATTGGTCCGGTTCCGATGGACAAGAAGGATGAAGTTTGGGAGCGTTTCAAGCATACGACCGACTTGATCAACAACCGCCGCCGTGATCATTATGAGCAGCGTCAGGAGGAATTTGAGAAGAATCTGCTCGCCAAAAACGCCTTGTGTGACCAGGCTGAGGAAGTGGTCTCTGCCGAAATGAACAGCATCAAGGCCTGGCAGGAACAAACCGACAAGCTGAATGAACTGCTGAAGATATGGAAATCGATTGGGCCTGCTCCCCGCAGCGACAATGACAAAGTATGGCAGCGCTTCCGGGCATATATGGAAGCTTTCTACACGGCAAAGAAGGAATACTTTGATAAAATCAAAGACGAGCAACTCAATAATTACAATCTGAAGCTCGACTTGTGCGTGCAGGCTGAGGCGCTGCAAGCTTCAACCGACTGGAAAAATACCAGCAGGGAGCTGATCAATATGCAAAAGCGCTGGAAGGAGATTGGCGCTGTGCCACGCAAACACTCCGAAAAAATCTGGAAGCGTTTCAGGGCTGCCTGCGATGCCTTCTTCGAAAACAAGGATGCCTACTTCAAGAGCATTCACTCGAATGAGGCTGAAAACCTGGAAAAGAAGGAAAAACTCATAAAACAGATTGAAGAGCAGGAATATTCGGATGACAAGTCTGCCAATCTGAATCTCTTGAAAAGCCTGCAACGGGAATGGATGGAGGTCGGGTTTGTGCCTATCAAGGAAAAGGACAGGCTGCAGAAGGCTTTCCGTGATGCCATAGACAAGAAGCTTACAGAGCTCAATATTAGCTCTGTGGAGATGAGCCGGGTGAATTACCGGGAGAAAATAGACCATCTGAAGGACAAACAAGACGGGGGACGATTGATCTCCAAAGAAAGAATGCATCTTCAGAACAAGATCAAGGAGCTTCAGGATGAAATTCACCTCTGGGAGAACAACCTTGGTTTTCTGGCTAATTCAAAGAAAGCAGACCTGCTTAAGGAAGAGTTTGCGCGGAAAATTGAAAAAGCCAAGCAGGATTTAGCCTTGATGGAGGCAAAAGTAAGAATGCTTAAAGAAGCCTGATCAAGGCGGTTTTATGCTGAAACCAAACCGGCAGGGTGCAGATGCGCTTTGCCGGTTTTTTTCAGCATAAAAAAAAGGCGGCTTTGCAGCCGCCCTTTCAAGATCATTATGCGTATTTGCGCGCCAGCTTAGTCAGCCAGCTTCACATTCACTGCATTCAAACCCTTTCTTCCTTCTTCCAAATCGAAGGTTACCTCGGCGTCATCCGAGACTTTGTCGATTAAACCTGTGGCGTGTACGAAGTACTCCTTGCCTGATTCGTCTTCTCTAATGAAACCATAACCTTTGGTTTCATTGTAAAATTTTACTGTTCCTTTGTTCATTCTTAATTAAATTGAAAAACGTCCGGCAAAGATGTAAATAATATTTGTAATCATCTAATTATCTGGAAATTTTATTTGTTTTCTATGGATTCTACCCTGATCTTTCCTTCACGCATAGCCAGACGTAATGTCACTCCTGCCTGAATGTCGCCCTTTAAGAGGCTGACGGACAGTAAATTAACTAACTCCTTCTGGATTAATCTTTTGAGCGGCCGGGCGCCGAATTGAGGATCAAAACCTTTTGTGGCCAGATAATCCACCACTTCCTGATTATAAGATAGCTGAATGCTTCTTTCCTCCATAAGTTGTTTGAACTGTTGAAGTTGCAACACCACAATCTCTCTGGTTTCTTCCCGAGTGAGGGGCGTAAACATAATTACCTCGTCAATTCTATTCAGGAATTCAGGCCGAATCGTTTTGCGCATCAACTGGAATACATCCCCGCGCAGGTTTTCAAAAGCCTGAGCATCCATCTTTTCCCCCAACATTTCAGTGCGTTCCCGGATGAGTTCGGAACCCAGGTTTGAGGTCATAATGACGATGCTGTTTCTGAAATCCGCCAGTCGCCCTTTGTTGTCGGTCAGGCGGCCATCCTCCAGCACCTGCAATAGAATATTGAAGACATCCGGATGGGCCTTTTCTATTTCATCCAACAACACAACGCTGTATGGTTTCCTTCTGACTTTCTCTGTAAGTTGTCCGCCTTCATCATAGCCAACATATCCCGGTGGGGCGCCGATCAGGCGGGATACCGTATGGCGTTCCTGGTATTCCGACATATCGATCCGAACCATTGCATTTTCATCATTAAAGAGATATTCTGCCAGGGCTTTGGCCAGCTCCGTCTTGCCTACCCCGGTGGTTCCCAGGAATATGAAAGAACCCACAGGCCGCTTCTGGTCTTGTAGCCCGGCCCTGCTTCGGCGGATGGCCTCTGCCAGGGCTGTGATGGCCTCATCTTGTCCAACTACCCTTTTATGCAGTTCATCTTCAAGATGGAGTAATTTCTCTCTTTCACTTTCCAGCATACGGTTCACCGGGATGCCTGTCCAGCGGGCCACGATCTCCGCAATTTCTTCTGCGCCCACTTCCTCTTTGATCATCATCCCGCCTGCCTGCTTTTTCTCCAGGCGCTGTTGCGCTTCAGCCAGGGCACTTTGCGCCTGCGTTATCTTTCCATAGCGCAACTCGGCCACCATACCGTAATCGCCTTCTCTTTCTGCTTTATCCGCCTCATATTTGGCATCTTCAATGCTTTTCTTCTGCTTTTGAATCTCCTCCACCAGGCTTTTTTCGGCCTGCCACTGCGCGCGCAGGCTGCTTCTTTTTTCCTCCAGATCGGCCAGTTCTCTTTGGATCGCTTCCAGCTTTTCTTTGTCTTTCTCCCGCTTGATGGCTTCCCTTTCAATCTCGAGCTGGCGGATGCGGCGCTCCACTTCATCGATCTCTTCGGGTACGGAATTGATTTCCAGTTTCAACCTGGCTGCCGCCTCGTCGATCAGGTCAATGGCCTTGTCGGGAAGAAAACGATCTGTGATATAGCGCTTTGAGAGATCCACTGCAGAAATAATGGCCTCATCGCGGATCCTCACCTGATGGTGGGTTTCGTATCTTTCTTTGAGACCGCGCAGAATGGAGATGGCGTCGGCCGTATCAGGTTCGTCCACCACGACGGTCTGGAAACGCCTTTCCAGGGCTTTATCCTTCTCAAAATACTTTTGATACTCCTTAAGTGTCGTGGCGCCTATGGCCCGTAGTTCGCCCCGGGCCAGGGCAGGCTTCAGGATATTGGCGGCGTCCATTGCCCCTTCCGAGGCACCCGCACCTACCAGGGTATGGATCTCATCGATGAACAGAATAATTTCTCCGTCGCTGCCAATGACTTCCTTCACCACTCCTTTCAATCGTTCTTCAAATTCCCCTTTGTATTTGGCACCGGCAATCAGGGAGCCCATATCGAGGGAATAGATTTGCTTGCTTTTCAGATTTTCTGGGACATCTCCATTGATAATACGGTGTGCCAGGCCCTCGGCGATGGCTGTTTTACCCGTTCCCGGCTCACCGATGAGGATAGGGTTGTTCTTGGTACGGCGGCTCAGGATTTGCAGCAGCCTCCGGATTTCGTCTTCCCGGCCAATGACCGGATCCAGTTTTCCTTCCCGTGCCAGATTATTCAGGTTCCGTGCATAGCGATTGAGTGCATCGTAGCTATCCTCGGCAGAAGGGGAGTTGACGCTCCGTCCCTGCCGCATTTCAAGAATGGCCTGCATTAGCGCTTTGGATGACAGCCCGGCATCGCGGAGCAAATCCCCTATGGCATCCTTGGCCTCGCTCAGGGCCAGCAGCAGGTGCTCAAGGCTGACATAATCATCCTTGAAGGAAGAGAGATATGCCTGGGCTTTTTGGAGCGTAGCATTCAGATCCCGGGAAAGATAAGGTTCTCCACCGCTCACCCGGGGATAGCTGGAAAGCTGCCGCTCCAGGGCATTTTGGAGGCTTTCCGGTCTCACTTCCAGCTTGCCGAGAAGTCCACTCAGGAGGCGTTCGTCTGCCTCCCATATCCCGCTTAATAAATGGCCGTTTTCCAAAGCCTGGTTTCCAAGACCTTGTGCAATCTGTTGTGCTTTTTGCAGGGCTTCCTGCGATTTCAATGTATATTGGTTCAGATTCATCATCAATTCTTTTCGCTCTGGTGATCAAAGAGTCTGCCGCGTCATATTTTGCTGTTATTTAAGACATTATGACTGAAAATTATAAATAGATGTGTCAGAATTTCAGATTTTATGCAAGTGCATACAACAAACTGTGAGAGTTTAAGACCTGTATCCTTCGCCGTAAGGATCAGGTACATCGCTGCAGTGCCGGTAGCCGTGGTTTGAGTATGTGTGCCCTGCGGCCCATAAAAAAAGCCCCAAAAAGGGGCTGATTCTTTCGTGGCGAGAGAGGGAATTGAACCCTCGACCTCCGGGTTATGAATCCGACGCTCTAACCACCTGAGCTATCTCGCCGAAAAGAGGATTGCAAAGGTAAAAGAATTTTTCAATGTCCATACCAGGCTGTTTAACTTCCGCATTCCCCTGTGCTCCAATCTTCCTCTTTTTCCACACTGATGCGGTAGTCGATGCCCCGCTTGCGCTGGTCCTCCAGCATAAAATGGCGCCATTCCTGCCGCATCCCCAGCTTTTCAGGTACGATGATGCCGGACTCTTTCAACTGGCCGCTCAACAGTAAACGCAAGGCAGCTGTGGCAGCGTAGCCTGTTGTGCGCGCCATTGAATGGATGCCGCTTTCCCTGTCGTAGGCATCATACAGGGCTGCGGCAAAAATCACCCTCTGATGTTCCCGCAGGCCGCGGGCCATCACCCGCATCACCGTAAAGTCTTCCTCGCCCGGCCGTAGTTCCCAGTGGCGGAATAAGAGGGCAGAGGTGAGTTCCAGGGGGATGATCTCCTGATTGCCTACCCACACTGCTTCCCTGCCGAACAAACCGGTATCCCTGAACAGCTTCATCAGGGCGGCGTGGCCGGGATAGCGCAGGGTTTTCTCACGCATCTCCTCAGCCTGGATGCTGTGCGTCAGGGTGCGCAAGCCGTCGCTTAAAAAGGCCTCTAATGTCCCGATGCCCGGGAAGTCGATGGTCTCTAATCCCGACAGGGCTTCTCGCTTCACCTTTTTCCCACCTTCAATCAGATAGACGGGGCGGGTGTATTCCTCAATGACATCTGCGGGGGAGAAGCCGGCCTTATATTCGAATGGGAGCTTGCGCTCACGGGGCAGTCCGCCCACCATTATTTCCAGCTCTGTAATGTGATCCATTTCTGAAGCTGCCCAACCCGCCAACAGATGGCTCATCCCCGGGGCAACCCCCATATCCACGATGGCGGTTACGCCCTTGCCCCGAGCCAGTTCGTTCAGCACAAGCGGGTCTTCCGGTGCAAAGCTGATGTCAACCATAGTATGTCCCGCCTCGATGCCGGACTTCAACAAGCCAAAGCCCAAACTTCCCGGCAGGGCATTAATAAGGATTCCTTGTCCATCCAGCGTCTTTTGCAATACAACCTCATCGGTGGCATCGGCCTGGAAACATTCCAGGCGGGGATGCGAAGCCAGGCTGTCCAAGCGGGTGGCATCTCTTTCATAAACCTTCACGAGCAGGTCTTCGTCCTGCAGGAGGTCTTTCACAATGGCGGCACCTATCCGGCCGCATCCGAGGATTTTGATTGTTTTCATTGAGGTGGTATTTGAGGAAGGGCTGCCGCGGCCTTTTCTTCTCTTTTCATAGAGCGCAACTGACTCAGTATGACCCCGGAGAGTACCACAGCCATTCCCAGGATTTTCATTCCTCCGAATTTCTCCTGCCCCAATGCCAGGGCAGCCAGGCCAGTGATCAGGGGAATGAGGTTGGCCAGCACATTGCTTCTGCTCAGCCCGATTTCACGAATCATCCTCACAAAGAGAATAAAAGCCAGGGAAGAGGCAAATATGGCAAGGGCCAGCAGGGAGGTGCCCAGCTTCAGGTTGAGCGGAACCGAAAGCACTTCGCGCAGGTCGAACCAGAGAAAAAAAGGCAGAAAGAATACCAGCGCCATTGCATTCTGCCAGGCGATGATGGTGATGGGCGGATAATTATGTGTTAATCTTTTGATAAACAAGCCATAAGCTACAGCCGATGCCACAGCAAGCATCAGCAGAGCGAGTCCGGCCGGGTGGCTGTGAAGGCGGGCGGCAGGGTTAGCTAAAAGCAGCAGAATTCCGACAAAGGAAACCAGGATACCCAGAATATTCAGGATGCCCAGTCTTTCTTGCAGGAAAAAGTAGGCCGCCACAGGAGTAAATAGTGGGATGGTGGAAATGAGCACGGCGGTGGTGGTGGGCGTAGTCAGAGAGAGTCCATAATTCTCTCCGATGAAATACAGAAAAGGGGAGAAGAAGGCAGCCCCCAGAAAGTATTTCAGATCGCCTTGCCGTATTCGTATGTTGCGGCCTTTCCAAGCCAGATATAAAAACAGAAGGAGGGTGGAGATCAAAAGGCGCAGAAAGATGGTGGCCAAAGGGCTGTACCAGATAAAACAGATTTTTGTCCAGTTGTAGGAAAGGCCCCAGAACAGCATCGCAAGGAGCCCCGGCCAATAGGTTTGAAGGATACGCTTCATTGCACGCATAGGATCTGATTAGGCCTTAATTTCCCACATTAGTGCTGACGTAGCTTTTTGAGATATCGGATGTTCGCCACTTTTCCGGCTTCCCTTTGTTGCCGGGCTGAGGCGGTGCGGTATTGATGTTGCTGGAGGTAGGCTATCTGCATTTGGATCCAGGCATCATCCTCATAACTTTTGCCGATGGCTTCCCATTCCTTTCGCAGTTTCGCTGCAATATCAGGGTAATCAGGTCTGCCGAGGTAATCCAGGTCGGCATCGCATAAGATGGCGGCAAGGGGATCATCAGGTAGGTGTCCGGGCAGGGTGAAGAGGATGAGTTCGCAGCAGCGGTCAATCTGCCTTTCCCCGTACCCGAATCCGGGGAGGCTTTCTCTGGCAATGCGGCAACTGTGTTCTTCGTGATCATCATAAGCACATAGGAACCCGGCATCGTGATATGCGGCTGCGGTATTCAGCAAGGTGAGTTCGGCTGCCCTTAATCCTTCCGCTTTTCCAAATGCCTCACTGGCTTGCATCACATCGAGGGTGTGGGCTGCATTATGGTAATGCAGATGTCCCGGAAGTTCATTTTCCAGCTTGGCGATGATATAACGGATGGCGGCAGCACTTTGCATTCCAACTGATTGTATGGAAGCCTGCTCAGGTGCGGAAGATTTTCTCCCAGTTCTGTTTGCGTGGATTGATACACATTACCGGAATCTGGGAAGTATTGAAGATGATCTCCTCCTCGTAGGTACCCAGGAAAAACTGTGTCCACCCTTTATCCGGAGAGGTCATAATCAGAATAAGATCGGCATTCTTTGCCGTCGCAAAGTCGATGGTTTGTTTGCTGAAGCTGCCCGACTTGGAAGCGATGGTAGTTTCAGAAGGAACACTTTCCTTGCTGAAGAAATTTTCGAGAACCTTCACCGTGGAAGCAATAGCCGGTTCCTCATTGAGCTGGAAAATATGGATGCGGGCACCGAAGGTCTTGGCCATATAGGCTGCCCACTGGGTTTTTTCCATCGGGCCGGCATCACTGGTAATAGGCAGCACGATGTCTTTGTATCCTTTGTCGAAAGGCCGCTTCTGGACTACCACAACCGGCATATCCGCGCTGGTGATCACTTTCAGGGCAAAGCTCCCGGTAAGTTTCTGGATGCCACTCTTGCCGTGTGTTCCCAGAAAAATAAGACTGGCTTTCAGTTCCGATGCCACTTCGGCGATGCTGGTAAAAATACTGCCTTCTCTTGTGGTCGCCTTTACCTCGATGCCATAACTCTTTTGCTTTGAAGCGGCCAGTTCATCGAGGCGATAGGCAATGCCTCCCTCATCCAGCCCTTCTCCCTTCATCCAGGCTTTGCTGTCGCTGTTCAATACGTGCAACAGGGTCACGGAATAATTCAGGGAGGCGGCGGCTTCGCAGGCTTGATTGATCGCATTATCACATACTTCAGAAAAGTCGGTCGGAACCAGGATCAGGGATTTCATTGGATTCGATTTTAAGGTTTGCTGATCAAAAGTACTGCTTTTCGATCAATGACATCACAACTTGATCAGCTGTAATGCATAAAAGCAAACAGTTCCATCAGGAGGGCAATGCCACCGTGGAGGAATATGCCCCCATAGATGTTGCGGGTATATAAGGCAATCACCCCCAGAATATATCCTCCAAAGACTGAGCTGATGGTTTCGCCTATCGGTTTTCCGAAGTGATAGACGGCATAGGTGGCGGCCATAGCCATCACCACATTTCCGCCCAACATTCTGGAAAGGCCAATAACCAGTAGTCCGCGGAACAGCATCTCCACGAAGATGAAGTTCATCAGGTAGGCCGTTTCGTAGATGCTTCGGACCACCCACCCGGGCCACTGCATCGCCTCAGCAAAAGCTGCCCCGCCTGATCGCCGGTAAACCGGATAGTATTCCATAAAGTCAGGGAGCCAGGAGGCGGCAAAGACCAACGGCACCATTCCGGCCAGCATCAGCCAGTATATCCCCAGTTTAGTGTGCTTTAAACGCAAGCCGTAAAAGCCATCCTGCAGATGGCGATCGAAGAGAAACAGCAGGACCAGCATTGGCAGGAAGACAGTGAGCAGAGGAAGGAGGTTATGGGCGATTTTGTATAGGTAGCGGAAGGTTTCCGGACTGCTTGCCGCCATAACCCAGTCACGATGCCCCGTGAAGGAGCGGTCGAGGGCGAGAATAGAGAATCCCAGCATAATCTTGATCCAGGCGTTGCGAGTAGGCTTTCTGATGCTTTTTCCGAAGCACTGGAAGAGGAAGAAGACGCCCAGAAAAGCAAAGAGGTGCAGGACGAAAAAAAGAAAGAAATGCCAGGCTGTACCTGCATAAGGGTCTATAATGCTGTCTTCCAGGTCGATGCTGTAGTTCAGGGTGATCAGTCCTGCGATAAAAAGCAGGCTGAGGCCGTAGGCTTTCCGATTGTAGTATTCCTGGTGGAAGCGGCGGAAATAGGCCAGGAGTTCTTTCATTTTCCGTGTCTTGATTATGGCATCAGCTTTCCTGCCAGAAAGCGGCCGGTATGGCTTTCTTTGATTTCCGGCAGCTTTTCCGGGGGGCCTTCGTAGAGCAGATAACCTCCGGCACTGCCCCCTTCCGGCCCCAGGTCGATAAGCCAATCAGCACATTTGATGACTTCCGGATTGTGTTCGATGACCAGGATAGAATGCCCGTTTTCGATGAGGGCATTAAAGGCATCCAAGAGTTTCGAAATGTCGTGAAAATGCAAACCTGTGGTGGGCTCATCAAAGATGAAGAGACTGGGTTTTTCTGTATTCCCCTTGGTCAGGAAGAAAGCGAGCTTGATGCGCTGGGCTTCTCCACCGCTGAGGGTGCTGGAGGGTTGGCCCAGATGCAGGTATCCCAGGCCGACATCCGCAAGGGGCTGTAGTTTTTGAAGGATGCGTTTCTCAGTGGCGTTGGGATTGTTTTTTTTCGAGAAAAAAGCCAAAGCCTCGTCCACCGTGAGAGCCAGGATGTCCGAGACCGATTTCTCCTGGTATTTTACGTCCAGGACTTCATTCTTGAAGCGGCTTCCTCGACAGCTGTCGCAGGCAAGGTAGAGGTCAGCCATAAACTGCATCTCTATCCTCACCCGTCCTTCACCCTCGCATTCCTCGCATCTTCCGCCAGGCACATTGAAAGAGAAAAAGCCCGGTTTGTATCCCCGCATTCTGGACAGGGGTAGTCCGGCAAACAGGCTTCGGATCTCGTCGTAGGCTTTCACATAAGTGGCCGGGTTCGATCGGGAGGACCGCCCGATGGGGTTCTGGTCAACCATTTCCACATTCTGAAGCAGATTCAGGTCGCCGCCCAGATGATCATATCTGCCCGATTTTTCTCCAAATCCTTCAAAATGCCTTTTCAAGGCTGGGTAAAGCACCTCCCTGACCAGACTTGATTTTCCACTCCCACTCACTCCACTGACCACAGTCAGGGTATTCAGGGGGAAGCGTACCTGAATATTTTTAAGGTTGTTTTCCCGGGCTCCTTGTATTTCAATAAAGTCTTTTGCTTTTCTTCTTCGGGTTGGCAGAGGGATGCTTTTTTTTGCTGTAAGATAATCGGCAGTGAGGCTGCCCCGGGCTTGAGTCAAATCCTCAATGCTACCTTGGAAGACAAGTGTTCCGCCATTTCTTCCTGCAAGGGGGCCAATGTCGATGATCTGATCGGCTTCGCGGATAATCTCCTCCTCGTGCTCTACTACGATGACCGTATTTCCAAGCTTTTGCAGTTGCTTTAAAACCTTAATGAGGCGGTGGGTATCGCGGGGGTGCAGGCCGATGCTGGGTTCGTCCAGGATATACATCGATCCTACCAGGCTGCTTCCCAGTGATGTTGCCAGATTGATGCGTTGTGATTCTCCACCGCTGAGGCTGTTGGAGAGGCGGTTCAGGGTAAGGTAGCCAAGACCAACATCTTCCAGAAACTGCAAGCGGTTGCGAATTTCCACCAGCATTCTTTCTGCAATGGTCTGGTCGTGTTTGTTGAGTATCAGCTTTTTGAAAAACGCCAGGGCATCGCTGATCTGCATCAACACAACCTCGGTGACGGATAAGCCCCCTACTTTGACCCAGGAAGCGTCTTTTCGCAAACGGGTACCCTTGCATTCGGGGCAGACGGTGCGCCCACGGTAGCGGGAAAGCATCACCCGGTATTGGATTTTATAGGTCTGTTCTTCAACCTGCCTGAAGAAATCATCCAGGCCCTCAAACCATTCATTGCCGCTCCAAAGCAAAGCGATCTGTTCCTCGCTCAGCGCCTTAACCGGCTTATGAATGGGAAAGCCGAACCGATGGGCATTCATTGTCAACTGCTGCTTCCATTTTCCCATCTTTTCACCTTTCCAGCAGGCGATGGCTTCTTCATAAACCGAGAGGTTCTTATCCGGGATGACCAGATCCGGGTCGATGCCGATGATGGTTCCGAATCCTTCACATTTCCGGCAGGCACCATAAGGATTGTTAAAGGTGAAGAGGTTGAGGCTGGGCTCTTCGAACAGCATCCCGTCGGCCTCGAAGCGGTTTGAAAAGCTCTTTCGTTTGGATTTCCCTTCCTCCTCGTAATCAATGGTGCAGCTTCCCTGCCCTTCGAAGAAAGCGGTTTCGATGGAGTCCGCGATGCGGGAAGGCAGTTCGGGATCCCTGCTGCTGAGGCGTATCCGGTCGACCACCAGGAAGCCTTGCTTTTCCTGCTCCGGCAAAGATTTCTTTTCAAGCAGCTCACTGATGCGCTCGATCTCTCCGTTCAGAATGACACGGCTGAAACCGATCTGCTGCAGCACGCCCAAATGATCCTTCAACTTTCTTCCCGACTTCAGGATCAAGGGGGCAAGAATCAACAAGGTGCTTCCTTCTTTGCAATCCAGGATAAAACCCCGGACGTCTCCAACACTATGCCTTTTTACTTCCTCCCCACTGATGGGAGAGTAGGTCTTTCCAATCCGGGCAAAAAGCAACTTAATATACTCATACACCTCTGTTGAGGTACCTACCGTTGAGCGTGGATTGCGGGTGTTCACTTTCTGCTCAATGGCTACCGCCGGAGAAATGCCTCGGATATAATCCACCTCCGGCTTGCTCATCCTGCCCAGAAACTGTCTGGCATAAGCACTCAGGCTTTCCACATACCGTCGTTGCCCCTCCGCATACAGGGTGTCAAAAGCCAGAGAAGATTTTCCGCTGCCTGACAGGCCGGTGATGACTACCAGGGCATTTCTGGGGATGGCCACACTCAGGTTTTTGAGATTGTGCACCCGTGCGCCTTTCACAATAATGTACTTCCTGGAATCAAGGCTGTCGAGGCTGACCTCCTGCATAGCTCTTTTTTTTTCGTGGCCAAAATTAGCCAATCCTTGCATAAAGTTCCGGAATTTGTATATTTGCCTTCTGTTTGGAGGTAACCGGTTGCCTTAAAATAACGTAAACCGGACATCGTTCACCATCATCGCAAAAAATAGGAGGAAATCTATAGGCCCATCTCTACCCTTTTAAATTAACCTTAAAAAAGGGGGCGAAATGAAAAATCGCGATCTTAGCGACAAGTCGCTAATTCAGAGATACCAGGCCGGCGATGAGTCCAGTCTTGAGCTTCTGATACACCGTCACAAAGACCGCATCTACGGTTACATTATGATGGTAATGAAAGACCGCCAGCTTGCTGACGATGTCTTCCAGGATACTTTTGTCAAAGTAATCCATACCCTGAAAGCCGGATCTTATCGTGAAGAAGGCAAGTTCCTGCAGTGGGTGATGCGCATCGCACATAATCTGATGATTGATCATTTCAGAAGAGCCAAGCGGATGCCAAAGTTCAATTCGAGCCGGGAAGATTTTGATATCTTCGATACCATAAGGGAGAAGTCTGATTCCGTTGAGCAGCGGATGATCAAAGAGCAGATCCATCAGGATATCCGTAAACTCATTGAGTATCTTCCGGAAGAACAGAAGGAAGTCCTCAAGATGCGGCATTATGCCAAAATGAGCTTCAAGGATATAGCCGAAGTAACGGATGTCAGTATCAATACAGCTTTGGGAAGGATGCGCTATGCCCTGATCAACCTGCGGAAGATGATCAAAGAAAAGGATTTACTGATCACCGGCTGAGATTTTTTTCTGAGAAGTAATATTTCTGATTTACACCCGTTCGCTGCTTGTTTTTTAACCAAAATAGCAGCGTATGCACAGAAAAATTACCCCGCACACTCCCGCTTCTTTTACCGACAGAATGCACGCCCCCGGGAAGGCAGTTGCTCGAGCAGAGCCTGCTTCACAGGGCCCATCGATGCCACTGATACACCGTATCCTTTCTTACTCCAGCTCTTTCAGGGTAATGAAAACACAGGCTGCAGGAAGCGTATCAGTCTATCTGAACTGACCCTCGGTAGAAAACTACTGGGAAACAGGGATGCCAACGCACATTCGCATCCCTGCTTATCTTTGTCCAAAAATCACTGTGCGAACCAAGGAGAGATATCAATTCGTGATTGATTGGTTTTCGGTGAATATGCCGGTGGCCGAAACAGAATTGCATTATGCCAGTCCCTATGAACTACTGGTAGCAGTCATCCTTTCAGCGCAGTGTACAGATAAGCGGGTCAATCTGATCACGCCGGCTTTCTTTGAGCGTTTCCCGATTCCCCAAAGCCTTGCTGATGCCAGTCAGGAGGATGTTTTTGATCTGATCCGGACCTGTTCGTACCCAAACAATAAGGCCAAGCACCTTGTGGGGATGGCCCGGATGCTGATCCGGGATTTTGGCGGCGTGGTTCCCGATGACGTGAACGCCTTGCAACTGCTACCCGGAGTGGGGCGCAAGACGGCCAATGTGATCGCTTCAGTCGTATTTCAAAAGCCTGCAATGGCTGTGGATACGCACGTATTCAGGGTGAGCGCCCGCCTCGGACTTACCCGCAACGCTAAAACTCCTCTTGAAGCGGAAAAGCAGCTTGTGCAGCATATTCCTGAAGAACTCATTCATAAAGCACACCACTGGCTGATCCTGCACGGACGCTATACTTGCCTGGCAAGAAAACCGCGCTGTAAGCAATGCGGACTGACAGATATTTGTAAATATTTTCGAAAAAATTCTCCGCTTTCCACCCCCTGAATCGTCTATTGTCTTGCAGGCTTGTTGAAAACTATGCCCCGGGAAGATTGTTAAATAACAGCGCTTTCATTTGTTTTGTAAATCCCGTCTTATGAAAAAACTACAACAAGGAATGCCTGCTCCTGATTTTGCAGGCAAAGATCAGAATGGCAATCCGCTTCGGTTGTCCGATTTACTTGGAAATAAAGTCATCCTGTTTTTCTACCCGAAAGACAATACGCCGGGATGCACAGCGGAGGCCTGTAACCTGAGAGACAACTACCCACTCTTGCTGGATAAGGGATTCAGCATTGTCGGGATCAGCCCTGACTCCCAGGCATCGCATCAGAAGTTTGCCGATAAGTTTGCGCTGCCCTTTCCCCAGATCCCCGATCCTGAACACCATATCCTCAATGCTTATGGGGTATGGGGTCCGAAAAAGTTTATGGGAAGGGAATATGAAGGGGTATTGAGGACTACTTTTGTGCTGGATGAAAAGGGCAGGATACTGCACATCATCGATAAGGTAAAAACCAAGGATCACGCTAAGCAGATACTGGAAGTGACCGGAATGAAATGATCTAAACATATCTTACTATGGCAAAGCAAAATGAGGCAGATCATACTGCTAAAGAAAAAATGAAGGCGCTTCAGCTGACCATCGACAAGCTGGAGAAAAGCTATGGAAAGGGCACCATAATGAAATTGGGGGATAATGCGATTGACGATGTGGAGTTTATTTCCACCGGATCGATTTCCCTGAACAATGCCCTTGGAATTGGCGGTTTGCCCAAAGGGAGGGTGATTGAAATCTACGGACCGGAGTCATCTGGAAAAACCACCCTGGCCATTCACGCAATTGCAGAAGCACAGAAAAGCGGTGGCCTGGCAGCTTTTATTGATGCAGAGCACGCCTTCGATCGATTCTATGCAAGGAAGCTGGGTGTCGACATTGAGAATCTGCTGGTTTCGCAGCCCGACAATGGAGAGCAGGCGCTGGAAATTGCGGATAACCTCATTCGCAGTGGCGCCATTGATATCCTTGTAATCGACTCAGTGGCAGCCCTGACACCCCGCAGTGAAATTGAAGGGGAGATGGGCGATTCAAAGATGGGCTTACAGGCCCGCCTGATGTCGCAGGCTTTGCGAAAACTGACTTCCACCATTTCGAAAACCGGCTGCTGTTGCATCTTCATAAATCAGTTAAGGGAAAAGATCGGGGTGATGTTTGGCAATCCGGAAACAACCACCGGCGGCAATGCCCTGAAATTCTATGCTTCGGTTCGCCTGGATATTCGCAGGATGAACCAGATTAAAGATGCCGAAGAGGTGGTTGGAAACAGGGTGAAGGTTAAGGTAGTCAAGAATAAAGTAGCGCCCCCTTTCCGTACGGCTGAGTTTGATATTATTTACGGAGAAGGGATATCGCGTTGGGGCGAGTTGGTAGATCTGGGAGTACAATACAATGTCCTGCAGAAAAGCGGCTCCTGGTTTTCCTATGGCGAAACACGCCTGGGGCAGGGCCGGGATGCTGTCAAGCGCCTGCTGACAGATAATCCGGAGCTGGCTGAAGAAATCGAGGCCAAAGTGGTTGAAATGCTCAAAACACCCAAGGCCTGATGAAACGCTTTGCATTGTGCTGTCTGCCCTTCCTTTTTCTGATGCTGCACCTTTCCTGCCAGCAGAGCCAGACCCATCAAAATAACAGGGAGGTGCAAACGCCCCCTGCCGGGGATTTGAGTCCGGAAGCTGCAGCCCTGCGGCAGATGACTTCGGCCCTGGAAAAGGATGCGGAAAACGACTCCCTGTTGAATGAACGAGCTCTTGCTTATCTGAAACAAGGCAAAATGAATGAGGCCTTGCGGGATATCAATGAGGCGCTCCGGCTCAAACCCGACGAAGCCGAATACCTGATCACCCTTTCCGATATCTATTTTGGGTTGAATCAAAGCCCTAAAACAAGACAAACCCTGCTCAAGGTGCTTGAACTCTATCCTGAAAATACCAATGCTATGCTGAAATTGGCGGAGATGAATCTCTATTTCCGCGATTATGAAGGAGTGGAAAGTTATGCCCGCCGCGCTATTGCTACAGATCCTACCTATGCCCAGGCCTATTTTATTCTTGGCTTTGCAAAGAAAGAAACCGGTGATACTTCTGCAGCTATCCGCCTGTTTCAACAGACCATAGACCGAGACCCCGTTCACTATGAGGCTTTTATGCAGGCAGGGATACTATTGGCCGCCAGGAAGGATAAACTGGCTGAAGCTTATTACAAGGGAGCGATTGCCCTGGATGCAGAACGCCTGGAAGCCTATTACAACCTCGGACTTTACTATCAGGAGAACGAGTTTTACAATGAGGCGATGAAAATGTACAATGATCTGATCGCCCTCCGACCGGATTTTAAGCTGGCTTACTACAACCTCGGGTATATCCATCTGGTCAACCTGGAAGTATATAATGAAGCCGTGAAGTTTTTCACTCAGGCCCTCCAGGCTGACCCCAATTATGTGGAAGCTGTCTATAACCGGGGCTATGCTTATGAGTTGATGGGCGATGTACTGAATGCCCGACAGGATTATCAGCGGGCCCTCCAATTGCGTCCCAACTATGGATTGGCCATTTCCGGACTGAACAGGCTGGACCAGATGGACAGGGATGCAAAGGATGCCGGACTTGAATAAGACGGTATCATTTTTCTTTCTCTTGGCCAGCTTTGATTTGCGTTTTCAAATCCAGGACAGGGCATCCTCCACAGCTTGATGCACATCCATTACAGGCATCAGACGAAGGCCTGGGCCTGAACTGTTGGTAGAGGTTACGGACCACAACAAAAGTGGCGCCGGCAACAATCAATATGGTGATGATTTCCTGCATCATATTATTTGTACCCATTGCCCCGCCTGATAGGCCAGGAAGGCTACGATCCAGGCCACGGCAGTGGTGTAGAAAACGGTAAAGGCAGCCCATTTCCACGAACCGGATTCACGGCGTATGGTGGCAATGACGGCAATACAGGGGAAATATATCAATACAAAGAGCATAAAAGAGAGGGCAACGATGGGATTGAAGACTTTCTCACCCATCCTGGGCCCCTCCATATAAGTCTGCTCCTGTAGTTTGGTCACCAATGAGGCAGTGAGTGCATCCTCATCCTCTGCCTCTGTCTGGTATAAAACCCCCAGGGTGCCCACCACAATTTCTTTGGCGGCAATCCCCGACAGGATGGCCACACTCATTTTCCAATCGAAGCCCAACGGATCCATCACCGGTTGCACAAAGTTTCCGATCTGCCCGATCAGCGAGCCTCGTTGCCTTTCATACTCCTTCATAAACTCAGCTTCCCTGATCTGTTGTCCCAGACGCTCAAAAGCTTCCAGCTCTCCTTCTTTCAGCAAGCGATCTGCTTCTGACATCATTACGCTGATCT
Source organism: uncultured Lentimicrobiaceae bacterium (assembly GCA_964590645.1). Taxonomy (GTDB): domain Bacteria; phylum Bacteroidota; class Bacteroidia; order Bacteroidales; family JAGNHN01; genus JAGNHN01. The sequence goes on from CAZPYJ010000022.1 coordinate 35,883, forward strand.
CCAATTCAATACGCCGGGTTTCTTCGTTGCTCCGGGGGAAATAACCCAGCGCCCAGATTATGATGGAAGCAATCAGAATGATACCTCCGATCTTTTTGAGATACTGCTCTGCCCTATGCCACATATGGGTGATCAGGGCCTTGAGGGTAGGGATGCGGTAGGGGGGGAGCTCCATCACAAAAGGCACATCCGCCTTCCTGAAAAAAGTCATCCGGAATAAAAGTGCCGAAAGAATAGCCAGGAGAACGCCCAGGCCGTATAAGGCAAACAGGATGGATCCCTGGTTTTTGACAAAAAAAGCACTGATGAAAAGGATGTAGACGGGAAGTCGGGCGCTGCACGACATAAATGGGTTGATCAGCATTGTGATCAGGCGATCACGGCGGCTCTCAATAATACGGGTGGACATTATGGCCGGTACATTGCATCCGAAGCCCATCAGCAAGGGGATGAAAGATTTTCCGTGCAGCCCGATGCGATGCATCGCTTTATCCATAATGAATACCGCACGAGCCATATAACCAGTGTCTTCCATCAGGGAAATGAAGAAGTACAATATCAGGATGTTGGGAAGAAAAACGATCACACCGCCAACGCCACCCAAAACCCCCTGGATGAATAAGTCTTTCAGCCATCCTTCAGCCATCTGCCTGCTCAGAAGCACAGAGAGATAGTCCACCCCCGTTTCGATCCAGTCCATAGGATAACTGCCAAGGCGGAAGGTAGCGATGAATGTTACCCACATAAAAAAGAGAAAGACCGGAATGCCCCAGAGCTTGTGGGTAATAAAAGTATCTACGATATCGGTCTTTCTGATGCGCTGGATACGGTTCACCTGAAAAGTCTGACGCAGCGCTCCTGCAATGAAGCCGTATTTGGCATCGGTGATCAGGGTTTCCGCCTCTTCGCCCTGGGTGGATTGAATGCGCTCCAGTTCCTTGTCCAGTGCTTTCCGGATCTGTTCCCGGTTCTTCAGGCTGTCAATCCTTTCATAAGCAGCTTCGTCCTTCTCCAACAACTTCAGAGAAAGAAAACGGGTGCTGATCTTGTCGATCAGGGCCTGATTTTCCGGATTCCGGATCAGTTTCTGGATTTCATTGATGCCCGTCTCAATGGTATTGCCATAGTGAATATGAATATGCCGAACTACAGGATCCCTGTCTTCAAAGACATCAATGATCTTATTGAACAACTCGCTGATACCCTGTCGCTTGAACCCAACCGTGGGAATGATGGGGATTCCGAGCATCTTCCCCAGCATCTCATAGTCGAAGTGATCGCCCTTCTTTTCCAGCTCATCAAACATATTCAGGGCCATCACCACCTTGATATCCATATCGATCAACTGGGTGGTCAGGTAAAGGTTGCGCTCCAGGTTTGAGGCATCGACCACATTCACCACTACATCCGGCATTTCTTCCTGAATATACCTGCGTACAAACAACTCTTCAGGAGAATAGGCCGTAATGGAGTAGGTACCGGGAAGATCGACCAGTTCAAAATGATATCCGTTTTTGCGAAAGCGGGCCACCTTGGCATCCACCGTCACGCCCCCGTAATTCCCCACCCTTTCGTGGCTCCCGGAGGCAAAATTGAAGAGGGTGGTCTTGCCTGAATTAGGGTTGCCGACAAAAGCTACCTGGATCTTCTTTTCCTTCAGGCCCAACTGTTTCTTTTGCCGGCTGTCGCTGAAACTTGAGCCGTTCTCTTCACTATGGGAATGCTGCTTTGGGTCTTCACCAACAGGACTTACCTCAATGAGGCGGGCTTCCGAATTGCGCAGGCTGACATTATAGCCCATCACCCTGTACTCCACAGGATCCTTCATCGGGGCCTCCTGTATCACCTCTACCTCACGTCCGGCCACAAAACCCATCTCCATTATGCGCTTGCGGAAAGCTCCCCGTCCCCTGACCTTGGTGATCAGGGCCTTTTCCCCTTTACGCATTTCAAAGAGATTCATCAAGCAACTTATTTAGAATGTTTCAAAATTATGGCAAAGATATTCAATTCCTCGATGATGGTTGAGGATGGCTTCTATTTAGAAAGACCGGGCATCTTCTGTTATAGCTGTTTGTTTAATGCTAAGACGGTGACTTGATTGTGTGGAAAACAACACGGGCATCTCCAGATATCAGTCTAAATAAGGATCGCTTTCTGTATGGTTTTGGATAGCCCGTTGATGGATGACGTGGTGCAGCCGCACAATCCTTTCTCCCCAATGTGTATAGAAAAGCCTCCGGCATTCCGCAATGGCATTGACCCTTGAAGTGTGGGTGTTCTTCTGAAAAGCCAAAACATAATCCTTCATATCCTGGTAGATGTCGGCCAGATGGTCTGCCAGGCTGCCCTGCCAGGTGTCCTGGTCCTGAGGATCATTATAGTCGATGAAGTAGAAAACATCTTCCTTACCCATAAGCGTCCGGATATCATTGAAAACCACTTCCCATTGTTCCTCTGTGACGTAGCGTTCAGGCCTGAGTTCTTCCGGAAGCTCGTCAGGGAGCAGGTTCCCTTTGATGTAAAGAAGCGGCAGGATTTTCCGGTAATATTCCAGGACTTCATTCTTCGGGTAGCGGGATACGGATTCTGTAAACAAACAGAACTCATTGGCCACGGTCAGCAGTTCAATCACCGGGGAAGGGATATGTCCTTCATTCTTTGTCATAGCCTCAGGTCTTCTTTGATGCGGCTGATGCTGTTTTTGAGTTCCTGCAGGATTTCTTCGGGATGTGCCGCGCTGTTCTTCCCGGCCTTTAGTGCAAAATAGAATTTCACCTTGGGTTCGGTGCCCGATGGCCGCACCGTAATCTTGCTGCCGCTTTCTGTGAATAACTGGATGACGTTGGATTTTGGAAGGGGGATGGCGCTGCTCACTTCCTCCCTGATCCTGATGTCCTTGCTGTGCTGATAGTCCATCAGGCGGATCACCGCCTCGCCGGCAATGCTTGCAGGAGGTGATTCCCTGAACTGGCGCATCATCTCAGCAATCTCCTCTGCCCCCTTTTTGCCTTTTTTTGTAATGGAAAGCAAGCCTTCATAATAGACGCCGAACTGCCGGTAAATATCCATTAGCAGCTCGTACAGACTCATTCCGTTCTCTTTGGCCCAGGCGGCAGTTTCAGCGATCATACAGCAGGAGATGATGGCATCTTTGTCTCTGACATAATCCCCGATCAGATAGCCATAACTTTCCTCTCCGCCACCCAGGAAGGTTTTCTGTCCTTCATTCAGCCTGATGGCTTCCGCGATATATTTGAACCCGGTGAGCACGTCCATTACCTCTACGCCGTATTCCCGGGCGATGTCATTCAGAAGGTCAGTGGTGACGATGGTTTTCACAATAAAGGCATTCTCCGGTAAGCTGCCTTTTTCAGAATGCATCCGGAGCACGTAATAGATCAGGAGGGCGGCGGTCTGATTGCCATTCAGCAGTATCATCTTTCCTTCCGGGTTTCTAAGGGCGATGCCCACCCTGTCGGCATCCGGGTCGGTGGCCATCACGAGTTCCGCCCCGCTTTCTTCTGCTTTTTGAATGGCCATTTCCAGGGCTGCCGCTTCTTCAGGATTGGGGGAATGCACCGTGGGGAAATCTCCACTGACCACATCCTGTTCAGGTACATTGATGATGTTCTCAAATCCGAAGGCTTTCAGTGCCATTGGGGCAAGTTTTACGGCCGTTCCGTGAATGGGGGTAAAGACGATGCCCAGGCTTGAATGCTTTTTGTTCAGTGCAGGATTCAGGGATTGTGCTTTCAGGGCTGCGATGTAGGCCTCGTCGATGGCGCTACCGATGGGGTGAATAAGCTCAGGACGGGTTTCGAACAGGATATTTGCGGCTGATCCAACGGCCTGTACCTCTTTGATGACATTCTTGTCGTGTGGAGGCACCAATTGTCCGCCATCGTTCCAGTACACCTTATAACCATTGTATTCTTTCGGGTTATGCGAAGCGGTGATCATAATCCCCGACTGGCATTGCAGTTGTCTTATCGCAAAGCTGAGTTCAGGCGTGGGGCGCAGGGCATCAAAGACATAGGTATGGATGCCGTTGGCAGAGAGCACATCGGCAACCACGCCGGCGAAAAGGGTGTTGTTGTGGCGGCAATCGTAGGCAACGGCCACCCTGATCTCCTGTTCGGGGAAGGATTTCTTCAGGTAGTTGGCCAGGCCCTGGGTTGCCATACCCACGGTATATTTGTTCATTCGGTTGGTACCGTGCCCCATAATCCCCCGAAGCCCGCCGGTGCCAAATTCCAGGCTGGTATAAAAGCATTCTTCCAACTCTTCCGGCTTATGCTCAATCATCTCAATGACAGCAGCGCGGGTTTCGGCATCATAAGGTGCCAGGGTCCAGCTTTTGGCTTTTCTCAGGATTTCGGGGTCAATGTTTTGCAGGCTCATAATGTGTGTTTATTGACTGATGGCAGACATTTTCTGATCGCATCTTTTTCTCCCTTAACCTATTCGGAGGCGGCTTGTTCACTTAGTATCCGGATGCACTGCTCCAGGCTTTCCCTCCAGTGTGGGATGGACAGCCCGAAATTGCGTTTTATTTTTGTCTTGTCGAGGGCGCTGTAGAAAGGGCGTGGGGCCGGTACCGGGTATTCCTCCGTGCGGATCGGGGACACTTTGCATTGCAGATTAGAAATGGACATCACGGCCACGGCCAGATCGTACCAGCTGGCGATGCCTTCGTTGGTGTAGTGATAAATCCCCGAGGCGTGATCCTTTCTGTTTCCGGCGAGAATGTGCAGGATGGCCGAAGCCAGGTCTGTGGCCCAGGTCGGATTCCCTATCTGATCGGCCACCACATTGATGCTCTCCTTTTCCGAACCAAGGCGTCGCATCGTTTTGACAAAATTATGCCCGAATTCGCTGTATAGCCAGGAGGTGCGGATGATCAATGCCCGGGGATGGTTTTGGCGGACGGCCATTTCTCCCTCCAGCTTTGATTTCCCATACACACCTTGCGGGCCGGTGGGATGCTCCTCTGTGTAGGGCCGGTGATGCTGGCCGTCAAATACGTAGTCTGTGGAGATGTGAGTCATTCCTGCCTTCATCTCGTGGGCGGCCTGTGCCAGGATTTTGGGGGCGAGGGCATTCACCAGAAAGGCATTTTCTGCATCCGATTCTGCTTGATCCACTGCGGTATATGCAGCGCAGTTCAGGATATGATCAGGCTGAAAATCCCTGACGAAGCGGGTGACGGCAGCCGCATCCGTGATGTCCAGCTCAGGCAGGTCGGTGAAGACAATGTCTCCTCCGGGCAGCAGCTCAGGGTGCATTTTTTGGATGCTCCTGCCAAGTTGTCCCTGTGCGCCGGTAAGCAAAATACGCATTGCGATAGCTTAAAGTTGTGATTCAAAGTACGCTATGGTCTTCTTCAGCCCTTCTTCCAGTTCGATTTTGGGTTCCCATTGAAGGGTTTTTCTGGCCAGGCTGATGTCCGGTTGGCGTTGCATCGGATCATCGGCCGGCAGCGGATGATACACTATTCTGGACTTGGATCCGGTCATCTGAATGACTCTCTCGGCCAGTTCCAGGATGGTGAATTCTCCAGGATTGCCCAGGTTTACCGGTCCTGTAAAGTCATCCGGGCTGTTCATCAGGCCCATCAGGCCGTGGAGTAGATCATCCACATAACAGAAACTGCGGGTCTGACTGCCATCCCCGTAGATGGTGATGTCATTGCCCTGCAGGGCCTGTACAATAAAATTGGATACCACCCTTCCATCATTGGGATGCATCCGCGGGCCGTAGGTATTGAAGATACGGGCGATTTTAATGCGCACTTTATTTTGCCGGTGATAATTCACGAAGAGGGTTTCTGCCGCCCTTTTGCCTTCGTCGTAGCAGGCCCTTTCCCCGATGGGATTGACATTCCCCCAGTAGCTTTCCTGCTGCGGGTGTACCTTAGGGTCGCCATACACTTCGCTGGTACTGGCTTGCAGGATCTTTGCCTTGATCCGCTTGGCCAGCCCGAGCATATTGACGGCCCCCATCACGGAAGTTTTTACGGTCTTGATGGGATTATACTGGTAGTGGATAGGCGAGGCCGGACAGGCGAGATTGTAAATCTCATCCACTTCAATATAGAAGGGCATCGTCACATCGTGGCGAAAAAGCTCGAAGTATGGATTATCCATCAGATGGATAATGTTCTTCTTCTGCCCCGTAAAATAATTGTCAAGGCAAGCCACTTCGTGACCCTGTTCCAGCAGGCGTTCACAAAGATGGGAGCCAAGAAAGCCGGCACCTCCGGTAACCAGGATTTTCTTTCCCATAGCAATTTGTCTATGGCATACGGGAAGCGGCCGCTTCTATCAGGCGCGGGTGGTATCTATCCCGATGCAGTAATAATCAAACCCGAGCTTCTTCATTTGCTCAATGTCATACACATTCCTTCCATCAAAGATGGCGGGGTTTTTCAGCAGTTTCTTAATGACCTCGAAATTGGGAAGCTTAAACTCAGGCCACTCCGTGGCCAGCAGCAGGGCATCGGCGTCGATCAGTACTTCATACTGGTCTTCAATCAGTTCAATGCTATCCCCGAGCCGACGCGCTGCTTCTTCCATTGCCACAGGGTCATAGGCTTTCACCTTGGCGCCTTCGGCCAGGAATTTTTCAATCAGGACCAGGGCAGGGGCTTCCCGCATATCATCGGTCTGCGGCTTGAAACTGAGGCCCCAGAGCGCAATGGTCTTGCCTCTCAGCTCTCCCTTAAAATAGGCCTTGGTTTTGTTGAAGAGGACTGATTTCTGGTCGTCATTCACGTCTTCCACCGACTGAAGGACCCGTAAATCGTAATTGTATTCTTTGGCAGTCTTGATCAGGGCTTTCACATCTTTCGGGAAGCAGGAGCCGCCATAACCAATACCGGGATAGATGAATTTGGGCCCGATTCTGCTGTCGCTGCCAATGCCCCTGCGCACCAGGTTCACATTGGCGCCAACGATCTCGCAGAGGTTGGCGATATCGTTCATAAAACTGATCTTGGTGGCCAGCATCGCATTGGCTGCATACTTGGTCATTTCTGCGGAAGGGATATCCATAAAAATCACCGGGTGGCCATTCATTGTGAATGGCTTATACAATTGCTTCATCAATTCTTCTGCACGTGCTGAATCCAGTCCCACCACAATACGGTCGGGTTTGAGGAAGTCATCCACAGCTGCTCCTTCTTTCAGGAATTCAGGATTGGATGCCACATCGTAGGGGATGACCGCACCCCGCTTGTCGAGGGTGTCTTGCAGGGTTTTCCGCACTTTCTCTGCGGTACCAACCGGCACGGTACTCTTGGTGACCACGAGCAGGTAGTCGCTCATATTTTCGGCGGTTTCCCTGGCCACGTCCAGCACATATTTCAAATCAGCACTGCCGTCTTCATCCGGAGGGGTGCCGACCGCAATGAATACAACCTTTGCCCCATCCAGGGTGGGTGCCAATTCGGTGGAGAAATGCAGGCGGCCCTTCTCAATGTTCCGCTGCACCATCTCTTCCAGTCCGGGCTCATAAATGGGAATGATCCCGTTATTCAGGCCATCGATTTTGGCTTTGTCGATGTCCACACAAGTAACATTGATCCCAACCTCTGCAAAGCAGGTGCCGGTCACCAGGCCTACATAACCTGTTCCTACAATGACTATCTTCATCTTTTCTTTTGTATGACCCGAAATACGGGTCTGTTCCTGTGTCCGCAAAATTATCAAATCTGCGCTTTAATACTAAACCCCTTTTGCCTTATCCCCTCCGGATTATGCGCATCAAAAAATAGCTGTTTCTTTCAGACAGGATATGTCGCTGAAAGATAGATGTGTAGCCTGAGTTTCGTTTTGTGCTTGCTTTCAATAATTGCTGTAAATTTGCAGGATAGAATGTTTCTAAATAGAATATAGCCGATGCACTACAGATATTTCTGCTCCCGCTATCTTATGCTTTTTCTCCTTTTTCAGGGAATTTTCTCTTTTGCCTTTGCAACGCAGGATAAGGGGGTACATATTGAATTTCTTCGCCACGATGCCCGCGGTAGTCACTTTGTGGTTCATCTTACTCCTCCTGATTTCAGGTTATTCAGCAATCAGGATGGCAACTTCATCCAGCTTCAAACCGAAGACTTATACCCGGCCGGCAGGGTGGGCGGACCAATGCTCCCTGTATTGCGCACAATGGTGGAATTGCCACAGGGGGCGGAATGGACAGCGGAAGTGTGTGTGCTGCAGTATATTGATTATAATCTGGATTCTTTGTTTCCCGGGATACCACTTTATCCGCAACAGCCTCCGCTCTGCAAAGACCCTGATTCATTGAAGCCTTTTCGTTTCGCGCCTGCGCATTACCTGTCTTATTCGGATACCCTTCCTACGCGTTTGCAGCTGACATACACAGGTATGATGCGCAATTTCAGGCTGGGGGAGATGGAGTATGCGCCTTTTGCCTATAAGCATTCCACTAAACGTCTTGTTTTTGCCAGCGAGGTGGAAATCCGGATCGTTTTTTCAGATCACAGCGAGGAAACCCCGTCTGTGAATATGCCTGCCATTCGTACTCCTTTCTTTCCCCTGCCAGCCAATCAGGTCTTGGGCGGTGGCTTGCCCGGAACAGCGACAGAGAACATCACCAGTGAACCACAGCATTACGTAATTGTATCCCACCCGATGTTTCAGGATAGCCTTCAGCCCTTCATAGAATGGAAGCGACGCAAGGGTTTTATTGTAACAGAAGCCTACACCAACCAGACCCAGGTAGGCAGTACCACCAGCTCCATTAAGAATTTCCTGCAAGGCCTGTATCAGAATGCCACCCCGGCGCTTCCTGCACCGGTTTACCTCCTGCTGGTAGGGGATGTGGGTCAGATTCCGGCGCATAGCGGGACAACGGGTTCTCATATTACTGATTTGTATTATGCTGAATACACCGGCGACTACTTTCCAGACCTGTATTACGGCCGTTTTTCAGCCAATAATATTGCAGAGTTGATGCCCCAGATCAGGAAAACCCTTGAGTATGAACAGTATCTGATGCCGGATGACAGCTTTCTGGATGATGTGGTTATGATTGCAGGCGTCGACAGCTGGTACGCAAGCACCCACGGGAACGGACAGATCAATTATGGTACCGACAACTATTTTAACACGGCAAATGGCATTACGGCGCACACCTATTTGTATCCGGCTTCCGGTTCCTCCCCGGTTGCCAGCCAAATTAGAAGTAAGGTGAGCCAGGGCGCTGCTTTTGTGAACTATACAGCCCACGGCGGTACAGGTGGCTGGTCTGATCCGGCTTTCAATACCACCCACATTGCAGCACTCTCCAATGCGGGAAAGTATCCGCTGATGATCGGGAACGCCTGTCTTACCAACAGCTTTCAGATCAATGCCTGTTTCGGAGAGGCCTTGCTTCGGGCCGATGGCAAAGGTGCCCTGGGATATATCGGGGCAAGCAATAATACCTATTGGGATGAGGATTTTTACTGGGGCGTAGGGCTGGGGAGCATTTCTTCCACGCCTGCGCACAGTGCCACGGGTCCAGGAATGTATGACCGCTGGTGGCATACCCACGGGGAGCCATACTCCGACTGGTATGTTACCCAGGGCCAGATGATCACCTCCGGAAACCTCGCGGTGCAGTCTTCTTCCTCCTCCAGAAAGAAATACTACTGGGAAGTGTATCACCTGATGGGCGATCCCTCACTGATGATCTATCAAGGGCCGGCTCCTCTTTTATCGGTCCAATTGCCTGCTTTCATCCTGCCTACGGACAATACTATCAGCCTGCAGACTGAACCTTACGCCTATATCGCCGTGAATAGTGGTGGCCAACTGCTGGGCACCGGTTTGGCTGATTCAGCCGGAAACGCCTCTTTCCTCATTACCCCTGTGATGAATCCCGGACAGGTGGAGGTGGTAGGCACGGCACAAAACCGCCGGCCTTTTATCGGAAACCTTCCGGTACTTTCCCCTACAGGTGCATACCCGCTGGCCGCTGCCCTGATCATCAATGACAGCGCCGGGAACCAGAACGCCCAGGCGGATTTTGGAGAGCGGATACACCTAAACCTGCCCCTGGAAAACACGGGTGGGGGAACCGCCGATTCCGTCATCGCCGTTTTACATTGTTCCGACCCATACATTAGCCTGGAACTGAATGAGGCCCGGACCTATAACCTGGGACCGGGAGACAGGGATACCCTCATCTCCGCCTTCTGCCTGCATATCGACCCAATGATCCCGGATCAATATGTGCTGCCGTATAGTATTGAAATTCTTACAGATACAGATACCCTGTTGTATTCACACCAGATGATCCTGAATGCACCACGCTTGCAGTTGAATGCTTTTCAGCTAACAGAAATCAGTGGCAACGGAAACGGCAAGCCTGATCCGGGGGAACAAATGCTGCTAAGCCTGGATTTTGGAAATGCCGGCCACGCCGATGCAAGCCAGATTGAGCTCACCATCACCGCTCTTAGCCCTTATTTGATCCCGACGGATACCAGTATCCTCATCAACGGGCTCAATGTCGGTCAGGTAAGCACCCTGACCATTCCTTTTCAAATCTCTCCTTCCTGTCCGTCAGGTTATACCCTGCGCTTGCTGGTTGGGATGAAAGCTGACTCCGGAAGGCTTTTTAATGATACCCTGGAGTTTATGGCAGGATCTGTCCACGTGGCCATCATTGACCTTGACCCCAACGGCAACGCGGCCCCGGGCATACAGCATTCCATCTCCTTTAATGGCATCTCATCGGCCATCATCGATTCGGTACCGGACGATTTGTCGGCCTATTCGGCAGTGTTTGTTTGCCTGGGTGTTTACAGCAACAATCATCCGCTTACCTCTGCCGAGGGCACCCGCCTAAAAAACTACCTGGACGGAGGAGGCAATCTCTATATGGAAGGGGGGGACACCTGGGCCTATGATCCTGCCACCGCCGTACATCCGATGTTTTATATCAACGGACTTTCCGACGGAAGTGCTGACCTGAGCCTGCTCCAGGGTAATGCAGGAACTTTTACCTCCGGCTTCAGCTTGTATTACAATGGTGAAAACAACTGGATCGACCGACTGGCACCCCTGGGGAATGCTTTCGTGATTTTCTCAAACCAAAGCCCCGCTTATTCAGCAGCCATTGCCTGCACTACATCTACCTACCGGACCATCGGGAAGAGCTTTGAATTTGCAGGTTTGAGCAATGGTTTTGGCAGCAATACCCGCCACGAACTGATGCGGGCTTATCTGGAATTTTTTGGTTTGATTGGCCAGGATTTGATTCCCGGTCTGGCCTCACTGCCCATCCGTGCCTGCCAGGATTCCCTGATTATGTTTAATGACAGCAGCCAGGGTACAGTGGCCTCCTGGTTCTGGGAGTTTCCCGGCGGACAGCCTTCCCAAAGCAGCCTGCCACAACCCCAGGTATCCTATGCCAATGCGGGCCTCTATGATGTATATCTTACCATCAGCGATGGGATACAGGCTGTGCGTACCGCCTTCCCTGCATCCGTTGAAATCCTGGAGGTAGTAAGTATTTTGGCCAGCCCGCAAGATACGATGCTTGCACCCGGGCATAATGCTGCCTTCAATGCCTCCGCATCTCAATACACTTCGGTGGGATGGGAAATGAGCCAGGATGCCGGTCTGAACTGGACAGTGTTGCAGGATGGCGCGCTTTTCTCCGGGGCCCAAACGGAAAACCTTTCCGTGCACAATGTGCTGCCCGCGATGGATGGTTCCTGGTTCCGCTTTTTCTGTGAAGGGGAATGCGGAGGGCAGATATTCAGTCAAAAAGCGGTATTGGAAGTGGATATGGCCGGAGTGTATGGATATGTATATTACGCGAATGCAGACAGTACTTTGTTGCCTGAAGCATCTCTGCATACGAGCGGCACCGCAAGTGCCACTGCCAATGCTGATTCCACTGCCTGGTACCGCATCCCGCTTGTGCAGCCAGGGATGTACACACTGACAGCCACTACCCAGCTTCCCTGGAGCAGCGTGAATGCCACAGATGCTTTAAAGGTGATGCGTTATTTCGTTGGACTGGATATGCTGGACGGCATCGTCAGGCGAGCGGCCGACGTGGATGCCACCGGGTACGTCAATGCCACCGATGCCCTGATGATCAGTCGCAGGTTCACTGGCTTGCTTCCTTCCTTCCCTGCAGGGGACTGGATTTCGGATAGCGTGGATTTCTATTTTGATGGATTGCAGCCGGTGCAAGGTAATGTCGGAATGCTCTGTGTGGGAGATGTGGATCTTTCTTATGCTCTTGCCAAGGGCAGCCAAAACGCCCTCCTGCCCGGAGCACGTGTCAGTCCAGGCCCGGATGGCATTGCGCTGCTTCCTATTGAGGTGCAGGCTCCTGCTGCGGTGGGCGCGCTTTCCCTTCTTGCTGCCTGGCCCCCTTGCTGGGAACTCCTGGAGGTGACTACGCCCCTGGATGCTTCCTACCTGGATTATTCACTGGACAATGGACAGTTCCGCCTGAGCTGGTTCAGCTTACAGCCTCATCCGGCCGCTGTGGGTGGTCCGGCTTTGATCTGGCTGAAAATCAGACATAAAATAGATGCTGGGTCTTGCAAATCTCTATTCATCAATAATGCCGAAATAGCAGATGCAAAAGGCAATGTGCTCCCTGAAGCCATACTCCTACAGCCGCAGCTGGAAAGTCAGTCTATGGTACTGGCCGGACAGCCCTATCCCAATCCAACAAAGGATCAGCTGTGGCTTCCCCTGGATTTGCCCCGCGACACAAAAGTGCGCATTCGCTTCTATTCCCTGGAAGGCAGGCTGTTAGGCAATGCCTTCGAAGGCGTATTAAGCGGTCAGCAAATCCTTCCCCTGTCCCTGAAAGGCCTTTCGGGGGGGCTCATCCTTCAGCTTGATGCTGAAGTGAATGGAGAGGAAATGGTCGTCCGGGAAAAAGTGCTGGTCATTCCCTGATCAGGCTGAGCAGTTTTTTAGTCCCGTGTGATGGCGCTGGCAGCATCACAGGCAATCGGGCAGGATGACAAACTCCCGGCCAGGGTACTGGCAATGGTGTGATTCATCTCATTGCCTTCGCCATCCACCCCAATCACAAGGCCAAGGGCAACACCACGGTTGTCCTGTCCGAAGTACACCGTAAAGGCAGCCACTCCGGGATTTTCAGATTTCATCTGTGTCATCGCACTGAATTGGGCCATATCAATGGTAAATCCTTTAATGATCCCATTGACAGGGCTTGCCGATTGATAGTAGTTCTTGAAAATGGTATTGGCCGTGGAGGCATCAATGCGCTCTGCAGCTGATTGGCGACTGCCGCTTCCGTACCCGCTGAGGTAGGCTCCACCGAGCAGGAGGAGGAAGAGGGAGGCGAAGAGCATTCTGCGGGCGATGATGGTAAGTTTTCTGGTTCTCATAGGTTAAAGTTTTAAGCGCGGGCAAGATAGGCCTTTTATCTTAATTTAGAATAATTATAAATAAGTAGTATTATTGCAGTTCAGATTTGATAAGGCCACCCTCAATCCACTTCCGATGAAAATCCAGACTTTCCCCCAGAAAGGATGCTTCTTGTTTATCAATTTCTTCCTGCTGCTGACGATGCTTAGGGCAGGGGATCCGGAGCAAGCGCAGGAAGCCGCGCCTTCCGCTGCTCAAAAGGGGCCGGTGGCCGCGTGGATGACAGCCGCTGTTGAAGCGGCCGCAAAAGGAAATGTGGCCAAAGCAGATAGCCTGGCTATGCTGGCCATTGCGGAGGCTGAGATGAGCTATGACGAAACCCTGATTCTTGAATCGCTCATTACACTTTTTTCCCTGCCACCTTCGGATGAACGGACCCATTCTTTATCCCATCACTTAGATCGTTTGGAAAGCCTCACAAGAAAGCGTCCCGGGGATGTCCTGAAGTGGCAGGGCCTTCATAAACTGTCTGCGTATTATCAAAGCCGTTTCGAATTTGAGAAAGCCCTGGATTACGCCTACCAGGCGCTGGCCTTGTCTGATCAGCTTTCCGATAAGCGACTGAAAGCAAACAGCCTTTTGTCGGTGGGGCGATGCCTTGAAGACAAGAAAAGCAAGCTGGATGCCTTCAGATACTATGCCTCTGCCCTGGCAACGGCCCGTATGTTAAGAGAGGAACCATTGCTTCTGGATGTGTACCAGGCATTTTCCCGCTTCTATAATTTTCAGCGGATGTACGACAAGGCGGTGGAGTATAAGCTGATGGAGTTGCATCTTCTGCAGCAGCTTCCTCACGACTCCCTGGCAATAATGCAGGTGTATTATGATCTGGAAGGTATATCCCTGCATTCACGGGGCAGCCTTAATCTGGAATCCCTGAAAAGAATCATCCGCTTTGCAGAGCGCAAGCATCAACCGGGGCTGAGGGATCAAAGCCTTGCCCTGATCCGTACCTATTTGATAAATACGGATGATGTAGCCACCCTTTACCGTTTTTACAATGTGGATTTCCCTGAGTATCTCAGCCTGCTGGAGAAGGAGAGCCCCCTGACCTACATCCGCTTGAAAGCCATCTTCAGCGAATTTGAAGGGGATTTTACGCAAGCGGAGATGTATTATTCAGAAGCTGAAAAGGAAATGAGGCAGCATCCCAACCTCATCCTTCAATCTCATTTCTTCCTGCGCCTTGCAGAGTTTATGAGCAGGCAGGACAGGCTGGAGGATGCCATCAACAATGCCGGTCTGGCTCTTTCGCTGGCTGAGCGGGCATCCTGGCCGGATTATGCACTCAGGGCGACAAAATTACTGGAGGTACTGAGCCTGCGCCAGGCCGACTATCAGGCAGCCTGGAAGTATGCAGTACGCACCCGTGGGCTTTCAGACAGCATTCAGGCACTGGCCAGGAGTGAGGACTTGCTGATGATTGAGCTGGAGAATGCTGAAAGGATGGAAGCAATGGAAGCGGCCCGGAAGGCAGAAGAGATAAAGCGGCGGAACAATATTCAATATACCGCCATCATCATTGCCATCTTCTCCCTCTTCGTTTTGCTTATTTTGCTGGGAAGCGTCAGGGTGCCAAAGTGGTCTATCCAGGCCCTGGGTTTCTTCGCCTTCATTTTCCTGTTCGAGTTTATTATTCTGGTGGCCGATTACGAAATTCATCATCTCACCCACGGCGTTCCGTGGAAGATGTTGGGCATTAAGGTAGTATTGATTGCTTTTTTGCTGCCTTTCCATCATTGGGTGGAAAAGAAGGTGGTGCAGTACCTGCTGAGGAAAAAGCTGATCCGGCTCTCCGGCTTTTCATTCAAGCGGATATTCCAGAATATCTGGCAGACGGTTTTCGGCCACTGAAGCTGTCGGAAGTCCGGAGGATCAGGCTGAACCGAGCTTATCGGGGGGAATATGAATTCCGGGGGCTTAGATGACGATGACTTCTTTGATTACCTCTTGCCCAAGTCCCTCATTCAGTCTTTCCGTAATTTTACTTTTGGCCAGGCTGAGTTCGCTTCTCAATACAGAAGAATCGGTCTTGATCATCAGCTTCCCTTCTTTCAGGGAAATGATTCTGGCTCTTTTTGCCAGGGCCGGGCCCATCAGATCCGCCCAATCGTGCTTTAACTGGGCCTGATATAAACCCGGCTTTAAGCGGTAGGTATTCAGGAGTTCCCCGATCACTTCCCGGAGGGCTTGTTCGTTGCTTCTTTTCATAAGTTCTGATGGATGAAGGCATTGCCATCCCGGATGTCGAATATCTGGTGAGGGATATTGCCGAGGGAAAAGATGCGCTTGATGCGATCTGCGGAGGTGTCACTGAGGAAAACCTGACCGAACCGTTCATTCCCCACAAGGTGAATGAGTTGAGAAACACGATCGTCATCCAGCTTGTCGAAAACATCATCCAGCAGGAGCAGGGGTCTGGCCTTGGTCATTTCGCGGATATAATCAAACTGACCCAGTTTCAGTGCCACCGCAAAGGACTTCTGTTGTCCCTGGGAGCCAAAGCGTTTGGCAGGGAAACCATCGATGAGAAAGGTGAAGTCGTCCTTGTGGATGCCGCTGGTGGTAAAGCGAAGGGCGTAGTCACGTTCTCTGCCAGCCAATAAGAGTGAGGCAGGATCCTGGGCTTCCAGTTGACTTTCATACTCTATCTGAACAGCTTCCCGCCCCCCCGAGATCATCTTGAAATAGGCATCAAAAAGAGGTATATAGCCTTCCAGAAAACGCTTTCTCTTTTCGTAGATATACTTGGCTGGAGCGATCATCTGATTGTCCCACACCTGCAGCATCTCTTCATCCGTGCTGCGCGATTCCGCCAGTTTTTTCAGCAGGGCATTGCGCTGGGCCAATACTTTATTGTAGTGGATGAGCTGATCGAGGTAAGCAGGGTCAAACTGCGAGATGACACTATCCACAAATTTCCTGCGGATTTCACTTCCTTCATTGATCAGGTCCCTGTCGTACGGAGAGATCATCACCACGGGAATCTTTCCGATATGGTCGGCCAGGCGCTCATATTCTTTGCTGTTGAAGCGAAAGGATTTGCGTTGGCCTTTCTGGAAGCGGCAACTGACCTCATCATCGCGGTCGCCGTTACGGCTGTACACGCCAAAAAGTTGGAAGGCATCCTCTCCGTGTCGGATAATCTGCTGATCTACAGGGTTGAAATAGCTTTTACAGAAGGAGAGGTAATAGATGGCATCCAGTAGATTGGTTTTACCTTCTCCATTCCCGCCGATAAAACAGTTCAGCTTCCCGGAGAACTCCAGGGAAAGGCTTTGGTAGTTCTTAAAGTCTCCTATGCGTAGTTTCTTCAGGTACATTCTCAATTGCTTTCTATTCCCAACAATGCACGTATTCTTTGCGCAGCTTTCTCCAGCAGCCAGGGTGGGGTGGAGGCCGCTCCGCTGATGCCAATGATTTCTTTTCCTTCCAGCATTTCGGGTTTAATATCTGAAGGATCTCCCAGCAGAAAGCTTTGCGGATTGGCCTCTTTTGCGATGCTGAAGAGGTATTTCCCGTTTGCGCTGTTTTTTCCTGCCAGAAAGAGCAGGGCATCCACTTGCTTTGCAAAGACGGTGAGCTTCTCTTTTCTTCGGGCCACAAAACCGCAGGCTGTATCCATAACTTCGAATTCAGCGCTTGCTCCGAGGGCTTGCTTCCGTTCCTTCAGCGCCTGGTGCAGGGATTGATAGGCGTCCGGATCCATTGTTGTTTGGGCGCAGAGAAACAGGGGTTGCTGCAGGATGGCGTCATCCACATCCTCCGGATGAAGGATGGGCATTCCGAGACCCTGGCAATGGCCCAGCAATCCTATGACTTCCGGATGATTCGCTTTCCCGAAGATGAGGACTTTCCCCCCGGCTGCTTTCATCCGGCTGGCTGCTTTTGCAAGCCTTTTTTGCAGTCGCAGCACCAGGGGGCAGCTGGCATCGGTGTATGCAAGGTTTTTGTCTTCAAGCTTCTGGTAGGTTTCCGGAGGTTCTCCGTGGGCGCGGATAAGAATGTGGGCAGCTTCTGCAGTAGGAAGGTCTTCCAGCCGGGCCGTTTTCATTCCTTTGGTTTCCAGGCGTGCTATTTCGGCTTCATTGTGGACGATTTGCCCCAGGCAATACAGAGGGGTTCCTGCGGCGAGGATTTCCTCCGCTTTTTGGATGGCTTTTCTGACGCCCGGACAGAATCCGGCATTTTGATCGATGATCAGCTGCATAAGGCGGTAAAGATACAAATCCGGGGCGTGCTGATCTTGCCGGTGCTTGTCTTATTTCCTGTATGCTCTTGCTCTATGCTCTTGCTGAAAAATTCTCCGCTGTCCGTAGCGTCCACGCTACGGACCTGCTAAGACACAGCAGCAGGGAGTTTGAAGTTTGAGGAGTAGTTTGGAGGGGTTTTCCTGTTGTCCTCAGGCTTATGTGTTTTATGCAAGAGCAACAGCATACAGCAACAGCTCAGAAACTGTATGCTCTTGCTCTATGCTCTTGCTGAAAATAATTGTCCCGCAGATTTCGCAGATCAGCGCGGAAAATCTTTCAACCGTAGGGACACCCAAGGGCTATTCCTTTCCCCGTCCTCTTTTTGAAAAAAATGCACCACAGATAGCACAGATTAACACAGATGGAAATTGGGAGAATTATCTCGGATAATCCGAGGTAATGGATGATTCTTTAGCGGCTTAATTTTTATGTGGCTGGTATTTGGGGGTGATTGTAAGAAAAACCACTGAGTCGCGAAGGGCACTGAGGAACACTAAGTTGAAGGAAGGAACTTCTTAGTGCTTCTGCGTGTTCTTTGTGTCTGCGTGGTAAATGTGTCCAGTGAAGACAATCACTTAGCTGCCGCCGCCGATGAAATCGGAAAGATTGGTAGTGATAGAGATGTAATTGGGTGAGCCGGCCAGATGATAGGTTTTTCGGGCATAATTGAAATGGAACTTCGAAACCCTGAAGCCAAAACCCCAGGAAAAACCGGCCGTGGCATAACGCGTGGAAACCTTCATTTCCTGCCTTACCTTATAATTGTACCCGAAGCGAAGACTGAAATTCTTTGAAGGGGACAGCTCCGCCCCCAGCACAATGTGCCGCATCAGCTTGTCTGCAATATCCTCAATTTTATTCTCGGTAATAGGCTCCCCGGTCAGCGGGTCGGTGTCGGGTTCATTAGGGTCGTCGTAGGTCAGGTCGAATTGCTGCAGATTGGTCAGCAGCACCGCATAGCGCAAGGGAACGTGTTTCAGTTTCTTTGAAAGGCCGAGCAGAATCTCGAAGGGGAGGGGCTCACTTTGTGAAGGGACATAGGTGTTCAGTTGTCGTCCGATATTCCGGGCCAGCAGGCTGATGGTGAGGTCGTTCTTTGAATTATGATAGGTCCCGCTCACATCTGCCGCCAAACCGCTGGCCGTGTAATGCTCCAGTTCGGAATAGATAAACTTGAGGTTTGCCCCCAGGGAAAAAAGGGAATCGAGGGGGCGGCCCCAACCCAGTTGGAAGGCATAATCGCCGGCCCTGAAGTCCCCGTACGTTTGGCCCGTTTCATCTGCATAGGTGAACTTTCCGTAATCAACATAGCGCAAGGTTCCCGTAAAACTGCCCAGCTTTTCCAGGTGCCGGCCGTAGCTGACAAAACCGTAATTGATATCATCATAATAATCCACAAAACTCAGGGAGAGCTTCTGGTGTAATCCGGGGGTAATCAGGGATGGATTGTCCACCGCCAGGTTAAGGTCATTGTCTTTGGCAATCAGAATATCGCCTCCCATCGCGGCAGTGCGTGCATCGTTCACCAGATTGAGGAAGGAGAAGGTGGCCTCACCGCCTATCTGAGCATACCCTGTATGGATCGACCACAGAAATATGGGAATAAACAAGAGGAATTTGCCAGTGGACGGCATTATGTTTCTGATCATATCATTTCAGGTTGCAGCATAAAGAAGGCCAAGGAACGAGCCTTGCAATGCTTTAGTATAGGGCGTTTATCTCAACTTACGGATATCCCCCGATCCATTGACTCTTGTCTCCAGGTCCTCCGGATTTCCCGCATAGCGGATGTCGCCACTGCCATTGATTTTAGCCTCCAGGCTTTCGGTGGCATTGACCCTGGCATCCCCTGAGCCGTTTACCGTTGCGGTCACCTTCTTTGCCAGCAATGCTTCGGCCTTGATGTCCCCAGATCCTTTCACCCCGGCCTCGAACACATCACACGCGCCTTCCAGCAAAATATCACCGGAGCCACGTACGACTGCATTGACAAAACCGGCATTCAGGTGCAGAATGATATCTCCGGAGCCATCTACCTGAATCTCGATCTCCTCTGTTTCCAGGGCTTCCTCCCCTTTGATGCTCCCCGAGCCGCTCACTTTGACCAGGACAGGATGGTGTATCCCGGCCCGTATGCTGAGCGCTTCCCGGCTGCGATAACAACCATCGATGCTGACGATCAGCGTGCTGCCCTCCACGCGGGTCTCGATCATCTCCAGGAGGCTTTCCTGGGCGGTGACTTCAACGAAGGGACTGGTGGAATGCACCAGCAGCACATCGGCGGATCCTTTGACTACAATGGCATCGAAGTTTTCGGTAATCCTTTCTTCAATCACCAAAGGCCCTTCGCCCTCCACGCAGAATGAACAGGCTTGAAAGAAAAGAAGGGGAAGCAGAAGGAGTACGAGTGGATTTTTCATTGCTTTTGAGATATTGGCCGTTCAGGCATTTGTTTATGCTTGCAGTTTCCGGATCAGATTGAGGGCGCTGCCTGCCTTAAACCATTCAATTTGACTGCGATTGTAGGTATGCTTCGCCCGGATGCTGTCTGTGCTTCCATCGCTGTGATGCAACAGCAATTCAAGCTCTGTGCCCGGGGCGAAGGCGGTCAGACCACGAATATCAAAGGTGTCATCTTCCCGGATGAGGTCATAATCTGCTTTGTTGGCAAAAGTAAGCGCCAGAACCCCCTGCTTTTTCAGGTTGGTTTCGTGGATGCGCGCAAAGGAGCGGACAATCACCGCCCTGACGCCCAGGTGGCGGGGTTCCATCGCTGCGTGTTCGCGGGAAGAGCCTTCTCCATAATTCTCATCCCCAACCACAATGGAGCCGATTCCGTGGGTTTTGTAATAGCGTCCGACGGTGGATACTTTGTCATATTCCCCGGTTTCCCGGTTCAGGACGAGGTTGGTCTTCATATTAAAATGATTCACCGCCCCCATCAGCAGGTTGTCTGAAATATTGTCGAGATGGCCGCGGAAACGGAGCCAGGGGCCTGCCATTGAGATATGGTCTGTGGTGCATTTCCCGTCGGCTTTGATCAGCAGGCGCAGGCCGTGCAGATCAGAGCCTTCCCAGGCCGGGAAGGGCTCCAGCAATTGAAGACGATTGGAATCGGGTTTGACGATGATTTCAATATGCTTGCCGGATTCCGGCGGGGCTACATAACCAGGGTCCTCCACCGCAAAACCATTGGGGGGCAGCTCCAGTCCTTCCGGCATTTCAAGCCTCACTTCTTCTCCATCTTCATTGATCAGGGTGTCCGTCAAGGGATTAAATCGAAGGTCCCCCGCGATGGTTAGGGCAGTTACAAGCTCGGGTGAACCCACAAAGCCGTGGGTATTGGGATTGCCGTCATTGCGCTTGGCAAAATTCCGGTTGAAAGAGGTTACGATGGTATTCTTTCTGTCCGGGTCATCTGTATGGCGTTTCCACTGCCCGATACAGGGTCCGCAGGCATTGGCCATCACCACGCCGCCAATGTCCTCGAATATTTTCAGCAGGCCATCCCTTTCGGTGGTAAAGCGAATTTGTTCCGATCCAGGGGTGATGATAAATTCTGATTTGACTTTCAGTTTCTTCTCTTTCGCCTGTCTGGCAATGGAAGCGGCCCTGGTCAGGTCTTCGTATGAGCTGTTGGTGCAGCTCCCGATCAAGCCTACCTCGATCTGCATCGGGAATTCATTTTCTTTCGCAACCCTGGCCAATTCAGAGATAGGGGTGGCGGCATCGGGGGTATAGGGGCCGTTCAGATGGGGTTCCAGTTTGGATAAGTTGATTTCGATCACCTGATCGTAATATTGGCCGGGATCAGCATAAACCCCTTCATCCGAACGCAGGTGGGGGAGGAGCCCGTCAGCGAGGGCAGCCACTTCTGCCCTTCCTGTTTCACGCAGGTAGGTACTCATCTTTTCATCATAACCGAAGATAGAGGTGGTGGCCCCGATCTCAGCCCCCATATTGCAAATCGTTCCTTTTCCGGTGGCAGAGATGGTATCTGCGCCTTCCCCGAAGTATTCCAGGATGGCACCTGTTCCGCCTTTGACGGTCAGGATGCCGGCCACCTTCAGGATCACATCTTTGGCAGAAGTCCATCCGCTCATTTTGCCTGTCAGTTTAACCCCGATCAGTTTGGGCATCTTCAGCTCCCAGGGCATTCCGGCCATTACATCCACGGCATCTGCACCTCCTACTCCAATGGCGATCATTCCCAGTCCTCCGGCATTTACAGTATGCGAGTCAGTCCCGATCATCATTCCCCCCGGGAAGGCATAGTTTTCCAGTACCACCTGGTGGATAATTCCGGCCCCGGGCTTCCAGAATCCGATGCCGTATTTGTTGGAAACGGATTGCAGAAAGTCAAAGACTTCTTTGTTTTGTTCCAGGGCGGTATTCAAATCGGCAAGGGCTCCGCTTTGCGCCTGGATCAGGTGGTCGCAATGCACTGTGGAAGGCACGGCAGTGCGTGCTTTTCCGGCATTCATAAACTGAAGCAGTGCCATCTGTGCCGTGGCATCCTGCATAGCCACCCTGTCCGGATCGAAGTCAACATAGTCGTCGCCCCGGCGGTAAGGCTGTGCCGGCAAGGCTTCCGACAGGTGAGCGTAGAGGATTTTTTCACTGAGGGTCAGCGGGCGTCCCAATAGTTTTCTTGCATCAGCAACACGTTCAGGGAAGCTTGCATAGACTTTGCGGATGAGGTCAAGATCGAATACCATAAGTTGGATTTTCTGGATTTATCGAAATAAGAATATATGATCGGGGTTTCGTTGCAAAAATAGGAAAGATAAGAGAACAATGCATCAGCCTCTTAGCCGCCTTTAAAACAAATGGAATACAGGTACTGAAGTTTTTTTTCCTTAATCCCCCGTAGCGATTTGTATCACTGAAACCTCGAAGGCCCCTCCCTCCGGATAAATGCCAATCCAGTCGTTGTCCACGTCATACCAGCGATACTGGCTGCTGACACGGATAATATACTGACCTTTTTCCGGCTGTGCTTTAAATACGATCCCTCCGTTTTTTGTACTGCCTTTGCCATAGTTCAGGAATACTTTGAGAGGTTCGGGGCTGGGATTGGTAGCGGTTAGGAGGATATAGGTGCTCCTTCTTTGCTTGGGATTCAGGGGCGTGAACTTGAATTTTTGTTCAGACCGGTCTGGGATGGCCTGGATATCCCTGTTCAGTTCCACCACGAGATGCTCTTCCAGATAGGTGTTGATGGCCTTGATCTGTGATTCGGGATAGTTTTCTTCCGGCATCACCAAAGCGGCTTCCCGGTATTTGCTGACCGCTTCATCCATTACTTTGCGCAGCCAGGCTGCATCTGCTTCACTGATGAGGGCATCGTAGGACTGACGGCGTTTTGCGAGATCTGCTTCATAGGCCAGGCGCATCTTCTCAGCTTCCGTTGCGGCAAGGCTTTCTCCCGGCTTCAGGCTGGCAGCTGCTTCAAAGCGCAGTTTGGCATTCAGCCATTTTTCTTCTGCTTTGAAAGTTTCTCCTTCGGCCATCAGGCGCGTATATTCTTTCTCTAATCGGTTTTTCTCTGCCAGTAAACTTTTTATTTCATTGACTTTGTCCTTCGGATAGCTTTCCTGTGGTTTGATTTGACTGGCATCTTCGAAGGCCTGGAGGGCTTCCGGCAAGAGCGAAAGTCCATTCAGGCTATCTCCTTTTCTGATCAAGGAGGCATAGGCTTCCAGAAGCTCTGCAGCTTCTTCCATTTCCTGTGTTATTTTCTGTTTCAGTGCAATGGCATCGCGATGCTCAGGATAGTGATCCAATGCTTCCTGGACGGCTCTGGAGGCAAGCTCCAGGTTGCCCTGTCCATAGGCCTCTTCTGCCCGGGTAAAGGCGGTGCGGAAGGCATTGGCTTTGTCGGTGGCTTCCCTGGCCTTTCTGTTGGCTGTTTGAAGCCCTTCTTTCGCTTCGGGATGATCGGCCTGGGTTTCCAGGGCCCGGGTATAGGCCCTGACAGCACTTTCCCAGTTTTCCTCCTGCATTGCAGCGCGGCCTTCCGTCAGTGCCTCATTCAGGCGCCTATCTGCATCCTCAATCTCGCTTTGCAGGGCGTATGCTTCGGCCAGTTTTTCCCTGATTTCCGGACCGTCCTTTTCTCTTTGGGCTTTCAGGTAGGCTTTGATGGCTGTGAAGCTTTCTTTTTGCAACATTGCTTCATTGCCTTCGCGTACTGCACCTGCATAGGTCTCATCTCTGCGTATTTCATCGCGTAATACTTCAAGCCTATTTTTCAGAACAGGCAATGTTTCTTCATTAATTCCTGTATTGGTAATGATGATTTCTGCTTCACGAATGGCGTTTTCTGCCGCACTGGCATTCCTGGCGGTGATAGCAGCATCGGCTGCATCGAGTGCAGATTGCAAGGCATTCTTATTGGTGGTGAGACTGCGCAGGGCGCTTTCTGCCTTGCCCAGCTTCTGGCGTATGCTTGCATCCTCCTTGATGGCGAGCGCGTTGGTGAAGCTGTTCACGGCGGTCTGATGATCTCCGGCAATGGCAGCTTCGTCCCCTGCTTGAACCAGGGATAGAAATTCCTTCTCTTGGGCTGCAGCGTTTTGAATGGCTGCCCTGGCTGCATTGAGTTTTTCGTTCAGCCCTTCCCGCATAGGGTCAAGCGCAAGAGCCTCTTCATAATGCTGCATCGCCAGCTTGTATTCCTGTTTTTGCATCGAAGCATCGCCTTCACCAATAAACTGTCTGACTTTAAGGTCTTTTTCCTGCTCGGCAATGATTTTTTGAAGTTCAGCTATCTTATTGATCAGCATTGCTTCTTCAGGTTTGATTTCATACGCGCTTTGGTAGGCCTTCAGGGCATCAGCAGACCTGTTCGCCGTTTCAGCCTGTCTGCCTCTGGAGATAGCGGCAGTATAGGCCGCTTCCCTTTCCTGAACAGTTTGTTCCAGGACATCAACGGCTGAGATCAGCCTTTTCACTTCGCGGTCTTCCGGAGCCAGTTTGCGGGCCTCATTCACAGCATTGCGGGCAGGCACCGGCTTTTCATCTTCCAGGGCTTTCCGGGTGGCTCCGATGAGCTCCTGAAGCCGGGCCGATCGTTGCTGCTGTTCCGTCAGCATTGCTTCTGCCGTGCTGAGTTTTTCCTGTGCAATGACATTGGCAGGTTTGATCCCGAGCGCATACTGATAATGTTTTATGGCTTCCGCGGGGTTTCCTAAATCCATATTGTCATCCCCATCCCGGATAGCGGCTGCAAAATCTGCGTCCTTTTTGAGGCTTTCTTTCAGCAATCGGGCAGATTCGTCGCGGCGCTGGCGGGCATACTCATCCCCTGATTTTGCTGCCAGCGCATTGCTGTATGCTTGCTGGGCCTCTTTCCACATCCCGGCCTCAAAATGTTTGTCGGCCCTGGCGATCATCACATCATATTCCCCCGAACCACTGCTTTGGCCTTTAAAATAGCTGGTGATTTCTGAGATCTGTTGCGATGGATATTCTTCATCGGCTTTGACAGACTTTGCACGGCGATAGGTAGCAAGGGCTTCCTCATAGTTCCTTCCTGCCTTGAGCCGGTCGGCGATGGCAATCAAATTGTTATATTCCTGATTGCGTTGATCATCGAGCTTCTTCAGTTCTTCAATTTTCGTAAGCAGGAATGTTTCCGAAGGGATGAGTGTACGGGCTTGTTCATAATCGGCGATGGCTTCGGGGTATTTTTTCTGTCGCTCCCATTTTTCCGCACTCTGAATAAAGATGTCGAAGAGCATACGGTTGGCTTCCTGATTCTTTTGCTCATTCCGTACTTTTTCGATTTGTTCGGCGGGATATGGAGCATTGGGTTTGAAGGTCAGGGCTTGGCGGTACACCTTCTCCGCATTCTGAAGGTCTCCATCCGCATAGAACTTATCGGCTGTCTGTATGGCAAGTTTATAGTTTTCTTCCACTGCTTTGACCGAAGCCAGGCCTTGCTCGCATTCAGAGATCATTTTATCATAGAAGGCTTTATCCAGGAAGAAGGAACGAAGGTTTTCGGGGTAGGATTCCCTGGCTTTCCGGAAAGAATTGAGGGCATCCTGAAGGTTTCCCTCGGTATAGGCTTTATTTCCTGCCTGGCGAAAATGCGACTCTTTTGTTTCAAATTGTTTCAAGCGTTGTGCCACCAGATCACCCACCCTTTTGTAGTTGGCAGCGGCATCCGAATGGGTGGCCACCGGGTTTGGTGTCCACTGAGCGTTTTGCCAGTGTAAAAAGATTTCAGGTTCGGTGGGATCGGTATTGCTGATTCCTTCCAGGCGGGGTAGTAATTCCACATCCAGACTGATTTGGTGCGGAATCGCCTGGGCAGGGTCTATTTCCAATTGAAAGAATGAAGACCGGAAACCTCCTTTGGATACTTTAAGCGTGTATATGCCCGGAGCAGCGAAGGGGATTCGAATGATTCCTTCGGTGTCGGTGCTGTATTGTTCTGATTGTCCATCCTTGTCAAAAACGATGGCCGCTTTTTCAGCCGGTTTGGAAAACTGACTCACCGTGATTGTGATCCTGTACTGAGCAAGGCCTTCGATGCTGAACAGGATCATCAATGACCAGAAAAGTGAAAGAAGGAGGATTGCGTATTTATTCTTATCCATAGGGTTTATGCAATGTGGATCATTCAGGGGCGCCTAACGTCCGATCACCGGCTTCAGTATGGTCGCTCCCAATTCTTCCATCCACCAGGTGAATGATGCGGTCGGCCAACTTTGCCAGCTCCTGGTTGTGGGTTACCACCACAAAGGTTTGTCCCAGCTCTTTCCGGAGTTTAAGAAACAGCGCGTGAAGTTCGCGGGCATTCCGGCTGTCGAGGTTGCCCGAAGGTTCGTCGGCCAGCACGACGCTGGGTGCATTGATCAGTGCCCTGCATACAGCAACACGCTGTTGCTCCCCTCCAGATAAGGCTGCCGGACGGTGATCCAGGCGCTGAGTGATTCCGAGCAGTTCGGCAAGGACCTGGGCCTTATTATGGGCCTCTTTTTTGTCTAAACCGGCTATAAAGGCTGGAATACAAATGTTTTCCAGGGCAGAAAACTCAGGAAGCAGATGGTGGAACTGGAAGACAAAGCCAATATGCCGGTTCCGGAAGGCTGCCAGTTTTTTATCGCTCAAGCTGAAGGGGTGGATGCCGGCTATGCTGAGGCTGCCCTGGTCAGGCTTGTCCAGGCTGCCCAGGATGTGCAGTAAGGTGGACTTCCCGGCTCCGGAGGCTCCGGTAATAGCTACGATTTCCTTTTCAGGGATATCAAAATCGAGGCCTTTCAGTACTTCAAGACTCCCGAATTTACGGTGGATATTCTTGGCATTAATCATCAGGCTTGCAGGGCTTTAATGCTTTGTTTCAAGTGTTGATAATCGAGGTAATATAAGAATTTCACCGAGAATGTGTTCCACTGGGGTTCATTCAGGGTTTGCCGGAAATTCTCAATGAAATCAAGGTGTTGGAAGGGAGTTTCTTCTATTACGGCATTTTTCCAGACAAGAGTGAGAAGGCTGCCCGGTGCAAATTCCCAACGAAATCCCAGGTCAATATTAAAGGAATTATAAGAGAAATCAGCTTGCCCTTCATACTCTGCAGGCCTGAGTTTTCCATTCTCTTCCAGCTCCAGGAAAGACTGGTGCTGGCCTGTGCGCCAATAATGCCTCAACCACAGGCTTGCAGTGATTTTCGGGCTGAAAGCGTATCGGGTACTGAGACTGTTGGTGTGGGTTTTCAGCTCCCTAATGCCAAAAATGATGTCTCCATCTGGTTTCTGATCAACATAACCTGGCGCGCCATAGATATGGTTATAGCGCAGATCTAAATTTCCCGACAATCGTCGGTTTAGCCGGAAAATGGGTGCTATCCTGTAGTTTTGCTCGCGGTAGGTGTCAAACTCCTTAGCAAAATATATGCTGCCATCCAGGGCAACGGGCTTTCGGTAATCAGAAGAAAACGAGAAAGAGCCGTTGAGATAGCCGGGTCTGACATAGTATCTTCCTTCCTGCCTGGGTTCATAGTAATCATACCGGTCGAAGGGAGAAAGATTGGCATTCCACCAGATGGTCAGGTAGTTTCGGAAGGTTGTGTTCCCGCTGTAGTATAGATAGGTATTTTCGTTTTCTCTGCTATCCAGGTTTTCCGCCCGGGCTCCCCCTATCGCATTCCGCATATCCCTGAAAAATCCGAAGGGTTCAAATATGCGCCATACTACCTCAGACCAGTACGTTTGCCTGTTATTCCGGAAGCTGAGCCCCATATCGTTGATGTTATAATCCTTGTCCAGGTACTCGTAGCCTAAAGAAAACTGTATATTACCACTTGTTTTTTCCAGCTCCGCTTTCATTCGCTGCCCGGCTTTCCATTCAGCCGTGTTTTCTGGTCTTATATTGCTCACAATGCCCAGTAATTCCAGCTCATAGCGGTTTTCATTGTCTGTCAGTTCTAAGCCACCGCCCGTCACATTGGCATCACGGGCATTTCCGGCCCGGCTGACGTTGGTGTTAATTAAATACATCGATGAGCCCCCTCGCCATTGTTTGTCTGCAACAACAATATTATAGTTGGTAAAGGCTTCTGTCAGGACGCTTCTTTCCTCTCCTGCTTCATTCGAAATGATGGCCAGGGCCCGGTCGGTCAGGGCGTTAAAAATCCCCAGGGCCAGGCCCTGACTATTTCTTCCTGAGATTTTGGTGGCATTGAGTAAGCGGGTTTGTGAAGGGTTTTCGCTGATCCATTCTCCTTCCTGCAACTGCGATTCAAGATTATGATATGCTGATGGTCTGGCGCCGATTCTGCGGGAATAGAAAACATTTTCACGGTTGAACAATTCTACCCCTTCCCTGAAAAAAGGCCTGTTCTCATCATAGGTTGTTTCGAAGGCACTCAGGTTTTTGATCTCATTGTCAGATTGGATCTGGCTGAAATCGGGCAGGAGGGTCACATCCATTGTGAATGCTTCGCTGATCCCTAATTTGAGGTCAAGTCCTCCCTTGAGCTGGTGTGTTACGTTTTTCTCCCTTGTTGCGTCGCCAGGGTCTTTTTCGAAGACAAAAGACGCATAAGGGGTCAGAGAGAGTCTCAGGGGAGGGCTGATCTGCCGGATTCCTTCCAGTGTGCCCCAGAAGAGCATTTCGTTTCCCGTTTCCTTTTCCTCCAGTGCCCACTGGCTTATTTCCCGGTGCCTTCTAAGGTTACGTGTGATCTGCATCCCCCATACCTGCTCCTCGATTGAAGGAAAGCGCAACGCAGACCAGGGAAGCCTGATTTCGCAAGACCAGCCTGTGTCGTTCAGCGCTACAGCACTTTCCCAGACGGCATCGAAGAGCTCGTCCGACTCCCTGCTGTCACTTTGGATATTGCTGGCAGAAACCTGAAAATAGTAGGCATCAGACTGTTTGTGGTAGGTATCGAAGGCAATGGTGAAGGCATCGGCATTCAGATGCTCCGGATCCCGCTCTCCGAGCTGCATCAGGATACTATCCGGAGCCGCGTCAGTCATCATTGCCAATACATAAATCGCCTGATCATCGTATCCGATGCAGATACGGCTGGGAAAGCGGGCTGCCTGTCTATAGTCCGGCTCGTATTGGGTAAAACCGGAAATGGGGAGGCATTCCATCCAGCAGGCATCGTCTCCTTTTCCATCGATGGTGGGTGGTTCGGATAAACGGGCGGCTGTGGCGATTTTCTGCGTTTGGCCAGCCCCCGAACCCGGCATAGCGATGATCGCCATAAGCAGGATCAATAATCTGAAAAGTCCTTCTTTCAAATGCACCCTCATTCTTTTCATTTGCCTTCAGCTCAATTTACCGGCAAAAGAAAGCAAAAAAGGGCATTTGAGATAGTGCTGCGTGGGCATTAATTCATAATTTTGGCTCGCCTTATGCCTACATATTTAACTTTATCATTATGAATATTCACGAATACCAGGGAAAATCCGTTCTGAAGCGCTTTGGCGTCAGAATTCAGGAAGGCATCGTTTGCGAGTCGCCTGAGCAAGCTGTGGAAGCTGCAAAAAAATTACAGAAAGAGACAGGAACAGGCTGGTGGGTCATCAAGGCCCAGATTCACGCCGGCGGACGTGGAAAAGGAGGGGGCGTCAAGTTGGCTAAATCACTCGACGATGTGAAGGATATTTCCAAGCAGATCCTGGGTATGAACCTCATTACCCACCAAACAGGCCCGGAGGGTAAAATTGTGCATAAGGTTCTGGTGGCGGAAGATGTGTATTATCCCGGCGAAACGGAGACAGCCGAGTATTATATGAGTGTCTTGCTGAACCGAAACAGCGGCCGGAACATCATTATGTACAGTACCGAAGGCGGGATGGATATTGAGACTGTCGCTGCGGAAACGCCGCATCTCATTTATAAGGAAGAAGTGGACCCTTCCGTTGGTTTGCAGGGTTTTCAGGCGCGCCGCATCGCCTTCAATCTGGGCTTGTCGGGGAATGCCTTCAAAGAGATGGTCCGCTTTGTTACGGCTTTGTATGCGGCCTATGATGCCACAGATGCCGGTTTGTTTGAGATCAATCCTGTGTTGAAGACCTCTGACAATAAAATCCTTGCGGTAGATTGTAAGGTGAACCTCGACGACAACGCCCTTTTTCGTCATCCGGATTTATTGGAGATGCGAGACATTACAGAGGAAGATCCCATTGAGGTGGAGGCAAAGAAGTTTGACCTGAACTATGTGAAGCTGGATGGCAACGTGGGTTGTATGGTCAATGGTGCCGGACTGGCGATGGCCACGATGGATATGATTAAAATGTCGGGGGGCGATCCGGCCAATTTCCTGGATGTAGGAGGCACAGCGAATGCAAAGCGCGTAGAGGAGGCATTTCGAATTATTTTGAAAGACCCCAATGTCAAGGCGATTCTGGTAAATATCTTTGGCGGCATTGTCCGTTGCGACCGCGTGGCACAGGGGGTAGTCGATGCCTATAAGAACCTTGGCGATCTGGATATTCCTATCATTGTTCGCTTGCAGGGCACCAATGCCGAGGAAGGCAAGCAGCTGATTGATGAGAGTGGATTAAAGGTGCATTCTGCCATTCGGCTGGAAGATGCTGCCCGTTTGGTAGGCGAGGTGCTTGCCTAAGCTGTCTTTCACTGAATTTATTGTAATTTTGCGGCCCCTGGAGAGATGCCAGAGTGGTCGAATGGGGCGGTCTCGAAAACCGTTGTCCGCTCGCGCGGACCGTGGGTTCGAATCCCACTCTCTCCGCAGATCCCAAACCAAAAAGCCAGCCCGAAGGGCTGGCTTTCAAGTAAATACCGCATCCGGAACTTGTTCCGAGGTGCGGTATTTACTTGAAAGTCCGGGGCGCAGCCCCGGGGCTTTTTGAGAGATTGGCAGATCTGCCGCCCCCCCCTTAGGGAAAGCCGAAGCGCCGTCAGGCGCTGAGGCAATCCCCCGCATCCGGAACTTGTTCCGAGGTGCGGTATTTACTTGAAAGTCCGGGGCGCAG
>CAZPYJ010000022.1:67137-73218 GCA_964590645.1 uncultured Lentimicrobiaceae bacterium
AAGCCGAAGCGCCGTCAGGCGCTGAGGCAATCCCCCGCATCCGGAACTTGTTCCGGGAAGCGGCATTGTGCGTAGGCGCAGCCTGCGCACATAAAGTAAGGTTTTCAGGATTTTAGTGCAGGCGCAGTCCACGCAAATAATGGAAGCCGTTGGAATGGAATTGCAGTTTCATCACAAAAGTATGGATCACTCTTGTTTATGCACCCATTGCATTCCCCTGATGTTATGCGCATTCTCCACAATCTTAAAAAGGAAGCCGGAATTACACCTAAGCATAAGTCCGGCTATCCCTGAGACCGGCGTTAATGTTTTACACCCGCTTGCTATAGTTCAGCAGACTGTTTTAGTGCTTGATTAGTTTGCCCTTAAACTCAATCGTATCCTGGCTTCCATTAATCCTGAGCCGGTAGAAGTAACTGCCTGGCATCAGGTTTTTTGAATTGATCCTGAATTCAAAGGTGCCGGCAGCGCTTTGATCTGCTGCTTTTTCCATCATCAAGCTCCCTGTCAGATCAAAAACTTCCAGGCTTATCTTACCTGCTTCCGTCAAGCTGTATTGGATCGTCGTTTCAGTGTGAAAGGGGTTGGGATAACAATGCACCCGGATTTCATTTCTGGAAGAGATCAATTCAGGTATTTGTAATCCTATCCCCTCTGTAACTTTCCCGTCTATGTCAGCAATTTCGAGATAGCTTGGGTCACTAAACCTGCATTCTTTAAAGCGGTTGCTTGTTTTTCCTTCCAGGTATATCAGGGGTGCCTCTGGAATGGACCAGATGCCTGAGGGGGAGAAGTAACTGATTGAAAGATGTTGATCCTGAATACTGAAAGACAGAGATCCGTCCAGTCCTTCCGCCAATTGAACTTTCTCCAAATGCAGTTCATCAGGAATGGGGATTCGGACAGAGATGGCTCCGGCCATCAGGGGTTCAGATAGCGTGATGGGGATACGAATGGCAGATCCTGCAGTGGCTTGCAGCAAGGCAGCGTGGACCGTTTTTCCCTGTGAACCCTGCTTCAAGCCGGGGATGTAGCTTCCATTCACATCACCCATCGCCAGAACCAGATACTCGGCGAAGTGCAGCTCACCCTGGCTGAAATCCAGGGTGTCGGATTCCATTATCCAGTCAGGAGTATTGAATGTGTCGATGAGCCCGGCAAACCTTTGGGCAATCAGGAAAGCATCTGTGGCATTGGGACCGTTTTCCTGATTGACATCTCCGGCTATATATTTCAGTCCCTGAATGGGTTTTAGTCCCACAAAATGCAGGGACACAGCCAGGGCATCGGTGGCATTGACTCCACCCCAGGGCCAGGCTTGCGAAAAGAAACCACTTATTGCATAAGGGGCCTGTTCAAGTTGGTGGGAACAAAAGAAGCCTTCGATTCCCGTACTCAAGGTATCTTTCTCCTGTGTCCAAAGATTGGTGAGAACCAGCGAGAATCCCGGCAAACCACTACCCGGAAGATTGTCATAAGCTACCCGGCCACTGAAAGCGGTACTATCGCTGGATGGCAGGATAAAAACAGAATCCCGGCTCAGGCATCCATTTCCGTCCGTGACCTCAAGCATAAACCAGCCCCCTGGTCCCCCGAGAAAATAGGGTTCAGCTGTAGATGGATTATCCAGATAGATTTCGGGTGTCCAGGAAATGGAAAGGGGTGCTACGCCTGCAACATTCCCTTGAAAGCGGAAGGGGGAACAAACCGTAATATTGCTATCGGGGCCGGCATCTACTACAGGTCCGGTGTAGATAAAGAAAGTACAAGTGTTCGCGCAAGAGCCGCTCTGATAAGTATAGACCACGGGATGCACGCCTGCACCGGCCAATTCAGGATAGAATATGCCGGAGATGATTCCCGTACCGCTGTATGTTCCCCCGACTGGTGTGCCTAGTGTAAGGCTTAAAGGCTCAGCGTTGGCGCATAAGTAGATATCCGGCGGACAGGTGACGGTGGGCAGTGCGTTGATAATCAGTGTTACAGGAATGCGATTGCTTTTGCATCCGGATATGGTTTCTTCGTTCTCTGCATAATAGGTATAGATACCTGGAGCGCTGAGCGAAGGGATGTAGCTGTGGGTGTTGACGGCCAGGGCGCTGCCTCC
This sequence comes from uncultured Lentimicrobiaceae bacterium, assembly GCA_964590645.1. GTDB lineage: Bacteria > Bacteroidota > Bacteroidia > Bacteroidales > JAGNHN01 > JAGNHN01. The sequence goes on from CAZPYJ010000022.1 coordinate 69,245, forward strand.
GGTTTGATTGGCATACCAGTTAATCTGATAGCCGGGTGCCGGTGTTTCCACACTAAGGGCAGGCGTCATCTCATTTTCACAAATCACCGGGTTGTTTGGGTTCTGCGGTACGGGCACAGCCGGGCAGGCACAGTTGGGTGCGCTCACGCCCAGGGTGGCACTGCAGCTTCCATTGGTAGAGGAAATTGTAATGTCTGTGCCCACAGGGATATTCAGGATGCTGTTTCCTGAAACCGTGCCCGCTGTCGTGGAAATACTTCCCGCAGTATTGGTAAATGTAACATCGTATGTGGTCAGGGAGGGATCACAGAGGGCGGAAACGAAAGTCAGTAAGGGGGTTTCTGTGATGGTAACTACTGTCTGACAATGCTCCGTATTGTTGCATTCATCGGTGATGGTCCATTCGATGGTGGAGATGCCGATGTTGAATGATCCACTGGCATTCGTTCCGCTGCCGCTGCGGGTGGTCGCCCCGGTGATGGCATAGCTGTAAGTCAGCGTTCCGCCACAGTTGTCGGTGGCTGTCACGGATGGGATGGTATATATGCCTGTCGCATTGCTGCAAAAGTCCTGGGCCGGAGGACAACTTACCACAGGATTGATGTTGTCTGTTGTACAGGTATAGGTGATGCTGAGCGGGTCAGCGACATTGCCGCAGTTGTCTGTATAGTTTGCAGTCCAGGTCTGGCTGTAAGCACATCCATTATTGTTTGGGCCTGCAGTAGTGACCACCGGAGTGATCATTCCTTCACAATTGTCTGTTCCGGTGAAGGAGGGAACCAGGACGCTGGGATTGCATCCCAAATTCCCACTTATGGCAGTGGTGGACAACACTGGTTTTTCAGTATCCACGGTCCAGGTATAGGTAATACTGATTGGATCAGCATTGTTCCCACAACCGTCGGTATAATTGGCCGTCCAGGTTTGAGTATAGTCACAGCCATTATTCGAGGGCCCGGAAGTGGTGACTACCGGAGTGATACTTCCCTGGCAGTTGTCAGTGCCGCTAAATTTGGGAGCTTTCACTGAAGGGTTACAGCCAAGATCACCATTGGTGGATGCAGTGGACAAGATGGGTTTATCTACGTCAATAATCCTTACCAATGCCTGGGTACAGCTGACTGTGCATCCATTCAGGCTTGCCGTATAGGTACGGAGTGTGGTTTCAGAGCAGCCCACCAAGGTGGGTGTGCCGTCAGAGTAAGAGATGCCTGTTGCGTTGCTTGACCCTCCCAAAGCGAGGAAGGACGATGGATTGGTGGCTCCGGCCGGAATGGCCGTATTGCAGTTTGAGGCGACAAAGTAAGGAGGACAGGTGATCGTTGGTAAACTTCTGATAGTCAAGGTTACCGGAATGCGATTGCTAGAACAGCCTAATGCAATGTCTTCGTTTTCTGCATAATAAGTATAAATACCCGGTGTACCCACCGAAGGGGTATAGCTATGGGTAGCACTGGCCAGGGCCGTACCCCCACTTTGGTCTGCATACCAATTGATTTGATAGCCGGTGGCCGGAGCATCTACGCTCAGGGCCGGGATAATCTCGTTTTCGCAGACCACCGGGTTGTTGGGATTCTGGGGTGCAGGTACGTTTGGACAATTGCAGTTGGGTGAATTCACATACAGTGTGGCAATGCAGCTTCCGTTGGTGGAGGTGATTGTTATGTCGGTGCCTACCGGGATGTCGATAATGCTGTTCCCTGATACCGTGCCCGCTGTGGTGGAAATGCTTCCCACAGTATTGGTAAATGTAACATCGTATGTGGTCAGGGAGGGATCACAGAGGGCGGAAACGAAAGTCAGTAAGGGGGTTTCTGTGATGGTAACTACTGTCTGACAATGCTCCGTATTGTTGCATTCATCGGTGATGGTCCATTCGATGGTGGAGATGCCGATGTTGAATGATCCACTGGCATTCGTTCCGCTGCCGCTGCGGGTGGTCGCCCCGGTGATGGCATAGCTGTAAGTCAGCGTTCCGCCACAGTTGTCGGTGGCTGTCACGGATGGGATGGTATATATGCCTGTCGCATTGCTGCAAAAGTCCTGGGCCGGTGGACAACTTACCACAGGATCGGTATTGTCTTCTTTCCAGGTGTAAGTCACATCCGCACTTGTGGTTAAACCGCATTCCGTGGCTGAATAAGTGAAGGCTTGTGAGCGGTTGCAGCCATTGACTAAAACTGAACCCGCTGTGCAGTTTACTGTAACAGTGCCACATTCATTGCTGGCCGTAACATTGGCATCGCAGGAGGGTAATGTAGTTGGATTACAACCAAGGTTGCCTCCGGCGGGAAGGTTGGCAAGCACCGGGGCGCTTACTATTTCCCAGGTGTAAGTCACCAGGCACTGGGCCGTATTCCCGCAACCGTCGGTGGCAGTTACTGTCCATACCTGAGAATATGTGCAGCCAACATTCAGAATCGAGGCTCCCACTGCTGATATATCGTCAATCCCACAATTGTCGCTTACGTTACCGGCATTACTCATCGCCATCAGCGCATCCGGCATAGACCCCGGGTTGCAGCCAAGGTTTATTGCCGAGCTTGGGCAGGATGCAAAGACGGGCTCTTCAGTATCCACAGTTCTTACCAGTGTCTGAGTACAGGCAGCGGTGCAGCCGTTAAGGCTGGCGGTATAGGTACGTATGGTAGTTTCAGTACAAGCCACCAGAGATGGCATACCGTCTGAATAGGAGATGCCGGTGGCGTTGGTCGAACCTCCCAGGGCGAGGAAGGCCGAGGTGTTATTGGCTCCTGTCGGCAGGGCGAGGTTGCAATCCGTGGCTGTATAGTCGGTCGGACAGGTGATGGTCGGAAGTGCATTGATAGTCAGTGTGACAGGGATGCGATTGCTTTTGCATCCTGAAATGATTTCTTCATTCTCTGCATAATAGGTATGGATACCCGGAGCACTCACCGAAGGGGTATAGCTATGGGTAGCACTGGCCAGGGCCGTACCCCCACTTTGGTCTGCATACCAATTGATTTGATAGCCGGTGGCCGGAGCATCTACGCTCAGGGCCGGGATAATCTCGTTTTCGCAGACCACCGGGTTGTTGGGATTCTGGGGTGCAGGTACGTTTGGACAATTGCAGTTGGGTGAATTCACATACAGTGTGGCAATGCAGCTTCCGTTGGTGGAGGTGATTGTTATGTCGGTGCCTACCGGGATGTCGATAATGCTGTTCCCTGATACCGTGCCCGCTGTGGTGGAAATGCTTCCCACAGTATTGGTAAATGTAACATCGTATGTGGTCAGGGAGGGATCACAGAGGGCGGAAACGAAAGTCAGTAAGGGGGTTTCTGTGATGGTAACTACTGTCTGACAATGCTCCGTATTGTTGCATTCATCGGTGATGGTCCATTCGATGGTGGAGATGCCGATGTTGAATGATCCACTGGCATTCGTTCCGCTGCCGCTGCGGGTGGTCGCCCCGGTGATGGCATAGCTGTAAGTCAGCGTTCCGCCACAGTTGTCGGTGGCTGTCACGGATGGGATGGTATATATGCCTGTCGCATTGCTGCAAAAGTCCTGGGCCGGTGGACAACTTAACACAGGATCGGTATTGTCTTCTTTCCAGGAATAGTTAAGCACACAGGTGGCTGTGAGCCCGCAACCGCCTGTGGCAGTGACGGTCCAGCTTTGCGACCAGACACAGCCTGTGTTGGTGGCAGCGCCGTTTGAAACGGCTGAATAGCCTGGTATGGCCCCACAGTCGTCGGTGGCTGTACCGGCATCAGCAATAGCCATTGCCGCATCGGGGAGGGCAGCAGGATTGCATCCCAGGTCGATGGTCGAACTTGGACAAGATACAAACACAGGGGCAGCGTCCACTGTCCAGGTATACGTCAGCACGCAGGTGGCTGTGAGTCCGCAACCACCTGTAGCTGTGACGGTCCAGCTTTGCGACCAGACACATCCTGTGTTGGTGGCAGCGCCGTTTGAAACGGCTGAATAGCCTGGTATGGCCCCAC
>CAZPYJ010000023.1:0-31910 GCA_964590645.1 uncultured Lentimicrobiaceae bacterium
CCTATGCAAATCTTGTCAATTAGTGCTTGACTTTATCTTAGAATTCGCAAAGAATAACGCAAAGCCCGCGAAGGGGCTTTCCCTTCTCCTAAATAATTCGCACTCGAACTCGGACTCGTGCTTGTTAGCCGCAAGGATCGCAATGAAAACGCTATGGGCGCGAAGAGTTTTCTCTCTGCCTACCGGCAGACAGGCTTCTCCTGACAAACCTCTGCTTGTTGTATTTTTTGTTGGTCCTTGGTCCCTGGTCTTTGGTCCTTGAAATTGACCACTGAACATTGAGCCTTGAAAATCGAGCCTTGTCCCTCCACATCCATTATCTTTGCATTTATGGATAAAGCCGCCGTCATACCCCACCTGAACGACAGCAGCCGGGCCGCCATTGATATGATGGCTGCCAAAGCGGTAAAAAGTCTGGCTTTGAGGCAGGTCCTGATGGATATCGCCCTGGAGGAAATCCCGCAAGTATCCTCCCGCGCCTCCCGCGTGATTGCCGCTTCCCTGGAATTGAACCCCGCCCTTCTCCCGGATTATGCCCCACGAATGCTCCCGGCCATCCTCAGCCTGACAGACATCGCCGTCAGGCGGAGCTTCCTGAAAGTATATACCCTTGCCCCCCTCCCCGATGGAGAGGAAGAAGGCTTTTTACTGGACGCTGCCTTCCGCTACCTCAGCGACCCGGAGGCCAGTATCGCAGTGCAGATGTACAGTATGGAGATACTTTGGCGCTTTTCGGAGCGGTATCCGGAGATAAAAAATGAATTAAGGCTTACCCTCGAAGAACTCAGCCGCCGCGATTCCGGAGCCCTGTGTGCCCGCGGAAGACAAATCCTGGCACAGCTTCATCGCCGGCAAATGAAACCTGCAACCTTATCCAGGTCAAGCATAAAAAACATTTAAAAAGGGAATGGCACATTCACACACACATAGTGAGCTGGGGAAATGGGGCAGGCTGGAAGGCTGGATTTCGGTGGTGGGCAACCTGCTGCTTTTCTTTCTCAAACTCTGGGCCGGCATCGTCAGCAGCTCCCTGGCCCTGATCGCGGATGCCTGGCATACGCTTTCCGATTCCGTCAGTTCAGTGATCGTACTGATCGGTGTCTGGGCATCCGGAAGGCCCGCCGACAAAGAACATCCTTTCGGGCACGGCCGGGCCGAGCTGATCGCTTCCATCATTATCGGAATGCTGCTTGCCGTCATTGGTTTCGACTTTCTGGTGGAGGGGATCAAACGCCTGGCGGAAGGCACCGGCGCCGAATACGGCCGCATCGCCATCGTAGTAACCATAATCTCCATTGTTTCAAAAGAAGCACTGGCCCAGTTTGCTTTTTACACCTACAGAAAAACGGGTGCACTCTCTCTGCGAGCAGATGCCTGGCACCACCGCACCGATGCCCTGTCCTCCGTACTGGTGCTGGTAGGTATTCTGCTTGGACAGCATTTCTGGTGGATGGATGGATTGCTGGGTATCCTGCTGTCTGCGATGATCTTCTATGCCGCCTGGGAAGTGCTGAAGGAAGGCATCCATCCCCTCCTGGGGGAAAGAGTCAGGCCCCATCTGCAACAAAGCCTATCCAAACTGGCCAATGACATCGCAATGCGGGATGTACGCCTGCACCATATGCATTTACACCGCTATGGACAGCACGTGGAGTTTACGGCCCACATTGAATTGCCCTCCCGCCTCTCCCTGGAAGAAGCCCATAAAATCACCGATGCCATCGAGGCTGCCATCAGAAAAGAAAGCGGAATGGTTGCCACCATTCACGCAGAGCCCCAGCGCATTGCAGGAAAAAATCCGACAAACTTCACGTGATACAGCGCTGTATTATTGATGAGAGAAAAAACAGCATTGACAATACCGCTTGACAGCTTATTGCACGACACGGCCCTTATCCGTCTGGCCATTTTTCCGGATACAATGGAAGATTGGAACCTGAGCCATTTTCAGATTCACCTCTTTACGAAGAAATAAGCTTATTTAAGGAGCTCTGCCACAATGTGGTCCACCCCGATACCTTCCGCTTCGGCCTTGTAATTCCTGACGATACGATGGCGAAGGATGGAAGGCGCCACGGCCTGCACATCTTCAATGTCCGGTGCATACTTCCCGTTGACGGCCGCGTGGCATTTGGCCCCCAGGATGAGGTACTGTGAGGCCCTTGGACCGGCTCCCCAGGTAAGGTACTGGTCTGACCATTTATGCCCATCGGCAGTATTGGGACGGGTTTTAGAAGCCAGTCCGACCGCATAGCGGAAAACGTTTTCAGGGACAGGGATACGGCGGATCAGTTGCTGGAAATACACAATTTCTTCTGCCGAGATCACGATGCCGGTGGAGGGTATCTGCCCGCCGGTGGTATTCTTTACCACCGCCAGTTCTTCTTCAAAAGAAGGATAATCCAGCCAGATATTGAACATAAAACGATCGAGCTGGGCTTCAGGGAGCGGATAGGTTCCTTCCTGCTCAATGGGATTCTGGGTGGCCAATACGAAAAAGGGATCGGGGAGGAGATAGTGTTGTCCGGCAACCGTCACGGCTTTTTCCTGCATCGCCTCCAAGAGTGCAGACTGGGTTTTGGGCGGCGTCCGGTTGATCTCGTCCGCCAGGATGATGTTGGCGAAGATGGGGCCTTTGATGAAGCGGAATTTCCGGTTCTCATCCAGAATCTCGGTGCCGAGGATGTCAGAAGGCATCAGGTCGGGGGTGAACTGTATCCGGGAATAAGACAAACCCATCACATCTGAAATGGTATTCACCAGCAGGGTTTTGGCCAGGCCCGGAACCCCAACCAACAGTCCGTGTCCGCGGCTGAAGATGGATATGAGTACGTGTTTAACCGTTTCATCCTGGCCTACAATCACTTTGGCGATTTCCTTTCGAAGGATGCCGTATTTTTCGTGAAAAGCATCCAGGGCCACTTTATCGTCGCTATAATTGATCATTGTGTTTTTCTCTTTAAGGGGTTTCATTGGTCCACCGGTAGCTCAACTTACAATCGCGGTAGTTTTCGCTGAGGTGGACGTATGTATTCTCTAACTTCTTGTTGATCCATTCCTGGATAGTGCGGGTACTTTTATCTTCCAGTGCCCATTCCTGAATCCGGCTATAATCCTCTTTCAGGTTGGCACGATGGGGTGCGGTGCGGGCTTTCAGGTAAAGGATGCGATAGGCCTGCCTGCCTTCTTCGGTGCGCATCACAACCGGAGCAGAGACTTCCCCTACTTCCAGCTTATCGATCACAAAGAAGACGGAGGGTTCAAGCTGACTGGTTTCAAACCGGGTGGTTCCGGTAAGGGGATTGACCATCATTCCCCCATTGTTTTTGCCCGGGTCATCCGAATGCTTGAGGGCGGCTTTTTCGAAAGTCAGAGAGTCCATCCGGATGAGCGAAGCTACGTTTTCCAGGTCGGTGCGTGCCTTGGCCAGGTCTTCCTGGCTCACCTTGGGGATGAGCAGAATATGGCGGGTATTTGCCATATCTCCCCTTCTTTCTATTTGCTGGATGATGTGAAAGCCTGCTTCTGATTCCACAATATCTGAGACTTCTCCTTTTTTCAGGGCGAAGGCAACTGCTTCGTATTCGGGATACAGGGATCCACGGCTTTGAAATCCGATTTCCCCTCCTTTCGAGGCAGAACCGGGGTCTTCCGAGTACAGGGCAGCAAGGGCAGTGAAGCTTTCTCCGTTCAGGATGCGTTGTCGTAGTTCACCGAGGCGCTGACGCACGGCCGCTTTTTCTTCGGCACGAATAGGGGGTTTTTTTACAATCTGCCCCATTTCCACTTCCGCATTGATCAGGGGAATACTATCGGCAGGAATGCGGTTGAAGAATTTTCTGACTTCGGAAGGACTGATCTTCAGGTCTGTAGTTATTGTCTGCTGCATTGTTTCCACGATAAGCTGGTCACGGATCAGTTCTCTGAACTCTTCCTTAATCTCCACCAAAGTCTTGTTATAGTATGCCTCCAGCTTCTCCTGGCTCCCGATCTGGGTGATAAAATAGCGCAGCTTGCGGTCCATCTCTGATTCCACCTGGGCATCGGTCACTTCGATACTATCGAGTGCTGCCTGATTGATGAGCAACTTTTGAAACAAGAGGTTTTCCAGTATCTGGCAGCGCATCTGTCGCCCGCCTTCCACATTTCCTTGCAGGCGGAACTGAAGATATTGGTTTTCTATATCTGAGAGGAGGATCATCCGTGAGCCCACCACTCCAACCACTTCATCCACCACTGCGGGCTGCGCCTTACCGGAAAAACCGGAAAACATCATCAGGAGGGCCAGCAGGATGCCATACAAATATTTTTTTCTTTCCATAACAGGGGGCAATAGCCTGGGCTATTCCTTTTTATTGTGCATTCATTGATAGATCTCAAAAGCATTTTGTTGAAGTGCTTTCTGGTACACCTCTTCCTCATAGGATTTGATGAGGTTGATCTTTCGTTTATTGATCAGTATCCTTCTAATCTTTTCCTCTTCCAGTCCAAGGGGAGAAACCCCTTCGCGGATGCGGAAGTCGATAAAGCGGACAAAGTATCGAAAGCCTTCCTTTTCCATTTCCACATTGCGGTTATATTGCAGAAAAGATTCCTGGTTATAGGTCTGTATCGGAATCTCTTTCAGGAGCTCATTAAAAAAGAGCCAGGTATGGGGATCCAGAAAGGAATTGGAGGCGTAGGCCATCGCATATTCTTCCAGTTCGATCAGGGCGGCATCATCCTGCACTGCCAGGCGCATCAGCGTACGCAGCCGGTTTTGGTCAGGGGTTTCTGGTCTGACCTTCACATACAAGACTTTGACGATATTCTCCTTCAACTCAAAGTTGCCCTGATTTTCTTCATAATACGCCTTGATTTCCTCTTCGCTCACATTGGTATCCAGGGCCTCCTTCAGGTATTGTTCTTCCAGGGCAAAAATGAGCAGGCTTCTGCGGTATTCCCTCAGCTGCGCTTCCACATCTTTTTTCTCAGCAGGGAGTTTTTCTTCTGCTTCCTTCAGCAGCAGCTGGCGCCGTACCCAGGTCTGAATAAATTCCCGGCTCAGCCGGATGCTGTCGTCCGAACTGGCTCCTTTGGGGATAAGATGGGTCAGCTCATCTGCATCAAGCTTGTATTCTCCCACCTGTGCCAGTATTCGACGATCCTTGTCTTCCACCCTCTCCTTGCAGGAGAAGAGAAACAGAAAAAGGAGCAATGCCCATCCGATCCGCATTCCAATACCTTTATTTAACCTGATCCAGTACTTCGGGGAATACCTGAACGGGATAGCGTTTACGCAGTTCTTTCAGCCATTCTTTTTCCAGATAGGTCTGGTAGTCGGCTGTGACCAGCCCCCGGCATTCCTGCAGCGCTTTAGGTTCGGGCTGCACCTTTCCGTGAACGGCATAAAAGAGATGTGTGTCTCCATCCGTCAGGATTTCCGTGATACCACGCTCCCATCCCAAAGTTGCAGGAAGATTCGGATGCCCTTTTTCATACTTCATCGTTTCCATACTCAGCAGGCCTGCCTCGCCCTTGTTGATTTTTCCGGGAATATCTTCCAGCGGCTGTCCCTTTTTGAAGGCCTTCAGGGCCATCTTTCTGGCTTTCTCCAGGGCTTTGTGGTCGGCTGAACGGAAGAGCTTGTAGTGCAGGCGCTCCCCCCACATATAGTCCTTGCGTTTTTCATTGAAGAAGGACTCCAGCCCGGCGGTATCCTGGCTGGCTCTGTTCCATACCCGCTTCTCGGTCAGTTCAAACAGCAAAATACCATCGTGATACTCCTGCATCAGGGCCCGGAATTCCGGATATTCCTTTTCCAGCTTGGCATCCTTATAGGCGATACACTGCTCTGTCACAAACTGGGTATATTCCTGTCTGATAAACTCCGGTACCGGCATCACTGTGCGGTTCCGCTGATTCTCGTCGAGAAAGGCGGTGAAGTCGGACTGGGACAGGGTTTTGTCACCCAGGTTAAAGAGGGGTTTGTTCAGATGACGGGCATTTTCGGGCTTCCAGGAACGGGTAAAGATGGAATCGTTCACCACCGAGTAAAAATCCTCCAGGGCTTTAAGGTTCTCACTAAAGCCATATTGTTTCTTCACGCCGGTCACAAAGCTTTCGCGGCTGAGGTTGGAGCGGGAGTCGCGTCCGATCCGCTTGCGAATATTGGCTTCTTCTTCCTGAAAACTGCCAATGGGCTGTTTTTCTGCAAGTTTAATGATATGCCAACCATAATCCGTCATAACCGGTTCGGAGATGTCCCCGATTTCTTTCAATGAATTCACTGCCTCAATAAAGGAAGGAACCATACGATTGGGTCCGAACCACGACAGCAGTCCACCCTTCTTGGCCGTTCCTTTATCTTCAGAGAACTGCTCTGCCACACTTTCAAAGGAGTGTCCCGCCTGTATGCTATCCCAGGCTTGCCGTATCTTGATTTCTGCGGCCTGCATCTCTGCTTCTCCGGCTATCTCGGGGAATCGCACAAACACGTGGGCCACGCGGGCCCGGCCCATTGCGGGCTGACGGGCTGTTACCTTAATGATATGATAGCCATAGTCGGTACGCACAGGCATAGAGATCTCACCCACTTTCGTTTTGTATGCTGCGGTTTCAAAAGGATAAACCATATCAAAAACGGTAAAGTAGCCAAGGTCGCCGCGGTTTCCTTTCAGGAAGGGATGCATACGGTTTGCTTCCCGGTCGCGTGCCGACTGGTCGTCGGAGGCTTCAGCAGCCACATCGCCAAAGTCTTCTCCCTTCAGGATTCTCTCTCGCAAGCTCACTATTTTCTGGTAGGCATTCAGGGTATCCTTGTCCCTGGCGTCGGGTGCGAGTTTCACCAGGATATGGCTGGCGCGGATATCTTCCTGCATTCTGTCCCAGGCTTCTTCAACCAGCTGGTCATCTACTTTTTTATCGGTAAGATAAGGCTCGGCGAGTTGATCGCGGTAGCCTTTCAGTTCAGCGGTAAAGGCTTCCACCGTGTCCATTTGCAGTTCCACCGCTTCCGTCACTTTCAGGCGAAAGTTGATATACAATTCGAGGTACTCTTCCAGGGCCTGGCGGGTGGCCGGTTCATTGTGGATGTTGTTTTTGTTAAAGATGCGGAGGAATTCCGACAGCCGGGTTTCTTCTCCGGCAATATTGAGCAGGACCGGATCTTTTTCTTTCTGGGCTTGCAAGGAGGATAAGGGGAGGAGGAAGAGCAGGCTCAGGAGTCCGAAAACGGCATTCTTTTTCAGGTTTTGCAGCTTCAACATAGAGATGATTTTTAATTCATTTTTTGAGAAAAACAAAAGTAATGTATTTAGAATAAGGCTTTTCCCAGGTATTGTTAAAAAAGCTTAAGCCGGTCTGGCTCTTATTCATCGGCTATAGTTGGGTGCTTCACGGGTGATGGTGATATCGTGGGGATGAGACTCGACCACCCCGGCTGCCGTGATTTTGATGAAGCGTGCCTGATGCAGGCTTTGAATATCCGGTGATCCGGTATATCCCATCCCGGCCCTGAGTCCGCCAACCATTTGATGCACCACCTCGCTCAGGGTTCCTTTATACGGTACCCGGCCTACAATTCCTTCGGGCACCAGCTTTTCCACATCGTGCTCATCGCTCTGGAAGTAGCGGTCTTTGGATCCTTTTTGCATTGCTTCCACTGATCCCATTCCGCGGTATGTTTTGTATTTGCGTCCTTCGAAGATGATGGTCTCTCCCGGTGATTCATCCACTCCGGCGAAGAGGCTGCCAGCCATAATGGAATTGGCTCCGGCGGCGATGGCTTTCACGATATCGCCGGTATAGCGTATGCCCCCATCCCCGATGATGGGTATGCCGCTTCCGCGCAAGGCCTTAGCCACATTGAAAATGGCTGAAAACTGCGGAATCCCGATTCCTGCTACCACGCGGGTTGTACAGATGGATCCGGGGCCAATGCCCACCTTGATGGCATCGGCGCCAACATCGGCCAGGGATTTGGCTGCTTCCGGAGTGGCTACATTTCCGATTACCAGCTCGACTTCCGGATAGGCTTTCTTGATCCTGCGGGCGGTGTCCAGTACGCTTTTGGTATGGCCGTGTGCGGTATCAATGACCAGGGCATCCACGCCTTCCCGGATCAGGGCTTCCACGCGGGCATCCGTGTCTCCGGATGTCCCGATAGCCGCAGCAACCCGCAAACGTCCCCGCTCATCTTTGCAGGCGTTCGGACGGGCTTTGATCTTGATGATGTCTTTATATGTGATCAGCCCTACCAGACGAAAATGCTTATCCACCACCGGCAACTTCTCAATCTTGTGTTCCTGAAGAATATCTGCGGCCTTTTCAAAATCAGTGAACTCCGTTGTAGTAATAAGCTTCTCGCTGGTCATCACCTCCCTGACCGGCTTATTCGGATTGCGCTCAAAGCGCAGGTCGCGGTTGGTGACAATTCCCACCAATTGATAATTGGGATTCACCACCGGTATTCCGCCGATGCCGTTTTCCTTCATCAGGCGCAAGGCATCCTCCACCAGGGCATCCTCCAACAGGGTAATAGGCTCCAGGATCATCCCGTTCTCCGCCCGTTTTACTTTGCGGACCTCTGTAGCCTGGTTCTCTGCCGACATATTCTTGTGCAAAACACCGATGCCCCCCAGCTGAGCGATGGCAATGGCCATTTTGTGTTCTGTCACTGTATCCATTGCGGCTGTAACCACAGGGATTTTCATCGATATGTTGCGGGTAAAAAAGGTATCCAGCTTAACGTCTTTCGGAAGCACGTCGGAATAAGCAGGAACCAGGAGAACGTCATCATAGGTGAGACCTTCTCCAACAAATTTATTGTCAGACGAATACATAGGTGCACTTTTGAAGGGCAAAGGTAAGAAATTTTATGCGCTGGAGCTTGGTGGGAATGTCCTAATATAGAAGGCTTCGCATTTGCATCCTGCTGTACGCAAGCTATTGCCTGCGGACAAATTATGCTACGGCAGTAACAGCAACTGTATGCTCTTGCTCTATGCTCTTGCATAAAACACATAAGCAAAAGTCTTCGGATAAGCGGGAAGTCAATTTGGGTCAGTTATGCGACCTTTGGTCGTCTGAGGACGACTATTTTATCCACCATAGCTCCTTTAACACCGTAGCATTTGCAAAGGCATATTGCGAAGGCGGACTCGTCCGCGCGCGAGCAGTGCTTGCCCGCTCCCCGAGCGCTCGCCCTGAGCGCTCGCCCTGAGCGCAGCCGAAGGGCAGCCGAAGGGCAGCCAAAGGGAAGTCGAGGGCCCGGCCTGAGTGCAAAAAAAGCCAGGCCCCTTTTTCGGGAGCCCGGCTTTTCAAACAGTTATCACAATGGATCAGTACACGACTGTCACAGATCCTCTCTTTTCATATTCCTTCCCTTTGCTGGTAATGAAACGGACATAATAGACGTAAGCACCTCCGGGAACAAAACTCCCTTCGTAACGTCCATCCCAGGCCCGCTCCGGATCCTTGGTCTGGAAAAGCTCCTGTCCCCAGCGATTGAAGATGCGAAACTCGTACTCACTGAGATCTACGAATACAAGACCGGGTTTAAAATTGGCATTATAGCCTTTGGGGGAGAAGGCATTGGGGAGGAATACACGCGAACGTTGCAATAAATCAGCGATGTTGGACAAAGAAGTATCTGCGAAGTTGGGATTGCCCGGCCCTTGCAGCGCTTCTATCTGATAGCTGAATTTTCCTTCGGTTTCAACCAGTCCGGACACATCATCGATATATGATGTGGTTCCATAAGGAAGAACCGCTACGGGTATCGGATCACGCATTCCATCTACGATCCTGAAAATATTGTAATCTTTCAGCGGTGCCCACGACCATCCTTCATAATCATTCCATTCCAGCACATTGCTGAAGTTGTCGTTGATCTCTGCTGTGAGGAAGATACTTCTGGCCAGCTCTGAGGTATAAGAATCCACCCCGCAGGTGTCCACCGCTACGATTTTATAGAAATAGCTCTGGCGTTTGAAGAAGGCTTTGTGATCTTCGAAGAAGAAGTCCTCTTGTTTCAGGAAGGGCACGGTTCCAATTTCTTCATACGGTCCGTTCACCGATGCTGCCCTGAGTATCTTGTAATAATCCGTGGCTGCATTGGTGTCGGCAAACATCTGCAGGTGAATATGATCATTGTCTTTCACCGTGGCATAGCGGATGAAAAGGAAATCTGGCGGGGAGGCTTTTTCAGCGATCACACACACTTCACAGCTTCTTGCCGTATAGCCGGAATCGCTGTATGCCTGCACAAAATAGCAATACTCTGAGTCGCGGTTCAGGCCACGATGCTCATAATGGTTGCTACCGACAGGAGTGCCGGCCAGGAGGCTGAAAGCACTGCCGTTTTCACTCATAAAGACCCGGTATCCCGCTACCGAGGGATCCAGGTTCTCGTAGGGTGTCCATTCCAGACTGATCTGGTCACGGCAGGGATCATAATTCTTCATCACCAGATAAATGGAGCTGTGAATATTGTCGATGCCCATTGGGCTGGTGTATCCGCAACTATCCAGTGAGGCCAGCGCATAGGATTGCGGACCGGCACAGGGATTATGCGCCGGAGTATAGTCTTCGTAATAGGTAATGTTTGGTCCCCAGATGGTATCCACCGGATTCCAGACCCCGTCGTTATGGTAAACAATATAGCCCACCACATCACCGGCCACGGAAGGCCGCCAACCCAGGATGGGAATATTCAGGAAGGGATCCACACTCACGGAGTCCAGCCTGGGAATATCCGGATACACATCATCATAGAAGAAATCGCCGGCGATGCTGGAAAGGGTATAGCAACCCGAGGAATCGTACATCTCCACCCTGTAATTCACCGTATCGTGACAGATAAGCATCGTGTCGGCGAAGGTGAGCAGGACGGTAGAATCAATCATTTCCCAGAATCCGGGGGGATATTCCCTGTAAACATAATACAGTCCGCTGTGTGAGGGGAAGAGAGGGTTGGCAGGGGGGTTCCAGTTCAGGCTGGCCGACTGGCTGCTGGTCATTGTCAGGTTGAGGACGATATTGCTCAGGGTATCGGAAAAATCGGAGGAGAACAGGCCGTCGCAGTCCACATTGGTGACCATTGAGTAGTAATGTTGTGTGCTGTTTCCGTTGGCCCCGATATGGGTGTAGGTATTCAGCATCACGTCCAACACGCTGTCCAGCAGGATATATGGACCGCCCGGACTGGGAGACTGGTAGATATAATAAGAGGCGAAATTATTCAGTGTCACCGAATCGGTCGGCATTGTCCAGTGCAGGGTCACGTCTCCGTTCAGGTCGGTCTGGGTGCAGCGCAGCTCTGGGGGCACGGCAGAACGGAACATATCCTCGTCGATAGATGAATAAGAAAAACACCCGCTGGAATCCTCCATTGCTACTCGATACTTCAGGAAGCCGCAGGCCGCAGGCACCACATCCTGATAGGTAAGGTTAGGTGTAGTGCCTACCGTTACCCATACGCCCGCATCGTTCTCAAAGTAAACCTCATACATACCCAGAGCCGTAGGAAGCAGCGGTTGGTGGTTGTGGTTCCAGTTCAGCTCAGCCGTGTTGTTCCCTATGTTGGCTACGCTGAGGTTAATGGTTCGCAGGGTATCGGTAGGATCGGAATAATAGCCCCCATAACAGCCCGAGCGCGTACGAAGGTAGTAGTAACGCGGAGTAACTGCCGCATTGGCTCCAAGGTGGGTATAGGTAGTGGTATTATAATCGAAAATGCTGTCTATCAGGATATAGGGGCCCAATGGATTCAATGCTGAGTAGATGTGGTAGCTGTTGAAGGTATTCGGAATGATGCTGGTATCCGGGGGGATCCAACTAAGGTCCACATCCCCGGCCTCGTCTACCGAAATACAACGCAAATCCGGTTCCTCCAGAATAGCATTGACCACCACAACCCCGATGGTGCTGATATTTATACCCGGGGCCGGACAAAAGTCATCCATCACTTTGAGGATGAAGTTGTATGAATTGGTCACCCCTCCGCAACCGGTGGTGGTTTCCAGGTGAGCGCAGGAAGTCTCCCAGTCGAATGTAGTATTGAGCCCGAAAAATTGCGTGATGGGAGGGGGTGGCGTCAGTGTGGCACAAGGGGGATTAAGGCAACCGGTAGTGGTACTGGTGTATCCTTGTCCAAACTGTGATCCCGAAGCAGTAAGGGTAACTGAAGAAAGATCTCCGTTTGCCAATAAGACCGGCAATGTATCAATAGCACTAAAGTAGAAATTGACGTGTTGGCCGGCATATACCGTATCCGTAAAGAGGACATATTGCCCCTGGGAATTCTGGAAGGGTGCCGGTACGGAGGGGGGGTAATTGGCTCCGCAGGTCAACAATACGATCTGCATTTCCCTGAAAATTTCCGCAATCAACTGGCCACATTTGTATGCACTCACTTTGGTCACCGTCACAAAGGCGCCCTGGGTAAAGGAAGTAAACGAGATCTCTCCGGTATGGGGATTGACAACTGCAGGCACATTGTTCGGATTATGCACGATGCCGGGCAGGGGGCTTAGTGCGGAGTAACCAGCATTATAGGCGGTAATCGGACTGTTGATATTGTTATTCAGCGGGGAAGCCCACTCAAACACCAGGGAATCCAATTGCTTGTCGTAGGCATTGTGATTATAAGTAAAAGGATAACCGGTGCAAATCACGGTTGAGGGTTTCTCGATGAAGGTGGGCGAGTCATCCCAGCAGGGATAATTGTTCACGGGCAAGCCTGTATTGGGATCGGTGTAAGGGTACATTATAGCCCTGAGATACCACGACATAGAGGAAGATCCCGGGATATTGGAACACGGATTCCGGCAGCAGGAGGTATAGGCAAAATACCAACCGTTGGCCGGCGGAACGCCATTGAGCTGCACCCCGTTGGGGTAGGCCGCATCACTGGTATAGGTCCATTCTTCCACAGCCCCCGAATTGGAGTATGCTGTCCCAAAAGGCGTGGAAGCACAGTCAATATGCTGGAACATCGGATCATCATTGCAATCCGGGGAAAGGTCAACCCTGCCGGCTACAGCATTGGGATAAAGACTCATTGAAATATTGCCTGCCGGAGAGTTGGATGCCATATTTATTGTATTGGGGTAGGTAATCCCGGCACACTCACGGTACACAATCAGGGTAAAGCGGAAGTTGCCATTGGGCAGGCATTCCCAGATAATTTCCCCGCCCATATAATGCGTAGCCTGGGCAGCGAAACTACTCATCAGAATGGTGATCAGCAGGGTGTAAAATCTCTTTTTCATAATGCTTTTATTGTGTGTCAAATATATGAAATTCTGTCTGTTCCGGATTCGTTTTGCAGGATAGGGCCTCCATTCTCAGGGCTTTTCTCTGCAAGAGGCCCGGCGCTGAGAAAGGTCAGTTCATTTTCATTCAGGTATCGACAAGCCAGCTGATGCAGCCCGACAGCCTGGATCGACAGGATTTGCTGTCGCAGGCGGATGAAATAGTCCGGGCTTTCCCGGGCATCGAGGAGGTTTCTTAATCGCTCTATCTTGGCCAGGGGGCCGTCCAGGGCCCGCAACATACTCCCCAGGAGGTAATTCCGGAGGTGATCCATCTCAGCCTTTTTCGGGGGGGCTTCCCTCAGCCTGCTTAGTTCCAGCCGGATCTGTTCCAGGGCTTCCTCTTCCTTCTCTGCACCCACTTCTGTGGAAATGGCCATAAAAGTATCTTCTTCAAAGGCCTGGATAAAGGCATTTACGCCGTAGGTCAATCCTTTGTCCTCCCGAAGGTTTTTCATCAGGCGGGAACCGAAATACCCTCCCAGCAGACTAACCAGGAACTGCATCCCCATAAAGTCGGGATGGGTACGATGGAAAAGGCGGCGTCCGACGCGCAGGGCTGATTGCACTGCCTCCGGGCGAGTCTGGCGGATCAGGCCTTCCGAAGCAGGCTGAGCCTCGGGCAATGAGAAAGGCCCTGCAGGCGGTTTTTTGAGTTTGACGGCGCCCAGGTGCCGGTCGATTTCTTTCAGCAGCATCTCGTCTACTTCCCCGGCCAGGGTCAGGTAGGCTTCATTGTGATGATAATGCGTTGAAAAATGCTTCAGCAGTTGAGTACGCTCCAATGCATCGAAGTGCTCGAGGCGGGGCTGGAGCCCATAAGGATGTGCAGGGCCATAGAGGGCTTCCTGAAAAGCCTGGCGTGCGATCCAGCCCACCCTCTGCCGGTTGATTTTCAGCTCCTGTCTCATCTGCTGTATCTCAAGCCTCAGGCTCTCCTCCGGGAAGGTAGCCTCTGCCCATACCGCAGCAAAGAGCGGCAGCAGTTCTCCCATAAAACGCCGGGGGGCATACAATACCATTGAGGCCCGGTCGCGCTCAGCCTGACTTTCGAAATAAGCACCATAATAATCCAGGTGGGAGGCAATGTCCTCAGGCTGAAAACCGGCCGCTCCCTCTTTCAGCAAACGGGCTGTCAGTGAAGCAACTAAAGGGGTTTCCTGATATCGGGTGCCTGCCGGAACCACCAATTCCAGGCGGCAGACTGCAGGGGCTGGCTGATCCAGATAGCAGAGAGGCAAACCATTGCGCAAAGTCAGCTGTCTGTAATCCAGTGAGAGCTGCTCGTCAGAGACGATCGGCAAAAAAGCCGGAGCCTTGCTGCGCTTCGTATGAAGGGTTCCCTGCATTATCTGAATAAGAGGATATATCCGTTTCTGGCTCCCGCATTGCCATATTCATCCACATAGTCGATGCGGTAAATATATGTGCCTGTTTCCATCAGGTTGCCTGCATAGCTCCCGTCCCAGGATTCTGATATATCTTCACTCTCATAGACCGTCACTCCATCCTGTGTCTGGATTAGGATGCGGTATGCTTCGATGCCTGTTCCCTTAACCACAAAGCGATCGTTGAGGCCATCATTGTTGGGCGTAAAGGCATTGGGAATGTATATATTGGCACATTCCTGCACATTCACCCGTATGCGTGCTTCCGATTTGCGGTCGTCCTGCCGCATCACAGTCAGGTAGTACACTGTGGTATACTCGGGGTTCACAAGGATAGAGTCGCTGGTCTGTCCGTCCTCCCATTCATAAGTCAGGCCGTTGGAGGCTCCGATCATCACGCTTTCGCCCCGGCATATTGTTTGGGTTTCGCTGTATGAGATGCGGAAGGACGAGGGGTTGGTGCGGCTTCCGCTCCGAATGCGGTGGCGTTCCCAGGCATTGTCTTTCCCTGGCTCCACGCTTGCCGTCTTCTCTTCTTCCCTGGCTTTGGGTTCCCTGGCTGTTTCAGGCAGTGATTTTTTCACCTCCGTTTCCGGTTTTGGCTCCACTGTGGTCTTCTCTTCCACATTTTCTTCCGGTTTGGATATTTCGGGTTGTGCTTTGCTGGGCTCCTTTTTGGGTGTTTCAGCAAGGACAGGCTTCTCCTCTCTGTGCTGAGCAATGTGTTTGCTTGCGGGAGGCAGAGGCAATGAGGGAGGAGTGATGGCCACATCCTCTGTCACTGTTTCGTTTAAGGGAGTATACTGGACTTCTCTTGTTTGCGACATCCAGATCCCCAGGCTGACCAGGCCGGCCACCGCAGCGCCGCCAATCCACAATCTCAGTCCGCTAAGCCCTGCCTGGGGAGCGGTTCCGGGGATGGCCTCCTGCACTGCTTTCCAGACGGAGGCAGGAGGGCTGGGTTTGAACGACCCAAACGCTTTCCGGTATAAAGCACCTATATCCGTTTTTTCCTTAAGCATCGTTGAGCGGATTTTCATTGTAAAGCGCGGTCAACTTCCTTTGCAATAATCTGCGCGCTTTAGATAATTGTGATTTTGATGTATTTACGGACACGCCAAGCATATCTGCAATTTCTTTATGGCTGTAGCCTTCTATTTCAAACAAGTTAAACACGTGGCGGTATCCTGCCGGTAAGGCCCTGAGGATTTTCATCAGGTCTTCCAGGGTGAACTGGTCGCTGCTGAACATCTCATCCGAGCTGCCATCAAACAGATCATCCAGATCTGTGTGATAATAGTGTTTGCGATGGTCGCGGTGATAGTTCAGGGAGGTGGTCACCATAATCCGGCGAATCCATCCCTCCAGGGAACCTTCGTTGCGAAAATCGCCCAATTTGCCAAAGACCTTGATAAAGCCTTCCTGCAGTGCATCCTCAGCCTGATCTTCCGAGGTAAAATACCGCTGACACACGCCGAACATTGTGGGTGCAAACTTTCGGTAG
This sequence comes from uncultured Lentimicrobiaceae bacterium, assembly GCA_964590645.1. GTDB lineage: Bacteria > Bacteroidota > Bacteroidia > Bacteroidales > JAGNHN01 > JAGNHN01. Next base: position 16,188 of record CAZPYJ010000023.1, read on the forward strand.
AGCATTTTTTGGTATTTACGCTTTCCCTTTAAACAACCTTCTATGATCTCCTCTTCAGAAAGCATTCCTGTTCGGTTGGGGGGAAGACACTACAATCCTCTTTTTAGTTGTCTGCCCGTGCATCATTGCCCTTTTCTAATTTTTCGGAGTGATGATCAGGCTGGAAGCATTCTCTGCCCTGAATATCTGCTGAGCAGAATGCAGCAAATCGGTGGGTTTTACCTCCAGATAGCGTTCCAGCAGGGTATTATACCTGCCTGCATCACCCGTGTTTTCATAATAGGCCAGGTTCAGTGCCCTTTCCGCCAGGCTCAGTGCACTGAAAGACAAGGTGCTTTCCAGCTTATGCCTGACCTTTTGCAACTCTCTGTCTGTTACACATTTTTCGGTCAGGCGCTGCACTTCCTCATCGAGGGCCTGCAGGGCTTCTTCCCAGCTGACTTCCTCTGCAACCCTGCCCTGCAAAGCCCACAGGCCAGGGTCGAGATCGCCACTCAGATGGGTGGAGATATCATTGAAGAGGCTGCGCTCCTTCACGAGCCGGCGGTACAGCCTGGAAGACTCCCCGGAGCTCAGGATATCGGAGAGCAGGTCCGCAGCAAAAAAGGATTCTTCCATCCTTCCGCCCATTTTAAAAACCCGGAACAGGGCTTCTGCGGGAACCTCCCTCTGCACCTCCAGCCATCGGGCTTCGGTCTGGGGCGGTTCTGCCGGCAGGTTCCGCTTCACTTTGGGTGGAGAAGGGATGTCTCCGAACCAATACTCTGCCAGGGTAAAGACTTTATCCGGCTTTACATTGCCGGCCACAGAAAGGACCGCATTGGCAGGATGATAAAACCGCCGGTAGAAAGCCTCCACTTCCCCAAGGCTTGCCGCTTCAATATGAGAGGGGTGCATTCCGATGGCGGGCCAACGGTAAGGATGTCTGGAATAAGCCAGTGGCCTAAGCAACAGCCAGGCATCCCCGTAAGGCTGATTCAGATAGCGTTGGCGAAACTCTTCCACGACCACGGATTTTTGTGTTTTCAGCCCCTGGGGCTGCATATCCAGGGCGAACATCCGGTCCGATTCCAGCCAGAAGGCTGTTTCCAGGGCTCCGGCCGGCATCGTAAGATAATAATTGGTGATGTCGCTGCTGGTGAAGGCATTGTTCTCACCTCCGGCAGCCTCTACGTGGTGGTCATAGGCTGGTATATGAGCAGAGCCGCCAAACATCAAATGCTCAAATAAGTGAGCAAATCCGGTCCGGTTCGGGTCCTCATCGCGGGAACCCACATCATAAAGCACATTGACACAAACCAGCGGGGTGGTGAGGTCGGTATGACAAATTACCTTCAGGCCATTGGCCAGTTGATGTCGCTCAAATCCGATCATAATGCTAATTCTCCATTGTCCCGGGACACTGCAAACATAGGGAAAAGTAGGATGCCGGAGCCAAGCCGGGCCTTCGTCTGCTTTATACTCTGTTCACCTGTTCCGCGCACGCAGGTGAGGCCAGCACATCCGGACAGGGGAAATATTTTTACCTTTGCCTTCTTCCGTGTAAAATGATCAAACCAACAAAAGCATATACACAATGAAAAGAGATGATGCGATTTTCAGGCTGATTGAAAAGGAAAAACAGCGCCAGATGCACGGCATTGAACTCATCGCCTCCGAGAACTTTGTCAGTGAGCAGGTTCTGGAAGCTATGGGATCCGTGATGACCAATAAATATGCAGAGGGCTACCCCGGCAAACGCTATTATGGCGGATGTGAGGTGGTGGACGAAAGCGAGCAGCTGGCCATCGATCGCCTGAAGGAGCTTTTCGGAGCCTCCTGGGCCAACGTACAACCCCATTCGGGCGCCCAGGCCAATATGGCGGTGATGCTGGCTGTGCTTCAACCCGGCGATCCCATTATGGGCCTGGACCTTTCACACGGCGGCCATCTTTCCCACGGATCCCACGTCAATTCATCCGGTATCCTCTACCGTCCGCTTGCATACACCCTGAATCAGGAGACCGGCTTGCTTGATTACGACCAGATGGAAGAAACCGCCCTGCGTGAAAAGCCAAAGCTGATCATCGCAGGTGCTTCAGCCTACAGCCGTGACTGGGACTATGCCCGGATGCGGAACATCGCCGACCAGGTTGGAGCTATTCTGCTGGCAGACATCGCCCATCCTGCCGGTCTCATCGCCAAGGGTTTACTCAATAATCCCCTGCCCCATTGCCACGTGGTGACTTCCACCACCCATAAAACCCTGCGTGGCCCGCGCGGAGGGATCATTATGATGGGGCAGGACTTTGACAATCCCTGGGGCAAAACCACCCCCAAAGGCGCCATCCGTTCGATGAGCAGCCTGCTCGACAGTGCCGTATTCCCCGGTGTGCAAGGCGGACCGCTCGAACACGTCATCGCAGCCAAAGCCGTAGCCTTCGGAGAAGCCCTCAGCAAAGAGTTCAGGGAATATATGGAACAGGTCAGAAAGAATGCCAATGTGATGGCACAGGCATTTGTTGACCTTGGATACCACGTGATCTCCGACGGAACAGATAATCACCTGATGCTCATTGATCTGCGCAGCAAATTTCCCGATATCACCGGAAAGCTGGTGGAAAACACCCTGGTGAAGGCAGATATCACCGTCAACAAGAATATGGTTCCTTTTGACTCCCGCAGTCCCTTCCAGACCTCCGGACTCAGGGTGGGTACCCCGGCGGTGACCACCCGTGGGCTGAAAGAAGAACAAATGCCTGCCATCGCAGCGCTCATTGATAAGGTTATCTCCGATATTGAAGATGAGAAAGTGCTGGCAGAGGTGAAGAAAGAGGTGAATGCGATGATGGCACAATACCCGCTTTTTGCCTATTGAACCACTTCTTGCCTTAAGCAAGTGAGCAAGGAATAATAAGCCTGATTTTGTACTTTTGAGGGCAATGAAAACCCTCTACCTCCTCCGTCACGCCAAATCGTCCTGGGACAAGCCCTCCCTTTCCGATCTGCAACGCCCCCTTCTTCCCGAAGGAATTGCCCGCACAGAAAAGCTATGCCGCTTTATGCGTGAGCAAAACATCCGGCCCGGCATCATCCTTTGCAGCCCGGCAGTCCGTACACACGAAACCGCCAAACTCATTGCCACGGCCACTGGATACCCATCCGGGGATATCCATATCAAAGACCCGATCTACTTCGGCACAGCTGAGCAGATCTGGGATCTGCTTTTCGAAATTCCTGAAAGCATTGAATCTGCGATGATTGTGGGACACAATCCTGTTCTGACCTGGATGGCCAACAGCCTGCTTGGGCACCCCATTGATAATCTGCCCACCACCGGGCTGGCTGCCTTCCGTTTCCATACCGACCAATGGACACAGCTGTTTCTTGCTGCGAAAGAAACCTTATTTCTCACTTATCCGAAATACCTCCCTTAATCAGATCAAGTATGCCAGACCTGGAAAAATATTTCACCAACCGGGAGATCAGTTGGTTACACTTCAACGAAAGGGTTTTGCAGGAAGCCTCCGATCCCAGTGTACCTTTGATCGAGCGCTTCAAATTCCTGGGCATATACTCCAATAACCTCGATGAGTTTTACCGTGTCAGGGTAGCCACCCTCCGCAGGATATCACAGCTGCCCAAAGCCAATAAACGCCATCTGGATATCGATGCCAAAAAGATTCTGAAGGAAATCAATGCCCTCGATACCAAGTTGCAGGAAAGATTCACCGCCACCTATCAGGCTTTACTTCAGGAACTGGAACAGCTCGATATCTTTATGGTGAATGAGAAGAACCTTCACGAACAACACGCCTGGTTCATCAAAAAGTACTTTGAAGAGGAAGTACGCCCCCACCTCTTCCCCATAATGCTCAACAACCTCAGGTCGGCCAATTCCCTGCAGGATAAATCCGTGTATCTGGCCATTGACCTGAAGAGTTCCTCCCTGAATATCAAAGAACGTTTTGCCCTGATACAGGTACCTACCGGACGTTTGTCCCGCTTTGTCATTCTTCCATCCATTGATCAGAAGAGATTTATCATTCTGCTTGACGATGTGATCCGTTTTTGCCTGGATGATATTTTCTCGGTATACGGTTATGACCAATATGAAGCCTATACCATCAAGTTTACCCGGGATGCGGAGCTGGATATTGACAACGACATCTCCAGAAGCTTTATGGAAACAATGTCGCTGAGCTTGAAGCAAAGGGTGGAGAACCAGCCTGTAAGGTTTATCTACGATCGTTCGATGCCGGAGTCACTGCTGGGGATTGTGACCAAGAAGTTCAACATTACAGAGCACGACAGCCTCGCCCCGCGGGGCAGGTATCATAACTTCAAGGACTTTATGACCTTTCCCAACGTCGGACCCAAGAATCTGGAATACAGTTCAAACCCGCCCCTGCCTCATCCTCAGCTGCCTCCCCACCGGAGTATTATCAGCAGCATTAAGAAGCGGGATATGATGCTGCATTATCCCTACCAGACCTTTCATTATGCCATTGAGTTGATCCGGGAGGCTTCCATCGACCCGAAGGTCAGGGCCATCAAGATGACCTTGTACCGGGTAGCCCGCGAATCCAATGTCATTGGTGCCCTGATCAATGCAGCCCGCAACGGGAAGGAAGTCACCGTCTTTCTCGAGGTACAGGCCCGATTTGATGAGGAGGCAAATATTTACTGGTCGGAGCGGCTGCAGGAGGAGGGGGTGAGGATTATCCAAACCATCCCGGGCTATAAAGTACACGCCAAGCTCCTGCTCATCCGCCGGAAAGAAGGCGATGAAAATGTGTATTATGCTTACGTGGGTACGGGTAATTTTCACGAAGGGACAGCAAGGGTATATGCTGACGATGCTCTGCTCACTGCCAACCCTGCCATTGCTGCCGATGTGAATAAGGTTTTTCACCTCCTGGAAGAAAAGTTTAACCGTCCTTCTTTCGATAAGCTCATTGTGGCGCCCTTTCATATGCGCACTTTTTTTCTGCGGCAACTCAATTTCGAGATGGTACAGGCGCGCAAGGGAAAAGAAGCCTGGGCCATCATCAAACTGAACAGTCTGGTGGATGAGGAGATTGTAAGAAAGCTCTACCGGGCCAGTCAGGCAGGAGTGAAAATCAGGCTGATCATCCGGGGCATCTGTGTCCTCCAGCCAGGCATCCCGGGCATCAGTGAAAACATTGAGGCGATCAGCATTGTGGACAAATACCTGGAGCACTCCAGGGTGTTCATTTTTCATCACGGGGGAGAGGAACGCATTTTCATTTCTTCGGCCGATTGGATGACCCGCAATTTTGATCATCGCATCGAGGTGGCCTGTCCGGTGGAAGATCCCCACATCAGAGAGGAGCTCAGGACTATGCTTGACATTCAATGGAAGGATAACTGCAAAGCCCGCCTCCTTCAGCCGGACGCGCTCAATATGTACCGTAAAGTGGAAGAGAAAGAAAGCCTGCGCTCCCAGCTGGCCATTTATCATTATTTCAGAAAACGAATCTGACCCAGTACAGTATGCTATTTGCTGCCATTGATATCGGATCCAACGCAGCCAGGCTGCTCTTTGCCAATGTATTTGAAGGACAGGGGCGTGTGCGCCCCGACAAGGCAAGTCTGTTGCGGGTACCCATCAGGCTGGGGCTGGATGTTTTTGAAACCGGAGTAATCGGCCCGAAAAGGGTAGAGATGCTGATGGATACGATGATGGCTTTTCGTCTCCTGATCGGGGTTTATCAACCCCTCAGTATAGCTGCCTGTGCCACCGCGGCAATGCGGGAAGCGGAGAATGGCCAGGAATTACTGAGGACCATTGTAAAGAAAACCGGTATCCCCCTGAAAATCATTGATGGAATTGAAGAAGCGCGCATCATCAGCAGTTTCAATGCTATGATGATCAAGAATGAGGAAGCACGGCATCATCTCTTTGTGGATGTGGGCGGGGGATCCACTGAGCTTACTCTGATGAGCGGGGCTGATTTTGAGGTATCGGGCTCTTTTCGGATTGGAACCATCCGACTGCTGCAGCAGGATGTGGAAAAAACGGAATGGGAACGCCTGCAAAACTGGCTGAAATATCATACGCGGGGTATAGAGGGAATGCGCCTGGTGGGCTCAGGGGGAAATATCAATAAGCTGACCAAATTATACGGCGATTACAGCCAAAACACCCTCAGCCTTCCACAACTCAGCGCAGGAGAGGCAGCCCTCAAAGCAATGAGCCTGGCTGAACGTATTTCCGTGCTGGGCCTTCGGCCCGACCGGGCTGATGTCATCCTCCCGGCAGCCAGGATCTATCGCAAGACTATGAAATGGAGCGGCGTAGAGGAGATCTTCGCTCCCAAAATCGGGCTGGTTGACGGGCTGGTACTGATGCAATATGCAGAATGGAAACAACAAAGCGACAGCCAAAGCTGAATACTTGATATCTTTGAAAAATGAAAAAGCTGAAAGCTGTCTTCCGCTTTCTTTCCAACAAATATATCTACACCTCCCTGGCTTTTCTGGTGTGGATTACCGCCTTCGATCGCAATAACCTCATCCGCCAGTATAAACTCACCCAGGAACTGAAGATGCTGCAGAAGGAAAAGCAGCATTACCTGGAAGAGATCCGTAAGGACAGCATCGCAATGGTGGAATTACTGGGCAGTATGGAAAAACTTGAGAAGTTCGGGCGGGAAAGGTATTTGATGAAGAAAGAGGAGGAGGAGATTTTTCTGATCATCCGCCAGGGTGAGGATCAATAGGGATCCACATCCACCTGCACTTTCACCCTTTTCCATTCATCCTTCAGCGCAATGGCATCCAGTGCATTGCGAATAATGCGCCTGGCTTCTTTGTGTGAGGCCTCCCTTTCGATCTTGATGAGAATATGTTTGATGTACTCATTGCGGATGCGTGCTACCAGGGGATACTCAGGACCCAGAATGCGTTTTCCAAGCCAGCCCCTCAGCCAATCAGCCAGCCAGGCGGAAGCATCTGCCACCCTGTCCTTATCCTTATGCTTAATTCTGATCTGAATCAAGCGGGTGAAGGGAGGATAGGAGAATTCCCTCCGCTCTGCCATCTGGTCCTCATACATCTTCACATAATTATGGTCGATCACCTGGCGGATGATGGAGTGATATGGTTGGGCGGTTTGAATAATCACTTTACCCCTTTTTTGTTTCCTCCCTGAGCGACCGCTCACCTGCGCCATCAACTGGAAGCTGCGTTCGGCAGCACGGAAATCGGGAAAACTCAACATATTGTCGGCATTCAGAATGCCTACCAGGCTTACGTGATCAAAATCGAGCCCCTTGGTGACCATCTGGGTGCCCACCAGAATCTGTATTTCATTCCTTTCAAATTCGCTGATGATGCGATGATACGCTGTCTTGCTGCGGGTTGTATCCAGATCCATCCGTACAATCCGCGATCTGGGGTACAGGTCCCGCAACTCTTCTTCCACTTTTTCTGTTCCGAAGCCCTTCATCAGAATGCGGGGGGAGTTACATTCCGGACAGCTTGAGGGCACTTTTTCGGTGTATCCGCAGTAGTGACAGCGTAGCTGATGAAACTGCTTGTGGTAGATGAGGGTCACATCGCAGTTCTGGCAATAGGGCATCCACATACAGCTGTCGCATTCCAGCCTGAGCGAAAAACCCCTCCGATTCTGGAACATAATGGCCTGTTCCCCATTTTCCAGTGCCAGGCTGAGGTTCTCAAGTAGCAAAGAGGAAAAATGGGAAGGCATTTTTTTGCGTCTTTTCTCTTCTTTGACGTCAGCGATTTGCACTTCCGGCATCAATACTTCCGAAAAACGTTTTGTCAGAGATACCAGTCCGTATTTCTTTTCTCTTGCCAGTGCAAAAGATTCGATGGATGGCGTGGCCGACCCCATCAGCACAGGAGCCGCGTGCAGGCGTGCAAGGTAGAGGGCGGCATCGCGTGCGTGGTAGCGGGGGGCCGGATCAACCTGTTTGTAAGAAGGGTCGTGCTCCTCATCAACGACAATGAGTCCGAGCCGGACAAAGGGCAGGAAAAGAGCCGATCGGGCACCAAGGATAAGCTGGAACCTCCCTTGCATTTGCTTGTTCCCGAAACGCAGCACTTCGTTCCACACCTCCACCCTCTCCTGATTGCTGTAGCGGGAATGGTATACCCCTACCTTATCCCCAAAATAAGTTCGCAAACGGTTAATGATTTGTGTGGTCAGGGCGATCTCCGGCAGCAGATAAAGGGCCTGCTTCCCTTCGGCAAGGCATTCGGCGATCTTCTTGATGTAGATCTCTGTTTTCCCCGATCCCGTTACTCCGTGCAGAAGACAGATTTTATTCTGACTGTGCCATTGGCCTATTTCCCCGTAGGCTTGCTGCTGGAAGGCATTCAGGCGGATTTCGCCCGGATCACGAACTGCCTCCGGCCTGTACAGTCGGGTCACCACCCTTTCTTCCCTGATCAGCACTCCCTTGTCAAGCAGTCCTTTCAGGGCCACAGCATAGCCTTTTACTTTTTTGAAAGAGGCTGAGGGGAGAAAGGCATTCCACTCGCCTTGTGGTAAATGAAGTTCGGTGACCAGCAGCAGCATCAGTTCAAGCTGGCGAAAGGCCCGTTTCCCCAGCTGATCCATCAATTCTGAGAGGGCAGCTTCAGAATGATAGTCAGGATGAAGAGCGATGACACTTTCCTTCCTGGGGCGGTATGGGTCTTTGACCTCATCTACCTTAATGATGGCTCCCGCTTCCAGGAGGGTATGAATCAGGTTTACGATCTTAGCCTGGGCGGCAATGATGGCCACTTCTTTCAAGCTGATTTGATCCCGGTTCATCAGAGCCTGGAGGATGCGCCGGGCAGCTTCCGTGAAAGGGTTCAGGTCTCCGTCAAAATCGGGATGCAAGGCTACGGCTGTTTCTGATTCGAGGCGGAAGGCGGAGGGCAGGGCAGCGGCGAGCACTTCTCCGGGGGTACACATATAATACTCTGCCATCCATTCCCAAAAGCGGAGCTGCAGGGGATGGACTACCGGATGGTCATCCAGGACCTCCAGGATGTCTTTATAATTTCCTGCCTTTTCACCGGGGGCGTAGAGGCGGCTGAGGATGCCCGTCTGAATGCGTTGTCTGCCGAAATGCACGGCAACCCGGCTCCCCGGCATTGCCAGTCCGGCCATTTCATCGGGAATGCGGTAGGTGAAGATCTGCTTCAGGGGAAGGGGCAGAAGGACGTCAGCCAAGAGTGCCATTGCATTACTGTATCAGGTTGATAAGATGCGGGCCATTTCCAGCATTGTACGGTTGATCCGCTGATGGTGCTTGGTTGCTTTGGCGAAAGGGGTGTACACTACCTTGCGGTTGACCATCCCGGCCATTACCCCTGATTTCCCTTTGATCAGCGCACGGACTGCTTCAAAACCCAGGGTACTGGCCAGTACCCTGTCCATACAGCTTGGAGGACCTCCGCGCTGTATGTGGCCAAGGACGGTAACGCGGGTTTTGAATTGAGGGAAGTTTGCCTTAACTTTTTCCGCTACCGCGTATGCTCCTCCGGCATCATCCCCTTCCGCCACAATGATGATGGAAGAAAACTTATTCCTGTTCCAGCCTTCTTTCAGCGTCCGGGTGAGTTCGTCGATATGGGTCTTGGTTTCCGGGATCAGGATGTCTTCAGCCCCGGTGGCAATGCCGCTGCGAAGGGCGATAAATCCCGCATCGCGACCCATCACTTCGACAAAGAAAAGCCGGTCGTGTGAACCGGCGGTATCCCGGATTTTATCCACCGCTTCCACTACTGTGTTCAGGGCCGTATCGTAGCCTATGGTGAAATCCGTACCGTACAGGTCATTGTCAATGGTACCGGGTAAACCGATGATGGGGAAGGGGTGTATGCTGTTGAATTCCATTGCCCCGCTGAAAGTTCCGTCGCCTCCTATCACCAGCAGGGCATCCATTCCTGCTTGCTGAATATGCTGCCAGGCTCTGTCCATCCCTTCCCGGGTCCGGAAGTCTTGGCTTCGGGCCGACTTGAGGATGGTCCCGCCCCGCTGGATGATATTGGAAACACTATGGCTGTAAAGGGGTACAAAAGCTCCTTCGGTCAGGCCCTGATAGCCCCGGTATATGCCAAGTACTTCCCGCTTTTCATTGATTGCGGTTCTGACCACGGCACGAATGGCCGCATTCATTCCGGGAGAGTCTCCCCCGGAGGTCAATACACCGATACGCTTTATTGCAGACATTCTGGGTTTATATTTAGTGTTCTTTTCCTTCTTCCCGACTCCGCTTCTCCCTTTGGGCTCCCGGATGCCCGGTCTCACCAACCTTCTCCTGACTTCCCAAAAAAAGATCATATCGGACATATCGGCACTCGATGGGTCCATTGAAGAGGATGTGTCTCTCTGAAGGCTTCAGCCCCAGCCTTTTCAATGCATTCAGGTCTCCGGAAAACACCCAGGCTGAATGATCCTGGTAGCGTTGTTTCAGTACATCCCCGAAGGCCTGGTAGAGTTCTGTATTGTTTTTCGACTTGATGCGCTCATCATAGGGAGGATTGGTAATGATCACGCCCTGGGGTTTGCGGGGATAGACGGCCTGAAAGGGCTTTTTCTCCAATTGGATCAGCTGAGTGAGGTGGGCTTTCTCGAGATTCTTCCGGGCCGCTTCGATGGCTCTCCAGGAAGCGTCCGAAGCACGGATGAGCAGGTCGCGTTCAGGGAGGATGCGCTGATCGGCTTCCTCCTTAATGCTTTGCCACAGATCCCGGTCAAAATCATTCCATTTCAGAAATCCGTAAAAGCGCCGGTACTTCCCTGCCGGGATCTGCAGGGCCTGCATTGCCGCTTCGATGGCGATGGTACCTGAGCCGCACATCGGATCCAGGAATTCTCCCTCACCTTTCCAACCGGAAAGCTTCACCAGGGCGGCAGCCAGGATCTCACTCAGGGGTGCGATCCCCATCTCAGCTCGCCATCCCCTTTTATGTAAAGGTTCTCCCGAGCTGTCCAGGGAGATATGGCATTGATCGTTCCTGAGATGAACATTGATTCTGATGTCAGGCCTTTCCAGATCCACGGAAGGGCGTTGACCTGTTTTCTCTCTGAAATGATCCACGATGGCATCCTTGGCGCGCTGGGCTGCAAAACGGGAATGAGGCAGGATCTCTCCTGAAGTAACCGCCTGGATGGCCAGGGTGGATTGAGGACTCAGGTATTGTTCCCAGTCGATGGCCCTGATCCGGGAATAATAATCATTCTGATCTTTAATAGAGAAAGCATCGACCTGCCATAATAAGCGAAGGGTAAAGCGGGAAAGGTAATTGACGTTATAGAGCAGTTTTTTATCCCCCCTGAAGGAAACCATCCGGCGTCCCTTGCTGATATCGATGGCTCCGAGTACCTGCAATTCCTCCACCAGGAGGTCTTCCAGTCCGGCATACGTGGTGGCAACAAGACTTAAATCACTGTTCATCAGCTTAGCGTTCAGGGAAGCAGCGCCAGGCACTGCTCAGATTAGGGATGGAACAAACATATAAAAAAAAGCCCCGACATAGCCGGGGCTCACCACAAAATGAAAAAGAGCACTTACTTCCTGATGCGAAGTTTCATTATTCCTTCTCAGGCGTGGCCTGAGCAGTGGAAGTTCCTTTGTCACCACAGGCAGCCTTGGCTTTGCTGGAGCAGCAGCCACCCTTGCTTCCCTGAGTAGATGTGGCTGCAGTTTTGCTGCCACAATCTTTGGTGGTAGTACAATTTGCCTTAGTTTTGCTGTCGGCACAACTCTTCTTGCTCGCCTTGGTAGGATCCTTGTCCAGCTGGGCGTATTCGACATCGGCAGAAACGGTAGCCGCGGTGGCTGTTTCAACATTAACCGCCAGGATGAAGGCGAAGAGGCTGAGGATTACAAAAAATTTCTTCATAGTATTGTTTGTTTTAGGTGTTTCAAACTCAAGCCAAAGATATACCCCTTTTTGAATCGCAGCTGTTAATGAGCTGTTAAACACTGTTAACGATATGTTAAAACCCGGAAGGCACTAAACAGCTTTCCTACCTTTATCCTGTGAAAATCAAATCATTTAACTTCGTTATCATATTGATTTTCCTTGGTTTATCCGGGATCGTACTGACGCAGGTGTACTGGGTCAGGAATGCAATGAAGCTCAGGGAAGAGCAATACCATCAAACGATTGACCTCCACCTGAAAACGGTGGTCAACCGGCTGCTGCTGGCCAGTTCAGCCGAAATGATTGGCCAGACGCCTGTTTGCAACTCTGCCAGACCCGATGACAGTGTCCGTTTGGTGCAAATACTCTCTCCGGGCATACTCGACTCTATGATTTACGAGGAATTTGACCCCTTGCTGTCGCGGAAAGACTATCTCTTCGGGATAGTGAGGCCCCTTACTGCCGAGGTCCTGCTCTCCTCACGCGAAGCGGATACGGCCCGACTGCTCAGTGCCAACCATCAGGTATCCCTCAGTTGCCTTTTCAATCACGACCCTCTCTACCTGCACTTCCTGCTGTGCAATGAGAGGGAACTGGCATACAAGAATGTTGGCTTCTGGCTTTTCCTTTCTCTGCTGTTTTTGTTGTCCATTTCCGGAGTATTTATATATATTATGCAGCGTTGGAAAAGACAGAAGCAACTGTCGGAGATCAAATCCGACTTTGTGAACAATATGACCCACGAATTTCGCACACCCATCAGTACCATCAGCCTGGCCAGCGAGATGCTGCTGAACAAAGATGTCCAGGACAAGAGCGCCAAAGTTTCCAAATATGCCCATATCATATTTAACGAGAATGCCAGGCTGCAGGGACAGGTGGAACGCATCCTTCAGATTGCCGTCATCGATAAAGATGATTTTAAGATCAAAAGGAAATTCTTCGATGCCAATGATGTATTGCGCGGTCTCATCCGCAGTTTTGCAATGACTATTGAGAAACGGGAAGGTTTACTGCGCATCTGTCTGGATGCAAAGGAAACCATCCTCTTTGCCGACAGGGTGCACTTTACCAATATTATTGCCAACCTTATCGATAATGCCAACAAATACAGTCCAGAAAAGCCGGATATTACCCTGCACACTTCCAATACTCCTGACGGGCTGATGATTATGATAAAAGACCGGGGCATTGGGATTGCCAGGGAAAACCAGGAGCACGTTTTCCGAAATCTTTATCGTGTTCCCACCGGCGACCTGCACGACGTAAAGGGCTTTGGGCTGGGATTGTATTATGTAAAACGAATGACAGAGTTGCACGGCGGATATGTGAAAGTGGAAAGTGAGATTGGAAAAGGAAGCAAATTCTATGTATTTTTCCCCTTTGGAAAAGAGAACGAGGAAACAGAATGAACCTGAAAGCACGCATATTACTGGTAGAAGATGATATGAACCTGAGCACGGTTCTGGAAGATTATCTGGAAATAATGGGGCATACGGTGATCCTTTGCCACGATGGGGAGCAGGGGCTGAAGGCCTTTAACAATGGAAACATCGACCTCTGCCTGCTGGATGTGATGATGCCCCGGAAGGATGGCTTCAGCCTGGCGGAAGAGATACGGAAGGAAGATGAAGCCGTGCCCATCATTTTTCTTACCGCCAAGTCATTGAAGGAAGACCGCATTAAAGGATTCCGCAGCGGTTGCGATGATTATATTACCAAGCCGTTCAGTACCGAGGAACTGAGTCTGCGCATAACCGCAGTATTGAAGCGGTGTATGCACAATCCATTCTTACAGAACGGCGATGCGGAGATTGTGTTCGATTGCGGGAAGTATCGCTTTGATTATACTAATATGGAACTCCGCCTTGGCAATAAGGCCACTACCCTGACACGCAAAGAAGCTGATCTGCTGAGGCTTTTATGTGAGAATCCGAATAAGCTGATCAAGCGCGATACGGCTTTGAAAATGGTCTGGGGATCGAGCGACTATTTCATTGGAAGAAGTATGGACGTATTTATCACCAAGCTCCGGAAATACCTGAAGGATGACCCTGATATCGCCATCACCAATGTACACGGAACCGGGTTCAAGCTGGAGACGAGACCCTAGGCCGGGAAACAAGGCTCAATGTTTAATGACCAATGCCTAAGGTAACTGTGCCTTCCAAAAGCAACATCCACCCGGAATACCTTGCCCGTTTCAACCGGGTGCTGGATTACATCGACCGCAAGCTCGACCAACATCTCAGCCTGGACGAGCTGGCCGCGGTAGCCAGCTTTTCCAAATTCCATTTCAGCCGACTGTTTCAGGCCTGCGCCGGGGAGTCACCCTACCAGTTTATCCTGAGAATACGCCTGGAAAAAGCGGCTACATTGCTTTGTACTGAAGCGGGAACGGCGGTGGGAGAGATCGCGGCCCGCTGCGGCTTCTCGGATCAGGCCATATTCTCCCGGAATTTCAAAACCCAGTTCGGGCATTCCCCTTCCGCCTACCGGAAAATAAAGGATAGCAAGAATCATCAAAAGGAAGGCAAGAAGCATCAAACAGAACCGCAGACGAGCGCCTACTTTTGCTTCAGTACTAACCAAATCAAATGGAGAACGAATATGGAACTGAACAAAAGTGTGGAAGTAAAAGACCTTCCTGCAATGAGTGTGGCCTATGTGCGACATATCGGCCCTTATGCCGGAGATGAGAAACTTTTCGAAGGACTCTGGAATCGCCTTTTCACCTGGGCCGGCCCGCGGGGATTGATCGGGGGACCGGATTTTAAATCCCTGGTGATTTATCACGATGATCCCAATGTTACCGCTGCCGATAAGCTGAGGATGAGTGTCTGCATCACTGTTCCCAAGGACACCAAGGCAGAAGGGGAGATCGGGAAGATGGAGATAGAAGCCGCGCGCTATATGATTGCCCGCTTTGTGGTGGATGCCACACAGTTTGCCCAGGCCTGGGAGTGGGTGTACGGCCAATGGCTGCCCACCAGCGGCTATCAACCCGATGATAAGCCCTGCTTTGAGATGTACCCCGAAGAACCCAAAGACGGAAAGTTTACCGTGGATATCTGCGTGCCGGTGAAACCCTTGTAAGGAGCGTTTATTCAGCAAGAGCATACAGCAAGAGGGAGAGGACCCTGTATGCTCTTGCTGTGTGCTCTTGCTGCTTTTACGCTTGTTCCAAAGAGGTTATCATTGCATAAAGCATCCGTGAAAGCTCATCTGCGTTTGAGTACAGGCTTTGATAACCGGCTTGATCAATCGCACCCACTTGCTGCAGGATATCAAGGATAGCAGCACATTCAAAAACACTACCTCTGGCAATGATCATAAAGTTTTTCTTGTCTGGCTTGGTTTTTCTTCCACTTCCTTCGGCAATATTCAATATGATACTCAATGAAGCGCGTTCCAGTTGATTCTTTAATGGCTGTTTCAAGTATTCTGATTCTGTCAAGTCTTGCAGCTGACTATAATACTCTTTTGCTTTACCGTAAACGATCAACTTTTCAAAATCGAACATATTTCTTGCATAATATGGTTCCTTGATAATATATACGGATAAGAGGCTTGAAACGGAGAAAAACTCAGTAAAAAAGTCAGAATAGGCTGGATTGGAGCAAGAGCAAGAGCATACAGCAAGAGGTTAAGGGTTTCCTGGGTGCTCTTCACTGCTGGACGGAAGGATTTATTTTATGCAAGAGCAGGAGCATACAGCAAGAGGGAGAGGACCCTGTATGCTCTTGCTGTTATATCCTGTATGCTCTTGCTGGTTTTACGATTGTTCCAATGATATTATCATTGCATAAAGCATCCGTGAAAGCTCGT
>CAZPYJ010000023.1:32010-69443 GCA_964590645.1 uncultured Lentimicrobiaceae bacterium
ACGGAGAAAAACTCAGTAAAAAAGTCAGAATAGGCTGGATTGGAGCAAGAGCAAGTGCATACAGCATACAGGTTTTAGGGCTTTTTCAGGGGCTTTTTGTTGCTGGATGGAAGGATTTGTTTGATGCAAGAGCAAGAGCATACAGCAAGAGGGAGAGGACCCTGTATGCTCTTGCTGTATGCTCTTGCTGATTTTACGATTGTTCCAATGATATTATCATTGCATAAAGCATCCGTGAAAGCTCGTCTGCGTTTGAGTACAGGCTTTGATAACCGGCTTGATCAATCGCACCCACTTGCTGCAGGATATCAAGGATAGCAGCACATTCAAAAACACTACCTCTGGCAATGATCATAAAGTTTTTCTTGTCTGGCTTGGTTTTTCTTCCACTTCCTTCGGCAATATTCAATATGATACTCAATGAAGCGCGTTCCAGTTGATTCTTTAATGGCTGTTTCAAGTATTCTGATTCTGTCAAGTCTTGCAGCTGACTATAATACTCTTTTGCTTTACCGTAAACGATCAACTTTTCAAAATCGAACATATTTCTTGCATAATATGGTTCCTTGATAATATATACGGATAAGAGGCTTGAAACGGAGAAAAACTCAGTAAAAAAGTCAGAATAGGCTGGATTGGAGCAAGAGCAAGTGCATACAGCATACAGGTTTTAGGGCTTTTTCAGGGGCTTTTTGTTGCTGGATGGAAGGATTTGTTTGATGCAAGAGCAAGAGCATACAGCAAGAGGGAGAGGACCCTGTATGCTCTTGCTGTATGCTCTTGCTGCTTTGTAGCCTCACCAGGACTCGAACCTGGATTTAAAGTTTAGGAAACTTCCGTTCTATCCCTTGAACTATGAGGCCTATTGACTGCAAATATACACATTCACACAATTGTGCACCAAAGTGAAGCCTTACTCTCCCTTCAATAGTTTCACAACACCTGCCTGTTGCAGGATTTCAATTAGCGCTTTTAATCCTGCGCCAGCAGAACAGCTGTGTAACATCAACTGCATAAGTTCTTCCCTCTTTCGTGCTTCCATTGCGTCAACATCTGTAAGGCTTCACGGCTTACCAGGCTGTGATCAAAGGCCAGGGGCGGAAGCCTGTCCAGGGGAAACCAGGCAGCCTCAGCCGCATCATCACCGGCCACCGCCACCGCATCTGCTGGGGCAAAGCCATAAAAGACAATGCCAATGGTTCTTTGTCTCGGATCGCGGTCGAGGCCACTGAAAGCCCGAAACTGCTTCATTCTGATTCCCTGCAGTCCCGTTTCCTCCTCCAGCTCGCGTTCAGCCGTTTCTTCCAGGGTCTCATCCATATCCATAAATCCACCCGGCAGAGCCCACATCCCCTTGTAGGGCTCTTTTCCTCGGCGAATCAGCAATAAAGCATCACCGGATGCTCCGGATTTGAAGATCAGACAATCTGCAGTAACGGCAGGCCGGGGATAAGCATAGGTATAAGACATAGTGAAGAGACTGTTTTCTGCAAATGTAACAATCGCATAAAAGAAAAGCCCCACCGGAGAGGTAGGGCCATTCAAACGGTATATAGAGAAAGTAAAGAAGGGACGCTTAGAAACGAATGGAAAAAGTGTAACTGGCAGTAGAACTGTCTATCCGGGTTTCCCGGATCAGGGTCCTTCCGTCTAAATGAATCATACAGGGATCCCAGTTGGTGCTGTTGCGTTTGACAGACTGGACAATGCAGGAAGTGTTGAAGGGAATGTCATTGATTTCTTCTTCTTCCTCCAGCGCAATGCCTTCCAACAAGAGAACATCCAGGGTATTGAAAGGAATATCATCCACATAGGCTTCTTCTGCAAGCTGGGTTTCGAGACCCATTACAATGGCGCGGGTATCAAAAGGAATATCTTCAACGTAAGCTTCTTCTTCCAGCTCAGCCTCAAGTTGACTGACTACTTCCCGGGTATTAAAGGGGATGTCATTCACATTGGCTTCTTCTTCCAGGACAAATTCCCTCAGATTCAGGTCTGCCCACATCCCCTTCGGGGGCTGATCGAGGGCAGCAAGAGCAGGAATCGTCAGGATCATTATCATCAGGGCGCTTATCGTTGTCTTCATTGTCGTTTGTTTTGTGATCATACAATCTATTCGTTTTTTTGTTTTACGATAAATGTGCCAAAACTCATATTGTCTTTGTTTACAGTTCATTGCAATATAGAAAGCTTTCACACACTTTGCAGGATTGTAGGCAGGTGAACACACCTTGTTCGAAAGCGAACGCCCACCCTGTTTTCAATGAACAGGGATAGGACGGGGTGATGGATTGAAAGTTACAAGGGGGGCACTAATGGCCGGAAACGACCAGTACAAACTCACCGCGCGGGGCTTGCTTGCTGAAATGGGCGATGAGCTCCTGCAGGCTACCCCTGATGGTTTCTTCGTGGAGTTTGGTGATTTCACGGGAAACGGCAGCCTTTCTTTCAGGGCCGCAGGCCTGGGCAAGCTGCTCCAAGGTCTTCAGGATGCGGTGGGGTGATTCGTAGAGCACAAAGGTTCTGTTCTCAGCCGCCAGTGCCTGGATGCGCGAACCCCGGCCTTTCTTATGGGGCAGGAAGCCTTCGAACAGAAAACGATCACAGGGGAGTCCGGACACCACCAGGGCGGGGATCAGGGCTGTGGCACCCGGCAGGCACTCCACGGGAACGCCGGCTTCAGCGCAAGCCCGGACAATCAGGAAGCCGGGATCGCTGATGCCCGGAGTACCGGCATCGGTAATCAATGCCATAGCCCTTCCAGCCAGTATCTGGCTTACCAGAGCTGCTGTGATTTTATGTTCATTGTGCTGGTGATAACTCTGAGCGGGTGTGGCAATGCCATAATGAGCAAGCAGCTTCCCCGAAGTCCGGGTATCCTCAGCCAGAATAAGGCTCACTTCTTTCAGCACCTCCACCGCCCTGAAAGTCATATCTCCCAGGTTGCCTATGGGAGTTGGGACAATATAGAGCTTACTCTCCATCCTCCATCAAGGCCTGTGAAAATGTTGTCAACAAGCGAAAAAGCGCTTCATAAGCTGTAAGGGGCAAATCCTCTGCCCTATCGGCCAGGGTGTGATATTCGCGGTATTCCTGTCCGCGGGTAAAAATGAAAATGGCTGGAATTCCCTTGGCGTGGAAAGGGTAATGATCGCTGTTGGCAGAGGTGCCTCCGACAGTAATGTCTGCCAGCAGTGAATCCCGCGCATTGATTTCCTGCATCAGCGCCACCGCTTCCGGGTGATTTCTGCCGTTCACTATGTGAATTCCTTCGCTCCCCGACCCCACCAGGTCGAGGTTAACCACCATCCGTATTTGCTCAAGGGGGATCAGCGGGTTATCCGCAAAAAACGTACTCCCGTGCAGGCCAGACTCTTCTGCGGCACAGGCTAAAAAGCCTATACTGTAATCCGGGGCCGACTGGGCGAAATGCCTTGCCAGATCCATCATCAGCGCCGTCCCGCTGGCATTGTCGTGCGCTCCCGGAAACATCGCGTGATTGCCCATCATTCCCAGATGATCATAATGCGCGGTAAATAAAACATATTGATCCGGATTCTTCTTTCCTTCCACAAAACCAAAGAGGTTTTCTACCTGAAAGTATGGCTCCTCCACTGAACGGATGACCAGTTCCAGCGAGTCGGGCCGGCCGGTCCACAGACTGTCCAACACCTCAATGACAGTATAATCCCTAATGGGAAATGAACGGGAGGCATACCAATAAACTTTTTCCTTGCGGAGCAGGATGCCGGCGGTGCCAAAAGGGTTCCCATAACGCAGGCTGTCGGCCAGCTTACGCAGGGGGCTGTCTTTGCCGTAGGGCGGAAACACAAGCAGACTGTTGCTGTCCGGGGCTTTCCAACGGCTTCCCTGAAGCACCAGATCCAGGCTGTCAGGATAGACAAGGGCGTAGCGCCCGGCCATTGGCGGGGAGAAAGGGGCCACAACAAAATGCAGGCCCGCCAGCAGTGAAGTGTCTTCCAGATGCAGGCTCACCTCACCCGGAAAGGTATTTACCCCGATGGTAAGCGCTTGCATAAAATCCTCTGTAACAGAATGCAAAGCGTTTTTTCGCATTTCTTCCGCTAAAAAATAGGCAGCCCGCGCCATTCCATCATTCACATACCCCCTTCCGTACATTCCGGGGGCGCAAAGGGTGTCGATCAACTGCCGGGCATACATAATATCCTGAGCCCGTGAAGCCGGGGAACAAAGCAGTAAAAACAGGGCAATCGGTGCGAGTGTGCGTATCATAAGTATCTTCTGCGGATGAATGATCTGAGTTTCTGAAATACCGGGCTGTCTTCTTTCCATCCATATCGTTGTTGCAAATGCTCCAGATGTACAGCGGCTTCGGCATTGCCTTCGAATGTATTGAGCTTTTCAATGGCTTCATTGTATTTCACAGAGTCTCCTTCGAACAGTTCACTGATGAGCAAAAACTTATCATTGATGCCCAGAGCGGTCCTCAAGTCGGTGATCTTTTTTTGCTGAAGGCGATCGGCCACACTCAGGCCATTCGTAGGTTCAACCTGGTCGTTGAGGGTCTTCTCCTCGCTTTTATACCGATCTGCGATGCTCTGGCTTGTCTCATCCTTAGCGGGAGAAGGCTTTGTTTTCTCTGAGGAGGGAATATCGGAAGGTCGCCTGGGGATGGTATAGCGTGGGGTGTGCCCGGCTTCCTTTTCAGGGGGCGATGCCGGCTCTTTCTGTGGTTTGGGCTCCGGTTCGTGTGCTGCTTCCGCAGCAGTGGGGGAGGGTGGAGGAGCCGGGGAGGGCGGCGGCTTTGGGAGCGTTTCATTAGCAGAAGCTGCCGTTTCCTGCTCACCAGGCACATCCGGGTAAGGTGCATCCTGCAAAACTGCTTCAGCAGGGGAGGCAGTCGGTGGAGGAGCCTCAGGGCGCTTATCCACAGGAGGTTGCACCTCTTTCTTAAGCGAGCCAGGATCGCTGTTATGCTTGTTTAATCCGTGATAGGCCTCATACAACTTTCGGATATTCTCCATCACAATATCCAGCTCAATCTGAGGGATGCGACCGCTGTGCTGACTGATCGTTTCCGTTTCTTCCAGTATAGCTTCCAACAAATGGGCAATCTCTGCCAGATAAGGTTGTCGTTTCATAAAAAATGCTGATTCCTTTGATTAAAAATGATTTGGAAAGCAGAACGTAAAGATAGAAAGTTTCGTCCGGCCCCTGGGCCTGCCCTCCCCGACTTATCAAACAGCCAATGTTTACAAGCCCGCGCAATCACTATCTTTGTGCCTTCTAACGCTTAGCCACAGACAGATGAATTTTGTAGAAGAATTACGATGGAGAGGGATGATCCACGATATAATGCCCGGCACAGAGGCATTGCTCCAGAAGGAAAAAGTTACGGCTTATGTTGGCATTGATCCTACTGCCGATTCTCTTCATATCGGGCACCTGGTAGGGATTATGCTGCTGAAACACCTGCAGCGCCACGGCCACAAGCCCATTGCCCTGATCGGAGGTGCCACAGGGATGATCGGCGATCCTTCCGGGAAGTCAGAAGAGCGCAATCTCCTGAGTGAGGACGTTTTGCACCATAATCAGGAATGCCTCAAAGTACAACTGAAAAAGTTTCTGGATTTTGAAGCAGAGGAGAATGCTGCGGAGCTGGTGAATAATTATGACTGGATGAGGGATTTTTCCTTCCTTGGCTTTTTAAGGGATGTAGGCAAGAATCTGACTGTTAATTATATGATGGCCAAAGATTCCGTGCAGAAGCGCCTGGAAAGCGGTCTTTCCTTTACAGAGTTTTCCTACCAGCTTGTGCAGGGTTACGATTTCCTCTGGCTGTATCAGCATAAAAACTGCAAGCTGCAAATGGGCGGCTCAGACCAATGGGGAAATATTGTTACCGGTACCGAGCTGATCCGCCGCAAAACCGGAGGCGAAGCCTTTGCCCTCACCTGCCCCCTGATCACCAAGGCGGATGGAGGCAAATTTGGGAAAACAGAACAGGGCAACGTCTGGCTCGATCCGGAAAAAACAAGTCCTTACGCCTTTTACCAGTTTTGGCTGAATGCAAGCGATACGGATGCGGCTAAATGGATCCGGATTTTCTCTGTAAAAGAGAAAGCAGAGATTGAAGCCCTGGAGACGACACAGGCAGAAGCTCCCCACCTGCGGATATTGCAAAAAGCATTGGCAGAAGAGCTCACTCTGGCTGTGCATACGGAAGAAGACCTGAATATGGCCCAGGAAGCCTCCCAGATCCTTTTCGGCAAAGGCACCACCGATACACTGCGAAAGCTTCCGGAAAGGGTGTTGCTGAGTGTTTTTGAAGGAGTACCTCAAAGCGAAATGTCCAGAGAAAAGATAGAAGAAGGTATGGATATCGTAAGTTTTCTGACAGAGGCCACCGCCATTTTCCCCTCTAAAGGAGAAGCCAGAAGAATGCTGAAAGACAATGGCATTGCAGTAAATAAAGACAAAGTCCCGGAGGATTTTGTGGTGGATCACAGCCAGCTTCTGCAAGGGAAATATATCTTGGTGCAGAAAGGGAAGAAAAACTATTTCCTGGTTAAGCTGGTGTAAACCTTAATCCTACAGCTGCTTCAAGTAAGAAGGATGTGAAAAGAAAAACACTACCTTCGTCCACCTGAATCAAATTCACATTCCTATGTCCATCCTCATTATTTTAGGGATCCTGCTGGTACTTGTTCTCATCATTATCAGCATTTACAACCGCCTGGTTCGTTTGCGCAACAACCGTGAGCAGGCTTTTGCCGATATTGATGTGCAGCTTAGGCAGCGCCACGATCTTATTCCGCAACTGGTGAGCACCGTCAAGGGCTATATGGAGCACGAGAAGGAAGTACTGACAGAGATCACTGCCGCCCGCTCTGCTGCAATGCAAGCGGGAAGCATTGATGAAAAAATTGCTGCTGAAGGCCGCCTCAACCAGGCGATGGCTGGCCTGAAGATCGCTGTGGAAGCCTATCCCGACCTGAAAGCCAACCAGAACTTTATGCAGTTACAGGAGGAGATATCCGACATAGAGAACAAGCTGGCTGCAGCACGCCGCTTCTTCAATTCCGCCACCCGCGAGCTCAATACCGCCATCGAAGTATTCCCGGCCAATATCTTTGCAGGAATGTTTGGGTTCCGCCGGGAGATGATGTTCGACCTGGGAGAGGAAAAGCGGGAAGAAATGGATCAGACTCCGGAAATCAAATTCAAGTAAGACTGATTGACTGCGATGAAGTATGTTGGCCTTCAGCATCAGATATGGCGAAATAACCGTCGCTCTGTCCTACTGCTAATCCTTTTTCCGCTTCAGATCCTGCTGTTGACCTGGCTTTTTTTCTTTTTAACCAGCGATCCTGAAAGCGGGGGTCTTCCCCAGGCCAATCAAAACTGGCTCTATACTTTCCCGTGGATCACTGCGGGTGTTGCCATTTGGTTCCTGATCGCCTGGAGCAGCCATTCGGCGATGATCAGAAAGGCCACCGGATCGAAGCCCCTGGAGCGCAAGGAAAACAAACGGGTGTATAATCTCCTGGAGAACCTCAGCATCGCCGCCGGAATGAAAATGCCCAAACTTTATATCATCGAAGACGATTCACTGAATGCCTTTGCCAGTGGCATAGACCAGAAGACTTACGCGGTTTCTTTATCGAGGGGGATCATCAATAAGTTGAATGATGAGGAACTGGAGGGGGTGATTGCCCACGAGTTGACCCACATCCGCAACCGGGATGTGCGTCTGTTGATCATCTCCATTGTCTTCGTCGGGATCTTCGCCTTTATCTCCGAGTCGCTGATGCGATCGATGTATTATGGGAATATGCGGGGCGGCGGCAATAAGAAAGGCAGCGGGCAGGCAATGCTCATAGCAATGGTGCTCGCTTTGATTGGCTGGCTGCTGGCCTCTTTGTTTCGCTTTGCCCTTTCCCGCAAGCGGGAGTACCTGGCCGATGCCGGGGCAGCAGAGCTTACCAAAAACCCCTTGGCGCTGGCTTCAGCCTTGCGTAAGGTGAGCGGAGATCCGGTGATTGAAGCGGTGAAGAGAAAAGATGTGGCCCAGATGTTCATCGAAAACCCCCAGGTATCACTCAAGAAGAAGGCATCCTTTTCGCTTTTTGCCACCCATCCGCCGATAGCGAAGCGGATTCAGATTCTGGAGCAGTTATAGGCGGGCACTTCGGCTGGTCTTCGGCATCCTCCGGGAATTTTTGTCAGCCGTTGATAGCCGTTGATAGCCGTTGATATCCGTTGATAGCCGTTGTTATCCGTTGATAGCCGTTGTTAACCGCTGATAGCCGTTATTAGCCGTTACTAGCCGTTGATAGCCGTTGTTAACCGTTGATAGCCGTTGTTAACCGTTGATAGCCGTTGATAGCCGTTGTTAGCCTGCTCGCGCGCGTCTTATATTATTCGCCGTAGCCATAGCGAAGGTGGATTTTCTGACGCGTGCGGACGAGTCCGCCTTCGCCGGAGCTACGGTGTTCAGTAAGCTACGGCGGACAAGGGGGTTGTTTTCAGACGACCAATTCAAATATAATCGGTTTCAATATTTTACTTCGTGCTCGTACTCGAAATCGCACTCGAACTAAGTCTGTCCGTAGGCTATGGCTGCGGAAATAATTCTCCCGCAGATTCCGCAGATTCCGCAGATCAGCGCAGAAATATGCACCACAGATAGCACAGATTAAATTGGGATAATCATCCCGTTGATAACCGTTGATAGCCGTTGTCGTAGCCAATTCTTGGATACCCTGCACAAAACGACGTAAGAAAAAAATCACAAGAACCGAAACCCTTGTGATTTTATTAAATTGAAGATAAGCCTGGTGATTAAGCAGAAACTCCTCCCAAAACTGCTTCGAGTTGCATTTCTTTCAAAATTCTGTCTTGAATAGGTTGAGTTAAAGAGTTGATTTCGTCAGTACCCCAAGTGATTCCAACAAGCGTTCTTGTAGGGCGACTTCCAAAAGGCAAATCAGCCAATTTCAAATACGCATCCACTACCCATTGTGGGTCGGGAGCGTTTTCACTTTGCAACATCTGAGCAAAACTATCACCCATTGCATTTGGAACACCTGCTAATTCGCCATAAGATTTTAAAACTTCACTATGCGCAGGAGCTTGTCCTGAAGCCAATAATCCTGTGCCGAAAGGCCCTGGTTCTACCAAAACAATATCAACACCAAAAGGTGAAACCTCATAGCGTAATGCTTGGGAGTAGCCCTCTAAAGCGTGTTTCGTTGCGGTGTATGTACCAAAAAATGGTGGCGACATACGACCAACCAAGGATGAGGTATTGATAATCAATCCAGATCCTGCCGTACGCATAGAAGGTAAAACAGCTTGCATTACTCTGATAGCCCCAAAATAATTGGTTTCCATTTGAAATTTTGCTTGCTCAACGCTGAATGCTTCGGTAATGCCTAAATACATAATCCCTGCATTATTGATGAGGATGTCGATATTTCCTGCTTCTGCAAGAATAGCTGACATAGCTTCTTTTACCGAAGCATCGTTGCTTACATCCATATCAATGACTTTGATGTAGGAAGAATGTTCTTCTAATTCTGTTTTTGCAGTAGCATTTTTCCCGTTTGGATTGCGCATTGTTGCATAAACCTGATAGCCTTTATCGGCAAAATCTTTTGCGGCTTTCAGACCAAATCCATTGCTACTACCAGTGATGATTACATTTTTCATTTTCAAAAATTATAAATTGCTTAATAATAATGATTAAAAACCTCCAAACATTCCGTTATCATTTGCTAATCCATCGGTTGGAACTTCCTGTATTACATCCCAATGCTCTACGATTTTTCCATTTTTCATTCTGAATAAGTCATAAAATGCGTGCTTTTTACCACCATTCCATTCACCTTCGCTTACCGTCAGGACGAAATTGCCTTCACCCAATACCTTATGGATTTTGGTATATTTAAACATATTGTTTTGAGAAGTGAGATACTCTACTGCTTCCACTATGCCCGTCAATCCATCTTTAATTTGCGGGTTGTGCTGGTGGTACTCTTCGGAACTGATGTAGTCACCAATCTTACCTGGATTTTTACCCATTAAAACGTCTTCAACCAGGGAAACAGCCAAGGCTTTGTTTTCCTCAGTTTTATCTAAGTCTTCAACAGTTGTTGGCCCATCGGTTTGCGTTCTTCCGCTGGCAGTTTCTTTCACTAAAACTGTCATAGCGTCCCAATGCTCCGCTACTTTTCCGTTTTCGTCTATACGGATAATATCGAAGGCCACCATTTCATCTGCCCCAAATGGTTTGGCGTTTTTCCAGATGTTGTGCATAAACACATAGTCGCCATCTTGAAACATTCTCACGTTTTCGGCATAAGTTCCGTGTTCCTTTAAAACGGGTAATAAACCAATAAAAGGTTCTAAACCAGTTGGCACAAATGGATTATGTTGAATGTAATCGGCATTTGCAAATTTGCGCATAGTTTCTGCGTCTTGTTTGGCAACGGCACCTAAGAAAGTGCCAACGATTTCTTTGTTGTTCATTTTGTTGTTGTTTGAGTTAAGCTCGCTTGTTGAATTTGTTTGCGCTGTACCACAGGAAGCGAGAATACCTGATAGCGCTAATACTGCCAATACTTTTCTCATTGATTTTGTCATTTGAGGAATAATTATTACTTTTGTTCTGCAAGCAAAAATACAAAATAACTTTCAATATGCAAGCAATAATAGAAATAAATTTCATTTTGCAAGTAAAATTTAATATTGACTTAACAGATGCGACAAGATTTCAGATGTAATTGCCCGTTTACCTCAGCCTTAGATGTTTTGGGAGACAAGTGGATATTGGTCATCGTAAAACAAATGCTCATTGAAGGCAAGGAGACCTTTAAGGACTTTACAGAAAGTGATGAAGCAATAGCGACCAATATTCTTTCTGCCAGGCTTAAATTTTTGGAAGAAGTGGGTATTATCATCAAAACCCAACGACCAGGCAATAAAAAGACTAAGCTCTACCTCTTAACCGAAAAAGGTTTGGCTTTGACAACTGTTTTAGTTGAACTGGCTTTGTGGAGCGATGAGCATCTTAGGGATATGCATCCAACTATTGTGAAAGGAAAAGAAATGGATTTTTTACGGACTGACAAATCTGCTTTTGCAAATGTGTTGGAGACGAAATACAGAGAAAAACTGGCTACATCATTATATACGAGCAATAGTGGGTGAAGTGGTAGAATCAAGGTCTGTGCATTTAATAAACTTTGGTGGTGTCGGACAGGTAATCGCTCCGGAATCCGCTACTGCTCTTATTCTTGATCGTTAGTCGTTCGTATCCGTTACTATCCGTTGACAGCCGTTGATAGCCATTGATAGCCGTTGATAACCGTTACCAACGATTATCCCTGACCGCCCCACCCGCGCGCGTCTTATAGTATTCGCCATAGCCATAGTGAAGGTGAATTTTCTGACACGTGCGTGCGAGTCCGCCTTCGCCGGAGCTACGGTGTTCAGTAAGCTACGGCGGACAAGGAGGTTGTCTTCAGACGACCAATTCAAATATTATCGATTTAAATATTTTACTTCGTGCTCGTACTCGAAATCGCACTCGAACTAAGTCTGTCCGTAGGCTATGGCTGCGGAAATAATTCTCCCGCAGATTCCGCAGATTCCGCAGATCAGCGCAGAAATATGCACCACAGATAGCACAGATTAAATTGGGATAATCATCCCGTTGTTAACCGTTGATAGCCGTTGTTAACCGTTGATATCCGTTGATATCCGTTGTTAACCGTTGATAGCCGATATTAACGGCTGATAGCCGTTGACAACCGTTGCCAGCCGTTGTCAACCGTTGTCAACCGTTGTTAACCGATATTAACGGCTGATAGCCGTTGATAACCGTTACCAACGACTATCCCTGCTCGCGCACGTCTTCTTTTATTCGCCGTAGCCAGAGCGAAGGTGAATTTTCTGACACGTGCGTGCGAGTCCGCCTTCGCCAGAGCTAAGGTGTTCAGTAAGCTACGGCGGACAAGGAGGTTGTCTTCAGACGACCAATTCAAATATTATCGATTTAAATATTTTACTTCGTGCTCGTACTCGAAATCGCACTCGAACAAAGTCCGTCCGCAGGCTTATGTTTTTTATGCAAGAGCCCGTCTGCCGGCGGGCAGGCAACAGCTTAGAGCAAGAGAATTAATCCTGCTGTCCGCAGGCACAGCCTAAGAGAAGCAAGGGACTCCGGGCGAGCGCTCAGTGCCCGGCGTAAGGATGCGCAATCAGATAAGCATTGTAGTAGCGGGGATCTCCGGTCACCTCTTCCCCTACCCAGGATGGCAGAGGGAATTCCTGTTCTTCCGAAGCAAGTTCTATCTCCGCCAGGATGAGCCCCTCGTTCTCTCCCGAAAAAACATCCACCTCCCAGGTAAAACCCTGGAAAGGAACCCGGTAACGCTTCTTTTTAATCGTGGGTTTAAGACAAAGCTTTTCCAGGATCTCATCAGCTTCTGCAACCGGAATGTTGTATTCATACTCCAGACGGGTGAAGCCTGTATCCGTTCCTTTCAGGGTCAGGGCGGCTTTATCACCCATTATTCTTACCCTGACCACCCTTTCCTTTTCGGTGCTCAGGTATCCCTGGTGATAATAAACCCCTTCCAGCTCCTTCAGGAAAGAGGGGTCTTTCACCAAAAACTTTCTTTCAATTTCTTTTCCCATCTCAATAATCCTCCGGAAAAACCGGAATCTTTTTCAGGGGCAGAATGCCGGTGAGGCCTTTCAGAAAGGCCGGATAACTCTGATTCTCTTTGGTGTCCAGGCCCATTTTGCGGAGGGCTTCCAGCAGGGCTTCCTTGTCTTCGGATTCAAGACAGCAGGTATAGGTCAGGGCGCCATTCACCAGCAGGTGGCTGAATTCAGCCTTCACCGAACCCCAAACATAGCGGTCTCTCCGCTTGGCCACGTGGATCACCAACAGCCCGGGATCGAGGCCCGTGAGGCGTTCGGTCAATTCCTCCTGATCATATTCCTCCTGGCGTATGCTTGCCTGAATTCCCAGCTGGGGAAGGATCTCATCCTCCACCTGGGTACGGCTGAGTGGAAAGGCTTCTTTCATCCGAACGGTCCATTTCTCCAAGCCATCTTCCACATTCATCAATTCTTTGATCTCAAAATGATCTTCCCGCATCTTGGCGCTGAGGCGGTGGGCTTTTCGGGTCAGAAGGTACACCTCTGCAGTGAATACCTTACCGTCCTGACTGGCTTCATTTTTTAAAACAGATGCGAGCGGGAGGAGATCCAGGCCGAAGCAACGGTATTCGTATCGGGGAATGATCATAGGCAGATTATTGCGCAAAGGTACACCATTGTGTTCAGCCTGAGGACAGGCTTAGGAGGAAGACATTTTCAACAATGAAAAGAGCGATCAGGCACAGCAGGCCGGCAATAATTGGAGCCAGCAGCCATCCTGTGGCAATTTTCCCCAGCATCCCGTAACGGATATTCCTGCCTCCATACAAGAGACCGATACCCACAATGGCACCCACAATGGTATGAGAGCTGGAAACGGGAACCAGGGGAATGGCGGGAAGTGAAAGACTGTGCAGAAAGCTTTGCAGGCTGACTGATGAGAAGAGGAAAAGCACCAGGGCGTGGGCCAGCACCACGGCTATGGCCGCTTCTGCATTCATCTTCATCAGCCCTTTGCCAACGGTATCCATTGTTTTCCGGGAATAGGTGAATACCCCGGCAGCGATGGCCAGTCCGCCCAGTAGAAAGAGTTGCTGCTCGTGACCCAGAGTGAAGGGCCCAAGCTTTAGAAGCGGCAGGCTGACAGCCCGCATAAAGACGCCCATCACATTGGCAATATTATTGGCTCCCAGACTGAAAGCCCCAAAAGCGCCGATCAGGATCAGGGCTGTGCGGATGCCTTGGTCGAGGCGAAAGATGTGAATAGGACTGCGTAGGATGATCTGCTTCAATATAAGGAAGATCCCCACGGCGAATACGGCTCCAAGGATGGGACTGGCCACCCAGCTTCCGGCGATCTTTCCGAGGAGGGCAAGATCGGTGGGGGTGCCGGAATACATATTCCACCCGATGATGGCCCCCACGATGGCCTGGCTGGAGGATACCGGCAGGCCAGCCCGGGTCATCAGAAAGACGGCAATGCCGGCGGATAGGGCAAGGGTAAAGGCAGCGGCCAGGGAACCTACTTTCCCGAGGCTGTCGAGGGTGGCAGAAGTCCCACCCCCCTGCAATACCGCCCCCAGAATGACGAACAAAGCACAGATCAGGGCGGCGCGCCGGAAAGAAATCATCCGCGAGCCCACGGCGGTGCCGAAAACATTGGCGGCATCGTTGGCCCCGAGAGACCAGCCCAGAAAAAGTCCGCTGCTGAGAAAAAGGAAGGTCACGGCTGTCTTTTATACCATTCGTTTGATCGCCAGGATGGTGAGCAGGTCGGCGGCATCTTCGGCGATATTGGCCAGGTTGTCGATCTGGTTGGTAAAATGCCGGAGCTGCTGTTTGTTGCTGAGGTGGACCTCATCCATATGCTGAAAGATCCGCTCTTTGATCTGGGCGGCAATTTCGTCGGCCTCGCGCTCAAAATAATACACACGATGCAGGCGGTCGTTCACCAGCTTGACCTCGCGGAAGAAGGCGCGGGCCGCCAGCACCAGGGCTTCAGCGGCCTTGCACGACACCTTGCTCAGGCGGATCCATTCCGGCCCGACGGACTCAGGTACCCAGGGTTTCTCGATGGCAAAGATGTGCAGGTTTTCCTTGGCCCGGTCCACCACATCATCCAGCTTTTCGAGCAGAGAACTGATATCAGCCCGGAATTCGGGGATGAGAGAGAACTGATAAAGGTCAGTCCGGATTTCCCTGCGCAGGGCATCGGCTTTTTCTTCCAGTTGAAAGATATGATCCAGCTTTCGCTTAAAGCCGGCCGTATCGCCGCTCAGGTAATCCTGCAGGCCTGTGCTGAAAACCAGGATGCTTTCATCCACGGTATCCAGGAAGGTATCCGCCTTTGCAATGAGCGTCGTGGTTTTGTGGAAGAGGGGGTTCATTGCTTCGATCTTCATCAATACCAATCAAAGGTAAATAATTACCCGCCCACTCACAGGGTTCGCCTGAATTCACCCCAAACAAAACAAAGATTTCTTTCTATGTTTGCCCCGCTGAATTGTAATATACTTGCCTGATGATGAAAATCCTGACCCTGGGCAATGCCCTGGTGGACCATATTATCCGCGTTGCCAGCGATCCGGTGCTGGAAAGCCTGAAACTCCCCAAAGGCAGTATGACCCTGGTGGATGCGGCCCAATCTCTCTTGTACAGAAAACAACTGGAAGGCGCCCCCTTCTGGATGGCCAGCGGTGGCTCGGCCGCCAATACGGCCCGCGGCATTGCCCGCCTGGGCCTCGAATGTGGCTATATCGGAAAACTGGGGAAAGATGCCCCCGGCGAATTCTTTCTGAATGATTTGATAAAGAACGGGGTCAAGCCGCATATCGAGTATAGTGATACCGATACCGGCGTTGCCCTCACCCTCATCTCCCCCGATTCGGAACGCACCTTTGCCACCTACCTGGGCGCTGCCATTGAACTGGATGCCGGCGATCTGGATCCGGATGTCTTTGCCGAATACGACCTCCTCCATCTGGAAGGCTACCTGGTGCAGAACCGCGACCTCTTCCTGGCTGCATTGGAAATCGCGGCTGACGAAGGATTGCTCATTTCCCTCGACCTGGCCTCGTATAATGTGGTTGCACAGCATCGTGATTTCCTGCGGGAAGAGCTGCCCGGCAACATCGATATTCTCTTTGCCAATGAAAGCGAGATTCGGGCGCTGAGTGGTGCAGATGACCTGCATAAGATACGTGATGCCTATGCCGATTTCTATCCCCAGCTCATCATCAAAACCGGTGCGGAAGGTTGCCTTATTGCGGCAGAAGATCAGCGCTGGGCGGTGCCGGCAGTAGAAGCAAAGGTGATCGATACCAATGGCGCAGGGGACCTCTTCGCTGCCGCCTACCTTTCAGCCTATGCCCGCGGGCACCAGCCCCCCGACTGTGCCCGACTGGGGAATTATGTGGCGGCCAGGGTGATCGAGGTGATCGGTACAGGCATCGCTGATGAGAGCTGGGAGAAAATATTCCGGGAGTTCAGTGAACTGCTCTCCTAAGCCTGAAACAGGTCAAATCATCCCCGGAAACGCATTCCTTTCACATTATAAGCGGATTTTCATAAATTTGCCGCTCCCCGGAAGGGACTGAACAAAAATCATTTAACCCTAGAAATAAGATGAAGGTTTATCAAACAAATGAGATCAGGAACATCGCCCTGGTAGGAGGTGCCAAATCAGGAAAAACCACTCTGGCAGAATGTATGCTTTTTGAAGGCGGCCTGATCAACCGCAGAGGTTCTGTCGATGACAAAAACACGGTATCGGATTATCGTCAGATAGAGCTGGAACGCCAGAACTCTATCTCCTCCACCGTGCTCTTTGCCGAATACAAAGGAAAGAAGATTAATATCATCGATTGCCCGGGGATGGACGATTTTGTGGGGGAGGTAGTGGCTGCCCTGAAAGTAGCCGATACGGCCCTGATGGTCATCAATGCCCAGAACGGGGTAGAGGTGGGTGCTGAGATCGCCTGGAGATATACCAGCCGCGACGATAAGCCGGTCATCTTCGTAGTCAACCACCTGGAGCACGACAACTCCAATTTTGATGAAACCCTCCGCCAGCTTAAAGCCCAATTCGGAAACAAGGTGACTCCGGCTCAGTATCCGGTCAACCCCGGCGCCAGCTTTAACAGCGTCATCGATCTGCTTAAAATGAAAATGCTCAAATTCCCGGCCGGCGGAGGCGCCCCGGAAGTACTGGATATCCCGGCGGATGAAAAAGACAAAGCAGAAGAGCTACAGGCTGCCCTCATCGAGAATGCGGCCGAGGCTGAAGAGGCCCTGATGGAGAAATTCTTTGAGAATGGAACCTTAACGGAAGAAGAATTGCAGGAAGGGCTGCGCAAAGGGATTGCGAATCGCGATATCTATCCCCTCTTCTGCACTAACGCCAAACACAATATGGGTGTGGGAACCCTGATGGAGTTCCTGGCCAGCGCCGCCCCGGCACCCAATGAGGTGACCCCGGTTAAAACACAGGATGGCAAAGACCTGAAGTGCAATGCCAATGAGCCTTTTTCGGCATTGGTTTTCAAAACCACCATTGAATCCCACCTTGGAGAAATCTCCTTCTTCAAAATCTTTAATGGTGAACTCACCGAAGCAATGGATGTGAGCAATCCCCGCCGCGGCAACAAGGAAAGGATCTCACAGATTTTCTCAATGTACGGCAAGAACAGGGTGAAGTTGGAGAAGATGATGGCCGGAGACATCGGCGCTACCATCAAGCTGAAAGACACCCTGACCAATGATACCCTGAACTCCCTCAAGAACCCGGATCAGGAGATTTCCCCCATCGTCTTCCCGAATCCCAAGATCACAATGGCTGTGAAAGCCAAGAGTTCAACAGATGAAGAAAAACTCTCGGGCGCAATGCACGAGATCCACAGAATGGACCAGACCCTGACCGTGGAGCACTCCAAGGAGCTGAAACAGATGATCATCGGCGGACAGGGAGAACTGCACCTGAACATTGTGAAGTGGCACGTGGAAACCATCGAGAAGGTACCGATGGAATATATTGCACCCCGTATTCCCTACCGTGAAACCATTACCAAACCTGCCAAATCGATGTACCGCCACAAGAAACAGTCCGGGGGAGCCGGCCAGTTTGGGGAAGTGCATATGATGATCCAGCCCTATACCGAAGGGATGGAGCCGCAAAAAGAATTTCCGATCCGTGGAGTGGAAGAAGTGAACCTTAGCTGGGGAGGAAAGTTGATTCTGAACAACTGTATCGTAGGAGGTGCCATCGATGCCCGCTTTTTACCGGCCATTATGAAAGGACTGATGGAGAAGATGGAAGAAGGCCCCCTCACCGGTTCTTATGCCCGCGATATTGTGGTCAATATATACGACGGAAAGATGCACCCGGTGGATTCCAATGAAATCTCCTTCAAACTGGCATCCCGCCACGCTTTCCGTGAGGCCTTCAAAAATGCCGGTCCGAAAATTCTTGAACCCATTTACGATGTAGAAGTCATTGTGCCGGAAGAAAGAATGGGCGATGTAATGACCGACCTGCAGGGACGCAGGGCCATCATCCTCGGGATGGAAGCCGAAGGCAATTATCAGAAAATCAAAGCAAGGGTTCCCCTGGCCGAGATGAACCGCTATTCCACCTCACTGAGCTCCATCACCAGCGGAAGGGCAATGTACTCCCTGAGCTTCGCCGAATATGCCCAGGTTCCGGGAGATGTTCAGGATAAGCTCCTGAAAGAATACGAAGAATCCCTGGAAGAAGAAGATTAGTCTTAGTGCGATCTGCGCCCTTCTCGTTTTCTTTGCACCCTTCGCGTTAATAAAAATACCATTTCGAGTGCCGAATGAAACTGGCCCGGAAATGGCGGCCCTTTTAAGTCATAAGGCAGAATTCATAAGTAAGAAGTCTTAAGGTGGGGAGGCAAGGAGTGAGCAGGTCAAGGGGAAAATGAGCTTGAGTTTGATCCTTCGAGAGGCTCGAGGCTATGCTGCAGTTTCCTCAAGGAAACAAACTAGGGGCCGGGTGTCGGGGCTCAGATCTTTATGACCCTGTCCACTTCTGATTCAAAATCTTTTAAATGGGTGGCCATCAGTATGCTTATGTCAGGATACTGTTGCTTAATCTTTCTGAAAATGTCCAAAGCATTTTCGGAACTGATGCCCGCAGTCGGTTCATCCACAACCAGGAGTTGCGGCTTTTTGAGAAGCGCCTGAGCCAACAATAGCTTTTTGCGCTGACCACCGCTCAGGGTTTCACCATTCTCTCCCAACCAGGTATTAAATCCATCGGGGAGCAAAGCAAACCAGCTATGCAAATCCACGGTTGTCAAGGCCTGCTCTATGTCCTCCTCAGGGTATCCTTCAAAATTTTCGCGCAGGGTACCGGTAAGCAAATAGGCTTTCTGCGTAACATAAATGCATTCAGGTATGGGTAAGTGCTCCAGGATCGTCTCCTCGTTCCATATTACGCTGCCGTTATACCGGTATTCCGGATAAAAAAGGCTGTGCAGTAAGGTGGTCTTTCCTTTCCCTGTTTCTCCGTATATTGCTATCCATTCTCCTTTAGACATTTCAAAGGAAACCTCCCCGGTGATCACCGGCGTTTCGGGTATGCCAGCCCTTACATTATTGAAGCTCAATTTCTTCAGGCTGGACGAAACGCTTAGCGTTTCCCCATTCTGCTTTCCTTGGGTGATGATCGCGTCAATATCTTTAATTTGATGGGCAACAGAACTTCTTTCAGCCTTCCCCGAAAAAAGCATCTCAGCCAAATCGGCTTGCGCCAGAATGCCAAAGAAAATCCCGATAGCCATAGGGGCGCTGATGCCATAATCTTTTGAAAACCAAAGAATAAGAATAGCAATGCCACTCAGCCCAAAGCCCACCATCATTTGCAGTGAAAATGAATTGGTTTGCAATCTGTTTTCCAGGTGATCAAGCTGTAATGTTCTTTTCTCTTGTTGGAGAATTACTTTGCGCTCCAGATTATATTTGGAAATTTCTATCCGGCCCCTGAAACTTTGAATGAGCCTCTGATTGTTTTCTTCCCTGTTTTCTTTGAGCTCCTGATAGCATTTCCTGTTCTTCAGAAAAATATATTGGGGGACAACAAACAACAGTATGGCCGAAGAGATCAAAAACTCAAGGGCTATTTCCAGAGAGAATACATTTAGGAAGAAAAAATAGATAATGAGGGAGATCGTCAGGGCTGCAAAGGGCAACAACCAAAGGAGGATGTGATTTAGCAGTAAATCGATGCCATACGTACTGTTTTCGAGTATGCTCGAATTGTTATTGATTTGTTTTTTAAAGTACGGAAAACGGGCCACCGACTCGAAAATCTTTAGTTGCAGGCTTCGCTGTGCATCAAGAGTTGTTTTGTGATTTTCCAGGCGTTCAAAATATCTCGTGATCGTGCGCAAGAGGGTTAGAAAACGGATGATGGACGAGGGAACCAAATAGGCAAAGAGGGTATTTGCTGTGATGAAGGCCAGGCTGCACATCGCCAGAAACCAGCCCGAGATGGCAGGAAGGGCTATGAAAGCAAGCGTCCAGAACAACAGCAGAAAAAAGCCCGAAAACCATCTGCCCGCTAGGGGTTGAAGTATATGTTTAAATAAAAAACTATGCATACCTCATCTGTTCTCCCCAGTTTAGATTGAGGATGGTGTCAGCAATAGCTTCAAATTTCTCTTCGTGCGAGGCCACAATAAGCAGTTTGCTTTGAGCCATTTCCCGGATTTGATCAAGAATAATTTCAACAGTTCTGCCATCGAGATTCGCTGTAGGTTCGTCTAATATGGCAATGGGTCTTGGGAAGAGCATCATCCGGGCAAGGGTTAACAATTGTTTTTCACCACCTGAGAGTTGTTTCCCATTATGGCTTAAAAGCGTTTCCCATCCGTCCTGTTTTTTCTTCAGAATGCCATCCAGAAATGCAGGGTATCGGGCTGCTGTTTCTGTCTCCTTATCAAGAAAAACATTGTACCGCAATGTTCCATCAAAAATGAAGGGGAACTGGTTCATATAGGAAGAGTTGGCATTAAGCCACTGTGTCGACCAGCCTCGGCCCTTTCCGTTCACCCTTACCTGTCCATCCTGCACATCCAGGTTTCCGGAAATGATCTTCAGTAAAGTGGATTTTCCCGATCCAGAAATGCCTTTCACCAGCACCAGCCCTTTTGCGGGCAGCTTCAGCTGAATCTTGTGCAGCACTTTCAGCGGGGAATCGGGATAGGCGAAACTCAAATCCTTGATTTCAAGAGACTGCAGGGCTTCGTTTTCGATGCTAATCGGGCTTTCCTCCTCTTCCTTCAATAATGGCATCAGTATTCTGGCCGATGCCAGGGCCTTGTTCCTGTCGTGATAGGCACTCACAAACTTCCGCAGATAATAGAAAAAATAGGGAGTAATCATCAGTAAGAAGAGGGCGATATGGAAATCGTAGCCACGCCCGTAGCTGGAGCCGGGCATTATTCCCAGCAGGCTCAACCCCAAATAAATAGCCACAGCTGCGATGGCAATGGAAACGAAAAGCTCCAATACTGCCGACGAGAGAACAGCCACCCGCATTACGGAGGAAGTGGCTTTGTTGAGCGCCGTGCTCTTATCCGACAAAAACCGGTATTGGGGCTTTAGGTTGTCTAAATTGACTATTTCGGCAATGGTTTGCAAGCGGTTGTAAAAGACCGCCGAGTATTTCATAAACAGATGGATGTGTTTTTTGTGGAGTGATTCGGCACCCACCCCGATTATGATCATTTGCAAAGGAATAACCAGCAATGAGATGAACAGGGTGATCCCGACCCAAACTTCAAAGCGGAAAGCCACGATCAACAATAGTATTCCAACCAGAACCGAAGCCAGCGCATTAGGGATAAAGAAAGAGAAAAAGGGCTTCAGGTCGTCGCTGACCCGGGTAAGCATTAAAGTGCTGGATATGGAGTCGGATGAGTTGTGATGGAGTAGTCTGGGATATAGTTTCTTTTTGATTTTGGCAACGATGATCGTTCCAGCCCGGTAGTTGGTTACGGATGCGAAATGGGCAAAAATATACCTGCCTGCAAGAAATACTGAGGCATAGAGCAAAGCCTGGGGCAGGGTCTGATTGTCGTTCAGCCACAAGGCTGTGAAGCCCGACAAGTGCCAGCTGAAAATCGCAAAACATCCGGCGCTCAGCAGGGACAATATGGCAGCAAAAACGTAGGAAGGTTTTGCCTCGCTTGTCCATCTAATCAGCCATCGGGATGCGTTTTCCTGTGTTGCACTCATTGATTGATCTGGGCTTTCTGATTGACAATAATCTCTGTTTATCGGCCCCTGTGCAAATGCCCTGTTTGCCCGCTTTGAGCATACAGTACAGCTACTGCGAAGACCTGGGATGTGGCCTTAAAAGTACAAATGATCTGATTTCTCTTCTGTCTCACCTGGACGCAGGCAAAAACGGTAGTGGAGGTCACGGAAACGCAGTCGGAAATCCATCTCTTTCCAATGTGGTGGCAAGTCAGGCTTCAGGCTGAGCCTCGCTCCCTCGAGGCTCAGACCGGCATAGGCATTCAGGGCGATCATCACTGTGCCGGCCATCACCCCGTTGTGTATCCCTTCGGCCGTAGTCCCGCCCTGAATGTCGTTCAGATCGCTGCCCAGGGCCTCTTTAAAGAGCTCCCAGGCGAGGGTTTTCCTGTCCAGGCGATGCGCCAGCAAAGCGTGTACCACCCGGCTGAGTGTGCTTCCGTGAGAAGTGCGAGGCAAATAGTAATCAAAGTTCCGGGCGAAAAAATCCTCCGGTAAGGCATAGCCGGCTTTTTCTATCAACGCCCTGATTTCCGCCTCTGGCAGCACATAGAAAAGCATCAGTACATCGGCCTGCTTGGCCAGCTTGTACTCATCCGGCGATTTGCCCTCCGCTTTCAGGATACGGTCCATCCGATAGATGTTGCCGTAACGCCGCCGGTAATCCTCCCAGTTGAGTTCCTGCAGGTCAAAATATCCATCAAACTGAGCCAGGATACCGTCCTGCATTACCAGGCGAATCCCTTGCGACAGCTTTTCCCATTCCTGCATCTCTGCTTCTTTCAGCCCCAAAGATTCCTGTAAGGAAGCCGCTTTACTTGCCGGGAGAGCCCGGAACCAGGACAGTACCTCCTGCATCATCCAGGCGGTCATCACATTGGTGTAGGCATTGTCTTTCAGTCCCCCATCCCTGCTCCCGGGCAGGTGTTCGTGAAACTCATCCGGCCCCATCACCCCGGGTATAGAGTAGCGCCCGCTTTCAGGGTCTTTCTTCGCCATACTATTAAAGAGGCGACAGATGCCTGTGAGCATTTCAGCCCCGTGATGCAGCATAAAGTCCTGGTCGCCGGTGGTATGGTGATAGGTGAGAATGCTCCAGGCGATGGCCAGGTTCACGTGGCGCTGGCGCGCGCTATGGTCGTCGCCCCACTTACTGGAAACAGGGTTGAAGTGGAATTGCTGGGTCTCTTCCCTGCCGCTGCTGCCGCTTTGCCAGGGGAACATCAGGCCCTGGTAGCCGTGTGCTTCAGCATATTTGCGGGCCTCCTCCATTCGCCGGTAGCGGTACATCAGCACCGAGCGGGCAATGGCGGGGAAATGCAGAAAATAAAAGGGTAAAATAAACAACTCATCCCAGAAGATGTGGCCCCGGTATGCCTCACCGGTGAGGCCTCGGGCAGGGATGCCAAAGTCAAGCCGCGCATTGTGTGGCGAGGTAGTGCCCATCAGGTGATAGATGTGCAAACGCAGCAGGCGCTGTGCCTGACGGTCTCCATCTATACGGATGTCGGTCTCCTCCCAGATCTTTTCCCAGGCTGCGACCGAGTCTTGCAGCATTTCCTCCCACGAACCTGCATTGTTGAGGCTGTCCAGGGGCTGATCCTCAAAGACTTCTTTCTGCAGCTCATTGTTCAGAAATACGCTTTTCTGCACTTTTACCGAGGCGCCCTGACCGAGGGTAAGGGCAAAGGAAAGGGAGCAAAGGCCTTGCCCGACTTCCCCTTCATAATCCGGGAAATGCATTTGTCCTTCCACCTCTACATCCAGGCGGGAGGTGGCGCTCATCTTAATGCCCGACTGGGTGGTCTGCACCTCCAGGAATTGAATATTTCCGCTCACCCAGGCATCGGTGGCTGCGATATGATGCTGGTTGAGCTCGGCATAGCGCTTCACGCCTTCATTGATATGATCGCCCCGCAACATCGTCTTTACTTCGAGCTTATCACTGTAGTTCAGGGGTGTCAGGGTATATTCTATTCCTGCCAGATGAGGGTTCTGCATCGATGCAAAGCGGCGTGAACGGACACGGGTCTGCCGGCCTTTTTTGTCTTCCACGATCATCGTTCTGTGCAGGACTCCCTGTCGCAGGTCGAGGCTTCGGCGGATCTGCAGGATGTGGGTCCGGTTCACATCCAGCCATTCTTCCTCTCCGATGCGGAAAAGAATGGGCAGCCAGAGGATGCCGTTCACAAAATCTTCATTTTCCACATCCCGGCCCGAGACGCGTGAGACCCGCCGGTTGTACACTCCTGCCATATAGGTGGCCGGATAATTCACCTCATTGATCCCGTTTTCTTCCATCGATCCCCGCGTACCGAAGTAGCCGTTGGCCACACTCAGCAGGGCCTCGCGCGAGCGTTCTTTGGCAGGATCATAATCGTGGTAAACCAAGTGCCAGGCATCTTTATCCATCCCTTCCTCAAACCACTTCAAAATGCCTTCCAGTCCGATCTCTGCCATATCCTGTACCGCAATATCGGCGCCATTGGCCAGCAGGGCCCGGGCATTGTCTTCCCTTGCCAGGCCTAAAACCAGGCCGAAATTGCCTTTTCTGCCGGCCTGCACCCCGGAGATGGCATCTTCCACCACCACGGCATTATGACATTCCACCCCCAGATTGGCCGCTGCGGTGGTGAAGATATCCGCCTCCGGCTTTCCCTGCAATCCCAGCTCAGCCGAAACGACACCATCCACGCGTGTTTCAATCCAGTCGAGTAGCCCGGCGGCCTCCAGCACTTTCTCACAGTTTTTTGAAGAAGAAGCCACCCCGATGCGGATGCCCCGTTCCCGCAACTGTGCCATTAATTTCACGGTAGAAGGATACACCTGAACCCCATCCCTTTCGAGGATGAGATTGAAAGCGATGTTCTTCCGGTTTCCTATCCCGCATATACTCTCTGTTAACGGAGCATCTCCGGGATCCCCGAAGGGCAGCTCGATCCCGCGGGATGACAGGAAGGATTTCACCCCTTCGTAGCGGGGCTTGCCATCCACATAAGTGAGGTAATCCCCTTCGTGGGTAAATTCCCGGAAGCTTTCTCCGTATTTCTCCGCCCGCTCGCGCAGGTAATGGTCAAACATCTCTTTCCAGGCCCGGCTGTGTACCAGGGCGGTTTGGGTTATTACACCGTCGAGGTCGAAAATGACGGCTTTCAAAGGAGTGTTTTTCATTTTCAGGAAATCTTAATCCATTGCCAGCTGCGGCCGGGCAAGGTCCATTGATTGGTTTGAGCCTGGTAAACAGGCTCTTCCCCGGCGATCATTTCAAAAGAAGAGAAGTGCGCTCCCTCGAGTCGGAATGTTATTTGGTTTGCCGCGAGGTTGAAGAGGCAGAGGATATCCGCTTCTGTTTGTTTCCGGATGAAGGCCAGGACAGGGTTTGCGCTGTTTCCGGAGGCATCAGTCGCTTTCAGCCATTCTATCCGGCCTCTTCCAAAGGCCGGGTAAAGGTTTCTGACATTGATCAGGGTTTTTACCCGGGGAAAAACCTGGGCTGCCAGGCTGTCCGGCTTTTGCAGCGCAGCCTCCAGTTCTTGCCAGTCGATGCGGCCCCGCACCAGGAAGCGGGTGTCGTCTTTGCCCACCGCTTTGATCTGCTGATGGTAATAGGCCTGGTCGTTGGTCTTCCCGAATTCATCTCCGTAATAAATAACCGGCGTACCGGGCAGGCTGAGCATCATCGCATAGGCCAGGAGGATCTTCTGCGGGTCGCGGTCCATCAGTTCCGAGAGTCGGGCCGAGATGCCCTGTCCCAGGCGAAAGTTCCACTGATCCTGTTTGCAGTAGTGATCGTGAATGTACTTGCGGTCTTCTTCCGAGACATAGACCAGTTCGAGGCTCAGCTCGTCGTGGCAGCGCAGGAAGGTGAACCATTGGCTGCTTTCGGGGATAGGCGGGGTGATCTCTTCACTCAGGGTATGCATCACCGGCAGCGCGCTTTCGGCGGCGATGGCTTTGAACAGCTGCGGCATCAGCGGGAAATGGTAACCGGCGTGGCATTCGTCGCCCTGGCCAAAGTACTTCACGACTTCCACAGGTTTCTGGCAGGCTTCAGCCAGGAGGAGGGTGTGGGGCCTGGCCCAGTCGAGCACCTGGCGGAAAAACTTAACCAGGAGATGGGTTTGGGGCAGGTTTTCGCAATCCGTGCCTTCTTCTTTCCAGAGATAGGGAATGGCATCCGCCCGGAATCCGTCCACACCTACAGACAGCCAGTACAGGAAGTGTCGGCACATCTCCACCAGCACCCGGGGGTTGCGGTAGTTCAAATCGGGCTGGAAATCAAAGAAGCGGTGGAAGAACCAGGCATCTCCCGCCCTCGCCCAGTTGCTTTCTTCAATGCCCTGGAAGATGATGCGGGCATCCAGGT
Source organism: uncultured Lentimicrobiaceae bacterium (assembly GCA_964590645.1). Taxonomy (GTDB): domain Bacteria; phylum Bacteroidota; class Bacteroidia; order Bacteroidales; family JAGNHN01; genus JAGNHN01. Next base: position 58,316 of record CAZPYJ010000023.1, read on the forward strand.
ATTGATCCGGTTTTTCGCTCCAGATGTAATAATCGCGATAGGGATTGTCGGGGGACTTCAGCGCTTCCTGAAACCAATGGTGGGTTTCGGAGGTATGGTTGATGGCGATGTCGAAGATCACGCGAATTCCAAAAGAGGCAGCTTCTTTGAGAAAAGCAGGGAAAGCGGTTTCCGCTTCATCCTGTGGCAGCAGTTCGGGTCGGATGCGGCGGTAATCGCGGATATCGAATCCGGCATCCCGCATTGGCGAGTCGAGGATGGGTAAAAGCCAAAGGCAGGTGACCCCCAGTTCGTTCAGGTAGGGCAGCTTATCGCGGAGGCCGGCAAAGTTTTCATTAAAGAGATCGACATAGAGCGAATAGACCACCACATCCTTATACCATTCCGGGGAAAGGGCAGGGGGATGGTATTGCTGATTGAAAAGGCTGATCTCTTCAAAAAGCCCTTCCAACAGTTCCGTCTTATCCGTTCCGTACAGCTCCTGCCAGAGGTGGCGGAGCGCTTGCTGTGCTTCTTTCATAGCTACACTTTTGTTCAGATATCCCCTTCCAGGCCCAGGCTTTCTTCCACTTTTTTCTCGCGGATAAAGCTCACGCTGACGGCCCCCAGGATCATCAGCACGCCCGCCATCAGGATGGAATAAAGGGGATCGCCTTTAAAGAAATATTGAAGGATGAGCCCCCCGAAAATCCCGTTGATGATCTGGGGGATGGTGATCGACATATTGAAGAGGCCCATATAAATTCCCATCCGGTCGGCGGGAATAGAACTGGCCAGCAAGGCGTAAGGCATCGCCAGGATGCTTCCCCAGGCGATCCCGATGCCGATCATCGGAAGGATCAGCATCACCGGGTCGCTGATAATGAAGAAAGACAGAAAAGAGAGCCCGCCGATGCTCAGGGCGGCGGCGTGGGTCAGCTTTTTCCCGATGTGGGCCGCCAGCACCGGCAAGCCCAGGGCAATCATCGCCGAAACGCCATTATAGATACCGAACAGGATGCCGACCCAGTTTCCGGCCTCCTGATACACATCGCTGTTGGGATCGGTAGTGCCATAAAAATGCTGGGCTACCGCCGGGGTGGTATAGACCCACATTGAGAAGAGGGCGAACCAGGAAAAGAACTGGACCACCAGCAGCTGCACCATTATGCGGGGGATGTAGAAGGTTTTGGAACGCTTCTCATCTTTTTTTGCCTCCTGTTTCTCATAGAATTCAGGGGGGTACTCAGGTGTGGAGACGATGGTCCATAGGATAGTGGCCAGGAGGACGGCGGCACCGAAATAGAAGGAGAAGACCACATTAGGGGGTACCAGGCCACTTTCCTTTGCCACGGAAGGGATGCCTATCCATTCGCTGAGTATGTAGGGCAGCCAGGAGCCCACCACGGCTCCGATGCCGATTAGCAGGGTCTGCACCGAAAAACCCACCGTATGCTGTTCTTCCGGCAGCTTGTCGGCCACCAGGGCCCGGAAGGGCTCCATCGAGATGTTGATGGAAGCGTCCATAATCATCAGCAAGCCGCCCCCGATGAACATCGGGGCGATGAAGGTGGCCAGGTGGGGCGCATTGGGCATCAGGATAAGGGCCGTACTGGTGAGGATGGCGCCCACCAGGAAGTAGGGCCGTCGCCTGCCCAGGCGGTTCCAGGTTTTGTCGCTCATATAGCCTACAATAGGCTGGACGATCATCCCGGTGACCGGGGCCACAAGCCAGAACCAGCTCAGGTGATGCACATCGGCCCCGAAGGTGAGCAGGATGCGGGAAGCATTGGCGTTTTGCAGGGCGAAGCCGAACTGTATCCCTAAAAAGCCCACACTCATATTGATGATCTGAGAGAGGCTCAAGCGGGGTTTGCGTTGCATTGCGCTCATAAAAAGGCGGTTAAGGTTTAACGTACCACGATTTTCTTCGTAATGGTCTGATCTCCGGCACGCACCCGGCAGAGGTAGATGCCGCTGCGCAAATGTATTCCATATTCACGGATACGGATTTCCTTCCTTCCACTTACCGTATCTTCCAGGGAAGCGATGCTGCGCCCGGCGGTGTCCAGAAAGTCGATGTGCACTTTCTGCGCGTCTTCTTTCTCCAGCTCCACATACAGGGTAAGGGCGCCATCGGAGGGATTGGGAAAGACCAGGGCCAGCCCGGCATCAAAATCCCGGGCCAGTCGCCAGCGGGGAAGGAGGTTTTCAGGCCGGGGCAGCCTTTTGTCTGTGAAAAGATGCCAGGCACCCGGAGGCATATCGAGAGGCAGATCAAGGTCTTCCACCTGCACCGAGTCGCCGGTGAAGTAATCATACCAAACCCCTGTGGCAGGGAAGGGAAGCAGCACCGACTTCTGCTCTACCTCAAAATTCCCCACTGCCACCGCATTCATATCCGGATGGCGGAGCACCATATATTTCACCCCTTCTCTCAAAGAAATATCAAAATCATCCGTATGGAAGGTTTCGTGTTGATTTCTTAAATGGATCAGATGGCTGTAGAAATGGTAAAGTTCTTTCCTGGCCGGATCGGTATAATAATCCCAGCGGATGGGTTTCTCCCCGGTTCGGCCATTGTAGTCGATGGAAAAATCATAGCCCAGCTCCCCAAACTGCCAAAGCATCTTGGGCCCGGGCATAGTCAGCAGAAAGAGGGCGCTCAACTGCATCCTTTCCAGGGCAGTCTCAAAATCTTTGGTGTCATAAGCATCCTGGGCATTGCCATACTGGAGGTTTTTATACATCATCCTTTCTTCATCGTGGCTTTCTGCATAACCCACCAGGCGGGGCGCCGCCCAGTTCCGCTTCTTCCACGAGAGCCAGGAGAAATCAGACTTTCCTCCGGAATGATAACCCATTGCCGCTTCGGTAAAGGGATGGTTCAGATTGCCCCAGAGCATCATCCCGCGGGAGGCCAGTTCGGTTTCTTCATTGTTGTCGGCAAAATGCTCCAAAATCACATAAGCATCCGGATTCACCGACCACACCGTATCAGCATAATTGCTCAGGATCTCTATCCGGTCAGCATCATACGCCCCCCAGGCTGCCACATTGCCGAGGGTGTTCTTCTGGGTGAAACCCTTGGAAAGATCAAAGCGGAAGCCATCCACCTTGTATTCCTCAAGCCAGAAACGCAGGGCACGACCGATCATCTTGCGGGTGGCGGCATTCTCGTGGTTCATATCATAACCCACATTGAAATCGTGGCGGGCCACCGGATTGAAGAAAGGGCTGTAAGCGGCCGGCTGCTGCTGGGCTGCATTCCAGTATAGCTGGACATAAGGCGCCGTTCCGAAGGAATGATTGTACACCACATCGAGGATCACTGCAATGCCGTGTTGATGCAGGGTGTCGATCAGGCGCTTCAGGTCATTCTTCTTGCCGTAATATTTATCTACCGCGAAATAATAATTCGGATTATACCCCCAGCTGCTGTTTCCTTCAAACTCATTCACCGGCATCAGTTCAATGGCATTGATTCCCAGCTTTTTGAAGTAGCCGATGCTATCGATCACCGCCTGAAAACTGTGGGATTCGGTGAAATCCCGTACCAGGAGTTCGTACACCACCAACTTCTCCGGATCAGGAGGGGTGAATTGAGGTACAGCCCATTGATATGGGTCTTCATTGATCCGGAAAACCGTGGCAATGCCCTGGGTTTTCCCGTGGGGGTATTCCAGCATATCCGGATAGACCGATGCGGGAATATTATGATCATTCCAGGGGTCGCTCACCTTTTCCGCATAAGGATCCCCGATGCGGATCTCTCCGTCCACAAAATATTGATAGATGTATTCCTTATCCGGATCCAGGTTCCCAATCCCTACCCAGAATCGGTCCTGTGACGGTGTTTGCTTCATATAGAAGGCCTGCTGTGGGATCCACTTGCTGAAATCACCGATCGCAAAGGCAAAGTCTTTCATCGGGGCAAAAAGCACCAGTACCACCGAATCGGGTCCGACGATATTGATCCCGTCTTTCAGTCCGGGCGGTAGAGGTTCGGTTTGGACCGGACCGCGCACGAAACAATAGAAGGAATCGATTTTGGTTTCTGTGGCATTCTTCACCAATGCCTTCACCCAGAATGCGGCTGCCGTGCCGGGGATCAGGGTGTGCTGCAATTGGATACCGGTTCCTGCAGCAAGCAGAAGTGTATCTTGAAAAAGGAAAAGAGAATCTGCGTCCTGGGCGTGGAGGTTCAGATTCAGGGTATCCCCCACATCGATGAGGCTCATCCCGCCGGAGGGTTTGTCAAGCTTCATCTGCAATCCCGGCCCGAAAATATCCAGGAATATGTCCCCGTTCTCGGCAGTCTTGCCTTCCAGGTAGGATCCGCCTACAGCAGCAGCACTGCGAAAGACAAAGGCCATCTGAAGAATGGTTTCAGAAGCCGGCACCCCGTAATAATCCCGGATGGAAGGGCCGATATCGAGGCGGTAAAGATCAGTCCCCACTTTGATCAGGCGGGTTTCAGGGGTATTGCTTCCCCAGGCGGTTTTCACATATTTCCAGTCGGAAGGGCCGCTGCTGGCCTGGGTGATAAGCCCGGTATGGGCATAGATGTCCCCGTTGTAGTTGGCCAGGCCTCCGGATCCTTCTGCCCGGTTAAAAAAAACCTGTACCGTATCCTCTGCACGGGGAAAAACAGGGGAAGTGGAAACCAGCTGAGCCTGGGAATAGCCGGAGAATAAAATGCTGATTAGCAGTACACTGAAAATCTGAAACATATATTTGACCATAATCCCTAATTCCTTAAATTCGAAGTGTCAATTCAGGATGTAAAATTAAACCAATTTCATCCTGAATGGTTTAAGGAGTTCGCCCACCTGAAAGACTGCTTTGCTATTTTAATGACGAATGTAGGTTTTCTATGACAATGATGATCAGAGCGCTTTGGATGAAAGTACTTCAATACTGTATGAATCCGGCCTCTTTTCTACAGGATTCTATTTATGGAGTGCTGTAAATATAGAGATGTATTATATTTGCCAAAGAATTGACATTGCTGCCTTGTGAATCAGGGAGTTCGAAGGCTTTTTTTAGAGAAGAACACAATCACAGACGTATGAATATTCAATTTAGCGGACGTATTCGGTATCTCTTGCTGGGGCTTGGGATGCTGTTGCTGGGAGGCCCATTGATGGCCCAGGATTTCAATATCTCTGGAACGGTAAGGGATGCTGCCACAGGAGAAACCCTGATCGGGGTAACCCTGGTGCAGAAGGGCACCACCCAGGGTACGATCACCGACCCGGATGGGAAATACCAGATGCGGGTACGGCAAGGTGCCGTAATCGTGGTTTCCTATGTAGGATACACCACAAAAGAATTCACGGCAGAGAGAGAAGGGGTGTACAACATCAACCTGGAATCTGCCGTGACAGAGCTGGAACAACTGATCGTGATCGGGTATGCCACGCAGAAGAAGGAAGACAAGACCGGGGCGGTGGCCAATGTGCAGGCCGACGACCTCCAGGGTGGGGTGATGACCGATCCGATACAGACCTTGCAGGGGAAAGCCTCCGGGGTGTCCATCACTAAAAAAGGGGGAGACCCCAACGAAGGCTTCTCAGTGAGGGTGCGGGGTGCCTCCGGTTTCAGTGCCAGTACACAACCGCTCTATGTCATCGACGGGGTACCGGGAGTGGATCCCACCATCATCGCTCCGGAAGACATTGAATCGGTGAACATCCTGAAAGATGCAGCCTCTACCGCTATCTACGGATCCCGTGGAGCCAATGGCGTCATCATTATCACCACAAAAAAAGGGAAAGGACTGCAAAGAGAAAGCGGGACTAAACCCTACAGCCAGGTGAATTTCAGCTCGCAAGTCAGCTTTGATCGCATCGCCAGAAAGGTGGATGTGCTCTCAGCCGGTGAGATGCGCGATTTTACCCGGATGTTGCTGGAAGAAAAGCAACAGACTAACCCCAATGCCACGATGGACAGCGTCTTCTCGGATGGGGGAGCCAGCACCGACTGGCAGGATGAGATCTTCCGCACCGGGATCTCCACCACCCACAACATCAGCCTGGCCGGAGGCAATGCCCGCAGCTCTTATTACGCCTCCCTTACCCAGGCCGACTGGGAAGGGGTGATGAAAGGCACTTCCAAGGAAAGAACCTCGGCCAGAGTCAATATTACGCACAGCACCCTGGATGATATGCTTCGCGTAAGCGGTAACCTGGTGGCCACCTTTGAACAGAACGACTACGAAAACTACAAAAGCTACAATAAAGACGACATCATTTACCAGGCCATCAGCCGCAATCCCACCGACCCGGTTTATGATAAGGATGGCAACTATTACCAGTCGAACCGGGTCTTTAACTATGAAAACCCCATCGCAGTCATTAATGAAATAACCAACAGCCGGGATGCCAAGCGTTACCTTGGGAATTTCCGTGCAGACTTTGAGCCAATGGAAGGCCTGATCTTCAGCGGCAATTTCAGTTACCTGCGCAATGACCACACCAAGGACTACTTCCGCCCGGCCAATCTCTATGCTACGGCCGACAATGGTCACGGGAAGAAGGAATATGAAAATACCACAGAAAAGGTGATGGAGCTCACCGCCACCTACAATACGGTAATCAATAAGGATCACAACCTGAATTTCCTGGGGGGCTACTCCTGGCAGGAGTACGTCAAGAACGGCTTTTTCGCCCAGGGCAACGATGCCCAGTCGGAATCGGCCGGCCCGGATAACCTCAGGGTGCTGAACGATGTGAAGTGGGGGGATATCAATTCCTGGAAGGGCAAATGGAACCTGATCGGCTTCTTTGGCCGTGCGCAGTATAACTATCGTCAAACCTATTATGCTTCGGCTTCCCTGCGCTACGATGGTTCTTCCAAGTTTGGAAAAAACAATAAATGGGGCTTGTTTCCCACAGCAGCGGTGGGCTGGAATATCTCCAACGAAAGCTTTATGGACGGCCTCTCCTGGCTCGATCAGTTAAAACTCCGCGCCAGCTTCGGGGTGGCCGGTAACCAGGAAATTGGAGAGTACCGCAGCATCGTGGTGTGGGAGCCCAGCGAAAAGGCCATCAATCCGGAGACAGGACAGGAGGTCATCACCTTCAAACCCGCCTGGAATGCCAACCCTAACCTGAAATGGGAAGAGACCTCGGAAATGAATGTGGGTATCGACTTCGCCATACTCAACAGCAAGATCAGCGGTAGTCTTGAAGTATACAAGAAAACAACCAATGATCTGCTGGGTGAATACAATGTTCCTGTTCCGCCCAACCTCGCCCAGAAAACCTTCGCCAACTCCGGCTCAATGGAAAACAGCGGCGTGGAATTGTTTGTGCAGACCTATGCCATCGATCGCCCGGATTTCAAATGGAAGACCAGCCTGAATGCCGCCCATAACCAGACGAAAATCACCGACCTGGGTGAGTACTTTGAAGAGGGCGCGGTCAGAAAAGAGGGCTATCTGGAAGGCCGTGGCCTGATCGGGGATGAGTACTATGTGACCGGCATACTGGTAGGGCAATCTACCGGCGCCTTCTACCTTCCCACCTATGTGACCATTAAAGAAGGATCCTTTATCTATGAGTCGCAATCGGGGGGATTTACCGATGATGTGACGAAAGCGCGCCGCAGCGTGATCGCCAATGCAGCCCCCTGGCTGGAACTCGGCTGGTCGAACAGCCTCAGCTTCCGTCAGCACTGGACCCTTGATTTTACTTTCCGGGCAATGCTGGGGAACCACGTCTACAATGCCACCCGGATGTATTTCGATAACCCCGGCAACCTGCCCTCTCTGAATGCCCATCCGGATGCCCTGGAATGGCGCGAAGATGGCCGTCAGTCCGGTGCAGCCATCGCCGATATTTATGTGGAGGATGCTTCCTTCCTCAAGCTCGACTTTGTGGCCCTTTCCTACCGCTTCGATATGAATGAAGTGGAATGGGTCAAAGACCTGAATGTATTTGTGTCAGCCAACAACCTGCTGACCCTCACCGGCTATTCCGGCGTAGATCCTGAAACCAGGATGGACGGATTGTCCTATGGTGTTGATATGTACAATGTATATCCCAAAACCCGCTCTCTGACCTTTGGTGTGAAAGCAAGCTTTTAGTTCCTATGAAGATGAAAAAGTATATTCCCTATCTGATCGCTTTTTCCTTCCTGCTTACGGTATTCTCCTGTACCAAGCTGGATGAAGAATTGTATGACAAGATCCCCGGAAATCTCTATCCCGAAAACGATAACCAGATTGCCAACCTGAGTGTGGAGGCTTATACCAAGTTCAAGGACCTGGCCGACGACAAAGGATGGTGGTTCCTTGCCCAGGAGATCAGTTCCGATGAGTTCTGTGCCCCTACACGAGGCGCTGATTGGTACGATGGCGGCAAATGGGTCAATATGCACCGCCACCAGTGGACCAACGACGACGAAGGTGTGAACCGGATGTGGGGGGCTTTCTGGACCGGCATCACCACCAGCAACCAGGTTTTGGATATGATGCGCGAACTCCCGCAGAACGATGCCCTGATGGCCAAAATGAAAGAAGTGGAGGTACTGCGTTCCTTCTTTTATTATCTATTGCTCGATAATTATGGCGATGCGCCCTATCTTACTTCTGTCAATGATGCCCCGGCCCAGCCTTTCAAAATTCCGCGTGCCGCAATGTACGACAGCCTGGTCACTACCATCACCGCTGCCCTTCCCTATCTGAAGCCCATCAACAACAAGTATATGGTGACCCGCTATGTCGGCTTTGCCCTGCTGGCCAAGCTGTACCTGAATGCGGAAGTCTATACCGGTAACCCGCAATGGGAACTGGCCGGACAATACACCGACAGCGTACTGGCCGGGCCCTATATGCTGGTGAATGATGTGAAATCTCCTTTCGCTACCAACAATGAGAATAATCCGGAGATCATTCTTTCCATTCCTTACGACGAAGACAATTTCCAGGGTTTCCGCATCCATATGCGCACCCTGCACTACCAGCATAACCTCAAATACGATATGCCGGTAGGCCCCTGGAACGGCCTGGCCGTGGTACCCACCCACTTCGACCGTTACGAAACCAATGACCTGCGTCGCGAAGCCTACCATATCTTCGGTCCGCAGTACGATGTGAATGGCAATATCATCATCGACGGGGAAACCAATAAGCCCCTGGATATAGATCCTTATCTTCCTGCCCTCTATATGCAGGCGCCTGACTTTACCCCCGAACAGATCCGGACTACCGGAGCCAGGCTTGGAAAGTATGAAATCAAGATGGGGGCAAAAGAAAACCTCAGCAATGACTTTCCTTTGTTCAGAATTACCGACTTTTACCTGATGAAAGCCGAGACGGAGATCCGTTTGGGCCGCAGCGGGGATGAGTGGATCAACCCCATCCGCCAGCGGGCAGGGGTGAGCACCTGGTCGGGGGCGACTTTGAATGAGCTGCTGGATGAACGAGGAAGAGAATTGTATATGGAAGGACACCGCCGTCAGGATCAGATCCGTTTTGGTACCTGGGGCAATGCTTGGTGGGAGAAAGAAGCCTCCGGCCCGGAAAGAGAAACCTTCCCCATCCCAAAATGGGCCACCGATCTAAATCCGAATCTTTTATAAACACTATTAACCCAATTTTTCACCAAATCCTTATCAATTATGAAACGTTTGAGTATGAAAACCTTGATGAAAGTAATGTGGATGCTGGCCCTGGCATCTGCGGTCACCTTCACCGCCTGTAACAAGGACGATGATGACGATGACGACAAACCTGTGATCATCCTCGATGGTCTGTATGTGAAAGGCGATGCTGTAGCCTATTCCGATTTCAATGATGATGCCCGTATGGCCATCACACGCAATGAGGTGAACCAGACCGATCGCCCCACCCTCTACGAACTCTACATCCCCATCCGTGCAACTGGTGGGTTTAACATCGTGATGGTGGAAGGAAGTACCCGCAAAACCTATGGCCCGGGTGGAGACTTTGCAGTGGTTACCAACCCTACTACGGATGAACCGCAAGTTGATTTCTGGAGGGGAACCTATCAGGAAACAGAAACCAAGTTCACCGTACCTGCCGATGGTATGTACCACGTGGTGATCGATACCGATCTGGGCAAATGTGCTGTCATCCCCGTACATTGGGGTGTGATTGGTGCTGCTACGCCTAATGGTTGGGGTGGATCCACTCAACTGACCGAATCCGCCTTTGACAGCAAGTCGATGAGCTGGAGCGTGCAGGATTTTGAACTCCGTGGCGGCGACTGGAAATTCCGTTATTCCAACGGTTGGAAGGTGGAGCTTGATACCACCCTCGACATTGGTGGTGGCGATATCGGTGTAAAGGTGAATACCAACCTCGGAGAAGCCGTAGATAACCTGGTGCCCGGTGGTGCCAACATCGTGAACAGCGCCCCCGGCCTGTACAGCATCACCCTGGCCTATACCCTTGGCGATGGCTATACAGCCACGGTAACCAAAACCGGTGACCTGCCTTTGACCAATTGGGCCGGCGTGGAATGCGATGCCGTTGGAACCGGTGTCAGCATCGACAACCCGACCGCTACCCCTGATCCCTCAGGCTGGAACTGGGGTAATGTTGTGGTAGCCGACAATGGCGGCGTACCTACCCAGGCAGGCGATGTCTATACCTGGACCTGGACCAGCATCATCCTGGAAGCCAATGAAGGCTTCAAGCTGCGTACCCTCAATGGCGTGGCTCCTCCAAGCGGTGGCGCCAACTTCGATGTCGGTTACAGCGCTATCAATACCGCCAACAGCACCAGCAACCTGGTAGACGATGGCAGCGGCAATATCGTGGTATCCACCAAGGCTACCTATAATATTACCCTCACCATCGATGCGGCCAACAGCGATGTGAAAGAAATTACCATCACGGATTAATTTCCGGAGGATCTTTTTTTTAAGCGGGGCTGGTCAGTGACCGGCCCCGTTTTTTTTATGTAAGAAGTCAGAATTCAAAAGGAATAAGTCATAAGAAGGGGGATAGAAGAAACCTCATTGCGTTCATCGCGCTTCTTTGCGATCCCTGCGGTTAAAAAAGCACGAGTCCGAGTGCGAATTGTTGAGGAGAAGCCTGTCTGCCGGTAGGCAGAGAGAAGCCCCTTTGCGAATTCTAAGATAAAGTCAAGCACTAATTGACAAGATTTGCATAGGT
>CAZPYJ010000024.1:0-58508 GCA_964590645.1 uncultured Lentimicrobiaceae bacterium
CGCCCGGAAAAATGATAAAAGCACCTACCCCATACCTGAACGAAACCCTGCCTGACTCTACCCGCCGCGATGCCTTGCGTAAAAATGTGAACCGGGTTTATCTTGATTCCTGGTACAAGCAGCAGTTCGTTTTCAGCTCAGTGGAAAATGACAGCCTGAATGCTTATGCTTACGGCAATCCTTATGCCCTGGGCGATGGTGTTCTCTCGGCCAGAGTACTATTAGGTCTGGATCCGGATAAGGTTCCATTAACACAGAGTGCAGAGGCAAACCAAAATCAGGAGACCAAGACCACTATAAAGTTCTACCCAAATCCGGGACGCGAAAAGATATGCTTCGAATGGGGTTCAGAGGATACAGAAAGTCAACTGGATTTCTTCTTGTATGACAGCTATGGCAAGCATATCCTCAGTAAGGGGATTCCCGCCCAGCCGGGAGAGATCTGCGTGCCCTTGCCTTCGCATTTAAGCCCGGGTCTGTATGTTGTCAAACTAAACGACCAGTCCGGAAACCAGCTTAGTGGTAAAATTATAATACGTTAATCTCAATTATTAGAATGAACACAGCCAGGCAGGCACTCCTTATGCTACTATTCCTTGCATTGGGCGTGCCTGTCTTTTCTCAGAATATCCTCCCGAATCCGTCTTTTGAAATGAGGGAGTGCTGTCCTTCTGGCCCGAATGCAATGCACTGCTGCAGAAGTTGGGAAATGGTGAATTCATCTGTGGAGTATTATCATTATTGTACAACTACTCAAACACTTATCGACGTATTAGAAGTTCGTCCGCCCCGCACTGATTCAGCCATCGTAGCTTCGGCTTTTGGAGCAGGGGCCTACCGTGAATACTTTGGGTGTTGGTTACCAGAACCATTGCTTGCCGGCAAATCCTATTGCCTTTCATTATGGATTGCCATTTCGCCTTATTCAATCAAAACGGTTGACCGATATCAGGTACTTTTTACCCCCGATAAACCGGTCCAGAACTATCCTCCCCTGCCTTCCTACATTCTGGATTCAGCCCAGTTTACCCACTATGGCTATATTACCGAGACCGATGTATGGACCCGGATTTCCGGTTCTTTTGTAGCTGATGGCAGCGAAGCTTTTATGACTTACGGCGTCTTTGATCCCCTGGACAGTATCGTTCCTTTTGTGAATAATCCAAATGGAACAACGAGTGCCTATTATTACATCGACGACGTCGCCCTCTACCCTTGTGATGCCCCGGTGGACAGCGCCAATGCCGGCCCGGATGTCTTTTTCTGTACCGGCGACAGTGTGCAATTGGGCACACACCAATTGCCGGAGTATCGCTACTATTGGTATATGGATACTGTGCTGGTCTCCCAAGAGGCCCGCCCGGTTTTCGCCCCCACCCAAACCACCACCTATACCCTTTTGGTGAAGGATTTTAAGTTTGACGAAAGCCGGGATACCGTTACCGCGCATTGGGTGAACTGCGATACCATTCCCCTGGGATGTGATCGGAAAGAGGTATTTGTTTGTCAGGGGGATTCAGTGCAGCTCGGTTGCCACCATAAAAGCAATTACACTTATGCCTGGCAGCAATCACCCGATACCACCATTATCTCTACCCAGGGCTTTCTGTTGGCAGATGATCAGCCGGCCAAGTATGTGCTGCAGATGACCGACTACACCCGGCGCAGCCAAAGTGATACCATAGAGGTAATCCCGGTTGACTGCAATCAAATCAATGCTGATGCGGGAAATGATACCATCATTTGTCTGGGTGACTCATTGAAACTGGGTGGATTACCCGTGGAAGGCGTAACGTATTTGTGGCTTGTTCAGCACACCCCCTTGGACAGTGCTTCTCAAATCTGGGTACTACCTGTTGAAAGTGTGCAATACAAGCTTGAGATTCTTGATCCACGTAAGACGCTGTATGAAGGCTGGTGCAATGTTTCCGTCATTGAATGTGATATCCCTTTCACTGTTCCCAATGTGTTTACCCCCAATGGAGATGGGATCAATGATTTCTTTCAGATCGAGAATCCGGAAAACGCAGCATACGAATTATTTATCTTCAATCGCTGGGGAGCATTGATTCTGGAAACAAATCACGACAAGCTCTGGGACGGAACGGTAGATGGAAAGCCGGTTGCCTCCGGGACATACTTCTATTCTCTCACCGCCACCCTCCCGCCTTACCGCACCACCCGCCTTCAAGGCACGGTGATGGTGCTGAGGGGACAGTGATGAGTGTTCAGTGATCAGTGGGCAGTTGAAGTGAGACTGTGGTTTGGTGAGCGAAGCGAAAACAAACCACTAGTCGAAATCTTGCACTGAGCTTTTACCCTGAGCGCTTGCACTGAGCGCAGCCGAAGTGCAGCCGAAGTGCAGCCGAAGTGCAGCCGAAGTGCAGCCGAAGTGCAGCCGAAGTGCAGCCGAAGGGCAGCCGAAGGGCAGTCGAAGGGAAGTCGAGGGTAGGGCAGCCGAAGTGTGTCGAAGGGTCCGCTTTTCTCCCTTCCCCGCTACCCCCGCTGCATCCTCCGATTTGCCGATCTGCATCTTTTTCCCCATTTTTGCCTCTCCCTCTCTAATGCTGCACTATGAAAATCCGATTAAGCCTGCTGATTGCCATTCAGTTCATCCTGGTCACCTTCTCGGGCTTAGCCCAAGGTGCGGATACATTGAGCGTAGGAAGAGAGATCGTTGCAGAGGAACAGGCGCCACCCCCTCAGAATGTGAGCCAGCGGATCAATCATTTTTTCGTTCCGGTAGTGGAGAAGCTCGGGAGTGTATTGTTTTTTGATCCTTTTGCTGCCCTTGGACTTTATGATCCGGTGATCCGGGATGAACACGGGAATGTGCTTTATAACGACAATGGAGAACCTGCTACGGCACCCATCGCCCTGGTAGTGGTATGGCTGATCATCGGCGCTTTGTTTTTCACTGTATTTATGAAATTCATCAATATCCGGGGATTCAAACACGCCATCGACCTGGTGCGTGGGCGCTATGATGATCCGGAGAGCAAAGGGGAGGTCAGCCATTTCCAGGCTCTTGCTACCGCCCTCTCTGCGACGGTAGGCTTGGGGAATATAGCCGGGGTAGCCATTGCCATTGCCGTAGGTGGTCCGGGGGCTACCTTCTGGATGATCCTGGCTGGCCTGCTCGGGATGTCCACCAAGTTCACGGAATGCACCCTGGGGGTGAAGTACCGCGAGATAAGTCCGGATGGTATTGTTTCCGGAGGGCCGATGTATTACCTGAAAAAAGGGTTGGCCAAAAAGAATATGGCCCTGCTGGGCAAAGTACTGGCCGTTCTCTTTGCTGTTCTGGTCATTGGCGGATCCTTCGGGGGAGGGAATATGTTTCAGGCAAACCAGGCCTTCTCACAATTAACCATTATCGCTCCTTCACTGGAGGGCAAGGGAGCCTGGTTTGGCATCATCCTGGCCATTCTGGTAGGAGCTGTGATCATCGGAGGGATCAAAAGCATCGCCAGGGTTACCGATAAAATTGTGCCTTTTATGGCGGTGCTCTATGTACTCTCCGCCCTGATCATCATCTTTTTGCATATCGATCAGACCGGGCACGCTTTCTGGCTGATCATCGACGGGGCATTCAATCCCGATGCAATGAAAGGTGGATTGATCGGAGTGCTGATCACCGGATTCCGGCGGGCAGCCTTTTCCAATGAAGCCGGGGTCGGATCTGCTGCCATTGCCCACTCAGCCGTAAAAACAAACAAACCGGTGACAGAAGGATACGTAGCCCTGCTTGAACCCTTCATTGATACCGTTGTGATCTGTACAATGACTTCTCTGGTGCTCATCTTTACCGGAACGCACCTCAACCCTGATGGACTTGAAGGGTCGGAACTGACGAGCCAGGCTTTTGCTACCGTCTTTACCTGGTTTCCTTTTGTCCTGGTATTTGCCATTTTCCTCTTTGCCTTCTCCACAATGATTTCCTGGTCCTACTACGGTCTCAAAGGTTTCGATTATCTCTTCGGAAGGGCATTTGAAAGGGTTTTTGGAAACCGCCGCATTGCCGATAATGTGTACCGTGTCATCTTCCTCGGTATGATCGTGGTGGGCGCTTCCTCTGAATTGGGGGCCGTAGTGGATTTTTCGGATATGATGATCCTGGCTATGGCCTTTCCCAATATCCTCGGACTGATTATCCTGGCTCCGGAGGTAAGGAAGGAATTGAAAGACTATATGCGAAAGCTTAAAAAAGGAGAAATAAAAAGATATCGCTGATTTTTTTCCTCTTTCCCACCCTCAGATCGTCTGTTTATATAAAACAGCGCTGAGATGTGGAAATCCCTGTTGACTTTTAATCGTGCGGAAAGAAGAGGCAGCTGCCTGCTGTATGCCCTGATGATCGGAATGCTCTTCCTGAATACTTATTACCCTTTCGTTTTTGAAAAAAAACCTGATCCGGCCTCTCTGCACCCTCAGATCGATTCGTTCAGAATGCATCTCATCGACAGGGAAATGCCTTCTGAAAAAACTGTCAGGACGAAACCAGGATATGTTGCGAAATCAGCTTATCGGACGCCCGAACGAATCAAGGAAAAACCACCTCCTTTC
This sequence comes from uncultured Lentimicrobiaceae bacterium, assembly GCA_964590645.1. Lineage (GTDB taxonomy): Bacteria > Bacteroidota > Bacteroidia > Bacteroidales > JAGNHN01 > JAGNHN01. The sequence continues at coordinate 4,567 of CAZPYJ010000024.1, forward strand.
AAACCCCAGGAGAAGTGGGAGCTGAACAGACTGGATTCCGCCGCTTTGGTGGAGGTACCAGGAATCGGGAAGGTCCTTTCCGCACGCATCCTGAGATACCGCCAATTGCTCGGAGGCTTTGCAGATCCGGGGCAGCTTGGAGAGGTGTACGGGATCAGAAAAGAATGGCTGGAAGAAATGCAAGCCTGCTTCTACGCAGATACAAGCTTAATCCTGCCCCTGGCAATCGATACCGCATCATTTAAAAGCATTCTTTCTCACCCTTATTTTGACTATGAGATGACCCGTCGGCTTTTTGAACTGAGAAGAAAAAGCAAGCTCATATCCCATATCCCTGCAATGGAACTGCTGGAGCGGATCGGCTGTCCGGACAGTCTCCGCCAACGTCTGTTGCCCTATATCCCAATTGCAAGAGCGGCAAGGACTCAGGATTAATTCCTACTTTTACAACTTCTGAAAACAATGCCGATGAAGATAGTTTTCCGTAGCCTGTTCCTATTAGTGTTGATGTTGCTGCTTATGTTTGCCTGCAGCCGTAAGATCCATCCCGTCGGGAGTGAAAAGGAACTGACGGTCTCCCTGAATGCTTTTGCAATGGAATTATATTTCCAGCTGGGTCAGTTTGAACCGGAAAACCTTTTCTTCAGTCCGCTCAGCGTCAGCCAGGCGCTCGCTCTCACTCGGGCAGCGGCAGCCGGCAATACGGCCGGTGAAATGGATGCAGTTCTGGGTACCCGGAAAGACGAGGCCTTCAATGCGCAGGCCTTCCGAAAGCTGAACGCCCTGATCAATACGGAAGATCCCGCTGTGCAATTGCATTCTGCCAATGCGCTCTGGCTACAGCAAGGAATGGAGTTGAATGAGGCCTTTCTCTCTGAAGCAAGCAGGGACTACAATGCCCGTGTAGATCACCTTGATTTTACCCGGGCACAGACCAGGGAAAACGGAAGAAAGACCATCAATGCCTGGGTGTCGGAGCGAACCCGGGGAAATATTTCCGAGCTCATTCCTCCCAACAGCCTTGCTGCCCACAACAAGATGGTAATCACCAATGCCGTGTATTTCCTGGGGGCCTGGCAGGAGGCTTTTGACCCCGCCTGGACGATGGAAATGCCTTTTCATCTTCCTTCCGGTGAGCATACGATGGCACAGTTTATGTCGCGCACAGCTTCGATGCCCTATTTTGCCAATGAGTGGATGGAGATGCTTGAACTGCCTTATGGGGATGGCAAACTGGGGATGCTCATCCTGCTTCCCCGCAGGGATACAGGTTTACACAAGCTTGAAAAAAAGTTGGATGCAGCCCAGGTCTTACATTGGGTCGAACAATTGAAAGAAAGCGAGGTCTCTTGTCAGATTCCCCGTTGGCGCACTTCTTCTTCCCTGCGATTGGGAAAACCGCTTTTTAGTCTTGGAATCAAGGATGCTTTCAGTGCTGCCGCCGATTTCAGCCGGATGAGCAAAACGGAGTCGGTTTTTATTTCAAAAGTGCTGCACCAGGCCGCCATTGATGTGTCGGAAAAAGGAACCGAAGCAGCAGCAGCAAGCGCAGTCATACTTTCAGAATCCACAGGAGAACCGGAAAGCCTGTACTTCAGGGCCGACCGACCCTTTGTCTATTTCATTCGTGAAAGGGAAAGCGGCCTGATCCTTTTTGCCGGCCGTCTTGTTGTACCTGAACAATAGTTGCTATTTATGGCTCTGGATACCATCATCGCCCTGAAAAATGTGGCCATCTATCAAAAGAATATCCTCATCCTGACCAATGTCAACTTTTCGGTTGACCGGGGTGAGTTTGTATACCTGATCGGGAAAACAGGCAGCGGCAAGAGCAGTCTGCTCAAGACCCTCTATGCAGACCTTCCCCTGGTGGAGGGGGACGCGGAAATTGCCGGGACGGATCTGCGCAACCTTCGTACCAAGGATATCCCTTTCCTCAGAAGGAAGCTGGGCATCATCTTCCAGGATTTTCAGTTGCTGACCGATCGCACGGTCAATCAGAACCTGATCTTCGTACTGAAAGCCACAGGCTGGAAGGACAAGGCTGAGATGCAGACCCGTATTCAGGATGTGCTGGATAAAGTAGGGTTGGGCACCAAAGGCTTCAAAATGCCCAATGAGCTTTCAGGAGGGGAACAACAGCGGGTGGCCATCGCCAGGGCTTTGCTGAACGACCCGGATGTCATCCTGGCCGATGAGCCCACAGGGAACCTGGATCCGGAAACTTCCATCGGAATTATGCGCCTGCTGTTTGAAATCAGTCAGTCGGGAAGAGCAGTGCTGATGGCCACACACGATTACAGCCTCATCCAGCGCTTCCCCTCTCGTATCCTGCGATGCGAAAGTGGAAAGGTGACCAGCGATCACTGATCAAAAAGCATTGCCGCCAGCTTTTCTGCATTGTAACGGTTGGAGAATCCATTTTCCATCAGTATCCTGCGCCGCTTCAAAATCTCTTCTTCCGGAAAATCCCGGTGATAGTACTGTGAAACAGCGGCCTTCATCGGAGCAGCTCCGTCTTTGACAATGCACAGTTCTTCCAGGCCGGTCTGACAAACCATAGGCGTGTTCACGATGCAGAACCTTCCCACATAAAGCGCCAGCAAGAGTTTTAACTTGATTCCTGTGGCCTGAAAGGTGGGCAGGATATTGATCTGGGCGTTTTTTACCAGTTCAGTGATGCCCTCGCTATCCAGGCCCAGGCGGAAACTGACCCTGGGATTGACATTCACCGCCTCCCGCAGCTCACGGGAAGGTTTGTTGCCGGCAATGACCAGGGGGATGGAGCCATCCTTGAAAACCTCTCGGGTCAGGTAAAGGGCGGCCTCATTGTTTTCGCCCACATCCAGGCTGGCGTGGTACAAGGCATATTCCCCTCTTCCCGGGAGAATATCCACTGTTTCGTGCGGGTGAAAAGCGCTGATGGTTTGTACATTGGAATAATGTTCCTGAAAATGTGCCTGGTCGTTATGTGAGATGGCCGCAATACCTGAAGCTTTGTGTAACACCTGCTCATAGCGGCGAAGCTTATAGGCCTCATTGTAAAAATAATAGCGCTTGAAAATGTTGCGCTCCACCTTAGCCAGGCTTGCATAATAATGATGTTCAATATTGTGCATCCTGACGATCCTCTTTCTCTTCTTCAAGCGGGCTTCTTCCAGATAATGGCAGCAATGCAAGCCTTCGATCAGAATCGGGAGCTCATCCCGGAGCAGCCGCTGCGTCAGATTCTCATTGCTCCGTGTGGCTACGATATAGGGCCTGCGGTTAAAAAGCTGGGTCTTGGAGATGTTTCTCGGATAGTAATACACTTCCAGGCACAGCGACTCCAACAAAGCAGAAGTCTCCCGCCCGTATTGAAAACAGTGCAGGTAGACGCCGATGCCCAGGGCTTTCAATGCTTTGATCTTGTAGAAAATATCGATGGCCCCGCCGTAATTGACCGGCACCGGGATATCAAAGGCGATCAGATGAATGGCTTTCACTTGCGGCACTTGCATACACTTCCCTCAATACTTCTCTTTCGTTTTCCCAGCAAAGACTTTGCGCTGCAATTTTACAGTTTTCCTGCCATTTTTCCATCCTTTTCCTGTCCGATACCATTTCCCTGACGGCAAGGGCAATGCTTTCGGGTGTTGGTTCATCCAGCGTAAGACCGACATCATATTCTTCCACGATCCTTTCCACCTCAGGCAGCTTCGACGCCAGTACCGGGGTCTGGCATTGTATGTAATCGAAAAGCTTGTTGGGCAAACTATAGAGATAATTCAGGTTATTGCCTTTGTCCAGGCTCAGCCCGATATCCGCAGCAGCAGTATAGTGCAGCAATGTTTCGTAAGGCATTCTTGGTAAGAAGCGCACCCTTTCGGATAAGGTATCATCTGCGGCAGCATTTTCTTTCAGGATGGGAAGAACATCCCCGCTTCCGATGATCAGCAGGAGTGTTTCATCCAGCAAATGCATTGCTTCCAGCACTTCTTCCGCACCCCTGTCCACATTGATCCCGCTTCCCTGAAGGATGAGGATGGTTTTGTTTTCCGGCAACCCCAGAGAGGCCCGTGTGTGTTCCGGCAAAGCCTCTCTTTTGCGAGGCATATTACGTACCACCTTCAGGCTTTTTCCGTATTCATTCTCGTAAAGTGTTGCAATGGAGCGGTTTACGGTAATGATGTGCTTAAGGTTGGGAAAGATGCGCTTTTCAATGCTCCTCCAGACAGCCTGGATCCGTGGGCGGTGTTCCAGCTCAGGGACGCCGGTAAAGTACTCGTGGCTGTCATACACCAAGGGAACGCCCTTTATCCTGGAGATCAAATAGTTGGGAAGCAGCGTGTCGAGATCGTTGGAAATCAGCAAATCTGCTTTTTTGAAGAGCAGGATGAAGAAGAGCCTGAGGTTGAAATGGGCGTAAAAGGCCGCTCCTTTTTCGCAGCACAGGCGCATTCTTTTCATTGCATAAGGCCTATTGGGAAGGGGAGGGCTGTTCTTCAGTTTTCTCCCGATCAATAATACCTCATAACCCATCTTGTGGAGAAGGCTGCAGGATCTTTCCACCCTTTGATCCGTGGCGAGATCATTGATGACAGAAACGATGGCGGTGGGCTTTTTCATTGAAACACAAAAGTAGCGAATATGAGGCTTGGATCGCGACTCCTATCCGAAGTCGTAGTTTTCAAGGAAAGGCAATGCAGCCTTGATTTTTTACTCGCAGATCGATTTGTTCAAATGGATTTTGAGTTGTGATTGTTACGACGTGGTTTTCTATACCTTGTTCATTTCTTTGCTCGCCCACCCTTCGACAAATTTTGCGCAGCAAAATTGCTCAGGGACCAGTCCAGGGTCACTGAGGAGGCCGATGCAAATCGGCCGACGAAGTGTTCAAGGGATTTTTCATCCGCCCTTGGCGGCTGAAAACCATAGCTGATTGGCTAAATTTCCTACAAGGATTCGGAAATTCTTAACGCCAATCAGCTATTATCCTGCGAAAAAAGACTTTATCCGCTGCGCGGATATTAAAACCAAGAGGAATTAAGCTTCCTTGCCACAGCCGATAGCTATCGGGTCATCCTATACCCTGAGCACTTGCCTGAGCACCTGCACTGAGCGTTTACCCTGAGCGCAGCCGAAGGGCAGTCGAAGTGTGTCGAAGGACAGCCGAAGGGTCAAACTCAAACTGTTTTTCTGGCATCATTGCATTTCCGTAGAAAACAAGGCTGAGGATAGCTTAGGTAAATGTCAGAGGTTTTCCAAATGGAGCGATCCGCGAGCATAGGTTTGGGACAGGCCAATCAAGTTCCCTGGAATTGCGGCTCGGATCGCGACTCCTATCTGAAGCCGTAGTTTTCAAGGAAAGGCAATGCAGCCTTGATTTTTTGCTACTTTTTTATCAAGAAAAAAGTAGGGCCTGCCCGGCCTGAGGGCAAAACAGAGAAGGATTATGTTTTCTGTTCTCCTCCCAACGCCTCTCAAAATAGGATGTGCGCCAGTAAGGGTGACATAAGACCCTTTCTGCTGAGGCAATTTTGCAAGGCCTGGGGATTATAGGTTAGAATCGCGCGCGAACACAGCCGATGCTATCAGACAAAAAAAGCTGCATCCGGGAGGGAAGCAGCTTCTCAAAAAAGGCTTTCTATGCTTAGTTCTTCACCAGCTTTTCTGTCCAGCGGAAATCGCCGCTTTGCAGTTCTGCGATATAGAATCCGGAGGGAACTTCACTCAGGTTCACATCGATGTTAAAGGTGATGAGCGATTCGCTGTAGTTTCCTGAGAACACCAGGCGACCGCTAAGGTCACGGATGGTCAGCAGCAGGTTTTCATTTTCAAAACCTTTGAGGCTGAAAGTGAAGTTACTGCTGGAAGGATTTGGATATACTGCTACGCCTTTGTCCTTTTCAAGGTTTTCCATTACCTGGGTCAGTACGCCGGTATATTTATACATACCGCCAACGGTAGAAGGCATTGTCTGGTCGGTGAAATCACCGGCCCATCCATTGGCATTGTTGGCCCATCCGGTAGCCAGGAACTGGATACCCTGGGTGCCAACAAAGTCTGTCCAGGTATGGCCTCCGTCATAGGAATAGGATGCGCCGGAGAAACCGCTTGCGGCACCGGTGCTCACAAGGGTGGCGGCTGTGCCGGGGACGTGGGCGATAGAGTTGGTATAGCAGCTGCCGGTGAAGGGTACCAGGGTCCAGGTGGTTCCGCCATCCAGGGTTTCATAGATGGTACCTGTAGACCCGGCACCTTTATCCTGAGCCAGGCCGTGCATACCGCTGGCCATTACCACGGTGGTATAGGTATTCAGCGGGGTTTGGGCTACGGTCCAGTTGTATCCTTTGTCGGTACTCATAAACACACGGCCTTTCTGGGTTCCCCACCAGATGGTGTCGCCTACGGCGTCATAATAACCCACGATGCCCCATTCTCCGCTGAGGGGGGCAGGGATATTGGTTTGCGGAACGCGGGTCCAGGTGCTACCCCCGTTAGAGGTGGTGTAGAGTTCGAAGTATCCGCTTTCGGGGTCGCCCTGGGCGAAGCCGTCGGATTCGTTAAAAAAGTGCACGACATTGGGGAAGCTGGCAGAGGCGCTGTATGAAGCGCTGGCCTGACGGGCCCAGGTAAGGCCGCCGTCATAAGTTACATAAATCCCCTGAGGATTACTGCCGCTGCTGCGAAAGAGGGGTGCAAAAGCAGTATCCGCATTCAGGGCAAAGATCATTGCCATTTCCAGGCCGGAGGCATTGTTGATAACCCCAGGGGTCCAGGTGGTACCGCCATTGGTGGTGCGGGTGAATTCCTGAATGGCTGCACCGGCACCGCTGCCATCATAGGCCTGGGCCCAAACCACATTTTCGTCCACAACTGAAACGTAATTGATACCGCGGGAAGCCGCAGCAAAACCGGTGGCTTGTTGCACCCACTGGCCGAAGACAAGGGCCGTAAACATTAGCAAAAGGCTGAGCGTGAGTAGTTTTTTCATCATACGCAATTTTTGGTTGAACTGTGTTAATATGAGTCAAAGGTACGATTCTTTAAATTTGTTTCCCCTTGTCGCATCAAAAGAAAAGAAACCCCCTGTCCGCATTACCGACAGGGGGTTCCAGTATAAGAATCTTTGGATTAATTCAGAATCAGTTTCCGGGTAAGCTTTTGGTTTTGGGCTTGCAGTTTTACAGTGTAAACGCCAGCCGGAAGCTGCTGAAGGTCAATTTGCATCTGCTGGGCAGATCCCTGGATAAAGAAAAGATCATTATAGACCAGTCTGCCAGTCAGGTCATACACCTGAAGCGATCCATTGCCGGGTTCGAAGCCTTCCAGGCCCATAAATACCATTCCGCTGCTGGGGTTGGGGAAGAGTGCAATCTGTGCTTTTGCAGGCTCTTCCATTCCTACGGTCACTTCGGTTGTAATGCAGCGGAAATGATAGTCGGAACTACCAGTAGAACCAGAAGCAGGGAACCAGCTGACACCATCACTCACAAAGGTGCGGTTGAAGGTCCCGGGCTGGGTCATCAGCAGGTTGGTCACTCCTGTAGGTACTGAAAAACCGATGAAAAAGTCTCCGCTAAGGTTGGAGAGCTGGCTGGCATAAGGCCTCAGATCAACCCTTGTAAAGCGCATATTGTTCGCTACGGTAGATTCCGCATTTACGAAGAAGGGCGTGATGATATCTGTTCCGGGCAGGCCGGCAACATTCGACCAGACGTGCACCAGCATCGGGGCATTGGGTGGTGTTGGGGTGGCATTGGCTGTGCCATCATAATTCCGGATTAGCATCGTAGTCAGGTCGGCTGTACCGTTCAGCGTAATCTGGACGGCAGCCGATAAAATGCCACTGGTGCCGGCAGGGCCTACCGTGCCAAAGAAGTCCACCTGGCCATTGTCGTACTTAATGTAGTTTCCGGAGATAAAGCGGAAAGTATCGGTGACACTCATATTGGGAGCGGGTGAGGCCTGGTCGGCGGCTTCAATCCAGTAACTTACCCAGGTTCCGGCAGTCAGGGCGGGAAGGGTGAAGCTATACTCATCCACACCGGTAATCTGTCCGTTCACTGGGCTGGCCAATACGCCATCCGCTTTGTAATAGAGTTTCAGGCTGCTGACATCCACGCCGGAGGGGTCAGTGATATCGGTAACTACCGTTTGAGGCCCTATTCCTGCCTCGTAATGTTCTGGTATGGTATTATTAACAACCAATGGACCTACAACATCTATATCTGCAGTAGTGATCGCCCGGAAGTGGAAGTCGATGGTGCCCAGTACCCAGGCAGTTCCATTCCAGGTATAGGAACGGCCGGCAAAGCCCGGGGAGGTTTCCACCGTATTACAAATACCTGTGGGGACAGTATAACCAATGAAGTAGTCACCGGACAGATTACTCAGGGTGCTGTCGTAGCTGCGCAGATCCACCCGGGTCATCGGCCTGGTATTGGTCAGTGTAGCCTCAGGGCTGATGGTGATAGGGGGGATCACATCGGTTCCGGGCAGCCCTCCGTTATTCGCCCAGATATGCACCTGCATAGGGTTGTTGGGGTTGTTTTGATCCGTATAATTTCGAATGAGCAGTGACTTCAGGTCGGTATTCCCTAAGGTTATCTTCACCGCGACCCCTTTTGTGGCTTCAGCCGGACCAACCGGGCGGTAAAAACTTACGAAAGCATTGTCATAGCCAATATAGTTGCCTGCAATATAGCGTCCGGTATCCGTCACACTTACATTGGCGTTGGTGGAGCTGTCTATGGCTTCAATCACATATTTTACCCAGCTTCCGGCGGGTTGCCCGGGAATGATGAAGGACCAGAAATTGGTTCCGGTACTCTGAACACCATTGATGGGTGTTTGCGCCGTATCATCCACCCAATAATACACTTTGGCTGAGGCCAGGCCACTGAAATCCAGTATTTCGGTCAGTACGGTGTGATCGTTTAGCGATCCCTGATAATGCACCGGGAAAGTGTGCTGAATGAGAGGCGGGGAGAGGTCGTTCATCGAACTGATGATCTGGAAGTCGTCAATGTATGCTCCATCCATAGTGTAGCCTCCGTCCGATTCAAAACGGAAACGAACTTTGACATTGCTGTTTCCGGTGCCGCAGAAACCGCCCAGGTCAAAGGTGTACTGCGTCCAGGTATTGCTCACCCCGTCGAAGACACCCAAATTGGTGTAGGTGGTAAAATTATCGCGCGAGGCATCGATATACAGGTAGTCAAACCCGGCTTCAATCTGATAGCGCATATAGAACTTCAATTCCGCGGACGGAACGCCGGTTAAATCTACCCCATTGGCCATCGTAGCGTAGGAGGTCTCATTATCCTGGTAGTTTCCCGTTGGGCTCTCCGTGAGGGAGAAGGGGGGTGAATAGGTTTGTGCGTTGGTCGTTCCCCAGTTGTTGGTGAGTACCCAGTTGGTGGTTCCCGCGTCAAAGTTGTCGGAAAACTCGATGGTGGTTTGGGCCGATAAGCTAATTGTAAACACTAAAGCTATCAGCCAGAGTAAGGTTTTTTTCATTGTCGTTCTTTTTAGGGGTTTGAAATCCGTTATCTTTAGGCACAAATATACGCTTTACCATTTGTTTTGTAAAGTTTGACGGACATTTGTTGGGCTTGAAACCGGATGCATAATGATTGTTTCTAAGGATTTTGATCTAAGCCACTGCAACACCTTTGCATTGTCTGCCCGGGCAAAGGATTATTTCCTTGCGGAATCGGAGCAGGATGTGGAGGCTTTATTTCAGGAGGGTGTTTTCTTTAAAGCGCATACCCTCATCCTCGGCGGGGGCAGCAATCTCCTGTTTGCTGCCGATCCCCCCGGGCCGGTCGTGCACCCGGCAATGGATTTTGTGCATTTCACGCCTGCCGGGAAAACCGAAGTATGGGTGGAAGCCGGGGCAGGGATGGAATGGGACAAACTGGTGCAAATATGCCTTCAGGAGAAAGCCTTCGGACTGGAGAATCTTTCCCTGATCCCCGGTTCCACAGGGGCTTCTCCGGTACAGAATATCGGCGCCTATGGCATCGAACTGGAATCTGTCTTTCATTCCCTGAAAGCCTTTGATACCAAGAAGGGGATATGGAAGGAGTTTACGAGGGAGGAATGTGCATTTTCCTATCGGGATAGTTTTTTTAAGCGAGAGAGAAATCGTTATCTGATTACCCGTGTGCGTTTGAAGTTGAGCCGCTTGCCGCAGGTCCATATTCAATATGGAGGCATCCGCGATGAGCTGGAGCGCCTGGGGATTGCACATCCCCGCCCTGAGGATGTACGGGAAGCCGTGGTGAACATCCGTACTGCCAGGCTTCCCGATCCGCTTGAATTTGGAAATGCAGGGAGCTTTTTTAAAAATCCGCTCGTCTCCTCCGAGCTTTATACACGGCTAAGCGTGCAATATCCTTCAATGCCGGCCTATCCTCAGGCTTCGGGGGAGGTAAAACTGGCCGCCGGCTGGCTGATTGACCAATGCGGATTGAAGGGTTTCCGGATGGGCAATGCAGGCGTGCATTCTCAGCAGGCCCTGGTTTTGGTGAACCTGGGTGGAGCCAGGGCGGATGAAGTGCTGGCCCTGGCCCGTTTTGTGCGGGATAAAGTTTTGACGAAATTCGGAGTCCTCCTGGAGCCTGAAGTGAATATCCTGGGAGATGTATTATGAACAGGAATGCCGCATTGTCCTTGTTTTTTACCCGTGCTTCCTCCCTGCTGTGGCAGAAGTGGGAAGCTCTGGTATGGATTATCGGTCTTTTATTAATGGCCACAATGGATCCGGCCAATACCCACGCTTCCCTTTGTCCGTTGAATGCCCTGGGCTTTCACTGGTGTCCCGGCTGCGGCCTTGGCCATAGCATCGCCTGGCTTTTTCGTGCCGATCCGGTACAGTCCTTTCAAACCCACGCCCTGGGTATTCCTGCAGTGATGATCATTGTAAGCAGAACCATTCACCTCATATTTCAAAAACCTAATCAAACGTATTATGGCACAAGCAATTCGGTACATTCCTGAGGCAGAAGGCGAAGAAATGGCCTACCTGCAACACTTAATGGGCGAAATGAATGAAGACGAGGCGCAACTTTTTGCCAATATCTACCGCAGCCGCCGGAAAGATCCTTCCCTGATCCTGATCACCTGCCTGCTCGGTTTTGTCATCATCGCCGGAATCCACCGCATTCTGATCCGTCAGGTTGGGATGGGCATTTTGTACCTGCTTACCGCAGGCTTATGTTTCATAGGGACGATTGTGGATGCGGTGAACTATCGCCAGCTGACATTCGAGCACAACCGCAAGGTGGCAGAGGAAGTCCGCTCAATGATGCGGGCCCAGCGTTTCTGATCAGGGCATCCGCATTGCGCCGATGAGTTCGCTCACTTCTTTCACTCCCTGGCGTTCACAATAGTCATTGATCTCTTCAGCTACTTTTTCCGCAGCCCGGGGATCAATGAAGTTCATAGTGCCAACCTGCACCGCGCTGGCTCCGGCCAGCAGGAACTCCACGGCATCCAAGCCATTGCGTATCCCGCCAATGCCAATCACCGGGATGTTCACGGCTTTAGACACCTGCCAGACCATCCTGAGGGCGACAGGTTTAATCGCCGGGCCGGACAAGCCGCCGGTGATGGTGCTGAGCACAGGTTTGCGGGTCTCCGCATTGATGGCCATCCCCACCAGGGTATTGATCACGCACAAGCCATCGGCGCCGGCATCCGCAACCCCTTTGGCGATTTCTGTGATATCCGTTACATTGGGAGAAAGCTTGACCCAGAGCGGTTTTTTATACACTTCCCTGACGGCCCTTGTAACGGCTGCCGACATCGGGCAGGAGTTTCCGAAGGCCAGGCCGCCTTCTTTTACATTGGGGCAGGAAATGTTCAGTTCCAGGGCGTCCACCCTGTCCAGTTCGTTCAGGGCCTCCGCCACCACCACATAATCCTCGATGGTAGATTCGGCTACATTGGCGATGATGCGGGTGGGAAGCTTACTGATGCGCGGGTAAATATTGTGTAGAAAATAGTCCAGCCCTTTGTTTTGCAGGCCGATGGCGTTCAGCATCCCATAAGGGGTTTCCGCCATCCTGGGATAAGGGTTCCCTTTTCTCAGTTGCACGCTGATGGCTTTGGTAACGAAGCCGCCGATTTTTGAAAGATCCAGAAAATCACTGTATTCTTCTCCGTAGCCGAAGGTTCCGGAGGCGGTCATCACCGGATTGACAAAATCGATCCCATTGATTGTTATACTGAGCTTTGCCATAGGAGCTCTTTTGAATTGAACACAGGGCCGTCGGTACAAACACAGAGATTTCCGCGGGTGGTTCCGGTGATGCAGCTCAGGCAGACACCAAAGCCGCAGGCCATAGTGTTTTCCAGGGATACTTCACAGGGGATGCCGGCGGCTTCTGCCAGTTCCGCCACGGCTTTCAGCATACCCATTGGGCCGCAGGCATAGATGATGCTGTAGTCGCCAATATTGGAACCCATTGCAGGATGATGGGTCAGCAGGCCCTTCAGGCCGAGGCTGCCGTCTTCGGTGGTGATATGCACCTCCCCGAATTTTTCAAAATCGTTTGCTACAAGAATATCCCCGGCGGAGCGCCCCCCGATGAGGGTATCAGCCGAAATGCCTTTTTCCTGAAGCCTTCTTCCCAGGAAGCGCATTGGGGCAATGCCATAGCCTCCTCCCACCATCAGGGCTTTACCTGATTCCGGCAGGCTGTAACCCTTCCCGAGGGGGTACATCACATTCATTTGATCTCCCGGCCTTGCCCGGCCGATCATCCGGCTTCCGGGGCCTACTTCTTTGATCAGGAGTAAAAAACTATGCTTATCCGGGTCGATGTCATAAATGCTGAAAGGTCGGCGCAGGAAGGCATCGCGGCTTTCCGGAGCACGGACCTCCACGAATTGTCCGGGGATCATCTCCTGCACATCCTCTGCAGCATACTCTATCACATAGTGCAGCTCGTTGATGCGCCGTACGGAACGGACTTCCAGGTCAGCCAGCTTTTTCTTCATCCGCCTTCGTCTTTTCCTCTTGCTCTTGCTCTTGCTCTTGCTCTTGCGCTTGCTCCTCTCCCTGTTCCTTCTCCTGTTCCTCTTTGACCCCTCCCCGGCCCTCCCCTGAGAGGGGAGGGAGATCCTTCTCCTGTTCCTGTTCCTTCTCCTCCTCCTCAAACTCCAGCATTCCTTTCTCTGTCAGCAGCTGATACCAGCTGAGAATTTTGCGGATATGGGAAGGATAGACCCTTTCCTGGTCATAATCTTCCACCATATCCCCGAAGAACTCTGTGAGCTCGGCATCCGATCCTTTGGGGTCTGGTGCCGGGGCATCCTGCAGGCGTTCTTGCATTTTTTTAAAGACCTCCTTCAGGGGCATATCTTCACCGTATGTGAAGATGCTGATCTCTTCCAGGGAGCTGATGCGCTGGTGGGCGAAGGCGGTGAAGCGTTTCCCGTCTTCGAGGGATTCCACGACCATTCCGGTCTTGGTCTGGGCGATCATCTGGTACAATCCGGGTTTGCCCGTAATGGAAAGGATTTTTGTAAGATCCATCTTAAAAATTTTGCACAAAAATAGGAAAAAGCCTGCTGTGCTTTCGTTGAAAATATGGATTAACGGAAGTTGCTGAGTGCTTGCAGCCTGGCGTAATGTCCCTGGGCTTTCATTAATTCCTGGTGATTTCCTCTTTCCACGATACGTCCCTGATCCATCACCACAATGATATCCGCCTTTTCGATCGTAGAGAGCCGGTGTGCAATGACAATGACCGTGCGGCCCTGCATAATTCTTTCCATTGCTTCCTGCACCAGTCTTTCCGACTGGGTATCCAGGGCTGAGGTGGCCTCATCCAGGATGAGGATAGGAGGATTGCGGAGCACCGCCCTTGCGATGCTGAGCCTTTGACGCTGGCCCCCACTCAGCTTGTGCCCGCGGTCGCCTATATTGGCCTCATAGCCTCCCTGCATTCCCAGGATGAATTCTTCGGCATTGGCGATGCGGGCAGCCTCCTGCACCTGCTCCAGCGTGAAATCATCCCGCCCGAAAGCGATATTATTAAACACACTTTCATTGAATAGAATGGTATCCTGTGAAACGATGCCCATCATCCCCCTGACCTGGTCGATGCGGTATTCCTTCAGCTTGATCCCATTCAGCAAGACCTCTCCTTCAAGCGGATCGTAAAAGCGTGGGATCAAATCCACCAGGGTGGATTTTCCGGCGCCGGAGGGTCCCACCAGTGCTACTACTTTCCCGGAAGAGATCTCCAGGTCAATATTTTTTAAAACCCATTCTTCTTCATACCGAAATCCCACATTCCGGAAAACAATTCCCTTTCCGGGATATTGAACCAGGAGGGCATCGGGCTTTTCTGTGATCACCTCCTCTGCTTTCAGCACTTCTTCTATCCTGTCGAGGGAAGCAGCACCCTTCTGCACCTGGTACCAGGCGGTGGTCAGGTTTTTGGCCGGGGTGATCATCTGAGAGAAGATGATGAGGTAGGTAATGAAGACCTCGGGGCCCAGCACAGCGCTTTCCCCGATCACCATTCTGCCTCCGAACCAGAGCACCGAAACCAGGATCAGGACACCCAGGAATTCACTCAGGGGGGAGGAAAGGTCGGAGCGACGACTGATAGAGATCAGCAAACGGGTATATGCCTGGTTGATCCGCTGGAAACGCTTGCGGGTATATGCTTCGGCATTAAAGGCCTGGATGATGCGCAGGCCGCCAATGCTTTCTTCTACCAGGCTGAGCAATTGGCCAAGCAGGTTCTGGGCCTTCCCCGAGCGTTTGCGGAGACTCCTGGCGATGCGGCCGATGAGCAGAGCGGCAAGGGGAAGGAGTACAAAAACGAAGAGCGTGAGGGCAGGACTCATTATAATCAAAGTGACCAGAAAGAAAAGCAGGGAAACCGGTTCACGAAAAAAGAGCTCAAACCCGCGCAGCACCGACCATTCCACTTCCTGCACATCGCTGGTGGCCCGCGACATCAGGTCGCCCTTTTTTCTTGCCGCATAGAAGGAGAGGGGCAGGATCAGAAAACGACGGTAGAGCTGTTGCCGCAGGTCCCGAAGGATACGCGTGCGAACAGGGGCCAAAACATAGAGTGCCAGATAGAAGAATGCGTTCTTCATAAGAAAGAGGACAATTACTGCCAGGCTCAGAAAAAGAAGGGTACGCAGTTCACCCTGCTGTTCGATAAGAGATGAAAAGTGGTAGTTGAACCAATCGACCAAAGCCTCTTTGTTCAATTCGAATTTTTCAGGGGCTGCCGCAGGGCTTTCGCCTCTTTCAAACAGTACTTGCAGAAAAGGGATCACGGCACCGATGGCGATGACGGAAAAGACAGCCGACATTCCGTTGGCTCCGATGCTTGCCAGCACCCGGGGCCAGTGGGGCATCACCAGCCGTAATATCCGCAACACCTCTTTCATTGCCGTGTGCCGGGCAGATGTTTCTTCCAGGGATGAAGCCCGGTATAGTTTTCTGGTTTCAGATTGCGGATGATTTCCTTCACCCGTTCTTCAAGGGGTAGTCCCTCCGCAAATTGAGCCAGCTTCTGTGCATCGATTTTCTCGTGCGTACGGGTCAATGCTTTCAGCTGCTCATAGGCATCTTCCACGCCTTCCCGCCGCAGAATGCTCTGGATGGCTTCAGCCAGAACCTCAGGGTGATGGGCCAGGTCTGCCTGTATGGCCTCTTCGTGAATAATGAGTTTGTCCAGGCCGTTCAAGAGCGATTTCCAGGCCAGCAGGCTATGCCCGAGGGGTACCCCGATATTCCTGATCACGGTGCTGTCGGTCAGGTCTCTCTGCAGGCGTGAGATCGGGAGTTTGGCAGAGAGATGGGCAAAGAGGGCATTGGCGATGCCCAGGTTTCCTTCAGAATTCTCGAAGTCGATGGGATTCACTTTATGCGGCATTGCCGAAGAACCCACTTCTCCACTGCGGATCTTCTGCTTGAAATAATCCATTGAGATGTACGTCCACAGATCCCGGTCCAGGTCGATCAGGATGGTATTGATGCGGCTGAGCCCGTCGAAAAAAGCAGCCTGGTCATCATAATGTTCAATCTGGGTGGTGGTTTGCTGTCGCTGGAGGCCAAGGTCTTTTTCCAGAAAGCCATCTGCAAAAGCAGGCCAGTCGATCTCGGGGAAAGCAATATGGTGGGCGTTGAAGTTGCCGGTGGCGCCACCAAACTTCCCGCTGAAGGGAATGTTTTCCAGGCGGTCAAGTTGATGTTGCAGCCGTTCTGCAAAAACATAGACCTCTTTGCCCAATAGGGTGGGAGAGGCAGGCTGTCCGTGGGTGCGGGCCAGCATAGGGATATCGGCCCATTTTTCACTGTATTCTATCAGGCATTGGATCACGGCTTTGATTACCGGGCGCAGGATTTCCTGCCAGGCATCTCTGAGGGCCATCGGAAAGGCAGTGTTGTTGATGTCCTGAGAGGTCAATCCAAAATGGATCAGGCTCAGGATATTGTCCATTCCCGCAGCGCTGGCTTGTTCCCGCAGGAAATACTCTACCGCCTTCACATCGTGATTGGTCGTCCTTTCTATTTCTTTTACCCTTCCTGCGGCTTGTTTTGAAAAACTTCCCGATTCGAATGTCTTCCAAACCTCTGCTGCGGGCATTGAAAATCCGGGAAGGGGCAACTGCAGGAGGGCTTTCAGGTACTTCACCTCAACCAGGATACGGTACTGAATGATGGCTTCTTCAGAAAAGCAGGCTGCCAGGGCAGCGGTTTTTTTCCGGTAGCGCCCATCCAGCGGAGAGAGGGCTTTCAAGGTGGGGAAGTCAGACATAGTCCTTGTATTAGGAATTCCCAAAAGTACGAATTAAGATGGAATGCCTTCGCCCCCATCCGGCCCTCTCCGAAGGGAAGCCGGCTGCAGAGATGTATGGGTGGGGGACTTACCTCATTTTGCTCAGCAGATAGTTCACCGAAGATTCCAGGGCGTCCCAGCTCTTCTGGTATCCTTCCTTGATGGCTTCCCAGTTTTCTCTGTTGTCCTCTTTAATCTCAGCAAGTTTTGCCCGGGCTTCTGACCTCTTCTGTTTCAGTTCATCCATTTGTTTGCGGTACTCCGACTTCAGTGATGCGGAGGCTTTTTCCGTTTTGGCTTCCAGTTTTGAGATGTCTGCATCCCATTCCTTCAGTTTTGCTGAAAACTTCTCAATGTAATAAGCTCTGTCTTTCATAATTTAATAGAATTGGTTTCCAACACTATACAAAAAAATTGACAGATATGCAAATTGAATTTCCAGCCTGGGTTTAAAAAAGAGGCTGCCTCCGTGGAAGCAGCCTCTTTGCATTCAATGCGAGTGCACTTATTCGTGCAGAATGAGTTTCACGGCTTTGTTATGATTTTCTCCTTGCAGATGGATAAAATACACCCCTGCCGGGAAACTGCTCATATCCAGCCTATGGCTTGTTTTATCGTGGGTATTCAGCAGGTTTTTTCCCAGGAGCATCCTCCCGGTTGGATCGAGCAGGCTTAGTCGGATGAGCCCTTCAGGGGCCTGAACGCTTATGGTGATACTACCCTGGCTTGGATTTGGGAAGATACAGATGACTTCTCTTATAGATTCCTCTGTGGTGTTAGCCCAGATTCTGACAAAAATATCCGCGGTAGCCTGTGATATACATCCTGTGATAGGATTGGTGTACGTATAAATCATAGTATAGGTCTGGGCTGGTACGACCCAGGCCGGATGAAACATTCCACCGCTGACCCCGGGGCCTGAATAGGTTCCTCCAACCGGGCTGCCTCCGGTAAGAGTGAAGGGTGCATCGAATTTATAGACGGTATCCACGGGCAGGTTGAAACTGACTACAGGCAGAGGATGAACTGTGACAATGATCCCATCTGATCCTGTGTCTCCATTCGCATCTGTGAGGGTTACGGTATAGGATGTTGTACTCAGTGGAAACGCAAGGGGGTTTTGTATATTACTGCTATTCAAGCTATTGGAAGGGTTCCAGGTGTATGAATAAACTCCATTGCCTCCGCTGGCATTGGCAATCAATTGTATGCTATCTCCCAGGCATATCCCAGTATCATTCCCAAGGTTTACGTGAATGATGGGATAGCTTACATACACTGAATCTGGTGCTTTCGGGCTGATGCATCCGTTTCCGGAAGTGTAAAAAATCGTTCCATTCCAAACCCTGTTGAGGTTAACTGTGGCAAAATGCTGATTCAATGCTGCGCCTAAACTGATTTGAAGTTGAGAATTCTGGTATTGCTGATTGGTGCTGGTTGCGAATGAGTGCTGCATTGTTCCGGAATTTTTGGTGAGATAGAGTCCATACGTTTGTCCGGGATTCAGGTTTAGTTTGTCTATCATTACCAAGGCATTGCCCATTGTGGTCGTGAAAGGGTAAGTGCCCAGAAATGTCCATACACTGCTGTCGTTTTCAAATCCGGAATAGGTTCCGTTCTTGTAGTAGATATCCACAGCACTGCCGCCAAAAGACTCAAAGCCGAAACCATCAATCACCATCGGAAGTTGTGGGTGCAGGTCAAACATACATCCTTTGGACCAGTCCACGCCGGACAGATCGGTGCTAATACTGGAAGGGCCATAGCCATCAACCGACTCAACATAATATACGGTAGTGGAAAAGAGTGGTGGTGTTTGATAGGTGTTACCGATGCTCAAATAGATGGGGGATAGGGAATCGCTGTACCAGCGGTAAGCAAAGTAGGGATTGGTGTTCAGGACGGATAAGGAGGCAGGATTTCCAGCATTTACATAGGCAGCTTGAACCTTTGGAATCTCCGGGATGACGAGCGAAGGTATCTCGAACCAACTTGTGGTGTCATTCTCGCACACAGGATCTGAGGCCAGGCTAATCCAGCTTCTAATCCGGAAAATGGTGTCGGTAGCGGTTTGAATGTTCAAAGGATGGCTGAAGGTAAAGAGGATGGTATCTCCCGTATCAAAGGAAGTCAAGATATCATCGCAGTATAGATTGCTGTCTCCTTCCATTTGAAAACACGCTTCCAGGCTGTTTGTAATGATATGTCCACCCTTATTCAGAATCCGTATGCTTACACTATCTGTAGTTTGTCCACAGCCACCGACAGGGGAGATGATATCAACCAACTCGGCTTCATAATCATAGGGATCAAATTCAATGGCACCGGGATCCGGAGACACTGATCTGGGAAGACCTAGTATGTCATCTGTAATCCAGGGGATCGGATTGCAATAATTATTAATGAGTCCGGATGAGGGTACGCGTAAGTTCAAACCAGTGTACCCCGGCTCCAGGAAGGCTGAGGTACTATCGACCCCTGAAAATGCAACCCAATCCGGTAGAGTACTTAGAAATCCTAACAGAAAGACGCCAACCATTTCCGGCCCCCCGGTATAATAGATGTTTTTTTCCGCAGATTCTATCCCGTAGTTTTGACAGGTCATTAGAAGAATGACCAGCCCCTTGGTCGAGGTAATCAGGTTATTCTCCATTCGAAACGGCGAATTAACCTGCAATTTCAAGGCTGATGTAGTTTCACTTGGATGAAAATTCTGTATGGTATTGTGATGAAAAAATATGGGATGTGCTTCTCTTATGTGTACCACATCCGAATGGGATCCCTGGCTTCCGGTGAATACATTGTTATAAATCACCATAGGTGTACTGCTGTCTCCGGGGATAGAAAACAACTTCAGGGCATTGCCATACCCTGACCCTTGTACTTGAATAATGTTGTATGAAATATCCATAGAACCCTTGGAATATTCGCCATTCACACCGTGATAGAGTCCCAGGGAAGATCGGTTTCGGATCTGATTTCTGATGAGTTGAATTCCGTTTTGATACCTGAACCATATTCCGCAATAGTGCCAATTCTCAATAATGCAATCAGAGAATATGTATCCGGTTTCCATTTTGGGTGGACCGATGATTCTGATTGCATTATACCCTCCAAAGAAATAGCAACTGTCAAAACAGTTATCGTTATCAGCAGTATTGCCCGAGTACACAATGCTCATTTCAGGATTTGCTGTTTCTGGCGCCATTAAAGCGCATCCCTGGAATGTATTATGGTTTGCTCCCTTCTCCAGAATGAGGCTATTTCCAAGAATTGAAGCAGAATCCAGTACCACGGAAATATGGTTTAGGGAAATGAAATCGGCACCATCCAGTTTCAGCACATAGTTGTATTCAGCATCATTTACCGGGTATGTAAGGATCACATCGGTGGCCACTCCACTGGCAGAGCGGAAAACAATTCGCCTGGAACTGTCGGCACCAGGTATTTCCGGTATCACCACTTGTTCCTCGTAGTTGCCACTGTCAATGAGGAAAGTGACCGCTCCATTAATACCGCAGGAGGAAAGAAAATCGACGGCAGCCTGAAACGTGGGAAAATCTGCCCCCAGGACAGTGTCCCCGATGGTATAGGTTCCCTGGACAAGGTTGCAAGCTTTGATCCAAACCACTAAAGTGTCATTCTTCGGGTTTTCATCCAGGTTGGCATTAGGTGATGAAGTCCAGGTTTTAATCAGATGGTTTCCTGCTTGAAAATGGTGACTTCCAATTGATATGCTGTCTGAAATGCTATCAGGAAGGAGAAATCCTGTCCAGAAGACCGAGTCTGTAATTCCACCTTGAATTGAATAATGGATTATGCAACTGAGAAGACTGTCTTGCCCGTAGTTTTTAATCCTAACGGTGAAATCGTAAAAGCCTGGAAGGATCAGTTGGTCAGGATTGAGTAATGCGTAAACCCCTGCATCATCCATCGTAACCATAAACTCCAGGCAACCCAGATCCGGCTGGATTAAATTACGCGCCTCTCCTTCAAAATCTGTTGTAACATCGGGCAGGGGCGTTCCGAGATTGTCCAGGTTTGGGTTGGTAGGATAGAGCCACTCAGATAAAAAATAAACAGGATCAAGGCTGACAGAGTTTAGGTCCATTCCTGATGCCGTTTGCAGGGCCACTATATCAGATACGTTCCCCGACCAGTATCCAAGATTATTTCCATTGCTGTAATAATTGTTATGATCACTCAGGGTAAATGTGGATCCGGTCGTGTAAATTGCGTAACCCCCACCTGTATTGCAAAAGATGTTGTTCAGCAAGTCATTATTGTCTCCTGCTAGAAGATACATTGCTTTGGAGCTGCCGCTCCCCGACAGAATATTTACACTGTTATGATACAGGCGCTGATGACTGGGACAATAGCAATAAATTCCTGTATGCGTAGCATTTGAAGATGAAAGAATAGAGATCATATTATTTGCGATTAATCCCCGTGCGGAATCAGGGCTGACAGCTGAATAAACTTCAATGCCGGTCAGACCGGCTGTACCCTGAAGAATGACCTGGTTTGCAAGGATTTCAATCTGGCTGGAAATGAATTTCACTTTAATTCCTGAAGCCGATCCATTCAGTGGATTGCTTACTACCTTGTTTCCCTTGATTTTCGGAGCCATCTGATGGCGAAGATGAATACCGGTATGATGGTAATCTATTATGGTGTTGTTTTCGATGATCATACCCTCTTGATGTAAGAATATATCATCTCCGTAAGATTCAATGCCGGTGAGCCCATTAAAGATACTGTTATTGGTAATGATGTTAAATTGGTCAAGTCCACTGGCATCATAAACGCCGGCTGATGCTCCGTAGCTTTGTGCAAGAGGGTGACAGATAATATTGCAGTTATCAATGTGATTATGGTCTGCCCCATTCTGAAGTACAATTACACGGGCATATATAAGGTCATTGGCCTGGAGTGTAAGGTTTTTTAAGGACACATAGTCCGCACCATCCAGACGCCAGGTATAGTTGCAACTATCTGCGGCAATAAAGGTAATGACTACGTCATTTGGTTGTCCGCTGGCAGACTGGAAGACAATCCGCTGATTAGGTCCGGCTCCGCTCACTTCCTGCATACTGATCTGTTCCGGATAGGTTCCACTCGCAATGTCAAAAATGACAGTTCCTGAGACACCCAGTGAATCCAATGCCTGTATCGCCTCATTTATGGTATTATAATCCGGCGAATTGCCTCCTATGGTATAGTTGCCGTTCAGGCTCAGAACACCTTTACCTGCTTTAAGAACCTCTGTCTTATATACTGCACGGGCATTATCATCAGGCAGCGGTTTTTGCGCAGGGAGGGGAAACAGGATGATCGTCATAAGGACTGAAAAAAGGAGGGGAGGAAAAGCGGGCTTCATTATGGCGGGGTTTGATTATGGGGGATAAATATAGTCGTTTCCTGAATATATTCCAAGGACTTCATTCTGAAATCTATACACATCTGTCACGGCAGATGTGAAGCAGCACATTTCCTGTTTGTTCAAAAAAACAGAGGCTGCCTCCGTGGAAGCAGCCTCTGTCTCTTTTCATTTAGTGTCTTGCTGTGCGTTTACGGCAAGAGGATCATTTCTCTGCTTTCTTCGAACTGGTATGAGGCTGATCTGGCCGTGAAGCGGCAGATGTAGAAGCCTGCGGCCAGCTTTCCGCGTGGGATTTTTACTTCGTGTACCCCTGGAGGATGCAATCCCGAATAGAGTACTCCTGAAATCTGTCCGCCTGCATTCATCAGTGTAATCTCCGTTTGTGCAGCCTCTGCCAGACTGAAGCGGAGGAGGGTTTCCTCTTTCCAGGGATTGGGATAGAGGGCTTCAAGTGCAAAGGGAACTTCATCGCCTTCCAGGGAGGGAAGCAGCAGGATAGCCTGATCGAGAGATTTCCCATCGGGGCCGGCAATACTACTTTCCATACCTGATCTCCAATTTCCAGATAGGATGCCATTTGCCTTTATCTGAAGGTTCATCAGCACATCGCCTCTTTCGAGATGCAGCGCTTCTAAACTAAACCAGGCAATACGGATGTCAGATCCGGATGCATTAAAGATCAGTTCGCCACTCCGCTCCTCAGGCATTTCAGCATTCAGGATTTGGATACCCCGGGGGGCTATGAGGTGCAGGGATACCGCAGCGATTCGCATTGGATTCCCCACTTTGACGGGAAGCTGATAAATATCCCCGCTGAGTTTGATTTCACCTTCAATGGCAAGCTGGGTATTCCCTGCCGCTTTCTTCCCGGGTTGATGCGATCCATCCACATCACCGCTGCAAATCACTTTGATATCGACAGGGTAATCTCCAATGCCGGGGGTATAGAAAGAGGCTTCCTCGCTGATCCAATCCCCGATAGGGAAAGTGGTATCCAGGCCCGTAAATCGTCGGGCACACCAGAGTGCATCCACGGCATTGATATAGCCGCTTCCGTTCACATCGGCCGCGCGGAGTCTGAGCCCCCCCAGATGAGCTGAATCAACGAAATGCTTGAGAATCAGGAGCGCGTCTGTGGCATTCACGCCTCCCCAGGCCTTTGCGGGCGCTGCATTCAGATAATAGCTCCCGGCGCCCAGACTGTCGAATAAATAGTTCCCGGCAGGGGTCGTCAGCACACTATCCCTTTCCGTGGGCCCGAGCAGCCTGACCAGGGTATTTTCCAGGAGTGTCCCGTCGCTGTTATCGTAAGCAACGATCCCGGAAACCCTTGCCTCTGTTTGCGGACCCACATACAAGAAGAGTCCATCGGTGCTGGTGCATCCAATGCTGTCGGTTACACTCAGGCTCAATGCCGCGCTGCTGGATGCCACCAATGATGCATTTGCCACATTGCTTTGGTGGAACCACCAGTAAGGTTGCCATTGGTAGTGATAGGGGGGGGTGCCACCGCTGACTGCCGGGTTCAGGCTGATGGTATCACCGTAATCGGCCAGGATGTCCGGCCCAGCATCCACCACCGGGTAAGGATGCATCCGGATATTCAAGACAGAAGCCGGTCCGTGCCCACAGTGATTGTTGCCGGAGAATGACAGGCTCCCTTGCACGAAATTCCCGCCAATCCCCAGGCGAACCCATACCCCATAGGAATTGGCTCCTTCTTGCAGGATCACCGTCCCCTGGGGAGGCGTCCAGGTATAGGCACTGGCTCCCGTTACATAGTTTGCCCAATACACAGCTTCCGTCAGGCCCTCGCAATGGTCTGCAGATCCATAAATGGGTCCGGCCGCATCCGGGAGGCCCCGTACAAAATATTCGATGGGAAGTCCGGTGTATAAGCCGGTGTACAACTGGTCGGATACTTCCAGGATACGGGCCGTGGCAAGCCCCGGGGTGGCAGGCGCGGCATAGAAGGTAAAGGGTGAGTTGGCAATTCCGGAGGCCGTAATCGTATCATATCCCCGGTCGATGATCAACTGCCAGGGAGGGGTTCCGGTCAGGCTGACGGTGAACAATGCTGAATCTGACAGACATACTTCCAGCGGGCCACTGAGGGAGGCAGTAGGAAGGGAGTCGAGATAGTAGAAGATAGAATCAGCTTTTGTCAGGCTCCATTCTCCTTCTGCATTCCTGATGCGGACAAACAAGATATGCTGCCCGTAATTCAGGGCTTGCAGATCGGGTTGGAAAGCAAAAAAAGGCAGGGTGGGGCCGCTGTTCAGGTTAATGGTATTTCCCTGTCCGAAGCCCGGATCGCTGTCGAAAAAGTACTCCGCAGCAAGCAGGTCTGAAGGCAAGGCTGGCGGGGCGTATTTATAGAAGGTCGTTCGTTCCGTCTGGCTCCACCTGCCATTCTGGTCCTCTGCCCTCGCAAAAAGGGTATGGAAGCCATCGGCGATAGAATCCAGGGGAATCTGAAAAAGGACATCCGCCAGGCTTGAATCACCGGGAAGACTGACCGGATTGCCATTCCCCAATCCTGGATCCTGGTCAATGAAATATTCCACTCGCCTGAGGTTTGCCAAAGGGGATGGCAAGGGCATTTTCACGAAACTCCTGGCGGTGGTATGGCTCCATTTTCCCTCGACATCTTTGCCCCGTAAGAAAAGCGAATGGAAGCCAGGGCTCAGGCCGCTCACATCAATGGTCAGATTCAGGCTGTCGCTTCCCCCATTGAAAGCGGCTTGCATTCCCTGGCCCAGGCCGGGGTCGCTGTCGAAATAGTATTCCAATGTGCTCAGATTCGCGGCTTGGGAGGGCAATACAAGCTTCAGGAAACTTCGGGTTGCGGTGTGGCTCCATCTGCCCAGGGCATCCCTGCTTCGGAAGAAAACGGAATGGAAACCCGGAGAGAGTCCACTGATATCAATGGCCAGGCTCAGGCTGTCGTTGCCACTATTGAAAGCGGCTTGCATTCCCTGCCCCAGGCCCGGGTCGCTACTGAAAAAGTATTCCACACTTTCAATACTGGTTGCAGCAGCGGGTACAACGAGCTTAAAGAAAGTCCTGAAAAGCGTCTGGCTCCATTTCCCATCGGAATTGGCTACCCTCAGGAACAAGGTGTTCATCCCAGGGGAGAGAGAAGACAGTCCTAAGACAAAACCCGCTGAATCGGGGGTTTGTCCGCCTGCAAGTACTACAGGGGTTCCACTGCCTGCGTTTCCGCCCGTATTGAACGAAAATGCAATGCGATCCAATTGGCTGAGGCCTCCGGGAGCACCCACTTTGAAGAAAGGGTATCGGTGGGTCATACTCCAGCGATTGCTGTCGTCCAGCACACGGATAAAGAGCGTATGTATCCCATCGCTGAGGCTTGAGATGTCAGCCTGGAGGGTGAGACTGTCGGGAGATGTCCCGGGGTTCACATTGACAATGATACCCTGGCTGGTCCCCGGATCTGTGTCGTAGAAGTATTCGATTTTTTGCAGGCTTTGGCCTTGGGAGAGGCTAAAGCCGAAGAGCAGGATCAGGATCAATGGAATATGGATCCCGGCCCGCCTGGGCGGACCCGCTGCCCTCAGATTTTGGCGCCTGTTCATTTTTTCGTAAGATTAGGATGAAGACAGGATACGCCCTATTGATGGTTTTTCGCCCGGATGGCGACATCCAGCACATTGGTTGGAATGGAGGGAACAGAAATGTAATAGATGGAGGGGATGGATGGCATTCCGGAGAGGACGTAAGGATAGGCACCCCCGAATACGCCACAGTCAACCGCGTTTTCACCCGCCCCGATCGCCGGCGAGCCTGCTTTTAACTGGTAGTAGCCATCCGTGCTTCCTGTTCCCACGAATACGGTTGACATTGACACATTCGACTGGTTGCCATTCTGGGTTCCAAATGAAGTGGAATAGTCCAGGTTATGGGTGAAGGTGTTATTGTAATTGGTGAAAGCCCCGTAGGAGGCAAGAATGTTGTTTTTTATCACCGCATTGTAGACGGTGATTCCCCCATTGATCACATTATTCAGGATAAGGCCTGAGAATACTGTTCCGCTTGAAATGTAACCTGTGATGATATTGTTGGTAATTAGTATGTTGCTGCAGTCATACGAGAAAGCAATGGTGGGAGTGTGAAGATAGTATCCCAGATAATTCTGACGGATGATGATGTTGGAGAGGTTACTTGCCAATGACTGAATTGCATATTGGTTAGCAATATGGCATCGCTCAATGGTAATGTCAGAATCATATAGGTAAAAATTAGAAGCGGAGATGCCGCTGACTGTGGAACCCTGACTGCCGACATAGAAGTAGATTCCATCCAGGAAGCTCCGCACCGTATTTGCCTGTGTCTGGGGGTTTTCATTCAGGAAATATCCTGTACCGATGATGACGAGCGACTTTGTGCAGCTCAGGTAACCATAAGAGGTGTGTGCACCTTCCACGTAGAGTGTATCTCCATTTTGGGTGGTACTGGCATCGTGGGCCGCCTGGATACTGGTATAATCCGGAGAGCTGCCAGGGGTGTTGTTCACACGCCAGACGGCGGCCATAAGGAAAGGGTTCATCGTCACCAGCAACAGAATGGTGCTCAGAAAGGGTCGCATTGTGTTCATAAAGCGTTCAGATTAGGTTAGTTATTAGGTTGATTGAAAAGGTATTCTTAGTCTGTGAATACTTTGTATCAGGATGGAAGTGTGCAGAGGAGATGTTGGCTTTGTGGAAGCCCGGAATCAGCTATGGAAATGAAAGGCAGCGTGCTTTAGTAGTCTCGCACTTCCCTGAGGAAGGATCGCTTAAGGCGATGAAGGGAAATGCTGAGCGGGAAGAAACCCTCATCCATCATAAAGAGAGGCAGGACAGGATACTGCTTAAGCTTACTTTTTTTTTGTTGTTTCTGCCCTGAGGCATAAAACGAACAAAGCGTTCGAACCATTGACATAGAATGTGCTGCTAAACCAAGTCAAATATAGGGCATTAATTGCTCTATTTGTATTTGTTCTAAATAAATTTTTTTCTCGTGTGGAATAGCTGATCGGGATTAATAGAAAAAAAAGAGGCTGCCTCCGGGGAAGCAGCCTCTTGGCTTATAATACAAGAGTAATTATTCGTGCAGAATGAGTTTCACGGCTTTGCTGTGCTCTTCTCCCTGCAGGCGGAGGTAGTAAACGCCTTGTGCCAGATGGCTCAGGTCGAGGCTTTTCCGCATCAGCCCACGGGTATTGAGCAGGTTTTTCTCCAGGATCAGTTTGCCGGTCACATCAATAAGGCTGAGGGTGACATCGCTCTCATCACTGAAGAGGGTGACGAGTACCAGGCCGCTGCTGGGGTTGGGGTAAACACTCAATCCCAGGCCATTGGTGAGGTTCTCCAAACCGATACACAAATCCACAAAGACGGTATTGGTGGCCGAGCCGCTGCAACCCGTCAAGGGGTCGGTGTAGATATAGGTGATGGTATGGGTTCCGGAACCTGCCACTGCCGGGTTAAGGACACCTGCACTTACACCGGGTCCGGAATAGACCCCTCCGGCCGGCGAGCCTTCGGTGAGGGTGTAGGGAGCATAATTGATGCAGATATCGGGGATATTGGCCAGGTTCACATTGGGACCCGGGTTCACCAATACAATGATGTCATCGGTGCCGGTATCTCCATTCTGATCGGTCACGGTGACGGAATAGGTAGTGTTGGTGATGGGGCTGGCCACCGGATTGGCGATGCTGGCATTGTTCAGGCTACCAGCCGGGCTCCAGCTATAGGTGTAAGGGGTAACCCCACCTGTGGCAGTCAGATTCATCTGCAGGCTGTCGCCCAGGCAGATGCTGGTGTCGTTGCCGGCATTCACCAGCACGGTAGGCTGGATCACATATACGCTGTCGGCAACCCTGGCAGAAGGACAGCCATTTCCGCCGGAAATCATATTTCCGAAGAAGGCTATATCGGCGCGGTTTGCATAGTAACTTCCTGGGCCGGGCATAGCACCATCCGCATAGTTGTACTTGCATTTATTTCCGGTAACCGGTGTACTGGAGAAACTGGGGTAACCACTAGTGTAGGAGCCATCCCAGTTTTCCCAATAAAGGATGAGGTTGTCGCTGCCATTGTAGTTGAAGGAACTGCTCAGGGGGATGTAGTTCCAACCCGGATTCCAGCTGACATTGCCGCTGAATACAAGATCAAGCTGGGTGGTATCCAGCATACTGGTGTTGTAGAATTGATTGTCGGAAGTAGTTCCGAGGAAGACCAGCTGATTGAGCATAGTGAAGTTCGACACAGTGTTATTCACATAAAATGCCAGGGTATCAATTTGTCCGGAGAAGCCAAGCTCACTTGCTTCATAAATGGAGGCGCTCCAACTGTAGTCGTACCATCCATAGCAAGGCACATACAAACTGGTGACACTGCCCGGCCCAAATACCTGGCTGCTGATGGGGAATCCCCATTCGGCTTCGATCCAATACACGGTATTCATATACAATGGGGGTGTCACGAAGGTATCACCAGCGTGCAGTGACTGGGCGCTGTGTAAACTGTCGTACCACAGGAAGACCTGGTTTGCACCCGTACTGCCTGCTACCAGAGTGGCACTGGTTCCGTAAGGAATCGTGACGTGGGTAGCGATGGGCGCGGGAGAACTCACGCGGGAACTTACCTGCCAGTATGCGGTGTCATTGCTTGGATCAGGGTCATTGGCCAGGGTGATGTAACCGGTGAGGTGGAAAGTGGAGTCGCCGCTAACCATCAGGTTCAGGGGAGTGGTAAAGGCGTAAACCAGGGTATCGCCGGGGGCGATGGTATCCGGAATGGTTTCCGTTACTGCAGTGGCGGCACCGGCCACGTGGTAGGTGGCCAGCATTGTTCCCTGGATATTCATCGCACCGCGGTTGGTGACTTTAATGGATACGGTTTCGTTGCCAAGGTCACAGCCGCCAAAGGGACCGGTAAACTCCATCAGTTCGGCTTCAAACTGGGGTGCTTCCTGGATTTTGATATCATCGATGGCTACGTCGCCATTGAAACTGGAACCACGGGTAACTTTAAAGCGAATCTTTTCCGCATTGCTGTGATTGATCAAGGGTACCACGGCTTCCAGCCAGGGATCAGCCTGGGCAGGATGCTGTGGGCCAAGCAGGCTGAACACCTCTGTCCATATCCCGGTTTCCAGCACTTCCACAGCCAGTTTGTTGATGTCACTGCCATACATATGGTACCAGAAACGAATTTCCGGAGCTGTCAGGCTGGACAGATCAAGGCACTTCGTGGTCAGGGTAGCGATATCTCCCTGGACTCCTGAACTTGCTTCGGTATAGACGTATACTCCACTTCCGGTTGTATGATCGCCCAGTGGTCCTGTGAGTGTGGAGGAAGTTCCTCCTGTCTGGACTTCCCAACGGAAGCCGGTGGCGGGTTCGGCAACCCAGTCATCCATAAAAGTACCGGGGGCGCCGGGAATAAAGGTTTCGAAGTTCTGTACGTAGGGGAAAGAGTCCGCCGGTTGAATATTGGTAATCATAATGAAGGCGGAGTCATTCAGCGGATTGCCATCGCCGGTGAGGCTCACCGCTGCTACACAGTTGTAGGTACCATAGACAGACATATCCGCTGTCTGGTTGAAGGTATGTGTCACGGTATCTCCGGGGGCAATAGGACCGGCTATGATCTCAGGAGTGGTAAAGGTAGTCCCCCCATTAATGGAATAGGTGACCCCAACATTGGTAATGGCGGTAATTCCGGTGTTTTGGACGGATACAATGACGGTTTCATTCTGGGAGAGTCCGCAGGCACTGCCCATTGGCAGATCCCAGGAAAGCAGGGCGGCATCAACCTGTGCCGGAGTAAACTCGGCACATCCCATATCGGGATTGGTCAGGCTTCTTGGATTGCCGAAATAGTCATCCATCACATCCGGAAGGGGTGTTCCCAGGTCATTCAGCGAGAAGCTTCCCGGCACCATAACGGTAGGTGAGGCATACTGTGGATTGACACTCACCGAGTTCGTATCCATTCCGCTTGCTGCCTGCAAGGCTGCCAGATTGGTGGTCAATGTTCCCCAGTAGCCCAGGGTGGCACCGGCCGTGTAGTAGTTGTTGTAATCACTCACCACCACAGGGGTGCCATAAGCATACAAAGCATATCCATTGCCCGCATTGGAATAGATGTTATTCACGGTCTCGCTGTTGGCGCCGTAATACAGATAAAGCGGCCGTGCTGTGGTTCCTCCACCTACCATATGTATAGTATTGTGGTAGTAGCGCTGATAATTGGAATAATACCAGTAAGCACCATAATTCGTCATTGTACTGCCGGGAGTATTCACCACGATCATATTGTTGGCCACCAGGCCCATTGCCTGGGCTGTGCCGGTGCAGTAATAAACCCTGAAAGCGTATTGTGTGCTGCTTCCTGTGACGACGACTTTATTCTTCTGCATCTCCATATCTTCCTGGCAATAAGAACAACTCAAGCCATACAGAAAACCAGCAGAGCTGTGGTTGTAGACTTCATTTCCATTGACTTTGGGAGCCAGGTGATAGTACAAATGGATTCCGTAATAGTAGAAGTCTTGCACAAGATTATTCTCAATAATGGTGCCTTGCTGCAGAGAAGCGGTGCCATTTCCATAAGAATAGATCCCATAGTAACCGTTCCAAATCTGATTGTTGGCGATCACATTGAAATTGTCGTTGCTGTTGCTCCCTTCATAGATACCGGCTGAGCTGGAGCTGGTGCGCGCGGCAGGATTAGAAATGATCACACAGCCTGAAATGATGTTATAATGTGCACCATTGGTAATTTCAATGACCCTGGCATACATTACATCATTGGCTTCAATGGTCATATTCTGCAGGCTGAAATAGTCACCTCCATCAAATTTCACGGTGTAGTTATTGGTACTGCTGGCGGTGAAAGTGAGGCTTACATCGGCAGCATTGCCGGTAGCCGATTGGAAGGTAATCCGGTTGGAGGCGCTGGCACCTGCGATTTCTGTCAGTGTAATTTGCTCGTTATAGGTTCCTGAGGCTACATTGAAAGTGACATTGCCGGAAACACCACAGGTCTGCATATCACTCAGGGCTGCCGTGAAGCTGGGGTAATCCGCTCCCAGGCTGGTATCGCCGATGCTGTAGGTTCCATTCAGAATGTCACACACATTCAGGATCATCACCATTGTATCGTTGATGGCATTTCCATCCAGCTGCAGGTTGGGATCAGAAGTCCATACCTTAATGGTGTGTGTGCCGTAGGGGAAGTTATAGGTGCCGATGGTATTGGGTCCATCCACGCCACCCGGGGAAAGGTTTCCTACCCACAGGGTAGAGAACACCGGTCCGCCATTGACAGAGAAGTTCAGGTTGCAGGTGTTGAGGTTCACCAGACCATAATTCTTCAGGCTGGCGCTGATGGTCTGCAATCCGGGCCCCTGAGGGTTGGTGGGGGAGTCGATGGAAACAATGCCTGCATCGTCCTGGGGTGGAGTAAATTCCACACAACCGATATCCGGGGTGGTCAGGCTGCGTACGTTGCCATCAATGTCTTCCGATACTTCCGGTACCGGAGTTCCCAGATTATCCAATGAAACACTGCCCGGATAGAGGGCGTGGGGCTGGAAGAACACCGGGTCCTGACTGACGGAATAGAGATCCTGGCCTGAGGCGGTTTGCAGGGCAAGCAGGTCGGCCACATTTGTTCCCCAATATCCAAGGGTACTGCCTGTGGTATAATAATTATTGTGATCGGAAAGGAAGAGGGGTGTGCCGGCCAGATATACAGCAGAACCTCCCACATTGTTGCAGAAGAGGTTGTTCATACTGTTTGAGTTGCTGCCGTAATAAATGTAACTGGCATAGGAACCCGAAGCACCGGCGGCCATATTCACGCTATTGTGATAATAATTCTGGTAATTGGAATAATACCAGTAAAGGCCATAATTGGTAGAGGTACCGCTGCCGGTAATGCTGACCATATTGTTGGCTACCAGTCCCATAGTGCTGTCGGTGGCGGTGCAATAATAAACGCGCAGCCCATACTGAGTGCTTGTGCCAAACAGGTTCACCCTGTTTCCGATGATCTCCTGTTCGTTCTGGCAGTATCCGCAGGTAAGCCCGTAGGTCCAGCCCGATGAGGTATGGTTCGCCAGGGTATTGTGGTTGATCTTGGGTGCCTGCAGATAATAGCCATAGATGCCGTAATAGTAGAATCCATTCAGGGTGTTGTCCTCTATGATAATGCCTGCCTGCAGCGTGGCGGTGGAACTCCCGTAGATATAGATTCCATAGTATCCGTTTTCTATTTCATTGTTGATAATGATGTTATATTCATCCAGGCCGGAGTTGTCATAAATTCCTGCACTGAGGGAGCTGGTTCTGGCCAGGGGGTTGCTGATGATCTTACAACCTGAGATGACATTGAAATTAGCACCTCCCCCCAATACAACAACCCTTGCGCTGGAGGCCGCATTGGCTTCCAGGGTAACATTTTGAAGGGTAACATAATCTGCGCCATCAAAAAGGAAGGTGTGGTTGGTTCCGGTGGCCGTATGTGCAATGGTAACATCATCGGCATTTCCTGTGGTGGATTGAATGGTAATGGTATTCATCGCGCTGGCGCCGGGAATTTCCGGGACTGTGATCTGCTCATTATAGGTGCCGCTGTTGATGTTCAGGGTCACCGGCCCATTGATCCCGCAACTGGCCAGTCCGTTGATCGCAGAAGTAATATCCGGGAAGTCAGCGCCGGCTCCGCCAATGCTATAGTTTCCTGAGTAAAGATTGCAGAAGATGACAGAGGTGGTGGCCGTATCGTTGAAGGCATTGGAGTCCACCATATTGTTGGGCATTGAAGTCCAGGCGGAAATGCTATGCACCCCTGTGGGGAAATTAAAGGATCCAAGCAGGACAGTGTCGGCAGCCTGAGGGACAAGACTTCCAGTCCAGATTTGTCCGGTCTGGGCTGTGCCGTTCACCGACCATCCCAGGTTCACGCTGGTAATGGTATCCTGGCCATAGTTGCGGAGCAGTCCGCGCACATTGTTCAGCCCCGGGCTGGAAGGCGTGGTGGGCTCCACAATGCTGGCTATCCCGGCATCCACGCCCTGGTTGGGGGAGAAGGTGATCTTCATATTGGGGCGGATCATATGGGTGCTGCTGATCGTGGGATCGGTGCACACACCGGCTATGTCTGCGTGTCGCTCTACAGTGGAGGTGTATGCTGTGTTGGTGTAGTAAGTCTGCGCATTGCCTGTGTAACTGCTGTTGTTAAAGCAGGTTTCAATGATCAGGCTGCTTACCCCGTCCCAGAAAAATGGCTGGCTGAAGGTGTGCATATTCCAGCCTGTGGTTTCGGTATAGGCTGCAGCGGTGAATACAGAGGTGAGGCCGGTTTGCCAGGTAGAGATAGTGGTAGCCGTGGTGGTGCCAATCTTCATCTCAAATCCCTGCAGGGGAGTACCATACACGGTGGCTACATTAAACCCCAGCGCGAGTATGTTTCCGGGTATTCCGCCCCCTGCATAGATTTCTGAGGCCGGGATGATCATCTGGTGGCGGGCTCCCCACCAGTAGTTCCCGTAAGGTGCCGGGTAATCATAAACACCATTGGCAGTGGTACCGGTGCCGATGATCGCATCAATTTGTGCCTGAAGTCCCAGGCTTGCGAATAACACCATCGCAATAAGGAGAGTAATCTTTCTCATAAGATTTGGTTTTGGTTGGTTTCTCTATACAAAAAATGCACTTCTTCTCCAGAAATCGTCTCAAAACAACTAAGCTCTATACCGTTCGAGGGGGTGTGCTGCAAACAGGCAGGAAAGGTAAAAAAAAAATGAGCAGAGAATCACTCCCTGCTCAAAAAAATTTAAGAATTGCAATACTTCTATTAATCAGCCTGTGCAGCCAGAAAGCGTTCGGCCTCGAGGGCTGCCATACATCCTGTTCCTGCGGCTGTTACGGCCTGACGAAAGACGTGGTCCTGGACATCCCCGCAGGCGAATACCCCGGGGATATTGGTGGCTGTGCTGTCGGGCCTGGTTTTTAGGTAGCCGTTCTCATCCATATCCAATACCCCCTGGAACAGGTCTGAATTGGGTTTATGCCCAATGGCTACAAAGAAACCATCGATATGAATTTCTTTGGTTTCACCTGAGAGGACATTAGATAAGCGCGCGCCGGTGACTACTTTTCCATCACCCAGAATTTCTTCCGTGGTATGGTTCCATAGCAGCTCAATGTTCTTTGTTTTCAGAACCCTGTTCTGCATTACTTTGGAAGCACGCAACTCGTCGCGGCGATGAATGAGATAGACTTTATTGCAGAGTTTGGCCAGGTAGGTAGCTTCTTCAGCGGCTGTATCCCCTCCGCCCACCACCGCTACATCCTTCCCTTTATAGAAGAATCCGTCGCAGGTGGCACAGGCACTCACACCAAAACCATTGTATTTCTTTTCCGATTCAATGCCCAGCCATTTGGCTGTGGCACCGGTGGCAATGATCAGGGTTTCGGCGGCAATTATTTTGCCATCATCAGCCTTCACTTTGAAAGGCCTTTCTGACAAATCCACCTCGGTGATCAGCCCCCAGCGGATATCGGTTCCAAATCTTTCTGCCTGCTTTTTGAATTCTTCCATCATTGCCGGACCCTGAATCCCTTCGGGATAACCCGGGAAATTCTCTACATCGGTAGTGGAGGTCAACTGTCCTCCGGGTTGCAGTCCCTGGTACATAATGGGTTTAAGGTCAGCCCTGGCTGCATAAATGGCCGCGGTATATCCGGCAGGACCTGAGCCGATGATCAGGCATTCTGCTCTTTCCATTTGTTCATTCATATTTTCTTATGTTTCTGTTGTTTCTGACTGGATCGCCCCGGGTCAGAAATTATACCAATGGGCAAAAGAAAGAATTTTTCTGCCAGAAAAGGAAAAGCAGAATGAAAATCTGACAAGATGACGGAGTGGATGAAATCAATAATTGTTTTATCTTTGCCGCGCATCGGGGCGTGGCGCAGTTGGTAGCGTGCTTGCATGGGGTGCAAGAGGCCGGGAGTTCGAGTCTCCCCGCTCCG
The DNA here is from genome assembly GCA_964590645.1 of uncultured Lentimicrobiaceae bacterium. Lineage (GTDB taxonomy): Bacteria > Bacteroidota > Bacteroidia > Bacteroidales > JAGNHN01 > JAGNHN01. The sequence goes on from CAZPYJ010000024.1 coordinate 39,815, forward strand.
ACAAAACAAGAGCCTGGTTTATCGACCGGGCTCTTTATGCTTGCGGGATATCGCCTATTGTAAAGTAGAATGTACTCCCTTTTCCGGGGGTGGAATCCAGCCAAATATTCCCTCCCATCAGGGCCACCAAAGCGCGACAGATAGAAAGTCCCAGTCCACTTCCCCCGTAACGCCGTGTATGTGAGTTATCCACCTGAAGAAATCGCTCAAAGATCATATCCTGTTTCTCCAGTGGGATGCCGATGCCTGAATCTGCCACAAAAAACACCCAGTGTCCTTCATCATTCTGCCGCTGGCAGCCGAAACGGATTTCCCCCTCTTCCGTAAACTTCAATGCATTCTCCAATAAATTATTGAATACCTGCCGGAAGCGGACCGGGTCGGTCTGATGTTCCAGGGATATTCCATCCGGAGGAAGCTGCATAATCAGATCAATATGCTCTTTTTCTGCGGCCTTTCTGCTTTCCAGGAAACTCAGATACACCTCGTTCAGCATAGCCCGGATATCGCTTGGCCTTTTCTGGATATTGATCTGGCCGGATTCCAGTTTGGCCGTGTCCAGGATATCTTCAATCAGGCCCATCAAATGATTGCTGTTAATGGAAATCAAATGAAGAAATTCTTTTTTCTGTTCTTCAGAATAATCTTCCAGACTCAAAAGACTGGTAAAGCCAATGATGGCATTCATCGGCGTACGAATCTCGTGCGACATATTGGCCAGGAAGGCTGTTTTGAGCCGGTCGGCCGTTTCTGCCTTTTCTTTGGCCTTGAGTAGTTCCAGCCTTCCATCCAGGATCTCCTGATTTTTTTTCTCCAGTTGCCGGTTGATCCGCTTGCGCTGTGAGCTTTGGCGATGCAAAAGAAGGATAAGCACCAGAAGGATCAATACGATCACAATAGTAATAATCATTGTGATCTGCTGCCGGCGTATCCTATCCCTTTTGTCTCTCAGGTCTATCTTGCGCAGTTCGTTTTCCTGGTTGAGTAACTCAATCTCCTGTCTTTTCCTTTCATTCTCATAAGAGTGATAGAGATCCAGCATTCTCTGTTCCGTCTGAATGGAAAAAACGGAATCCCTCAGCTTGTTATGCGCTGACAAATACGCATAAGCACTGCGGTAGTTTCCTTCTTTGGCCGACAAAGAGGCCAGGCCATCCAGGATATCCATTTCCTGAATGGTATTCTTCTGGTTTTTCAGACCAGCCAGGCTCTTCAGGAAAAATTCCCTGGCCAGTTTGTTACGGTCTGTGGCTGAGTACACCTTAGCCAGATTGGCATAAGCGGAAGTAAGTCCTGTTGCAGACCTCAGGTCTTCATACATCCGGCGTGCCTGAATGAAGTAGTTTTCTGCTTGTGGGTATTCCTTGATTTCATAGTAAAAGCTGCCGAGATTGATCATTGATTCGGCAATGCCTTTCATATCCCCGTTCTGATATTCCAATTCCAGTGATTTATGATAATATGCCAGGGCCGTATCTGCTTCTCCCACTTCCTGATAGACAATAGCCAGATTGTTGACGACCTTGGCCTCACCAGCAGTGTTGCCCTCTTCCCGATATAATCGGTAAGCTTCAAGGTAATACTGTGCTGCCAGGCTGTAGTTTTCCCAGTCAAGGTATAGGTTCCCAAGATGATTCAGCACCCAGGCCTGTTGTTCGGGGAGAGCTTTAACGATGTAATAACCAAGTGCCTTGAGATAGTTTTCCAGGGCCAGGCTGTAGTTCCCCCAGGTAGCGTAAATGCCTCCGATATTGACCAGGGCCGTGGCCTGATCCAGGCTGTCTTTTCTGCTTTTGGCATAAGCCAGTACTTCCGTATGAAAGTCGAGAGCCTGCTGATAATTGCCCAGGTTCTCGTGCGCAATGCCAATGTTGTTCAGCACCATCGTGAGCCCGGCTGTATCTTCCATCTGTTTGAAATAGCGCAGGGCATTGTTATATTGCCGCAAGGCTTCGGAATACTGCCCCAGATCATCCAGGACAATGCCTGCCCGGTTGCCGGCTTCTGCCTGGGCGTCTTCAAGGCCGGCCTGTTCAAATCCGGCCTGCGCCAACTGGTAGTATTGCAGGGCTGAGTCAAGATGATGTTGAGCATACTCAAGGTCACCCAGGACAAGGTGAAGGCGGGCCAGCAAGGGATTGTCTCCTTCATTCCGCAGGTCTGCTTCGAGCAGGCGGCCATAGTGCAGCGCTGTGGGTATTCCGGTATCGGCAATTACAGGGAGCAGGAGGATAAGACTATCTATAGGGATATCGGGCAGAGGCTTATGCATCGCCTGTCTGCCCTGGGGAAGGGGCTGTGAAGGGGTGGAAGACTGCGCTTTCAGTCCGGAAGCGAAACAGACCGGGATCAGAAATAGCATCCGAATGATCAGCTGTGTCATAAGCCCTGCTCTTCTATGCGCATACGATGCTCCTGGAAACAAGGCGACAAGGTACAAATATGCCGGGAATCATCAGTCATATCTTACTTTCGAGAAATAGAAAACATTTCTCCGGTTGCCTCCGGGTGTATTGGCAGATCTGATCTTCTGGTAGCCGAAACACAGCGCAAAGTTATCATACCAGTGTACAATGGATTCATACTCAGAAGATTCTACTCGATCCAGGGGGGCGTTGAGTTCCAAAGGGCTTAAGTCAAAACCTCCGATGGTTTCATTTTGCCGGATCACCTGGGATGCGATGCGCCCCATATCCAGGTAGGCGGGGATCCAGTCAGGTGGATCCGGAAGCAATTCCATCTGCTTCCTTCTTTCCATTTGCCTGAAATCACGAAAAGGAACATTATGGTCCCATTGTTTCAAGCCGCCAGGGTCAAAAGCAGCCAGGAAGGTATTGGTATACTGGTATCCCTCAAAGATAGAATAGGTGGTAGGAACCGGCCTGCCATAGAAGTCGTATGACATTCTGGTGACATACTGGTATTTTTCATAATGCACTTCAGCAGCCAACAGCCAGTGGTCTTGATCGGTCTGACGGATAGGGTGCAGAAAGACACGAAAATCGATCGCAGCCGGTGATTCCGTGCTTCTGTCGCTGCGCATTCGGGATATTTCGCTTGCAGTCAGGTGTTTAAAATAATCTGTAAAGAGGTGAAAGGGATAATAGTGTATGGAATCAGGGCGGCCATTCTCCCAGATGAAGCTGAAAAAACCGCTGGCGCGCTCGAACCCGGGGGATTGCTGCTGGAAAGAGGCTTTGCGCTCATCCTGGCTGTAGGTTCCCAGCAACAGTATTTTTCCGGGGCCCAGGATTTGCATTTTCGCCCCACTCGGCCAGAGGCTTCGTTCGTCGTAGAAACCCTCCGAGGAAAGAACTTCTCCCTGAAGATTGGCCTGCATCAGGATCATACCCTGGTTTTTGCGCGAGGCCCGGTGTTTGAGCAGCAGATAGAGTACTTTCCGCTCTCCGTCCCAAAGGGCATCGTCAAGCCATTGCTCTCCATCCATTTCCGTCCTGATCTGAACAGGTTGGCCGCTTTCTCCCAGGAGATAGAGTTTGGTTTCATACTTCCGGTTCGCGGCTGCGATCATAAAGCGGGGGCCCAGCAAGTCGAAATGATAAATGCGTTCTGCTGCCGGGAGGGTGTATGCATATTCAATCAGGGAAGCGCTGGAAGGGTCTGCAATGATCAGCAGGGTATTCTCTGCCTTTTCTGACTGCAATCCCGAAAACAGCAGGTGTGCTTTACCTTCAGCATACTGCCAGTCTTCCAGTACCGGATTACCGGGGAAGGCCCTTTCGTGACTCCATCCGGCCTGAAGGCTTGAGGTGTAGTGTTGCAATCGGATGCCGCTTTCTCCTTCCGCTGTTTTTACCGGAAAAACGATCAGCAGGCCCTCCTTGCCCATTGGGATGAGCTCATAAGGATAGGCATTGGCCCGGGCCTCCATCTCAACCCTAAGGAGGCGGTTTTCCTGGGCAGGAAGGAAAAGCCAGGGAATGAGGTACAGCAGGAAGCAGGAAATGCAGGCAGCCTGACGGGAGATCATTTTACGATCAGTTTCCCACTGCCATTGCGCTGGTCTCCCGGATGGCTGATATGCATCAGATAGAAGCCCGGGCGTAGTGCAGAGATATCCACCTGCTCTCCTGACTGAAGGCTTTCTCTGAAAAGGATGCGCTGTCCGTTCACATTCAATATGTCCAGGTTCCAGCGACCATCCGGAAGCTCAAGATGCAGCTGATCTATGGCAGGTACCGGATAATACCGCCAGCTGAGGCCAAACTGCAGTTCGCCAAAACCGGAGCCGTCGCAAGGTCCGCCCGGAGTGCCAAAAAGGCTGTCACCGGCTGCATTGACTGCCAGAAACTCGACAGAACTCGTCCAGTTGGCCGGGTCGGTATTGTCAGCATTGGGATCGCAAAGCACCAGGGAAGGCCCGTTTCCGGCCGGGCCGACAGGCCAGGGAGCCTGGTTTGAATAGGTCACGGAATCCACCGTGCTTCCATCAGGGCTCTTGATCACCACGGCTTCAGAGGTGTTCACAAGCCCGCCACTGGTCCATTGCAATACGCCACTAATTCCGAAAGTGTTTTCAACTGCAGAAGCATTGCCTGCCAATACCAGAAAGTCTCCCGGATGGATGAGGACATTGGGGAAGGTGAAATCAAAACCCTCTGCAATGTAAAAACCTTCCAGGGGGACAGGAGAACTGCCATTGTTGTATATCTCGAGGAACTCAAGGGAGTCCTGACCTACTTCTGGGGGGTTGTACATAATCTCAGTGATCACCAGATCGGCGGAAATGCTACCGTAATAGAGGTAGGTTGTATAACTTGCTGCCATTGCATTGCCACTGGTATCTTCCACATTGTCAACTACAAATGTATAAACCTGCCCACTGCTTAAGGCTGTGGCCAATTGAATCACCACGGTGTCAAGGCTTGAAGTAAGGGTAGCGGAAACAATGCTTCCTACACCGCTATAGTTTGAAATGATTTCTGCTGTGGCATTGACCGCTTCATTGAACACCACATTAATGGTAGAGGGGTCTTCCAGGCTGGCTGTAACGACCATTGGAGGAATCGTATCCGGGATGGGGAAGAGCATATTGTGCATCATCGGGCTGGGCTTGGCATAGGTCCAGTTCCCGAAAGCGCTGGGAATTCTGGCGAAGGAGGTATCGGCATATTGGAGCGAATAGGTGATGGAATCCACAACTGTTCCACTTGGATCGAAGAGGTAGATGTCACCTCCTGAAGCCTGAAGTTGAAAATGCGTATGCAGGCCTGCATCATTGGTGTCCTGGTCGGCCCAGACAATCAGAAAAGCCCCATTGGCCAGGGAAGTGTCCGGGAAGTACCAGCGTGCAGCGGCGGGGCCATCGCTGAGCGACCAGTTCAACAAGGGCAGGGGAGCATTCCCCGGATTATACAGTTCGATCCAGGGATCATAGCTGTTGTCGCTGGGATCCATATAAGAAGTGGTATTCACTGCCAGGAGCTCATTCAGTGCGAGTTGGGGCGCGCCGGAAGGGCTGCCGGTGACCACGATATCGTCCACTTCCCAGGTAGCTGCATCGGTGGCGGTGGAGGTATAGCGGAATGCTACAAAGGCTGTCCCGGCATAAGAAGAAAGATCAATACTCCCGGAGTGGGTCCATACCCATCCTCCGCTGGATAAGGCAGCCGGAAGCGCAGTCCAGCTTGCCACAGCCGGATTGCCGCTGCCGGTATAGTCCGTAGAGATCAACACCTCCAGATCAGGGCCGGTGTAATTGCTTGCGGTCCGGAAGGTAAGGACTTCATTCATATAATTGTTGAGCGGAAGGGGTGGGGAGATAAGCCAGTCGTCGCTGGGAACATTCCCCTGATAACCACTGATCTTGGCAAAGGTTTCACCGGCATAGGTGTCGATAAACCAGTTCTTGTCGCTGGCTACGCTAATGGTGTCCCAGCTTCCAAAGGTCTGGTCTTCAAAGTCCACTGCAGTAATGACATAAGGAGTTGTGGCCATTGCCTGGGGTGCGGGCGGACTTATTTTATAGTCGATGCTTGTGCCGAAATTGGTATAAGCGTAAATGGCAAAGTAGTAGGGAGTGCTTCCATCCAGAGCTGAGAAAGAGCCGCTTTCTACACCATAGTTCACATTCAGGGCGCCTTCACCGTCACTCAGATCAGGGTCGTCGCTCACAGGGACGCCATCCACCGGAGCCGTGAAATTCCCTGAAGTGGAAGCCAGGATGAGATACCCGGCGGGGAGCTGCCCCCCAATAGCATCTGTCCAGCTTAACTCAACACTGAGGCCGATGGGGGAAGCTGCAAAATTTGTGGGATGATTGCCAGGCTCCGGATCGGGGGTGAAGCTACCGATCACCTGGTTGTTATTCAGGGTGCCGTGTGTGGAAGCAGCCGGGCTCTGCCAGGTGAAGTGGCTGTATTGCGTACCTGTGCCACTGAGCTGTAGAGACTGCCCTATCGGGGTAGTATTATCCTGTGTTACAAGAATATCTACGGATGTTTGTCCAATGGCAGGCCCGTCAGACGCAGTCATTACCCCCTCGTAGGAAAGGAATTGCCCGCTGACCACACTGCCCTGATACGTCAGGGCGAGGCCATCGGGTGCCCCGTTTTGAATCCCATTGCTGGGATAGATAAAATAGAACAGGGTAAAATTACCATAGGTGCTCCCCTGGATAAAAGTATTCAGGGAATCAACCCGGTAAACCGCCCCATTGTTTCCATTGTATAGATAGATGGCAAAATTGGAAAGGGTGTATGAGGAGGCATTCTCTATCACAACCTCCACCATCTCATCTACATCTACCCCGACATTATCGTAATGCAGTTCGTTGATCCAGGCATTCTGCGCCTGCAAGATCCATCCTGCACAAAACAGCCCGAGGGAAAGGAGTACCAGTCTTTTCATTGCAATGATATTTTTCAGATAAAACGATTTAAAACCCAAAGATATAAACTCTTGGGGCGCCATCGTAAGATTGAGGCGGAATTAGGAAAAACTTAGCATCAGAAAGGCAAGTAGCCGCATTTTATGCGCTCAGCGCCGCCGGGTGAAAATGGCCACAATCAGGGTGGTTACCATCCCCATCACAGGGGTTCCGATCAATACCTGGATAATGTAGCTGCGCAGATTGAAATAGGCCTCCGCCTCTTCCTGGCTCATCTTGCCCTCAGCCACCGTATAAGCGATCATATTGGAGAAGTAGTCAGGAGAGATGACATTGGAAATCAACCATTGGACAAGAGGACTGAACAGGGTGACAATCCCGGTGATGATCAGCCCGGTGATGAGGCCTTGCTGATAATTCATTTTGCCGTTAAAATCTTTCTTTCTCTTTTCCAGCAGCGCAAGTACATAAAAAAGAATAGAGGGGATGGCAATCAGATTGGTGACGATGTAGTGTTTGTCGATATGGATGGAATGCAGGCCGGTGAAGCGTTCCATTGTCATCCACAGTATTTGCATCAGCAAAAAAAGAAGCGCCCACTTGATTTCAATTCCTATTTTGTTCATCGTAAAGGTGTGATAGAGTGGTTAATAAAAAAACCCTTCCAGGCGGATAGCCAATGGAAGGGTTCAGGTTTATGATTTCCAGGATACTGGTTTTGGCATTCTTATTCGGGCTTAACGCACGATGATCAATTTCCTCAGGTGTTGTTCTCCGCCAAAACTTGTTCTCACCAGATAGCTTCCTTCGGCAAGGTTTTCAAGCGGAATCTGAATGTTGGTTTCCCCTGGCAGGATGTTGCCCTCAAATCCCAATCCTGTATTTGCTCCGAGGACATTGAGGATATCAATGTTGAGTTCCCCGGCGCTCTCACTGCGGAAACGGAGCTGAATCAGATCCCGGGCCGGATTGGGCCATAGGAGGAAGTCCATCAGACCGGCTTGTAATTCCGGAATCAGGATCTGAAGTCCGCTGAGCTTAAGCGCATCGGAAGAGGCGATCTCACTGCCCGGCAGTACGGCGAAATCACGAATGCTGAAGGGGGGCATCTCGCTTACTTCTATCAGGAGGAAGGCTTCTCCAGCTTTCACAAATAAGGGGTTCACATCAAACCAGGAGACGGTAAGTATTTGGCCATCAATGTGGTACAATGCGTCTTGTCCATTTCCCATTTTTATGCTCCTCACATCCAGCGAAGCCGGGATTCCCATCTTCAGCGAAACCGCCCCCAAAGAAACATCCTCCCGGAAGGCCAGGGGAATTACCTTATCGCTTAATGAAAGGCTGTTGCCGGAAGCTGCGATATCGATGCCGGCAGCCTTGAGGGGTGCCAGAGGGATATGGGAGCCATTGACATCCCCGTAACAGAGCAGATAGAGGGTGTCGTTGAAAATGCTCTCATTGTTTTCATTCAGGCTGAAGCTATAGGAAGCGGGATACCAGTCGCCAACCGGGAAGGCATTGATCAGACCGGCAAAACGAAGGGCGATATTAAATGCATCGGTTGAGTTAATCAGCTCAGGAGGAACCACATTTCCAACGGCTTTAAAATCTCCTTCCAGGGTATCCAGTCCGGTGAAATGCCGGGCCACGATCAGGGCGTCCAGGGCGTTCACGCCGCCCCATCCCCAGGGATAGACTGAAGCATCCACATCCACATTGTACTCCAGGTTCCCAAGGCTGTCCAGGGTCACGGTTCCGTCTGCGGCCGTGACGAATAAGCCACCGGTGGTTTTGGCTTCCTTTACATCCAGCACCACATCACCCATTGGGGTTTCTTCCGCATTGCGGTACAAAACAGTGAGGTTCATTGTATGGAAGGGTCCGCAGTAGCCAAAGAGATAGGTATTGGCTTCGCCGGGTGTAATGCAGCGTGCTTTGAAATCGGCCGCATTGTTATCCGTATCTATCCCATCGGGATATCTCGACAGGCCGTGCGTTTCCAGGCCTCCGTCATCTTCCAGTCCTGCTCCGCTGGTTTCGGTGAAACCGGGGACATCTCCTTCATAGCTCATCGCATCTACTTTGGTACCGAAAAGATCGTAAAGGGCAATGGCATCGGGTCCATCGGCATCGATGGAGAAAGGCAGTCCTGCCAGGTTCTGGTGGCTGCTGAGGTCCATATCACAAAGGGGCGTGACTCCCGGATTGGCGCACATCACAAAATAGCCTCCGGCCGGGATAAAGACATCCGGCAGGAGGATGTGGTCGTAAGCCTGGAGGCTGGCGCCATTGATCAGTTCCACGCTGTAATCTTTCAGGAAAACATCGAAGGCTTCATTGTTTTTCAGTTCGATAAAGGAAGCATTGCTACCGCCTGACTGGATGTAATCCACTTCATTAATCACGATGGCAGGAGACAGGTAACAATTTTCCGGAGCCGTCCACAATCCGGCAATTTCAAAGACACATCCTGGGATCATTGTGTTGTATATCACCCCTTGCTCGGGCATTCCATCTGAGATCAGCCCGTCAAACTGGAGCAATCCGGTATTTCCGCTTTGGGGAATGAAGGCAGCTGTGTCTTTTGCTTTTCCCGCCTGGATAATCCAGTCGCCGCCCGGATTAAACATCACATCCAGATACACTTCCTGTCCGTAGAAGTTGGTAGCGGGCGTACAGCTGCTTTGATTGCCTGTCCAGGCGTCCACCACATAGCATTTTCCGCAGGGCGGGGGTGCTGTAAAGAAGGCGGCATCGGACCAGGCGCAGGCGGGATTTTCGCTGAAATATACATTGATGGCCACACTGTTTCCGGTAGCCGGGATGCCCGGAAGGTATATGCTTTGGGGGCTTCCTGTCACGGGGTATTGCTGGCCGTTCACTACCAGGTAACCAGCTGCGGGGGCTTTGGCATAGGAGATCGTGAGGTATGCGCCAAAGGTACTGCTCATCGAATCGCAGGCACTGACACTGTCAAAGCTGAGTGCGGTGATGGTACAGATGCAGGGGATGGTATCGAAGGCATTGGCATAACCCGGGCTAATGCACAAAAGTTGGAAATCGGCGGCATTGTCATCGCTGTCTGCCCCATCCGGGTAACGCGACAGGCCTACTTTGAATTCCGTATCGGGATCAGTCAGGTGTGTTCCCCCGCCCTCAGAGAAACCGGGGACATCGCCTCCATAGCTGACTGCATCCACCAGGCCGCCGGTGGCCGTATAGAGTACTACGGCGTCAGGGCCGTCTTGCAGGAGGTTCAGATCGGGGGTGACATCCCAATCACAGTTCATCGTCGTTGCAGGATTGGCACAAAGCACATAATAATCTCCCGGGGCCAGCATACCCGCAGGGAAGGTGTATTGGGCGTATGGGGTGCCGGTGGTTCCATCGATAAGATGCAATTCCATACCGGTGATATTGACCGCAGTACTGCCATTGTTCTTCAGCTCGATAAACTCAGCCACATCATTGCCTGGCTGGGCGATATCCAGTTCATTGATGACGATCTCAGGGATCTGCTCAGTAACCGTAATGGTCCAGTATTTCCCCGGTTCTTTATTATCAATATACCATACCACCGGCTGGGTGAAGCCTCTGGGGTAGTCTCCGCTGAATACAGGGTCTCCGCTAATGGAATCGCTTACCGTGGCAAAGAAGCAGAGGTCGAAAAAGGCGACCAGGTTGCTCAGGTCTGTGCCTGTCAGCACTTCGATATGTACGCTTTGAGTTAGGGTATCGATAGTAGCCGGACCGCTTTGTTCATTCATCCAGAAATCCAGAAAATCGGTACAATAGTCCAGTTTCTGAAAAGTCTGGTTGTTATTGGGTAGTCCACAGGTGGCGGTATCCGGCATCTGCCAGCCACCGGTAAGCAGAAAGTCTTCATAGGTAAAGCCAATGCCACTGAGTTGCAATGAAAAACCGATGGGAGTGGTGGTGCTTTCCCATACGCCGATATCCTGGGAGGTATCTCCCAGGGCCGGGCCATTGTTGGCCGGAAAGCTTCCCTCGTAGCTGATGAACTGAACGACCTCAGGAAAGAGGGCTCCGGAAGGATAATAAACCAGGGCTAATCCGTCGGGGGAACCATTCTGGATGCCCGGTACACTGAAGCAAAGGGTGCCGTATCCATTACCCTGGTCGGGGATGATGCCATTCAGGTAAAACGGATTTCCCGGTGCGTATGTAAGGCCTCCCTGTCCGTTGTACAGGTACAGGAGATAGTTGGAGAGATTGGTACCGGCCGGACCCGCAACTTCGATGGATTCATTCAAATCAGCTCCGATATTGTCGTAGTGAATCTCATTCACATATACCGGGGTGGAGGTGAATTGCGCCATTGAATGCATTGTTGTAATCAGCATCCCGAATACGGCAGCCAAAGTAATGAGGGTATATTTTCTCATATCAATAAGATTTGATTTATCAAAGATGTAAGCGAAAGCCAAGTATGCGGATGAGTTATGCGCTAAGCGTGTTTGCGGTATCAACCAAAGAACAATATTACAAAAAGAATATGCGAATTAAAACATTTATAATTGAAAACCTATCATTAACAATCCATTAACAAAGTCAGACTGGCATCGCTCGGGCAGACAAGGCATAGCTTGGTCAAGGCTGAAAAAAAAGGGCCACCCTTTTCGGATAGCCCTTAAATACGATAGATTAGCAGGTGATTTAGCGCACCACCAATACCTTTTGCACTGCGCGGAAGTCCTCTCCCTGCAGTTGCAGGAAGTAGGTGCCTTCACTCAGGCGGCTGAGGTTGACAGCTTGTGTATGATTGCCGGCACTGTGCCATTCGCGCGTAATGACTTGCACGCTGGCTCCCAATACATCCGTCAGCTCGATGGTGATATTCCCTGCTTGCGGCAGGCTGTAATGGATTTGCATCTCATTGGCTGCAGGATTGGGGAAGGAGGAGATGGCAGCAACACTTTTGCTGATTTCCGGCATCACAAGGGCACTTAAGCCTACTTTCTCTGCCGCAGCATTTCCGAATACCGTACCCGGTAGCAGGGCAAAACCCTGTGGTACATTGTCAATGGACGAACGCAATTGCAGATTCATCAGGATGTCGCCGGCATTCAGTTGGATTGCTTCCATACTGAACCAACTTAGTTTCAGGATGCCGTCTTCCACATTGAAAACAGGGCTTTGTCCGTCGGCCATTGTGATGGCGGTAATTTCCAGTCCGGCAGGAAGCTGCATCACAATGGATACTGCACCCAATTCTACTGCTTCTGCTACTGCTATCGGCAGTTGCATTTCCTGTTCCAGCATCATTTGGCCCTGATAGACCAGGCTGGTTTCGGAGGCTTTGAGTACGGAGATGGGCGTGTGCGAACCATTGACATCTCCCATTGAGAGCATTCCGATCCTTTCGTTGAATGCGGTATTGCTTCCAAAGGTCAGATTCATCTGTACAGCAGAAGGATACCAGTCACCGGCATCAAAACTGGAAAGAATTCCGGCAAAACGCTGTGCGATTTGCAATGCATCGGTAGCATTGATTGCGCCGCTGAGGTTCACGTCCCCCACATTAATAAAGGGATACTGAAGCGTAATCAGTCCGATGGTATGCAGCTGCACAAAAAGTGCATCCAGGGCGTTCACTCCACCCCATCCCCAGGAATAAGTAAGCGGATCTACTTCAAAGGTATAATTGGCATCCTGCAGGCTGTCGAAGACCACGATACCGGCGGCATCCGTCGTTTTGGTTTCAGGGGCCTGGTTTCCACCCAGGACGGTTACTTCAACATCTGGCATCGGGGTTTGGGCCGCATTTTCATAGTACACCTCAATAGTAGCGGTATGGAAGGGGCCGCAGTATCCGGTCAGATAGGTATTGGGCTCTCCCGGGGTGATACACTTAAAGAGGAAGTCGACGCTGTTGTCATCTGTATCTTTTCCATCCGGGTAACGGGAAAGGCCGTGACCGACCACACCACCAATGTCATTCAGTCCGACACCTGTAGTTTCCACATAGCCGGGCACAGAACCTTCATAGCTCAGTGCATCGATCATCATACCGTAAGGATCAAAAAGGGCGATGGCATCCGGTGCTCCGTTCTGGATCAGGTTGCTGGAGGGGGAAACCTCCATATCACAGTTGGGAACGTTGGACATATTGCCGCAAAGGACGAAATATTCACCAGGGCCAAGCAGGAAAGATGGGAGTGTAAATTGTTGATAAACAGAGTTGTTGCTACCGTTGATCAGTTCGATCACAAAGCCTTCCAGATTAACGCTGTAGCTGGCATTGTTTTTCAATTCAATAAACTCAGCCACGTCTGTTCCGGGCTGGTCGTAGTCCACTTCATTGATGACAATGGCCGGAGCGATGTAGCAATTTTCAGGGGCGGTCCAGGCTGCGTCATATACCGCTACGCAACCTTCGTTGCCGGTATTGAAGACACTGACAGAGACATCCTGTCCGTCGGAGGGCAGGCCGTAAAGAGTCACGGTATAGATCATCGCCGTTATATTCGTCGGGAAGGTATCGGTGACACCTGCGGCGCTGACCACCCAGTCGCCATAAGGCTCGAAGAGGGGCTCAAAAGTAAAAGTAGCGCTATAGGTATTGGTCTGCGGGTCACATTCACCCAGGCTCACCAGGAAAAGGGTGTCTACGCAATCTGCGCAAGGCAGGGGGGACTGGATGAAAGCTTCATCAAACCAGCTGCAATTCAGGTTTTCGGTGAACAGCACCTGCAGGCTTTCCAGGAAGCCGGTGGAGGGTACGCCACTCACGGTGATGGTCTGGGGGCTCTGGGTGATCGGGAATACATTGCCATTCACTTCAATGCCGCCGGTGGTTGGGGCCTTCACATATTCAACAGTGATGGTGTAAGCGTAGGTGCCGTCCAAAGGATCGCAGGCCGTCACCGTATCCAGAACCACAGAGAGGATGCCGCAAACACAGGGAACGGAATCCAGTACGTTGGGCATCCCGGGTGTGATGCAGGCCAGGCGGAAATCAGCGTCATTGTTGTCGGTATCCACCCCATCGGGAATCCGGGAAAGACCCAGTCCGGGATCGGCCCCGGTATCAATCAGGTTATCGCCTGATACCTCTACATATCCGGGGATGCTTCCTTCATAACTGAGCACATCCACCATTTTCATCTGATCATTGAAAAGGGCTATGCCGTCCGGGGCTCCGTTCTGAATCAGGTTGGTTGCAGGGGTGACGACCATATCACAATTGGGGACATTCAAAGGATTGCCGCAGATCACAAAATAGGCTCCGGGTTGCAGGATTGTATCCGGGAGAATAAAGGTTTCATAGGGGGCATTTCCATTTCCATTGATCAGCTGCAGCACCCATCCGTTCAGATTCACCGCAACCTGTCCATAGTTCATCAGCTCCACAAACTCAGCATCATCCAGACCGGGCTGATCATAGTCAACCTCATTGATCACAATACTGGGCCTGGGAACCGTGCTCTCTTTTACAATAATCTGATAGAATTCAAAAGGAGCCTCACCGATAATGAGCCATACCACCGTATCCGAGAAGTCGATCACATCATACCCGCTGGTGATGATGCTCTGGGTAGTGGTGTCGAGTGCAGCAGCAAAATCGCAGAGGGTAAAGACAGGCACCAGTGTGGTGAGATCGGTGCCGGCATAGACCTCAATTTCAACGGTATTGGCTACAGTATCAATGATAGCCGGGCCCACTTCGTCTGCAAGTGAAAAGCTCAGGATCTCGGCGCAGAGTACAGGCTGCATTGGGGTTGACACGCTGAAGTCATCGTAGTAGATGTAACCGCTTCCCTGATTCTCATTGTAGGTCCTTACTTCAAAGCGGAAGCCGTCGGCATTCGCGGGAGCATCAATGGTTACACTGTATTCCTGCCAGTTGGGGTTATCGATGCTGTAGGCATTGGGTCGGAGTTCTGCAGCATTGGTTGAAACTGTAGACGTTCCGTTCAGCCAGTAGGCCCATATCCTGCTTCGTGCATTGGGGTCATTGTCCAGATACCAGTAAGAAATGGTATAGGTCAATCCTCCGACCACCGGGACATTCTGGCGCAGGTAATTTGTCCCGGCCTGTTGTCGGGCAGCATACTGTCCGGTGCGCACAATGCTGCTCTCCTGGGTCACACTTTGGTAGATATCCCAATTGGAGGGAGTGGAGGCATTGTCCCAGCTTTCGAAGCCGGGATTGTTCATCACGTTCTGCGCAGATAAGCCCGGCTGCATCATTGCAGTTAGGATAAACAGCACACTTAAAAGAATAAGCTTTCTCTTCATCTTGTTGAATTTAAATTAGGGATTGATTGTATCGTATTTGTGATCCATCAGAAAAAATAACACCATATTTTCTTGCACAGAGAATGGGCGTGAATGTATAGCTATGTTGGTCTCAGGCACCTTGCGTTTGGCTTATCCATCGCAGGGGTCAAAGCTAAAAAAAATCCGGCAAGCCAAAATGCATTACCGGATTAAGAAAAGATTAAAAAATCTCTATATGTTGATCTTCAAAGGGATGTGCGGTGGATTATTTGTCTTTCACTTCTTCGAAGTCCACATCGGTCACCTGGTCATCCTGAGGGCCCTGGCCATCAGAGGCAGGCTCCTGGCCTTGTTCCTGTCCCTGTCCCTGTCCCTGTCCCTGCTGGGCCTGGTACATCTCACTGGAAGCAGCCTGCCAGGCTGCATTCATTTTCTCCATTGCTGCATCCACAGCTGGGAGATCCCCGGATTTGTGCGCTGTTTTCAATTCTTCCAGCGCTACGCTGATGGGGCCTTTCTTGTCCTCCGGAAGTTTGTCGCCAAACTCCTTCAGTTGTTTCTCGGTCTGGAAAATCAGGGCATCGGCACTATTCAGCTTGTCGATGCGCTCTTTTTCTGCCTTATCGGTTTCAGCATTGGCTGCTGCTTCTTCCCGCATCTTTTTGATTTCCTCCTCTGTCAAACCGGAGGAAGCTTCAATGCGGATTTGCTGTGATTTATTCGTTGCCTTGTCCTTGGCCGAAACATTGAGGATACCATTGGCATCAATGTCAAAGGTTACTTCAATCTGCGGCACCCCACGCTGTGCGGGCGGGAGCCCATCAAGGTGGAAGCGTCCGATGCTCTTATTGTCTTTGGCCATCGGCCTTTCCCCCTGAAGGATGTGGATTTCCACAGAGGTCTGATTGTCGGATGCGGTGGAGAAGACTTCGGATTTTTTGGTCGGGATGGTGGTGTTGGCCTCGATCAGCCGGGTCATCACGCCGCCCAGGGTTTCGATACCAAGGGAAAGAGGCGTAACATCCAGCAGGAGGACATCCTTCACTTCTCCGGTCAGTACCCCACCCTGGATGGCTGCACCGATGGCGACCACCTCATCCGGATTGACACCTTTGGAAGGTGTTCTTCCGAAGAAATCATTCACCACCTTCTGGATGGCCGGGATACGGGTTGAGCCACCCACCAGGATGACCTCGTTGATATCAGCCGCATTCAGTCCGGCATCCTTGAGGGCCTTGCGGCAAGGATCAATGGTGGCTTGCACAAGCGGATCCACAAGTTGCTCAAATTTGGAGCGGCTCAGGCTGCGCACCAAATGCTTTGGAATACCATCGACGGGCATAATGTAGGGCAGGTTAATTTCTGTGCTGCTGGAGCTGGAGAGCTCGATCTTGGCTTTTTCCGCCGCTTCCTTCAGGCGCTGCAAAGCCATCGGGTCTTTTCGCAGGTCAATGTTCTCATCCTTTTTGAACTCCTCTGCCAGCCAGTCGATGATCTTCTGGTCAAAGTCATCCCCGCCCAGGTGGGTATCTCCATTGGTGGATTTTACTTCGAATACCCCGTCACCCAGCTCCAGGATGGAGATATCGAAAGTACCGCCACCGAGGTCGAATACGGCTACTTTTGCTTCGCTGGTTTTCTTGTCGAGGCCGTAGGCCAGAGCGGCAGCGGTCGGTTCATTGATGATGCGGCGCACCTTCAGCCCGGCGATCTCTCCGGCTTCTTTGGTGGCTTGGCGCTGTGAATCGCTGAAATATGCCGGCACCGTGATCACGGCCTCGTGCACTTCCTGTCCCAGGTAGTCTTCTGCCGTCTTCTTCATCTTCTGCAATATCATCGCAGAGATTTCCTGAGGGGTATATAGCCTGTCGCCAATCTTAACACGGGTGGTGTCATTGTCGCCTTTCACCACTTTATAGGGTACACGGTTGATCTCCTTCTGCGTCTGGGCAAAGGTTTCGCCCATAAAGCGCTTGATGGAGTAGATCGTCTTCTCCGGATTGGTGATGGCCTGCCTTTTGGCCGGATCCCCCACCTTGCGCTCACCATTATCTGTAAAGCCTACAATAGAAGGGGTGGTCCTTCTGCCCTCGCTGTTGGGAATCACCACAGGCTCATTGCCTTCCATCACTGCCACGCAAGAGTTGGTGGTACCCAGGTCTATTCCGATAATCTTTGCCATTATTCTGGTTTTTGTTCGTGATTTTTCTGAATTGACTCTCCTTTGTCAATATTTGTGCCATCGGCGGAAGCAGACGATCTGGTGCAATATTGACACCTGACATCTTTCGATAGAAGCTGACAGCGGAGGGGAGGTGACAAAAAGACAGAGAAAGGACGAGGGCAGAAGGGATCAGAACCCCAGGTCCATATCCTGGATCAGGGTCGTGGTTTGCACATTCAGGAAGTAGCTTTGTTTTTTTTGATACCTGGCAGAAAAGATGCCGATCCCATTTTCGATATTGGAGTATTCCGGACGTTCGGTGATAAGGGAAGAAGAAGGCTCATTCACTTCAATATAGGTGTTCAGCTCATCGGCGCCCACGGTGATGATGAAATCGGTCATTCTGATGCCCCTTTTCATATCCGGGTCGGCAGGGATATTATTGCGGATCATCCCCAGGAAGCCTGCGCCGTCATATTTAATCTCCATCAACCTTCCCCCACTCAGGGTTTCGGCTTTTTTTACCGGAAACTTCCAGTCGAGGTATTTGAAGGCTGTATCTCCGCTTCCAAATTCGGTTTCGTAATAGTTGAAGCGCACCACCATCTCGTAGCGTTTACCGTTGGCAGCGGTGTACCAGTTGGCGCTGTAGGGAACGGTTCCATTGAACCCGGTTACCGGATTATTGGGGTTCCAGAGGGGGCGTTCAATGGAAAAAGCAGATACAAGCGGGGTTTCGGCATAGATGATCTTTCCGCTTTTCTTGTTCGTGACGATGACGCGATAGGTATTTGCCTGTTTGAGTTTCCCCAGGGTGTGGGCATAGTACAAGACCTGATCGGGATAGTAGAAAACCCCTGCTTCTTTATCGTGGATGGTGATGGTATCAAAGGGGATGGCCAGGCCGGTGAAGTTTCCGTCTGAATATTCTTCGAGCCATACTTCGATGTCTTCGAAGGGATAATAGCTGGAGTCGGGGTTGGCGGCCATCAGCAGGGCATCGCCTTCGCCCAGGAAGGCTTTGTTTACTTTGATATAGCTGAAGGTATCTTGTTGATTAAGAAGGCCGTAAACTACTGTAACGTCTTTGCGTTCGGCGGTCACATCAAAATCGGTCTCGCAGGAAAACAGCATTGCGATCGCTGCGAGGAGGGCGGTATAGCGGGCTATTTTTTTCATCCCTGCAAAAGTAAGAAAAGAATTGCCAGAGGTGCTGTAAATCAGGGAAAGGATGTTTGGGAAAAGACGGGGGGAGCGTGGAGAGTGGAGGCCAAGAGATCAGGGCTATTCGGTAATCGTATCATTGCAAATAAGCACGAGCGCCTACCTGCCGGTAGGCAGGCGAGGCCGAGCACGATTGCGAAGGGCATCCTTTGGTTTATCCAGGTTCCTCATTTTTAACCACCAGGGCGGCCGGTGCCAATGTTCAATGG
>CAZPYJ010000025.1:0-57904 GCA_964590645.1 uncultured Lentimicrobiaceae bacterium
GGAATAGGTGCCGCCGGCAGGACTGCCTCCGCTCAGGATTAGGCTGCTCTGATCCTCGCAGACCGGGGCGAAAGAAGCAAGGCTCACCTGTGGGAGTTCATTCACGGTAATGCTTTCTGTGGCTGAGTTTTCGCACAAAGTAAGCGGATCCAGATAGGTGTAGGCGATAGAATGCGTTCCCGGACCGGCAGCAGCAATATTAAAAATGCCACCGCTGACATTGCTCCCGGAATAGGTACCGCCGGCAGGACTGCCTCCGCTCAGGATTAGGCTGCTCTGATCCTCGCAGACCGGAGCAATAGCCGCCAAGCTCACTTGCGGCAATGGGTGGACGGTGATGGTGAAGCTTGTGTCTTCCTTACAACCTTGAGCACTTGTGCCGGTTACACTGTATGTAGTTGTGGTATTGGGACTTAGCTGCTTTTGACTGCCATTTCCGAGCCCCTGATTCCACGAATATGTTGAGGCGCCGCTAATATTAATAATTGTTGTCTCTCCCTCACACAATGTATCCTCAGTAATCAACAGCGAAAGTTGTGGAAGACTGTAAACGATCGGGAGCTGATTGGTCACTGACTTGCTGCAGCCATTGGAGTCTGTCCCTATCACATTCACAATATTCATCTGAGATGCCAGAACCATCAGGAAGGTATCCCCTGTATAGATGCCATTCCATAAATATGTTTGAGCGTTGTGACCAATGATTTGGACAGTATCACCGATGCAGAAGGTCATATAGAGGGGAAAAGTAAACCCTACATTGGGAAGTTGAAGTTGGGTGATACTCACCGATGTATCTGCCTGACAGCCATTGAAGTCGCTAACGCTCAGGTTGTAGGTGGCCGGGGAGGAACCCACCCGGATACTCTGGGTACTGTCCTGGGTAGACCAGAGATAGCTTTGTGCATTGGGCGCCGAGGCGAAGAGGGTGGCACTGTCGCCGGCACACAGGGAGGTATCCGGGCTCAGGCTGATCAGTGGGAGGGGATGTACCTGCACAAAAACCGAATCTGTGCTGGTGCAGCCAAAGACATTGCTGACACTTACGCTATAGTAGCCATCATTCACAGGCGTGACCGACACCGTATCGCCACTGCTTCCGTTGCTCCAGAGATAAGCAGTTCCGCCAGAGGCGAATAGTTGCACCTGACTACCCGCACAGACGATGGTATCATTGCTGATGCTTGACGATGGCGTTGGCAGCAGGATGGCACGGACGGCACGGCTGGTGACCCCGCAGGATATGCTGGCGGCCTCGGCCTCACAGTAAAACTGGGCATCCGCCCATTGCAGGCTTGCCTGGGCAATGCGCAAACTATCGCTTTGTGCCCCGCTGATGCCGGCACCATTGGCAAGGGGCGTCCAGGCTGTATCTCCGGGCATATGCACGTACCATTGATAATCAATGGCATAACCTCCACCATCCAGGGCTAATCCAAATACCATCTCCCCTCCTTCACATACCGAATCATTCTCAGGGTAAGCATTCCAGGTGAAGGGCGAGGCCTGGCAGGTGACCGTATGGGATTTTGGGGTGCTGGGGGGGTCACCCGCATTGAAACTTGTTGGACTTTGTAATCGAGACCACTGAGTCAAATCCAATTGTGGACTTGGTGCACATATTGAATCATTTCTAACCAGAACACTGTTTTTAAACCACTCATCATAAGGATCAATCGGATTATCAATTATGACTTTATCAACAATGCTTCCATTGTGACGCAAAGCTACTCCATCCCTATGCTGACCATCCCATTGAAATGCTACGTTTCCTGCTGCACCTATCCAGCCAGATTCCGCAAAATCGTGCACAATGGCAGTAAGCACAGGATCATTGGCTCCACAAGTCATTGCTTGGCCAGGATAAATATATCCAGATAGGTTCCAGAAGAAAGAATCAGCAGTTAAGTGTCCAATGTTGCAATAAGCAATAACAGCCCAACCCTGCAAATCAATTATATCTTGAGTAGGATTGTAGATCTCAATGTACTTGTTATAGTTCTGAGTTGAGTAATCTGGTTCACATAATTCAGAAATAAACAATCCTGTCCCCGTATAGCAATTGCCTGAGTTCAGGATAAGATTAAATTCCTGAGGACTTTGGTAAGCTGCACTTCCCAAGAGGGTGAAAGGTGCGGAAACAGTGGCCCCTGCCGGAATTTCCAGGAGGATCAAGCTGTCGTTGACAACTTGATAAAACAGACTATCGCTACCATACTTTAGGTTGACAAGGTTGAGGAATCCGCTTCCGTGGATTTGCACCTGGGTACCCGGCGGACCGGAAGCGGGCAGGATGTGATCGACGGAAAACTCAGCATACTGTCCGGAGATGAGGAGGTTGTCGATGAAAAAGTTGCCCCAGTATGTGGAGGTTGTTTGAGCAATTCTTATCGCGAAACCGGGATTGTGCCAACAGTATTGAGGCAATGAAAGTTGAAACTCAACGAAGTTGTTGTTAGCCGGAATGTTAAGAGTGGTGTCAGAAAAAAAACCCATACCGGTATCGTATGCAATTTCAAACACTTTCGGACCTGATGTATTATTCTTTATCCGGACCGAGATGTAAACATTTTCATAATTTATCGTATGCAAATTACTAACCAGATGATTTCCACCGAATAGAAAAATAAAAGCACTCCCCTCATAACCAGCGGGGGTATAGTAGGCAGATGCAACTGAAAACTCCAACGTATCCTGCACCGGAAAACCCGGTTCGGGGAAGAGGTTGTTTTCGAAGCGGTAAAAAGCCAGCGTATCCTGTGCTTTGGGTGCCTGTGGCTGGAGGGTGAGCGCAAGCAGCAAAAGCAGGAACAGCAAGCGGTGTGGGGTAAAAAGGGTTGACAGTGTAAAGCAATGCTTCATAAAAATGCCTTTGATTACCAGAATAGACAAAATTAGGTATTAAAACGGAGGAAAAAGGAGGAGAATTTTTCAAGCTTCAATGAAACAATGTTCTAGCTTCAATGCCAGGGCTCATTCAGATTTGATCATTCTTTTTCCCTTCCTGCCCAATTATGGCCAGGCTCACTGACTGCAATTAATTTGTATATTTGTATGTAGGAGGATTCAATATGATTAGCCATCGCGGAAAGGGCTTCCGCCTTTTTGTTTTTTTGTTGCTGTCACACGTCCTGATTCTTACCGGGCACAATGACCCACACGCACGCAGCCGCTACGATTTCGTGCCGAACCAGGGGCAGTGGGATGCCTCTGTGCTCTTCAGGGCGGAGCTGCGCGATGCGGTGGTGTACATTCAACAGGATGCCCTGCTCTTTGTACTCCGCGACCAGGCAGCGGTGGACCGCCTGACCGCCTACAAAGCCAGTCCGGGCACTTCTCCCCCTCTGCAGGAAGAAGCCTTCCTCATCGATCATTATGCCTTCCGACAGCGATTCCTGAATACAAACAAAGAAAGCAAAACCCTTGGCCGGCAATCCCGGAGCTATTACCTGAATTTCTTTCAGGGCAACGACCCCGCCGCCTGGGCCGGTGGCGTGGCGGCCTATGAAAGTCTTTGCGTGAAAGAGATATACCCCGGCATCGATCTTTTGCTCAGCACGGAAGAAGGGCAGCTGAAGTACACCTGGCAAGTGGCCCCGGGGAGCGATCCCGCAGTGATCCGTTTTACTTTCGACCCGGAGAAGAAAATCAGCAGGGATGTGGTCGGGCGCCTCAGCATTCCCACCCCTTTCGGTGCGGCCAAAGATGCCGCCCCCATAGCCTGGACCAGGTCTGCAGGGAAAAAAGAAATGGCAGATTGCCGATTCCGTATCCACAAACGAAAGGAAGTGGGCTTTGAGCTGGGCCGCTATGTTGCTTCCGACACCCTCATCATCGACCCGGTGCTTTCCTTTGCCTCCTATTCCGGATCTACCGCCGACAACTGGGGCTACACCGCCACCTACGATGAGGAAGGCTTTCTCTATGCAGGCGGCATCGCTTTCGGCACAGGCTTTCCTGTCACCACCGGAGCATACCAGGTCAATTTTGCCGCCGGAGTGGTAGACATTGCCCTCAGCAAGTATGATACAAGCGGAAGCTTCCTGAGGTATGCCACCTACCTGGGAGGATCAGGAAATGAGGTACCCAGCAGCCTGGTGGTAAACAACAGCAACGAGCTGATCGTACTGGGAACCACCGGTTCTGCCGACTTCCCCATCCCGGCAGGGGCATACGATCCTTCCTTCAACCAGGGCACTCCCTATACCCTGACCAATGTGATCCAGTTTCCGATGGGAGCCGACCTGGTGCTGGCACGCTTCTCTCCCGATGGCACCCAGCTTCTTTCGGCAAGCTATTTCGGGGGCAGCGGCAACGACGGGCTGAATATGAGCGCGCCCCTGAAAAAGAATTATGGAGACGACATCCGGGGAGAAGTGATTGTGGATGAGCAGGATAATATTTATCTGACCTCCTCCACCTCCTCAAACAACATCCCCGTCTCGCCCGGGGTGATCCAGGCGGCCTACGGAGGAGGTGGACAGGATGCCGTGATCGCCAAGTTCAGCCGGGATATGGCCGTCAGGATGTGGGCCAGCTATGTCGGAGGCAGCGGACTGGATGCCGGATACAGCATTGCCCTGGGTAAGAATGGAGAGCTCTATGCCACCGGAGGAACCACCTCCCCAAACCTGAATACAAGCGGAGGACATCAAGCTGCTTTTGGAGGGGGCACTTCCAGCGATGGCTATATATACTGCATCGCCAACGACGGGAAAAGCCTCCTGGCTGCCACCTATTGCGGAAGCAACCGATACGACCAAAGTTATTTTATCGAAACCAATAAGAACGGAGAAGTCTATGTGCTGGGACAGACCGCCGATACCAATGGCTACTTCATCGACAATGTGAGCTGGTTCCAGCCCAAAGGAGGGCAGTTCATCTCGAAATATCACCCCGGCCTGGCCAGCCGCATCTGGAGTACCGCCTGGGGTACCGGCAACGGAGGCCCGGATGTCTCTCCCTCGGCCTTTATGGTGGACGTCTGCGACAACATCTACCTCTCTGCCTGGGGAGGCAATGCCCTGAATGGTTTCGGGGGTACGGCAGGCCTTCCCCTCACCCCCGACGCCCTCTACGCTACCACCGACGATGAAGATTATTATTTTCTGGTTTTGAACCCCGATGTGAGCCAACCGGTCTATGCCACCTTTTATGGCGGCTCGAGCAGCGAGCACGTGGATGGAGGAACCAGCCGTTTCGACAGAAAAGGGATCATCTACCAATCGGTATGCGCAGGATGCGGGGGAAAAGACGACTTTCCCACCACGCCCGGTGCCTGGTCGCAGCTGAATGGCAGCACCAATTGCAATAATGGCGTCATCAAAATGGACTTTGAACTGCCCCTGGTCATTGCAGACTTTCAAGCCATTCCCTCGGGTTGCGCCCCCTATTCCGTCACAATGACCGACAAATCCAAAGGGATCAACACCACCCCCCAGGCCTGGGAATGGGATTTCGGCGACGGGGCAAGCTCTTCCCTGCAGAACCCGGTGCACACCTGGACAAGCTCGGGGATATATACGGTGACGCTGGTTGTCAGCGACTCCGGCGCCTGCAACTATGCCGACACCCTGCAAAGGTTTGTGGTGGTTTTGTCGGGAATCAGCGACAGCCTGCCGGATGTCCACATTTGTGTGGGCGACCTGGTACAGATCGGCCTGCCTCCCAGCCCGGACACGGCCATTCAATATCAATGGACGCCCTCCACCGGACTGAGCGACAACCAGGTCCCCAATCCCATAGCCAGTGTTGCACAAAGCCAGGATTATCAGCTCATCATCAGCAACGCACAATGCGCCGACACCCTCTACCAGCGCATCCTTGTTCACGAGGTGGAAGTTGAGCTGGGACCCGACACGGCAGTATGCGACAATCAGCTTTTGCTGCGGGCTGAAGTCAATAAAGCCGGTCTCACTTTTCACTGGTCAAGCCAGCCTGATTTTTCAAACATTCTCAACACCAATATCTACGCCGATTCCCTCCAACTCACCATCAGCGGGGCACAGACCATCTACCTGAGGGTCTCAGACGGCTTATGCGAAGCGACAGACAGCATCCATATTGATTTCCTGATCCTCACAGCCCCTATCCAGACTCAGATGCCTTCCTGTTACGGGCTTTGCGACGGATGGATGTGGGCTTCGGCCTCAGGGGGCACTCCCCCCTACCTCTTTCAATGGAGCTCCGGCCACAGTAGTGATACCGCCAGGAATCTCTGTGCCGGCAACTATACCGTCACCATTACCGATGCCCAGGGATGTGTTTCCATTGCCGGGGAGGCGCTCAACCAACCTCCTCCACTGAGCGATCAGCCTGTGGGAAGCACCCTGCCCTGCCTGGAAGTGTGCATCGGAACCCTCGACCCGGGCATCAGCAGAGGAACACCGCCTTATCAGTACCTCTGGGAAGACGGATCTACCCAGGCCACAGCAAGCGGGCTCTGTGCCGGCACCTATGCCATTACGGTCACCGACCAGAATGGCTGCGTCATCATCAGCCGGGATACACTGGAAGTGGACTGGGTTTTTGGAGGCCTGGAAGTATGGGGATCGCCCGACACCATTTTCCGCGGACAGCAAGCCTATATCGCAGCCACCCACATCCCGGGGATCACCTACCAATGGGAACCTGCATTCTACGTGATCAGCCCAGGCCTGGCTGAAACAATGGCCTTCCCTGAACAAAGCACTACTTTTGTGCTTAGCGCCACAGACCCTTACGGCTGCCGCTTCACCGACACGCTCAGGATATGGGTAAAGGAGGTGATCTGCCGGGAACCGTATATTTATATCCCCAATGCTTTTACGCCCAACGAAGATCAGTTGAATGACGTATTGTATGTCCGTTCTCAAGTAGCAGCAGAGATGACGCTGCTGATTTATGACCGCTGGGGGGTGAAGGTATTTGAAACGAAGGAGCAGCTGAAAGGGTGGGACGGCACATACAAGGGCAAAGCGTGTGAGCCGGGAGTGTATGTATATTACCTGGAAGTGCGCTGCTTCGATCAGCAGATTTTTGAAAAGAAAGGCAATGTCACGCTCATCAGATAATCCAGGAAAACTATGCAGCGCAGTACCCTCCCCTTCCTTCTTATCATTCTCCTACTCTTGTTGGGAATGACGGCAAAGGGCCAGGATATGCATTTCTTCCATTACCACTCCATCGGCCCTTTGCTGAGTCCGGCTGAAGCAGGGCAATCTGAGGGAAAATACCGTTTTACGGGAGGCTACCGCAGCCAGTGGGCCTCCGTCAGCAAGCCCTTTGTTTCCACGCATTTCTCTTTTGACGGGAAAACCAGGGTATTAAAAGGCAAGGCAGGTATGGGATGGGGAGCAACAGTTTTGCAGGATAAAGCCGGGGACGCAGATTATGGCAGTACAGGGGTCTTGCTGCATCTCAGCCTTCGCATACCTTTGGTGGATCAACATACGCTTATTGCCGGAGCAAGCGGAGGGATAATGGAAAGGAGTTTCGACCGCAGTAAGCTTTATTTCGATGAGCAGTATAACGGAAATACTTTCGATCCCGGAATCTCAGCCCTGGACGTCAGTGGCAGCCCCACACACCCTTACCCTGATCTTGCCTTCGGCCTCACCTATATGTATCGTCGTGAGTGGCAACGATTTCAGAAATTCGGATGGGTGGTGCACCATCCACATCGCCCGCAACTGAGTCATTTTGAAGACCCGGCCGCCACCTTGCAATCCCGTTGGACGCTGTATCACAGTGCATCCTACCTCCTGCGCCCTGACCTCTTTATTCAGCCGGGCGCTTTGCTGATGAAGCAGGGCACCCATTATGAAGTACTGGTTGGAGCCTGGATCAGCCGCTATTACACCCAGGCTTTCCCGGAAAGGATCACCCTGGATGCCGGCCTCTTCACCCGCGCCGGCGATGCGCTCATCCTGGGGATTGGCGGCAGTCACAGCGGTTGGAATGCCGCAATGAGTTATGAGATCAATTATTCAGGACTAAAAGCTGCTTCGGCCTGGCGCGGAGGGTGGGAACTGAGCCTGGGGTATCAGTTGCATCGCCTGGCACCGGCCCTGACACACAAAGCAGGATGTCTTATCCTTTAAAAGAAAAACTATGCCCGGATTCAGAAGAATGTTCCTCCTCTGCCTTGTAACAGGACTCCTTGCAATGCCAAGCCTTTGGGGGCAGGGCAAACGAGAGTGGGTAAGGAGCGGAGATGCAATGATGAAAGCAGGGGATTATGTGAATGCCCTCTATTCGTATCAACAGGCTCAGGAAAGTGACCCGGATGATGCCAGGCTGGTTCTGAAGCTGGCCGCTGCAGCGGAGGCTGCCCGGGACTATGTGGCTGCCTCCACGGCCTATGCCCGCTACCTGAGCCTGGAGCCGGAAAGGGCTTACCCCGGGATCCGCTTTGCGGCAGCCAGGATGTACCAGCAAGCCGGGGACTATGACCAATGGGAAGCGATGCTGAAGGAAATTATGCAGGATGAGACGCTGAGCGGGTCGGAGGATGAACAAGCCATTCGCGACGCCTTTGCTTCTGTAGCCCTGGTACGCGCCCTGCTGGCCGACACACATTATATCAAGGTCTGGAATGCCGGAGAACATATCAATACAATGTATGCTGAAAGCGGTCCCTACCTGAGTGGCGACAGCCTGGTTTTTTACAGTTCGGGAAGTCCGGAGGAAACTTTCGAGGAAGAGTACGTTGAAGATCAGGTATTTCGTCTTTACCGTGCGGACTTCGATATCAATGGTTTACATACTCCACGGGAATTGGGAAAAAGGATCAATGAGCCCTCCTGGCACAATGCCAATCCCTGCCTTTCTCCTGATGGCCAACGTTTGTATTTTTCCCGCTGCACCCGGGGCAAGGTGAATATTGAATGTGAGATATGGTATTCAGATCAGATCCGGGGCAACTGGGGCCGGGCCCGGCCCCTCGACGATTTTGTGAATGATCCGAAAAGCAGCAATGCCCACCCCAGTGTGGTGGAGATTGAAGGCAAAGAAATCCTGTATTTTGCCTCCGACCGCAAAGGGGGGATGGGGGGATGGGATCTCTGGTATACCGTCCTTCAGAAGGGAAGGCCAGGGGCGGCAGTGAATCTGGGTCCCGGCATCAATACGGCAGGCAATGAATGGACACCCAGGGCTTTTCCCGATGGTCATCTCTATTTCAGCAGCGACGGCCTTCCCGGGCTGGGAGGCTATGACCTCTTTGTCAGCCAGGGAGGGCTCAGTAAGTGGGAAAAACCAAAGAACCTGGGCATTCCGCTCAACTCTCCGGCTGATGACCTCTGGTTTACTCCGTCCTCAGAGATGCGGCCCGGATTGCTGGTATCGAATCGGAAAGGAAGCCTGCATTATGCCGGGGAAACCTGCTGTTACGATATCTTTTTGCACCGTCCGGTGCCTGAACCTAAGCTAAGCCTTGCGGATGAGGAGGATGTGGTTGAAATGCAAGCCCGCGAAAAGGCCGAGGCCCTGAATAGCCTGCTGCCCCTGGAGCTGTATTTTGACAATGACCAGCCTGATCCGGGCAGCACATCAGCAGACACTGACGCCAATCTGGCTGAATTGCTGAAAGCATATCTGGGGCGGGAAGCGGATTTTGAAGCCGCTTATGCCACCGAAGGCAATATGCAGGCCAGGCTGCAGGCCAGGCAGGAGATCAACACGTTTTTCGCAGAGAAGGTGCGTCCCGCTCTCCCACTGCTGGATACCCTCCAAAAAAGTTTACTGACAAGCCTCCGGGAAGGAAACAAAGTTGAGCTGATCGTCCGGGGCTATGCCAGTCCGCTCAACACACGCGCTTACAATGAAAAGCTCGCGGCACGACGCATTGCTTCTTTTCACAACTACCTCTCCACCGTTGACCAGGGCTCCCTGGCCACCTTTATGGAAGGAGAGGACCCCTTGCTGAAGATTATTTCAATGCCCATCGGTGTTTCGGAATCGGCAAGCAAAGTGAGCGCCAACCGGAATGACCCACGGAATGCGGTATACAGTCCCGAAGCATCGCAGGAAAGAAGGGTAAGCATCCTCTACGGCAGCGTGGACGGATACCGGGGCAAACGCAGCGGTGTCACCAGCATCAGCCTGCAAAGCCGGGATGCACTGATCCTACCCCTGGACAGCGGGAAGCACCAGGTGATGAGGGTAAGCATCATCAACACAGGGCGGGAAGTTTTCATCCCGGATGCCTTGCAGGGTTCACATACTGCAATGGAGGCCGCGATGGAGAAAAAAAGGCTGAAACCGGGCGAAGAAGAGGATGTCTATCTGCTTATCAGAGGGCCTTTGAAAGCAGAAGAGCAACCTGCATTGATGATTAAAGGCAATATGGAGGGCGGAATGCTGAAATGGGGTATTCCTGTGATCCGCCAATAAAATCAATCATTTGGGGTTTTGAGTTTTTTTTACCTTTACACTTTTGTTAGGCAATTCACGACGGTAGGATAATTTTTAATGATTATTTAAAAAAAAACCTTCAGGACAGGGTTACCTTTTGCCACTTACTGTATTAATAAATGGTTCCAGATGTACAAGGACGGTGAGCTAATCATTGAAAACCTCAAGAAGCAGGACAGCGACACTCTGGACTTTATATACAAGATGTTTTACCCTTCGGTAAGAAATCTTGTGATGCGGAATAGCGGGAATGAAGCAGATGCGGAAGATATTTTTCAGGAAAGCATCATTGTTGTTTATCGTAAATTGAAATATGAGAATCTCAGGCTGAGCTGTTCATTGAGCACCTACCTCTATTCTATCGCCAAGCGCTTGTGGTTGAAGGAGCTGGAAAGAAAAAAACTCAGTAAAGGACGGCTCGAGGGGTGGGAAGCCTTTGAGGGAGATGACACCGGAGACAGTACAGTGGGTCGAAAAGACGTGCGGTATCAGATCTACCAGGAGCATTTTCTTCAGCTGAGTGAGCAGTGTCAGAAATTATTGCGCCTGTTCTATCAGAAACTTCCGATCAAAGACATTGCAAAGCTGATGGGACTCTCCAGTGAAAAATACGCCAAGAAACGAAAGTATCAATGCAAGGAAAACCTGATCAACCGAATAAAATCTGACCCACGATTTCAGGATTTGTGAAAACAACACGATTATGAAATACTACGAACTTATCCACCCCTACCTTGATGGTAGTTTGAGTGAATCCGAAAAAGAAGCCTTCGAGGCCGAGATGAAAAAGGATGAACTGCTGCGCAATGAAGTGAACCTTCACCGAGAGGTTGATGCGGCTCTGGCCGAAACGGATATACTCAGGTTGCGTTCCCAGCTGAAGCGGATGCACCGCAAAGCTTCCCGTTCCAGGGATGAGGTGCGCATCCTTAGTCTTAGGCCTCTTCAGGCGATTACGGCGGTGGCAGCCGTCGCCCTGCTGTTGGTCGCCAGCGCCTGGATATTCACCCTGATGAACCAATCCAGCCTGAGCGCGGAAGACATCTACGAAATGTATTACCAGCCGGATGATGCCGTAATGGTGATGAGGTCGGGGAGCAGCGGAAGTGAAGAAGCTATGCTGATGGAAGCCCTGCGCAAATATGAGAACAATGACTTTGAAGGAGCACTGAAACTGCTGAAGAAAGACAATTCCAATCTGATGGTCCATTTCTATTCCGGGCTGGCCTATATGGAAATAGAGCATTTTAATGAAGCCATCCGATCCTTCCAGACCATCCTGGATGACCAGCAAAATCTGTTTGTGGAGCAGGCACTCTGGTACCAGGGCCTCTGCTACATCAAAACAGGACGCACCGACAAAGCCAAAGAAGTATTCGGGGATTTGCTCTTCCCGGGGAGTGCATACAAAACCCGCGTAGAATTTATTTTGAAGAACCTAAAAGACTGAGCCCCCATCCCTCCTCCTGGCTCTGTAGATCAAGTATGTGAGTACGATCACGACCAAACCTCCTGCTATCCAGATGGCAGGAGGTTTCTTTTTGGAATACAAGGGACTGTCGTCGCCTACGCTGACATAGGCAGCCCAGAAGTAGGGATGACTTCTGAGCTGATCGGCCTGCGCAAGGTAGTCGAGCTTCGCCTTCCGCAAAGCGGCTGCCCTGCTCATTCCATCACTGAGATTGGCATAGAATCCCTCCATTATTTCAAACCCCGACTTGTCTTCCACAGCCCACAAAGTCATCACAATTCCCGGCACCCCGGCGTACATAAAAGCGCGGGCCAGGCTGATGATCCCCTCTCCCCTTTGCAGTGCACCCGATCCGGTATTGCAGGCACTCAAGACCACCAATCGTGCATTGAAATCCATTCCATAAATCTCGTATGTATTCAGCAGTCCATCCTCCTCTCCCTCCTGACCCAGGGTAAAGGCCAACTTTGAAAACATCGGGTTTTCATCATCGATGACGGTGTGCATCGCCAGATGGATGATATCTCCTTCCGGGGCAAAACGTTTGAAATTGGCTTCGCTCGCTTGCTCATCGCGGAATACCCGGGCCCCTACCCTGTCTGAAAGCAAATCCATTTCTTCCCCTGCATAGCGAATGGGCAGAAGATATTGCTCCATACCCCGCAGCGAAATCAGGCTGGACTCGGGGATGGCATCCAGGTTGCTGTATGTGGGGGCAAAACCCAGCACGGTCTTCCCGGCCCTGCTGCTCTTCACCCCTTCCCCAAAACTCAGGGTAGCCAGATAGGCATAAGATACCTGATGCCGCCGGATCAGGTAATCCAATCCGGCATAATTCATCATTCCCTCCTCCGGGGGCGAAGTGAGCAGTAAATCAAAAGAAACATAGCCCAGGATATCATCGGGAATGATCCATAAATCCCTCTCCTGCAATATCGCTTCGCCAGGTTTCAGTAAGAGCTGATAGAGATCATAAGCGGCCCGCTGCTGTTCAAAAAACACTTCCCTGTTCAGCCGGCTCAGTGCCATTGGCTCCACAGAAGCCCTGATCTGAGTGACATTTTGAATGAAACTGCTGTCATATTGCTGACTATATGCTTTGACCGTATCCCTGCTGATGTATAAAGCATACAAGCTTGAGTCTCCCACAAAATACTCCACAATGGCTGTGGAGGGGTTCAGAGATTGTTGTAATGCTTCCAGCGCAAGCACACGCAGGTCGTACTTCAACTGAAAATATCGGGGATAATCCTGCTCAAACTGAGCCACGAGCTTCTCCTGATCTCTTTTGAGATCAAAGATCATATTCTCCCAACGGGCCAGTTTTTCTTGATCCGGACTACCCGAAAGGCTTTCCTCATTGATTTGCTTCACCAGGGTATTAATCCGGTCGCGCAACATACCCTCCCGCTCTCTCAGGCTGTCAGGAATTCCTGCAAAAGTGCGTGCCTCCACATCCCTCAGGGAGGAAAGCAATACCGCATACTTACTCTTTTCCATCAGTTGGAAGGCAATCTCCAGGACATCTGTCTTTCCGCTGAGCTCGTGCAGGCGGATGGCATTCCGGATGCCTTTTTCATAGAGGTTGCGCTGGGTCTGCGTCAAGCGCTGCTTGCTGTTGTCGGTAATTTGATTTCGGATGGCATCAACCAGCCTTGAAGCCTCCACAAGCATATCCAGGGATGAACGAAGCAAAGATGAGTCCTTGCTTTGTTCATACATACCCCACCAGGCATCAGCCTTTCCAATGAAGGGGTCCAACAATTCGATGGACACCATTCCGGTATTCCATTTAGGATTGGCGGAAGGATTGGGTTCATTAAAGCCCGGCACCAGCACCATCAGCGATTCCTGAAAAAGGCCCAGAGCCTGCTCGAACTCTCCCTGCCGTAGAAGTATTCCTGCTTTAGACACCAATGCTTCTGCAATATCGGGGTGATGCGGTCCATAGATGCGGTAATAGAGCTCCAGGGCCTTTTCAATAAACAGCAGGGCTTTGTCCTCCTGCTCCATCGCCCGGAAAAGCAAAGCATAGTCGTGATAAAGGTTAGCCCTTTCATAATGATCCGGGGGAAGCTCCTGATCGGCAGTGGCAAAAGCTTTGGCCATATAATCCAATCCGGCTGCAAAATCTCCTTTCCGTTCCTGAATGCGGGCCAGATTGCGGTAGGTGATCAGGGTGAGGATGGCATTTTGCCCGCTTTCCAGACTCAGGCTGAGATAGTGTTCTGCCAGACTGTCCTGGTTGATGAGCAGATAGACAGCACCGAGGTTATTATGCAGGCGCGGCACATTGGGATGGTTAGGGTTATCTCCGGTATGGTATATATGCAATGACTTGCGGTAATAATCCACAGCCCTGGAATAGTCTCCCATTACACGAAGGATATTGCCGGTATTCAGATACAAGGTGCCCAGTCCCGGGTAAGTCGTTCCATAATGCTTGATATACACCGCTTCGGCCCGGGTATTGTAGTCGAACGCCCTGGGGTCATCGCCCAGCATTCTGTATAGACGCCCCAGATTGGTGTAGGTGTATGCCAGGTCAGGGTCATCCTCAGCCAGGATATTCTCCCTGATATCGGCCGAAGCAGAGATATAATGCAGCGCACTGTCGAGATCTCCCTTCTGAGCAAAGATGATCCCAATATTCTGCAGGAACATTGCCAGGTCCTTTCCATTGACTTCATTTAAGACGCCGGTACGGGCCACGGCCTGCCGGTAGTAAAACAAGGCAGAATCGGGTCGGTTAAGGAAATAATAATTATAACCGATATTGTTGAGGCTGAGGGCCAGGCTCGAATCACTCGGATGCTCCATCTGCTGCTTCAGGCCGACGGCCTTCTTCATTTCCTTTATGGCTTCGCGATACTTCCCCTGATCAGAATAAATATTGGATCGAAGGTGCGAGAATTCAGCACGGATCTCCCGGCTGGGAAATGGGATTCGCGTGAAATATTCCTCTGCTGAACTCAGGTTTTCTGCAGCCTGCCCGAAGTCGCCCTTCACCCGGGCTGTTTCCGATGCTTTGAGTAAAGCAAGGCAGGCCGATTCCCATTTTCCATCCCCTGACCAAACCCTGGCCGCTTCAAGGTACAGGCGGATGGCTTCGTCGTAATCTGCCTTCCTGGCCTGCTGTGCAGCCACCTCGTACAGTACATCCGGGTTGTCGGGAATCTCCTGACCACCGGCAAAATAAGCCCACAGGCCAATGGCCAGAAAAAGAAAAACGAAGCCTGTTTTCCAATGGCTTTTCACGTACTCAAATCCTCCAGACCTTTAACCCCCTTCTTTGGAAAAGGTTACAGGCATTACCAGCCTGCAAATAAACAAAAAGGGCCGGAAATAACCGGCCCTTTCTGACGACAGGAATCAAAGCAAAACTTATTCTTTGATTATGTTCCGGGTAAGGGTTTGTCTGGACTGCTTGGGGCCACTCAGCTCAAATACTACCATATATGCGCCCGCCGGCAGGGATGACAAAGGAATGGTCACGGGATGAATGCCCGGTTCCATTGTGTGGGCTGCAGACGAAAAGACTTTGCTCCCGTTCATTTGAAACACCTCATAAACGAGGGCAGACTGCTGATGAAGCTCCAGCTCGAAGGTGGTGTAATCCTTCGCCGGATTCGGATAATTGGAGCTCAGGATTGCAGATTCCGGCTTAACATCGAGAACAGGAATCTGAATGAATTCTTCGGTGCGCAAGCGTAAGTTTTCATCCACCCATTGGCTTCCGGGCAAAGCATAGACCAATGCATCGTGGGCACGGCTTCCCGGATGCACCATTGCCTCTATCTCCAGGATGAGTTCACCGGCGGGAAGGAATCTGGTTTCGGCATTCAATCCTACCCAATAGATCAGAATTTTGTTCTCAAACACTTCAACAACCGCACCCTCGACAGGCGTGGTGACGGAAACGAGAGAGAGGGCTCTGGAGTTGAATGCGAATCCCAGACCCATAGCTGAAACGCTCATACCCTCATTCAGCTTCACCGGGATACGGACGATTTCTCCGCCAGCAGCAGGAATCCGGCCCTCAGCCCTGACCAAAAGCTGACCGGAAGGTTTCTTCTGGGGTTCAAATGCCCCATCCACATCTCCGCGCTTGGTGCCGCCATAATTACCGGTCACCGTATCATTGCTTGTGCTGTCGGGAGGAAGGCTGGTGGTATCTTCCTCGGTATTGATAAACTCAATCTCTTCTTCTTCTCCGCTCTTATTGTTGCTCCAGCCTTTAATTTTCTGCCAGATCCAGTAAGAGATAATGCTGCTTGCATCCTGAATAGATACTGAGCCATCCGCATTCATATCGGCGGCCAGAAGTTGCAGGGGCTCCCAGGGATTTTGGGGAGGCTGGGCAAGATAGTGAATCACCAGCAGGGCATCCACCAAATCTATTCCGCCCGGAGGGGCAGTCGCAGCCAGCTCAACCCGATAATCCCCCGGAACAAGGCCCGCAAAGGCATAATAACCGGTTGAATCCGTGTATGCGGAGTCGAGCACAGCACCAGTGACATTATCTGCCAAAAAGACTTTTGCCCCTTCCACAGCCCAGTTGCTGCGATAGGTAGCGACGCCTTCCATCGTTACCGATTGCCCGATAAGATTACTGAAGGTCAATGCAAACAAGAGAAGTACAAGAGTAAAAGCGATACGTTTCATTGTCGTTAAGTTTTGCTGAATAGTTACCTGTCCGGGTATTTATACCGAAATCAGGAAAAGGTAACCCTCCAGAAGAAGAAAAATCGTACGAAAATAATGACAATTGGTTACCTGTGGGCCTGAAGCGGTATCGCTACCTGCCTATGAAAAGGAGAAGACATACTTTTCCTCCATTTGGGATCACAGAGAATCATATATTTACAGCCCAAAAACCAACAATGGAGGAATTCCGACAATGGGTGGAGGAATACAGCGATCAACTGTTTCAATGGGCCAGGTATAAAACCGGCAGGACAGAAATAGCGGAAGACCTGGTTCAGGACACCTTTCTGGCAGCAGCCGGCGGACTGGATCGCTTCGAAGGGAAAAGCAGTCCGAAGACCTGGCTGTTCTCTATCCTCAACAACAAAATTGTGGATTATTACCGGAAGCAGGCCCGGAATATTCTCAGCCTGGACAGCGAAAAAGTCTCCCGGGGTTTCGAACTGAGTGAGCAAATGTTCGATCAGGACGGAGGATGGCAGGACGTGGATCACTTCCGGTTTTGGCAGGATGAGGCCCAACTGCTGGATGATGCAAACTTCCTGAAGGCTATGCAATATTGTATGGAGCATCTTCCGGACCAATGGCGGCTTATCCTAACGGCTAAGTATTTGCTGGAAAAACCCGGAAAGGAGATCTGTCAGGAGATGAACATCAGCCCGTCCAATTACTGGCAAATACTGCACCGGACGAAACTACTGATGAAGAAATGCCTGGAAGAGAACTGGTTTGAGAAGCAGTAAAAGCACGGGACGATGAAGTTGATGAAGAAAATAATGCACGCTATGATGCTTTCCTGCCTGAAAGCCACGCGTAGGATTGAAAAAAAACACGCCCACGGCCTGAACCCTCTGGAAAATATGCAACTTAAATTGCATACCGGAATGTGCGCGGCCTGTCGCAGCTTTGAGCAGCAAAGCCTGTTGATCGATAAAGCGGCATCCGCCCTCATCGAGGCAGACAGGCATAAGGAGCATCATATCTCTGAAGACTCCAAAACACACATAATCAAATCATTAGAACCAAAACACTGATATTTTTCAGGCTTAGTGTCAGGATGGCGTCCTCGCTGCGACTGTTTGGTTGATATCAAAATTGAATCATCCAAACCTAATCACTGAAGCAATGAAAAAACGTGTATCACTTTGGTTATTGGCATCCCTGGCGGTGCTTTCCGTAGCAGTGCAATCCTGTAAAGACGATGAGGATGAGGATCCTCAGCCCAATCCTGAATTTGTGGCCGACAACAACACCTTCAAGGATTTTATGAACTGGCCGCTGGTGGCAACCAATTTTGGGGCAGATCCTGCACTGGGAATGGCGCACGCCGGTAACGACAGCACCGTGACCCGCAGAATCTATATCAAGGATAACAAGAGTGCGGTAAATGGAGAATACCCCGTGGGAACCCTCATTGTTAAGCACTCTTTCGACCAGGCCGGAAATGTGGATGAATATACCGCTATGGTAAAGCGCGGCAATGAATTCAGCCCGACAGGGGGTGACTGGGAGTGGTTTATGCTGATGCCGGATGGGTCCATCGCCCAAGACAATGGGATGCCGATGCGCGGCGCAGACCTGATGGGTGGAATGTGTGCCGCTTGCCATACGGCAGCCACGACTGACTTTGTCTTCTCAAAATAATTCCTTCAGCTTAATCTCAAGGTCTGTGCAAGACCCTTGGGAAAAGCGCAGGATTCGTCCTGCGCTTTTTTTGTCTGGTTTCAGGGAGAGGGACAGGGACAGGGACAGGGAGAGGGAGAGGGAGAAGGAGAAGGAAGATATCTGCAATTTCCTAATTTAGCAGGCCGATCCAATTACTCCCTTATGAAGAAAATCGCAAGACGCGCGCTGATCGCACTCAATCTCCTACTAATCAGCACGATCACATTCTCTCAGGACAATGGCTTTACCCTGGAAGCCATCTGGGCTAAAATGCAGTTTATGCCCCGGGGCGTGCAGTCAGTGACCCCGATGAAGGATGGAACAAGCTTTTGTGTGCTGGAATCAGACAGCATCAATATCTTTTCATACGAAAGTGGAAAGATGACCGGCAACCTTTTCCATCTCTCAATGATGGGTCTGGAGAACGGGGATGAGCTTGCCATTGAAGATTTCAGCCTTAGTGCCGACGAAAGCAAGATACTGCTGACCACGGAATCCGAACAAATCTACCGCCATTCCTTCCGCTCCGACTTTTATGTCTATGATACAAAAACCGGGACGGCTGTCAAACTTTCAGACAAGGGCAAGCAGCAACTGGCTACCTTCTCCCCCGATGGCAGGAAAGTGGCCTTTGTACGCGAAAACAATATTTTCATCGTCGATACAGAAAGTGCTGAGGAGCGTCAGATCACCTTCGACGGGGAAAAGAACAAGATCATTAACGGAGCCACCGACTGGGTGTATGAGGAAGAATTCTCTTTCCCCAAGGCCTTCTTCTGGTCACCCGACAGCAGAAGCATCGCTTACTACCGCTTTGATGAAAGTGATGTAAAAGAGTTTTTCTTCCCGCGCTACGGAGAGCTGTATCCGGAAGAAGTGCGCTATAAATATCCCAAAGCCGGGGAGGACAACTCCAGGGTCAGTATTCACGTCTATCACCTGGATCAAAAGAAAACGATCCCAATGGATATTGGAGAAGAGGTGGATATATATATTCCCAGGGTGTCGTGGACGCAAGATCCCACTGCCCTTTCCATCCAGCGCCTGAACCGCCTGCAAAATCACCTGGAGCTGCTGATCGCCGATGCCCGTACCGGAAAAACCAAAGTCGTATATGAGGAAAGCAATCGCTGGTATGTGGATATTACGGACGACCTGACCTTTCTCTCCGACAGAAAACATTTCGTGATCTCCAGTGAAAAATCAGGATACAATCATCTGTATAAAATCTCTCTGGAAGACGGGAGTGAGCGCGCTCTCACCAGTGGTACCTGGGACGTATCAGCATTACTCGGAGTGGATGAGAAGCGAGGCCTGGTTTATTACCTTTCGACAGAAACCTCCCCCCTGGAAAGAATGCTGTTTAGTGTGAGCCTGAAAAACGGCAAAAAGACGATGATCAGTCAGCAGTCGGGTACCCATAAAGTGGAGTTCGGTGCGGATTTCACCTATTTCGTCAATAGCTTTTCCGATGCGAACACCCCTACCGTTGTGACCGTGCATAACCACAAAGGGAAAGTGATCCGCGAGATCCGGAACAACAATCATCTGATTGAGAAGGCAAACGCATTGGGTTTCAGCACTCAGGAGTTTTTCCGTTTCAGCAGTCCCGAGATTACCCTGCCTGATGGAGAAGAGGTGGAATTGAATGGCTATATGATCAAACCCTGGAACTTTGACCCTGAAAAAAAATACCCCGTGCTGATGTTTGTCTATGGCGGGCCCGGATCCCAGCTGGTAAGGAATGCATACAATTACCGCAATGCCTGGTTCCAGTACCTGGCATCTATGGGTTATCTCATCGCCTGTGTGGATAACCGGGGGACCGGGGGACGCGGGGAAACCTTTAAAAAAATGACCTATCTGGAGCTGGGGAAATATGAAACCATCGACCAGATTGCGGCGGCCCTTTATCTGGGTAAGCTTCCCTATGTGGATGCGGAAAGGATTGGGATTTATGGCTGGAGCTATGGCGGCTTTATGTCCACCTTATGTTTGACCAAAGGCGCGGATGTTTTCAAGGCAGGCATTGCCGTGGCGCCGGTGAGCAGTTGGCGGTATTACGATAATATTTATACCGAACGCTTTATGCGGACCCCCCAGGAAAACCCCTCGGGCTACGACGACAATTCCCCCATCTTTCACGTGGACAAATTAAAAGGGGCCTACCTGCTGATCCACGGCACGGCCGATGATAATGTGCATTACCAGAATACGGTGGACCTGGTCAGTGCCCTGGTGAAAGCGAACAAGCCTTTTGATGTGATGTTCTATCCCAACAGTAATCACGGCATCTATACCGGAAAGAATACGGTGTTGCATCTTTATCAGAAGAAAACCGATTTCATTCTGGAAAATTTGTAAGGAAAAGGCAAGTGCAAATCCCTGATTTCTTGTCAGATTCACCAAGCATATTCCCCTGGGGCGATGCTCGCCGATGGAATGCCTATACTGCACGCCAACGTGCCAGGGAAGGTGGGCGTTGGCAAAAACTGAGCGTGGATGCGGGCTTTACCTGCCCGAACCGCGATGGCAAAGTGGGGCGTGGGGGATGTACTTTCTGCAGCAATGAAGCCTTCAATCCAGGCTACTGCCAGCCGGAAAAGAGCATCACACAGCAACTGCAGGAAGGGATTACCTTTCACCGAAACCGCTATCGCCGTGCCGATGCCTACATCGCCTATTTCCAGGCATACTCCAACACCTACGCTCCGCTATCCGTCCTGAAAACCCGCTACGAAGAAGCCTTGCAGGTGGACGGGGTTCGTGGCCTGGCCATCGCCACCAGGCCGGATTGTATCGATGAAGAAATTCTGGATTACTTAAAACACCTCGCAAAGCAACATCCCATCAGCCTGGAGCTGGGCATCGAATCATTGTACAACAAAACCCTGCAGCGTATCCGGCGCGGCCACGATGCACAATGCACTGAGCAGGCCATACGGGTAGCAGCAGCAGCAGGCCTGCCTCCCACGGTCCATCTTATCCTGGGATTGCCCGGAGAAAGCCGGGAGGAAATCCTGGCGGAAGCCGGAATGATTTCTGCGCTGCCGATAGGTGCCCTGAAACTGCATCAACTTCAGATTTTCAGGAACACAGCAATGGAGAAAGAATTCCTGGAAAAGCCACAGGATTTCAGGCTGCTCGATTTGAATGAATATGCCACCCTCCTTATTGATTTCCTGGAGCAGCTTCGCCCGGATATTCCCATCGTACGCCTGGCCGCCGAAGCCCCACCCCGATTCCTTCGAACCCAGAACCTTGGCGGGCTCCGCTATGATCAGATTATGCAGGTGATTGAAAAAGAAATGGAAGACAGAAACACCTGGCAAGGTCGATTATATACCTTTGCGGGCAAATGACAGGTACCTGGATCAATATCATTACGGTGCTGCTGGGCGGCAGCCTGGGTTTGCTTTTCGGACAGCGTCTTCCGGAACAATTCCGGAGCATCGTCTTTCAAGCCATCGGATTGTTTACCCTGTTTCTGGGGGTGACAATGGCCTTACAAATCCCTGACCCCCTGGTGCTCGTGCTTTCGCTTGTGATTGGCGGCCTTTTGGGCGAATGGATGAAACTGGAGCAGGGCAGTATGCGCTGGAGTGAGAAACTTAAAGTCCTCCTGAAAAGCAAACATCAAAGCTTTTCGGAAGGAATGCTGACGGCCTTCCTCTTGTTCTGTATGGGCTCTATGACCATTTTAGGAGCCCTGGAAGAAGGCCTGGGAGGCAAACCGGAATTGCTGATCACCAAATCCATTATGGATGGCTTTTCTGCCATCGTCCTGGCGGCAGGGCTTGGTTTCGGGGTATTGTTTTCAGTGATCCCGCTGCTGATCTATCAGGGCGGACTGACGCTTCTTGCCAGCCACATTGAAGGATGGTTGAGTGAGGAAATGATTGCCACCCTGACGGCCACCGGAGGGGTGATCCTCATCGGTTTAGGCATCAATATTTTGGAAATAAAGAAAATCCGCGTGCTTAACCTGATCCCGGCCCTCCTCATCGGCATTGTGCTAAGCTGGCTGTTCACCCAATACCCCATTTGGAACAGATGATTTCAAAAAGATATAAACACCTGCTTTTCGATCTCGATGGAACGCTGTGGGATTTCAGGAAGGCTTCTTTCGACAGCCTGGCGTCCTTATTTAAGGATGCCGGACTGAAAGATAAAGGGATTGCGGATTTTGAAAGCTTCCACCGCATTTTCAAGCAGATCAATGAAGACCTCTGGGCATATTACCGGAGGGGAGAGATGAGCCGGGAAGTATTAAGCAACAAACGTTTTCAGCTCGCGCTTGCTCATTTTGGAATTGATGACCCATCCCTCTCGCATTGGTTTGGCGAGGAATATCTGGCAAGGAGCACACAGGAAGATCATACTTTTCCTGAGGCAAAGGAGGTCCTTTCCATCCTGCGCAAGCGGACTTACCGGATGCATATTCTTACCAATGGGTTTTTCCAGGTTCAGCAGGAGAAGATGCTTCGGTCCGGCTTGAGGCCGTTCTTCGAACTTATCCTGTCCTCGGAGGAGGTCGGGATTGGCAAACCGGAACCGGCCTTTTTCGATGCAGCAATGAAACGCATCAAGGCAAACAGCGAAGAATGCCTGATGATTGGGGACGACCTGGATTCGGATATTGAGGGTGCCCGTCGGGCCGGCATCGACCAGGTATGGTTCCGGTGCACCACCACAGGCGACAACCCATTGGAGGATGTCGCCACCCATCGTATCTGTTCTCTTTCGGAATTGATTGATTTGCTGCCCTGACACCCGCCTCACACTGCCTTGCATCGCCAGGATGTTTAGTATATTCGCGTCAAATAAAAGATTTCCGGATTTGAATCAAAACCTCCCACGATGGAAATAAACCTGCTTAACACCCTGAACGAATGGCTGCTATCCGCCGGAATGGATGCAGATACGGCTGGCATTCTCCGCTTTGTGATCCTGATTACCGGAATTGCACTGCTGAGTTATCTGGTCAATATTATTGCCAAATCCATCCTGCTGCGGGTACTCAAAGTCATCACACGCAAAACCAAAACCTTTTGGGACGATGTACTTTTCGAGCGCAAGGTTTTCGACAAACTATCCCACCTTGCCCCCGCTTTGGTCATTTATTATCTGGCCCCCCCTACCCTTGAAGAATACCCTGGCTGGCTTGAAATCATACAGAGCGCCACAAGCATTTATATGTTGGTTGTGGTATTGATGGTGATCATTGCTTTTCTGAATGCCCTCAACACCATTTATCAGAATTATGAGATATCAAAGGTGAAGAGCATCAAAGGCTATCTCCAGGTAGGAAAGATCATTGCTTACCTTTTCATCACCATAACCATTATTGCTATTCTGATCGGGAAATCCCCCCTCTTGCTATTTACCGGACTTGGTGCTTTCGCAGCGGTGCTGTTATTGGTCTTCAAAGACACCATCCTCGGCCTGGTCGGCAGTGTCCAACTCTCTGCCAACGATATGATCCGTCCGGGAGACTGGATCAGTATGCCCAATTTCGGTGCCGACGGAACGGTGATGGACATCAACCTGACCACAGTGAAGGTGCAAAACTGGGACAAAACCATCACCACCATCCCAACCTATGCCCTGGTAGCCAATTCCTTCCAGAACTGGAGAGGAATGGAGGAGTCGGGGGGGAGAAGGATCAAGCGGTCCATAAGCATCGATATGAACAGCGTGAAATTCTGCAGCCCGGAGATGCTGGAACGCTTCCGCAAGATCCAGCTCATTTCGGAATACATTGATGGAAAGGAGAAGGAATTGCAGGAGCACAATAACCAATACCAGATTGATGAGAGTGTGGTCGTAAACGGGCGGCGGCAAACCAATCTGGGGGTTTTCCGGGCCTACCTGGAGCGCTACCTGCGCCGGCATCCGCAGGTGCACCAGGAAATGACTTTTCTGGTCAGGCACCTGGAGCCTACCGAAAAGGGCATCCCGATGGAGATCTATGTTTTCAGCAAGGTTCAGGAATGGGCGAAATACGAGAGCATCCAGGCGGATATTTTTGATCATATCCTGGCCAGCATCCGGCTCTTCGACCTGGAAGTCTTCCAAAATCCTTCCGGCTCCGATTTCCGTCAGTTGGGCAGGGTTTCCGCCAACTGATCAGGATTTCTTCGAGAATGCATCCCGATAATAGCGCATCGGGGCAATCAGAAAACCATAATTGCTGTGCGTATGGGGCTTATGGTGATCCATATGCGCAGTGATGGTTGCTTTCAGGTAGCGGTTTTGTGTTCCACGAAATAACTTAACCCGCTCGTGCACCAGCACATCGTGGAAGAGGAAATAAGCCAGTCCGTAGAGGGCAATCCCCAGTCCGAGGTAGAAGCGGTAATCAAAGGCCGGCCATCCATAGTAGATCAGCACGATACTCGGGATGGCGAACATCAGCGCGAAAAAATCGTTGCGCTCCACTTTGCGCCCGTCACGGATGTGATGATCTTTATGGAAATACCACATAAAGCCGTGCATCACGTACTTATGGGTGAACCAGGCGACAAACTCCATAAAAAAGAAAGCAGCCAGGATGATCAAAAGTGCTACATACCATTCCATATTATTGTCTTTTAAACATTGTCAAAATTCATCTTTTCATCCACAAAAGCTTTAAGCCTCGGGAATGCAATCCGGAACCAAACCGTAAAACGTTCCGGATTTGTTTCCATCTCACTGGTAATATCTGCCATATTCATCCATTTCCAATCCATTGCTTCGTCCGGGTTCAGTGCAGGAGCATTCTCATAAAAACCAATCAGCACGTGGTCAAACTCGTGCTCAATCAGTCCCTGCCCCACCTCCGCTTTATATACAAAATCAAAGACCTTATTGACTTCAGTGGTGAAGCCCATTTCTTCCTCCATCCTTCTGAGGGCAGCTCCTTCGACTGATTCCCCCTCCCTTGGATGGCTGCAACAGGTATTGGTCCACAAGCCCGG
The DNA here is from genome assembly GCA_964590645.1 of uncultured Lentimicrobiaceae bacterium. Lineage (GTDB taxonomy): Bacteria > Bacteroidota > Bacteroidia > Bacteroidales > JAGNHN01 > JAGNHN01. The sequence goes on from CAZPYJ010000025.1 coordinate 25,201, forward strand.
AGAGTGATACTTGCTGAGCGCACGGCGCTGCAGCATCGTTTCCCCTTTGTGGTTAAATATAAAAACAGAAAAAGCACGATGAAGTTCAGCTTTGATGTGGGCTTCCATCTTCTCCATCAGGCCCCTTGGCCGATCCATTGCATCTACCAGTATTACCGATTCCATAATAAAAACTTAAGGATGGCTAAGGTAAGACTTTAGCAGCAGGTAGTATTTCTTGTAATTCGGAATCCTGATCCGGCGGCTGAGGACAGCTGCAGGGGATTTCCGCCTGATTTTCTTAAAGAGGGTCACATAATACACATAAGCCAGATAGACGCCAAAGCGCACCGGGGAAGGCAGCTGCTTAATCCCGATGAGGGCGTGATCAAAGTCGCGGGCAATGTCTTCCTCAATGGCCTTCTTTTCTTCCCGGCTGAAGCTTTCCAAATCCACCCCGGGGAAATAGGTGCGGCCTAACTTGGTGTAATCCGCGCGGATATCCCGCAGGAAGTTGATCTTTTGAAAAGCCGAACCCAGACTCATTGCGAAAGGCTTGAGATGCTGGTACTTCGCTTCATCTCCATCCACAAAAACCTTGAGGCACATCAGGCCCACCACTTCGGCGGATCCGAAAATACACCTCTTGTATGTCTCCAGATCATATTCCCTGTCATCCAGATCCATTTCCATACTACGAAGGAAGGCATCAATCAGGGCATAATCAATCCGGTAGGCATTGACCGTACGTTGAAAGCTGTGCAGGATGGGGTTCAGAGAGATGCCTTCTTTGACCGCCCGCTCCGTATCTTCCCGGAAGCGCGCCATCATTGCGTGCTTGTCCCATTCGTGAAAGGTATCCACGATCTCATCGGCCAGGCGCACAAATCCGTAAATATTGTAGATGGGTTCGTGATATTTCTTTGCGAAAACCCTGATCCCTAAAGAAAAGGAAGTACTGTAATGGGTGGTCAGGGTCTTGCTTGCTTTGGCAGATACCAGATCGTACAGTGCTTTCATATCAGGTTCTCCATTGAATTAGTTGTTGCGCAGCGACTTGTCCGGAAATGATGCTGGGCGGAACCCCCGGCCCCGGGGTGGTCATCTGGCCGGCAAACCACAATCCATTCAATTTGCTTTTCATCCTGGGTTTCAAGACTGCCGTTTGCATCAGGGTATTGCCCAGGCCGTATGCGTTCCCCTGGTATGCATTATAGTCGGCAATGAATTCTTTGTGGGCATAATCACGCCGGAACACAATATGATCGCGGATATCTACACCCGCCACTTTCTCCAGTTTATGGAGGATATATTGAAAATACTTTTCCCTGACTTCTTCGGTATCCTCTAATCCGGGAGCCACCGGAATCAGTACCACCAGGTTCTCCATACCCTTCGGAGCCACAGAAGGATCGGTACGGGAAGTGACGGATACGTAGAGCAGGGGATTTTCAGGCCATTGCTGCTCTTCAAAAAGGTCTTCTGCGTGACGGTCGAAAGATTCATCAAAGAGAAGGTTGTGATGAAGAAGCTCGGGCAAGGGTTTATCCACCCCCAGATAATACAAGAGGGAAGAAGGTGCCAGATCCCTTTTCTTCCAATAAGTCTCATCATATCTGCGGTAGGCTTCCGGGAGCAGGTGCTGTTCAACGTGGTGATAATCGGCACTGGCAATCAATCCTTTGGCGGGATAATCCCCTTTGTCGGTTCTGATTCCCCGGGCCCTTCCGTCTGCCACGAGGATCTCCTGCACCGACTCTCCCAACCTGAAGTCCACGCCCAAAGATTCGGCCACTTTCTTCATTCCTTCCACTACCTGGCCCATTCCTCCCATCGGGTACCAGGTGCCCAATCCCATATCGGCCCAGTTCATCAAAGAATAGAGTGCCGGGGTCTTGTGGGGCGTTGCACCCAGGAAGATCATCGGAAATTCGAGAATGGGGAACAGGCGTGGATTTCGAAAAAGCTTACGGTAATAAGTATAAACACTCTGGAAGACATTCAGGCGCATTGCCCCGCTCACGACCTTCCAGTTGACAAACTCCAGCCAGGAATTGGCCGGTTTACGCACCAGTTCGCCAATGCCAAGATTATATTTAAACTCAGCCTCTTTCAGCAGGTGGCGCAACTTATCCCCTGCTCCAGCTTCCATTGATTCGAAGAGTTCCACAATGCCTTCCAGCGAAGCCGGCAGGTCCACAAAGTCGTCTTTAGCATAAAAAGCACGGTAAGACGGGTTCAGGCGCACCAGCTCGTAATAATCAGAAGGATGTTTTCCGAACTCACCAAAAAACTGCTCGAAAACATCGGGGAGCCAATACCAGCTTGGGCCGAGATCAAAAGTAAAACCCTGGCTGGAATAGGTGCGGGCTCGGCCACCTGCCTGGGTGTGCTTTTCAAACAATTGCACGGGATGACCGGCCTTTGCAAGGCTTGCAGCGGCTGCCAGACCACTAAAACCGGCGCCGATAACGATAGAGGGGGGGTGGGATGTCATATCTATAAAGATATAATTTATTCTGAATACACTCCCACCTTAACAAGGGAGAAAAGAAATTGTTAAACGATATCCCCCCTATCTTAAACAAAAAATTATTTTCGAAGGGAGGCTTTGGTGAAGATATGCCCGGGGATTTCCACATCGAAAGAGATCTCCCTGATCCTGAACTCCGTTCCCTTCCCATCCTTGAGGACGTCGCGGTACACCATCGTGGAAGGGAACCAGCGATCTCCAGCCTTTCGAACATCACTCAGCACTACCTCTTTGAGCAATTGTCCACTGCGGGCGAACATTTCCTGGCGCAAAGGCACGAATCGCTCCGCGTCTACCCAGAGCTTTTGTTTCTGATAGGCAATCTCCTCCACGCGGGCTTCGAGCACAATCACGTAAACCTCCCGGCCATCAAGCACTTCTCTGCCCTCCAGGCGGGCGACATAGAGCTCACTGAGGCTGCGGTCTTCCATCATATCCTCGTACGAGAGGTCTGAGCCCATCACCGACTGTCGCAACATATGGCCGGAGATCTGAATAATGCGGTCTGTGGAAGGTGAATAAATCCAGAGCTGGTCTTCCAGCTTCAGCATTTTCGTTCCGGCTTCCCGGGCCGGAGAGAGGTATTCCGTAAAGGCCTGCTGATCGCCCACGGCCCAGGTTTTGGAAACGATGGTCCGGGAGTTACGCCTGCCGTGAATGATCATTTCGCTCTCCATCACCCTGTTTTTTGAATTCAGGTTCTGATCCACCTTTCGGAGGATGCTTGCCGCATCTTGTGCTGAACCCGGAAGTGGGAATAAGAAAAAAACACTGAGGAATTGCCAGGAAAGGCTTTGTAATGCTTTCATTTTCTATGCCTCCAGTTCTTTAAAAAGTTGAGAAGTTTTTCTTTTGAAGATGCCAATCCCGGCTAGCATTGCACCGAGAAGGGTGGACAGCAGTCCGGGGATGAAGCCGATATAATAATCCGCCGGTGTAATCCGGGCCCGAATGGTAGAGGGCATCAGCATTGAAGCCCCTTCCATCATTCCGCTGATATCTAATCCATATACCTGGAGGAGCCAGGCAAAAAACAGGCCCACGCCCGTTCCGATCACCGAACCAATGCTTCCAATGAGCAGGGCTTCATAGATCAAAGTGAGATACACGTGCTTCTTTTCTTCGCCGATGGCCAGCCTCACCCCAAATTCCCCATAGCGCCGCAGGGCACCCAGCAGCCCGGCATTCCAGAGCACGATAGCCATCGCCAGCACAAAGATCAGGTTGATATACACTGCCCATTGGTCAGCCAGGGCCACATACTGCCCCATACTTCCCTGCTGGCTCAGGCTTTTCATAAGCGGAGAATAGGGATCTGAGGGATCGGAATGTTTCTCATTGAAGGCTGATACCATTTGTCTGGCCTGATCATCATCATAATATCCCTCCGGGAGAAAGCCCAGGATTTCTCCGGCGCCATTCTCCATATCAAGGGCTATGCGTGCATCTTCCAAATCCATCAACACACTTCCCCGGTCCAGGGCCTCCATTCCGAAGCGCAGTGTACCGGCCAGGCGGAAGTTATGGAAGGCCATACTCCCATTCATCGTACTCCCGATGAAGGTGAATTCCCGGCCAATATCCAGCTTCAGCTTCCGGGCGAAATCCTCGCTCAGCATTGCCTCTCCGCTCTCCTGTATCAGCCTTCCCCTGACCAGTGCTTTTTCCAGGTTCAGGCGCTCCGCTTCCCGGCTTCCCGGTGAGCGCAAGTCGAGTGCCGTGCCCACGGCAGGCCCTTGTGAACGGGTTTCTCCCTCAGGGCCGGGAACATCAATCAGCCCGCCAAAACGGATGCGGGGTGCCCACGCAACATCAGGAGCGAGGGTACCAAGTTGATTGAGCAGGCCTTCCACGCCCAGCAAGGCCAGGTCATTGGGCATTTGTTCCGCCTCTTCTGCATAAGCAAGCGTCATCACCTTGAGGTGCCCATTGTTGAAGCGGGCATTCATCTCCAGGGTATCCCCCATAAAGCCATTGATATAGGCGTGCATAAACACAGTCAGCATCACACCGATGGCAACAATCAGCACCGGCAGCCGGCTGCGGCTGGCATCCCTCACCAGGCCTTTCCATAGAAAACGTATCATTGTATTTTCCCCCTTAATGCATCTGTTGGATTCATCTTCGCGATCTTCCGGGACGGAAGGTAACTCACCAAAGTCGTGGTGAACAACACCAGCAGAATAGTGAACACCACCAGTCCCAAGCTGTATTTCGGATAAAGGGTTTGCGCGATGGCCATCCCGTATTCACTCACATCCATTGGCATCGTCCATCCAGCTTTGGCCTGCCAGGCCAGGAAGGGCAAGCCATAGGCCGTGGCGGCCACGGCAGCCAGTACGGCGTGCATTCCCCCTTCCACGGTAAAGAGACGGACTACGGCCCAGCGGGTGTATCCCAGGGCTACGTATGTACCAATTTCCTTCTGCCTTCGGAAAACCGAAAGGACCTGGGTATCAAAGATGGCCAGCATCGCCAGCAGCAGGAGGATGATATAAAACACCGACTGCCCTGCCTGCTTGGTTTGGATCAGCTCGTCCACTGAGCGTGTCAGCCCGGCTTTCGTTTTCAGCTTAAAGGGGGGCACATTCGCCATATTTGCTGCCTCTTCCCTGAATACAAAGAGCGTAGCATTCTGATGCAGGCCGGTCATCTTCTCCAGGGTCTCCAGGGGAATATAAATCTGTCCGGCTTCCACCGCCGGCACATTGGAAGCGAATACGTCCACGATTAGCACCTCTTCGGCATCGAAAGTGCCGTGCTCATCCCTCCATCGCATCAGCATTCTGTCGCCCTTTTCCAATTTCAGGTTGCGGGCCATCCCCTGACCGATGAAAGCGGGAATCGCATCCACCAGGGTATCCAGGCTGTGTGAAGGCAGTTTCAGAATATTTTGCTTTGGATCGATGCCTTTGATGATCACGGTTTGCAGGCGTCCTTCAGGATAAAGCGTTCCCTGTACAAGCAAAAGGGGCATCATTCTGTCTTCCCGGATTTCTTTCTCAAAAACCTGCGGAATGGGTGCGTGACTTTCAGCAAGCGTGAAGAGATCATAAGGGTCATAATCCTGATGCCAGTATTGCCCGTCGGCGATCTGCCATTCCGACATATCCCTTTTCGCCTGGTAATCCCATCCGGCCATTACGCCCTGCATCCAGATAATGACCACATAGGAAAAGGAAAGCACCAGCACATTAAGCCAGGTGCGGAGTCCGGCCCCGATCAGGTTCCGCCAGGCAAGTTTAAATGCAGTTTTCATACGGCCTGGTTTTTCGGGTTTATCGACTCCTCTTTTTCTACCATTCCATCAAGCAGGAATATCTTTCGCCTGAGGTAACCTATCACTTTCTCATCGTGGGTGGCAAAAAGGAAGGTGGTTTTCAGTTCCCTGTTCAGGTTTTCCATTGTTTGAAGGATATGGTGCGAATTGGCGGCATCGAGGTTGGCCGTGGGTTCATCGGCCAGCACCAGGGAGGGCTTCTTCACCATCGCCCGGGCAATGGCCACACGCTGACATTCCCCGCCGGAAAGCTTTGGCGGCTTGGAGTTGACCTTGTCGGTCAGTCCCACCCACTCCAGGGCCTCCATTACCATCTTTCGTCTTTCAGCCGTGGAATATTTCAGCAAGAGCAATGGAAATTCCACATTTTCAAATACCGTATGCACCATCAGCAGGTTGTAACTCTGGAAGATGAACCCCAGCTTTTCCCGGCGAAGCTGCGCCGCTTCTTTCGCGCTCAGTTTGCTGATCTCGCGGCCGAGTACCATCGCCTCCCCTTCGCTTGGTGTATCCAGAGAGCCTACAATATTCAGTAAGGTCGTCTTGCCTGAACCGCTCGGTCCGATCAGGCCGGTGAACTCCCCCGTCCCGAATTGCAGGTTGATGCCTTTCAGGGCCGTGAAACTGCCCTTCCCCACAGGGAAGCGTTTGACCAGGTTCCGGGTTTCAATAATCAGCGCTTCTTTCATTTTGATGTATTTTGATGATGATAGACCAACATTAACTGCAGCCCGCTGCCGGCAAAGAGATTGACTTCTGTGGTTGCCAGCGGCAGGGCGTATGTCTCGGGATTGTGAAAAAGCAAAACATAGAGCGACAGCTTTGAAAACTGATGCTGCCAGGTAAGGGTCTGATAGAACTGGGCATTATTCCAATCGTAATAAACCAGGGCACTCAATTGATCGGCCAGGCCCAGCGGATAATTAGCGGATAATAAAGAGAAAGCAAAGGGGTCTTTCAAATGAAAAGCTTCGGTGTGATGATACGTCAACAGCTGTTCATATACCAGATGCAGCCCGGCACCCAGGGGGAAGGTGTAGTCGGCACCCATATTAAACAAATGCTGATGGGTATAATCAAAAAAGGCTTCTTTTCGCTGAATCCACACCGCTTCCATCCAGAATCCCAGCAGTTTATCCCATCGGCCATCGAGGCCCATCCTGTTTTCCGGAGAAAGGAGTGGCTGGGGCGCAGGAAAAGATGCCTGGCTAAAGTCGGCCAGGCGGTGATGGAATGAAAAGCCCAGCTCTCCTTTGAGGGCAGGAAGCTGCAGCCTGCCTCCCAATTCGGGGCGATCCTGGCTGGTAGGAACGAGATCCCAGGTTTTGGCTTCTTCATTTCCATACAGGGCCCATAACCAGATATTGGCATTATTGAGAAAATAATACCGTCCGAGCAGTCCCCACACCCCGTCTGTCAACTGTAAAGGATCACGGGGGTCGAGGCGGTCGAACCACATCAGGGGGCGCAGGAGGCTGGCTGAGCCAAAATTGATCTTCTGCAGGCCTGCCCTGACCTCCAATCGTGGAAGGGAGTAGCGTACCCAGAGCCTGTAGGGCTTGATGCCACCCTCTGATTGCAGGCTGTCGAAGGGGTGGGTACCTATCAGGCCATACATATTCCCTGCCGCCTGAAAATCCCATTGTCCTTTCTGCTTTCCTTGCTGACTCAGGTTTAGTTCCGGAATATAGCGCCCCCCTGCCCAGATAGGCAATGCACTGGTGTTGGCAAGTGTCCAGGCGGAAGCCTGGCCCCGAAAACGGATTTCCTGGGCAGCAGAATCTGCCACTGAAAGTATTGTCAACAGCAGTATAAGGAGCGGGTATGTGTGAAGGCGGGGCATTTTATACTTCTTCCCGTGGGACAATTCCGTAAACATTCAGACGTGTCAACTCCATCACCAGTGACTCACTGTCAGGAAAAAGCGATTGTACATAGGGGTCGTGCAGGAGTTCGGCCTGCTTCTGGGCCACATAGAAATAAAAGGCAAGGTTCAGGTCAGGACGGAAGATGCCTTTTTGCTGGGCCTTCTTCCAATCCTCGAGCATTTCCAACCACACCTCTTTTGTCTTTTGATCGATATGCGCTTTAAGGCCCAATTCCGGATTGCCGTAGAAATCATTCAGAAATTCCCTGCTGATATCGTGTACCCCTTCCAGCTTCATCTGCAATAATTTCTTCATCTTGACAGACACCGAACTTTCTTCCTCGAGGATTGCCCTGAAATCACATAATCCGCGTGTCACCGCCCTGTCGAACACCGCTTTTGCAATGGCCAGTTTATTCTTGAAGTGCTTATAAAAAGTCATTTTGCTCACTCCGGCTTCACGACAGATCTCTTCGATGCTCACTTTTCTGAAGCCATATTTCCAGAAAAGACTATGCGCACTTTGCATTAGTCCTTCCAGGCGGGGATCTTCCGATTGTTTCTTCATAGCAAAACCCATTACGATAACACGACAAATTTACGATATTTATAATATCATACGCATTTCGTAATATTGTTTTCTAAACATCTGTTCCGGATTGGGACAAACGAAGCAGCTTGCAGTGAAGATTCAGGAGAGCTTAATTCCTTTGAGGGAAAAGGACTGGCCGTCCCTGGTCTCAATATGAATGAAATAAATGCCCGGGATCAGTTGGGAGGTATCTGCTTCCCAGGTAGTGCTGAGGCGAGGAAAAGCATAGAAGAAGCACAGCCGTCCCTGTGCATCCCTGATGCTGATCTTTTCCAGTGGTATCTCAGAAAGCAAGGCCAGGCGATGACGAAAAGGATTGGGGATCAGGCGTACAGGAGGGTTGAGCTGTCCTGATTCGGGGATGAACAAGCTGGGGCAGCTATGCACATAGTTGATTCCTGGGGCCTGAGACAGGGTATCCATAAAGGAACTACAGGCATTGGTTTCCCCTTCGAGCACACAATGGAGCCAGTGAATGAGCAGGGAGAAGGTGCGCGCTTGTTGTTCTTCCCTGCTGATCGTAAGGTTTGGGAAACACAAATTCTCCCCAATGGAGCATAAAAGATTGTAATTGGCAAAATAGCAGTGTCCTCCTCCCTCAATGCTGACGTAGGTTTTGCAAGCGGAAGCCAGGGCATTAAACATCGGCACAGGATGCTGAGCGGGCGGGGTTACACAGTCCTCTTCCCCGGCAAAAAGCAGGGTAGGTTGATAGATTTGCCCGGCTGCGTTAATGGCGGAGGGATTGGTTTCGGCTGGCGCAAAACCCACGAGGGCAGTGATGGAGGGATCGGCGGCGGCAGCAAGCAAAGAGGCTCCTCCACCCATTGAATGGCCCATCACCACCAATTTGCTGTTGATATGGCTGAAAAACAGGGAAGCGGTATCCATCGAAAGTGCTTGTATTGCGCGGATGATAAAAGCCAGGTCCAGGCCAAAATCACTGTGGCTGGGAGAAGCTCCGGTTTCGGTATCCACCAGAGCAAGCACAAAGCCTTCCGGAACCAAAACATCCCTGAAATTATGATATGCATTGATGGTCATCACAAAACCGTGGCCCAGTGACAATACCGGAAATACTCCTTGTGCACAAGGAACCTCCTCTCCGGCGATCAGGGCCGGATAAAAAACATCTACAGAAATCTCCCGATCATTCCGGCTGGAATCCAGAAAGGTTAGTCGCACCTCTCCGATGGGGTATCCCTGGGCGTGCAGCAAGAAGCCAGGAAACAGCAAAAGCAAGAACAGAAAAGTGATGGTGTGAAATGGAAAGCGCATCGTTGTAGGAATTAGAACCGAAGATAATGAAATTTATGTACCGGTAGCTTCAGGTTTGAAAGGATCCGCGCCCATCTACGAAATCTGCAGGAGAAAAAAGCGAGGAAAAAGCGACCCTTCGGCTTACGCTCAGGGCAAGAAAGCGACCCTTCGGCTTACGCTCAGGGCAAGAAAGCGACCCTTCGGCTTACGCTCAGGGCAAGAAAGCGAGAAGCGGGAAGCGAAAAGCCCCTTCGCGCTCTCTGCGTTTTCTTTGCGGCTTTGCGTTAAAAAAATCTTGTCCTATCGCTTAATAAAAAATAATAGATAAAAGATCGATAATAAAAGATGAAAAACTGATGAGATGACTTGTAATCAGGGGGATATGTGCCTGTCTGGCAGCATTATTTTAACCGCAATGAGCGCCAGGAATGCGCTGTGGACGCAAAGGAGCTAATTCTTCCCTTTACTTATGACCTATTCCTTATGCCTTATTCCTTATGAATTCTGACTTATGCCTTATGACTTAACAGCCCCTTGATCTGTATCCAGTCGCTGCGTTTGAATAGCAAATCTCCCCACACGGCACCCGCGTCTTTTCTAAAAAACCGAAATGCCCAGTAAGCAGTGGTCATATAGGAAAGGCTGGAAGCTAGAGCAGCTCCGGCAGCACCAATATATGGAATGAGCAGCAAGGAAAGGATGAGAGCCACAACAAGACCCGCAAAAGAGGCCAGAGTATTAAGATGGTAGCGTCCATTGCCACTGAAATAATGACCGAAAAGCAGTGCCATCGTATAAAAGAGCGTGCCGGGGGCCAGCAGGCGCATCAGGGACGGAAGGCCATCGAATTCGGGGCCGAAAATCCATACCCAAAGGCTGGATGGCAGTACGGATAGCACCAGCACCACGGCCAGCGTAATCACCAATACGGCTCTGTTCAGCGAAAGGGTCAATTGTTGTTTATAGGTTTCGTCATCACTATTAGAAATCCTCGCATATTGCACCACCGCAATACTTTTGCTGATTAGCCACACCGACTCCATCAGCGCCACCGCATTGGAATACAAACCCACACTGGCAGTATCCACCCAGGCATCCAGAAAATAAAAACTCATACGAAAACTGAGCAACTGCAGAATATGCGAGAGTTGGTTCATCATTCCGTAATGCCACATCAGGCGGAGCAAGGGCCTTTCATCGGTAATTAAATGTGCAGGAGCTTTGCGCCATTCCGGGAAGAGCAGGAGGAAACCCAGCAAGCTATTTATGCCAAAGGAAAAATAGAGTGCGCTGACATAGTCGTTCAATTCGATAAACCCGTGAAGTCCATAAGACCCTCCCAGCCAGGCAAGCACCAGGACGGGCTGCAGCAGGGCCAGGATATTGGCGCGGGCAATGCGCTCTCTTCCGATGAGGAAATTCCCGGACATTCCGGAAAGGGCGGCAATGAAGGAAAGCAGGGCTACATCCGGGATAAACTGCACATTCACCAGTGGAAGCAGGCGTAGCAGGAAATAAGCCAAAAGCGCAACCATTGCACTCCAGGCTACTGCCGGAAAGGCAAGGCGCTGCAGGCGGTAGCGCGGGGCCAGATAGACCAGGGCCGCACCGGCCAGGAGATTTGAGCCTACTAAGATCATCGAAACGGTCGTGATGATCAGGCTTTGGTCTCCTTTCCCTTCAGCACCCAGCAAGCGGGAAACCACAATGGCGATGCCCACACTGGCAAGGGCAGCCAGGCTGCGCGTAAAAAGGGTATGAAGGATGCGCCGAAACATTATTCTGAAAGCTTTTCCTGATAGAGCGACAGCAACTGGCGGCCAACGGCCTCCGCACTGAATTGTTTTTCAACCACGGCCCTCATCGCTGCAGGATCATATTCGTGGTGATGATCCAGCATATCGCAAATAGCTGATTTCAATGCATCCTGATCGCCGGGAGGGATGAGGATACCACATTCCTCCGTCATAAAAAACTCGGGCCCACCTGAACGGGTAGCAATCACAGGCTTTCCACAGGCCAGGGATTCTGCTGTAATCACAGAAAAAGTCTCCACATTGCTATTGACCACCAGAAAATCACATTGCCGGATATGGCGGATTACCTCCTCATTGTCGAGCCGACCCAGGAAATGGATGCGGTCTCCGAGAAGCCCTGTATGCTTCGCCAGGCTTTTCAGCAAGGTCTCATCCTCTCCTCCCCCAATAATATCATACCTGAAATCCTGCCTGTCCCTGGCAATCTGTTCCACCGCTTTGATCACCCCGGCCACATTTTTATTCCGCTCCACCAGGTCGGCCACGGTCAGGATGCGGGTGTCATCGTGCTCCTTTTTCTCGTTCATTCCGTCACCCACCTCCACCACATTCGGCACAATGCGGCAATCCGGGTGCGACAACCCACTTGCTTTCATTGCCTTCTCCAGGGCAGGCGAAACGACGGTAAGTGTGCTGACGGAGGCAAGCAAACGCCGGCTAAGCCAGCGCGTGAGCAGGGATTTCTGCGCAAAAAAACCAAAGACATAGCCGGTCCAGTGCTCCGAAAGGACAATGGGGGTCTTTTTAAAAAGCCGAAGAAAGTAAGCCATCAGCAAGGGGCGCAACAATACGTGCACGTGGATCAGGTCAGGGAAGGGAAGGCTTCGGCGGTATTGCTTCCAGGCGCGAAAAAAGGCACGCATATATCTAAAGGCATTGCCGGTATGGGCAAGGATCCCACCCGTTCGGTGGGCATAATAAACAAGAAAGGTCTGGACACCCTGTCGTTCAAAGAAATCGTCTTCAAAAGCCTTATTCACTGAAGAGGAAGCTTGGGGGTAAATCACCGCCACTTCGCAATGCGGCGCAATGGCTTCGGCTTGCTTGCGGATAAAAACCCCCAGCTGTGGATCATCCCGGTGGGGATACCAGCGTGGCAGAAAAAGGACCTGTATTTGTTTTTTCCGATCCACAATTCATTGTTAAGCAGGCTCAGGGATTGAAGAAGGCATTCACCGCCAGAAAGGCATTGCGGGTACGAACAGCGCCCCTGCCCCTGACAATGCGGTATGGCTTTCCTCTTTCCTCAAGTTGCTGTAAATATAAGTTAAACAAGGCTTTCCTGTGAGAAGGATGTTCACGAAGCGGATCCGGTTCCCACGGGAGGTCAATATCACAAAGCAGGTGAAGGTCATAATGTTGCTGATCCACCATTTCTTCAATCCAGGGATGACAGCTTCCGTATTTGAAGTGACTCCAGATATAGATAACCAGAAAATCGGTATCGCAGAAAAGAAAGGCTGGTTTCTGCGCTTCCTTTTCTTTTTCGAGAGAAAACTGGCCCAGGGCAATATCCAGCAAATCTTCATAACGATAAGGTCTTTGGAGAGAGAGGAGATAATCTCTGGCAAATTCAGGGACCCATTGGCCTTCGAACTCCAGGGCGAGTGCGTTGGCAAGGGCCGATTTTCCCGTGGATTCAGGGCCGGTAATGGCGATTTTTTTCATTCCACAACCCTCCTTTCACGGATCATTTTTCTCCATTCGATGTAGCCCATCACGGCAATGACAAGAAAGACAGTGAACTGAAAGCTTGTCAGCACCAAATCTTTATGAAAATATAAAGGAATCGAGATCAGGTCACCGGCGATCCACCACAACCAGTTTTCTATCTTTTTGCGTGCCATCATCCACATCCCGACAATAAATATGGCCGTGGTGAGGGAATCCCAATTGGGCACTGAACTGTCGGTATAATTTGAGAGCAGAAAGCGCAGAATCAGGAACAGTAAAAGAGCGGCAGCTATGGAGGCCAGGTTTTCCCAGGTTTTGGCCGCAGCCACCGGGGGCAACTTCTTTGCGCTGTCCTTTCGTGTCCAGAAATACCAGCCATACAAACTCATCCAAAAATAGAAGGCATTGATCCCCATATCCGCATAAAGCCCGGCAAAGTAGCAGATATACACATAGATGAGTACGCTGACGATGCCGGTGGGATAGACGAGGATATGGGCTTTTCGGGCATACCAGACGGAGAGGAGCCCGAAAAGCACGGCAACTCCTTCCAGCCAGGTGGTGGCATAAAGGTTCTCCAGGAATACCTCCCGGAAGCCGGCGGTCTCCACTTTAACGGAGGTCGGCGTTGACCAGCTTCATCACAAAAACGGAATGCGGGAGGGCTGCGCTGGTTTTGAGTTCTTTTTTGAGACTGTCCATCACCAGGTCATAAGGGCCAAAGACCTGGGTACTCATTGTGTTGGATTTCACTTCCAGTCCTTCGGTTGCTTTCAGGCGCGCGATAAGGTCTTTGATCGGTGGAATGTATTCGCTATGCAGCGGGTAATAGCTGATCTCAACAGAAACGTTCATCGCAATGATTTTTCGCAAAGGTATGGAATCCCCCGGAGGCGATGAAGTCAGGATGAGATTAGCGTCCCCCTCTTTGCTGATGGCGGTTGCGGAGTCGCTCAAGCAAAACGCGCTTGAATTCGTCCTCGGCTTTGTATAGCCGCAGCACTTTCGAGGCGGGCAGTACGGATTTGAATTGCTGGTGGTATGATTTTCTCAGGTCGAGCATCTGCTGGGCTTCCACCAGTTCTTCATCGGCCAGGCGGCTGGCTTCTTCCTCGCTGATGCCTCCTTCTTCGCTCGTTCTGAGTTTGCGGTGCCGTTCACGGGTTCTTTCCAAAATCTTTTCCCGCTTGGCATTAAACTCATTATAAACCGGCCAGAACTGCTGGGCTTCGGCAGGGCTCAGGCTGAGTTTTTCCGTCAGATAGGCGATTTTCTGGGCTTCAATACGCTCCCTGTTTTCTTCGAAACGGGGGCCGCGCTGTGCAACAGCGATCAGGGGCAGGATCAGCAGAAGAATAAGCAGTATTTTTTTCATTGTATCAGGATTATGGGTTTAAAATGCGTACATCAAATCGGAAAGGGCGCTGTGGTCTTCCAGGTATTCCATAATGGCTTCATCAGGGGTATCTTCCAGAAAGACACCGGAAGCATTCCAGGCATCGGTAGGATCGTCAGATTCCAGGCCAAGGCTTTCTTCAGCCCAAACATCCGTCAAGGTTGCGTCCCAGGCATTTCCATAGAATTCGTTGGACTGGTCAAGGTAAGCATACACATCCTCCGAACTAAATGTGAACTGCTGTTGCTGTGAACCTGAAAAGACCCACAACATCAAAGCGATGGCGGCAGCAGCACTGCTGATAATCCAGAGACGGCGCACCCCACCTTTATTGCCTGGGCTTTGCTGCGCAGGGATCTGCATCAGGCGTGCTTCAAGGCCTTGAAAATAGGATTCGTCCACCTCCGGGAACACCGGACGGGGTGGCAATCCTTGGCTTTCAGAAGAAGCGGCCTGCGGGTATGTGTATTTTTCTTTCATTGTGCAACTGTTTGCTTTGATATTCCTGACGCCCAAAAGTTTAATCTGCTTTCAGAAATTCTTCCATTTTTTTTACTGCGTGATGATAGGATGCCTTGAGTGCCCCGACGGAGGTTTCGGTCACACGCGCCATCTCCTCATAGGGCATTTCTTCAAAATAGCGCAGGTTAAAAACCAGGCGCTGCTTTTCCGGCAATTGCTGTATGGCGTTCTGAAGGCGGGCATACACCACTTCTCCATCCGGGTTAGGAGAAGTCTGGTGGTCCTGTTGTCCCCCTTCCTCTGCTGCCTCCTGCACAAGGCGGAGCTTTCGTTTTTTTTGCTGGAGAAAATTCAGGGCTTCATTGGAGGCAATGCGGTAGATCCAGGTATAGAGTTTGGCATCGCCACGAAAGCCACCCAGGTTTTCCCAGATTTTAATGAAGACATTTTGCACCACATCGTTGCTGTCCTCGTGGTCATTGAGCATATGCCTGACGTGCCAGTATATCCGACGGCTATACTCTTTCACGAGCAGCTGAAAGGCTTGGGTATGCGCTCCCTGTTTGAGTAAAGAAAGAATTTCCTGTTCTCTGTTGTCCTGCATAAGCAAAATCATAAGAGCCGCTCCGGCAGGTGCGAACCAGAGATCAGCCCTGCCTTTTCCGCTGGATTACGGCCAGGGCTGCACGTAAGATATCCTTGGTATCCAGCCCGTATTTTTCCAGCAATTCTTCCGGCTTGCCACTTTCACCGAAGCGATCATTCACGGCCACCATTTCCATCGGGAGGGGCTTGTGGTGTACCAGGAGCTGAGCGATGGCATCTCCCAAGCCGCCATTCCGCTGATGTTCTTCCGCAGAAACAAGGCATCCGGTTTTGCTGACGGATTGTAGGACAGCTTCCTGGTCCAAAGGTTTAATCGTATGAATATTGATAACCTCTGCCGAGAGGCCGGCACTTTCCAGCTCATCGGCGGCTTCCAGGGCTTTCCAGAGCAGATGCCCTGTGGCGAAAATACTTACATCACTTCCTACGCGCATCAGTATGGCTTTTCCAATCCGGAAATCCTGCGCAGGATCAGTGAAGTTGGGTACTTTAGGCCTGCCAAAACGCAGATATACCGGACCAGGGTAATCTGCAATAGCCAGGGTAGCCGCGTAGGTCTGGTTGAAATCACAGGGATTGATCACGGTCATCCCGGGCAGCATCCGCATCAGTCCAATATCTTCCAGAATCTGGTGCGTGGCCCCGTCTTCCCCGAGAGTCAAGCCGGCGTGAGAAGCACAGATTTTCACATTCTTTCCTGAATAGGCAATGGTTTGCCGTATCTGATCGTACACCCGGCCGGTGGAAAAATTGGCAAAGGTTCCGGTAAAGGGGATCATTCCGCCTATGGTCATCCCGGCGGCGACACTCATCATATTGGCTTCAGATATGCCAAGCTGAAAGAAGCGTTCGGGAAAGGCATCCCGGAAGGCATCCATCTTCAACGAGCCGGTGAGGTCGGCGCATAGGGCCACGACTTTAGGCTTATCCTGACCGAGTTTCAGCAGGGCCTTCCCAAAACCTGAACGTGTATCCTTTGCACCTGTGTCTGTGAATTTCATAAGCAGTATGACTGATTAGCGATAGATTTCCACCTGGGTGGTTCGACCGGTAAATATCTCAAATGATTTTTCTAAAGTATTAATCGCATTGCGTGCAAAACGGGCGCGGAATACGACCACATAGCGCCCTGGTTGGAGCAGAAGGGATTCCTGGGTCTGGTCTTCGCTCAGATTATAGACCCATTCCAGGCGGTTTTCCTTCTCTACGTAAACACTCCCAAATCCCTGGGTGGACTT
The DNA here is from genome assembly GCA_964590645.1 of uncultured Lentimicrobiaceae bacterium. Taxonomy (GTDB): domain Bacteria; phylum Bacteroidota; class Bacteroidia; order Bacteroidales; family JAGNHN01; genus JAGNHN01. The sequence continues at coordinate 41,905 of CAZPYJ010000025.1, forward strand.
CTGAATGACGGCAATTCCGGGACCGGGAATCTCGACCGTAGTGGTATGGCTCTGTTTTATCTCCACATCTTCCACATACATCCTCGGCAGGGTGAGCACCTCCAGGTCATAATGTCCGGTGAGATATTTTTCTTTTCGGTTTACCGGATGGACGTTCAGGGTCTGGTATTTCCCGGACTGACGTACGATGGCCCGTGTATCCCGGCTTTGGCGATGCGAGGCATCCATTTTCAGCAAGAGGTCGCCCTGGGGAGCATCCACCGCAATGGTGGTATGCTTCCCGGGATTGAGCCGGATGCTGTCTTTGAAAACAGGAGGGATGGTGTGTACCTGGAGATTATATATAAGGAGCGGATCAAGGATAAGTGTATCCGGAAGACCGCGGTGATTCATTGTGTGGATGAAGTTATATTTTATTTTTCCGGAGAAATTATCATACAGACTCATATTCACATTGGTTTCGGTGGGCTTTCCGGCTTCATCCAGCAGGTTGATCTGTGCGGTGGTTGAGTTCAGTGCCTGAGAGATTACCACATTGAGGGCTTTGGAGAAGCTTTGCTCACTGGTAGCGTCAAAATACGTGCCTACGCAATCGAATTCCTTCTTAAAATCTTTTCCGATGCCGATGATGAAGGGCTTCAGCACCACCCCTCTTTTCTGCAGGCTTCGCGACACGGCACAGGGATCGCCCCCGCATTCTTCAATTCCGTCTGTGATAAGGATTATAATATTGCGGCAACGATCGCATTCCGGAAAATCGCCCCCGGCTTTCTCCAGGCTGCTGGCGATGGGTGTCGTGCCTCTGGGAACAATTGTTTTAAGCCTGTGCTGGATCTTTTTTGCATTATTGCGGGCGAAAGGAACCTCCAGGCGGGTGTCATTGCAATCTTGAGGGGGGAAATTTTTCTGATGCCCATAAACCCGGAGTGCCAGCTCAAGGTTTTCCACTTCCTGAAGGCTATCCAGCATTTCAGAAAGGAGTTTCTGGGCGATATTGATTTTCATATCGCTCTGCCACCTTCCAAACATACTCTGGGAAGCATCAAAAACAAAGAGGATGCGGGTTAGCGGTTCAGGCTGACGGGGTTCATCGGATTCCTGGGCCATCAGTTTAGACTGGCTGGCGAAGGTCAGCATCAGGAAGAATGCTGTAAGAAAGAGAGGATATGCCTTATGGGATTTCATCAATAATCTCCCAATGTTTCTTCCAGTTGTGCCAATGCCTGTTTGAGTTGTGCATCGTTGGGTGCCACCCCGTGCCAGTGATGCGTTCCTTCCATAAAGTCCACACCCTTGCCCATTTCGGTATGCATCAGAATTATGACTGGCTTTTGTTTCCCTGTTTCTGCTTTCGCTGTTTCCAGGGTTGTGAGCACATCTTCCATATCATTGCCGTTCATCTCCAGAACCTTCCACCCGAAGGCTTCCCATTTCAGATGCAGATCGCCCAGATCCAGCACTTCTGCTATGGGACCATCGATTTGCTGCCGGTTGTAATCCACAATGGCGATCAGGTTGTCGACTTTCCTGGCAGTGCCGAAGATGGCCGCTTCCCATATTTGTCCTTCGCCCAGCTCGCCATCGCCGGTGAGGACATATACTAGCTTTTTATCACCATTCAGTTTTTTGCTCAGAGCACATCCAAGTGCGGCCGAGAGGCCCATTCCCAGGGATCCGGAAGCGATCCTGACGCCCGGCAGATCCTCGTGGGTGGTAGGATGTCCTTGCAGGCGTGTGTTTAGTAAGCGAAAAGTAGCCAGCTCCGGCAGGGGAAAGTATCCCGCCCGTGCAAGCACGCTGTACCAGACCGGGGAAATATGGCCGTTGGAAAGGAAGAACACATCTTCGTCTTTTCCATTCATCGAGAATGGATGCGGTTGATGATCCAGTATCCTGAAGTAGAGTGCCGTCATCAGGTCAGCACAACCCAGGGAACCTCCAGGATGGCCCGAGGCTGCCCCGTGGGTCATCCTGACAATATCCCTTCTAACCTGAGTGGCAATACTTTTCAGGGCTTTGATATCCTTCATTCTGCTGCTGGTTTTGGTTCATCAAAAGTAAAAGAATCTGCCTGCCCACCCGGGAAGTGTTGAAAAAAAGGAAAAAGTTAATCTGACATAGCCACCCCTATTCCTTCTTGGATATCATCCTGGCGAGATGTATCTTTAAGAGAACTTAAAAATGACCAATTATGACAAAGTATCAGCACGTCCTAGATCTGAACAGTGAATACGAAGCACGGATGCTTGAGGAAATCCTCCGCGACAACGACATCCCCCACGTAATTGTAGCCCGTGAGGGTTCTGCCTTTGGCAGCATCATTCAAATGGAGCAAGGATACGCTTATGTGACCTCACCTCCGGAGTTTCACGCCCGCATTGCTGCTTTATATGAGGAGCTAACCAAATAAAGACAGAACACATCACATCTGAAAAAAAAGGCCTGCCCGAAAGCAAGCCTTTTTTCATTGCAGCGATCTATCACTTACGCTCCCTTCGTCGCACGCTCCAGGCGTTTGAGAATGGAGAAGATAAAGGCAGCAGAAAGCAGGCAGCACACCACGAAGATGGTCCAGAGCTGCCATAGGTCAATCCGATCCCAGAGGAAACTTCCTACAAAGAGCAGCTTATTGCCAATTGCGGTAGCCCCAAGCCAGCCTCCCTGCATCAGGCCCTGGAAGCGTGGTGGGGAAACTTTAGAGACGAAGGAAAGACCCATCGGACTCAGGAAGAGCTCGGCAATGGTAAGAACAAGATAACTGCTTATGAGCCAGTAAGGGGAGACCCTCATATCGTCCAATACGGGTTCACCACCCAGTTCGTGGGGCGACATCAGGCTTACAGACCCAACCAGAACCACCAAAAATCCTAGCGCGGCGATGATCATCCCTATCCCGATTTTCTTGGGCGTGCTGGGCTCCATTCCTCTCTTATTCAGCCAGGCAAAGAATCCAAGGACAAGGAAAGTCAGGGCCACGATAAAGAGCGGATTGAAAGACTGGAAAATCTCGGGCTCAATGGCATTCATAGTCGGGAACCCGCTATAGAAGAAGAAGGTAAGCAGGGCACCCACCACAAGCATCGCACCTCCCATCAGTTTGCGGGTCATCGATGATTTACGGATAAAGAGCAACACCAGTCCGGCCACACCCAGAAGGAAGGCAAGCATAGAAGGCAGGTAGAAGAAGATATTGGTGAACCCACCTACCTCTTTAGCTGTATAGTCGCGGGCAAACATCGTCAAAGTCAATCCATTCTGATGGAAGGACATCCAGAAGAAGATGACCACAATGAACACCAGTCCGAGGGCTCCGAGGCGACGCTTTTCTTCAGCCCAGCTCATCTTGACTTCTTCTTTGCCGGCTTCCACTTTAGCCTCAAAGCGTTTGCTGGGCAGGTAGCGATTAAAGAGAACATAGACCAGCAAAGAGATGATCATTGCCAATGCAGCAATACCAAAAGCATAATTGTATCCTCTGGAGAAAACATCCAGATACTCATTGGAGAAAGCAGCCAGGTCGGTCACCGGGCCGGCCAGGCTCACTTTGTCAGCCAGGCTTTGGAAAACAGCTACATCCTGCAGGTTCCCGTCATTAAACTGATGGCAAAGTGAAGGCAGGGATCCGTCGTGCAGGTAACCGTTTAATTTGAGCATATAGTTTCGAATGGCGGTAGCGGCAAAAGGAGCGAAGAAAGCGCCTACATTAATCCCCATATAGAAGAGCATAAAGGCCGAATCCCGCAAACTGCTGTATTTGGGATCGTCATACATCTGTCCCACCACAGCCTGAAGATTGCCTTTGAAAAGGCCGTTCCCCAGTGCGATCATAAAGAGCAGTGCTACCGTAATCTCCAGGGACATTCCCGGAATAGCAAGCAGTCCGTAACCTCCAAGCATAATAATGATCCCTAAGAGGATAACCAGCTTGTACTTTTTGGTGGCATCTGCCAGAAGGCCACCCACCAGGGCCAGGGCATAAATCCCGAAATAGAACCAGCTGTAGATGCTGCCGGCTTTCTCTGCATTCAGGCCATATTTCGCCTGAAGGAACAATACGAGAATCGCCATCATCGTGTAGAAGCCGAAACGCTCCCCCATATTGGCAAAGAATGCCACGACAAGGCCTTTTGGATGTTTTGAGAACATAGGTCTTAGTTTTGGTTATTGATTGATGATCATTCTGGTTCAGGCTACTTGCAAAAGCAACAAAAATAGACAAAATAATGAGCCGTGCAAAAAATATTAAAACCCTATACAACAGCACCTTAGCCCCAGATTAAGCATATCTAAATAATTCTATAAGAGAGATTGGGAATCAAAAAGACGGAGGAGAAGGGACGAAAAAGCACGGATCAGCCTGCATTGGGCTTTTTGTATTTTTGAGCAGAAAAAACCCCTATGCCAGATGGCCTTCCCGCTTTCACATCCAGCCGCTGTGCTCCCGCTCACTTTGTTGCCAAAGCGCTATGTCTCCGCTACCGGCCTGATCATAGGCAGCTTGGTTCCGGATTTTGAATATCTGCTCCGCCTGGAGGTAAAGGCTGTATACGCCAATCTTTGGCCGGATCTGATTATTTTCAATTCCCTGATGGGCTTGCTTCTTATTTTTGCCTTTCATCAACTCATCCGCAAACCGCTGATCCTGAACCTCCCCTCCTCTCTCAGAAAGCGCTTCATTGTTTTTATCGACGTGAACTGGTTGAGTTATTTCAAAAAGCACTGGGGCGTCGTCATCATTTCTCTGGCTATGGGGATTGCTTCCCACCTATTCTGGGACAGCCTCGATTTAACCCACAACAAGGGGCACGTCTTCAGATCCTTGTATGCCTGGACTGCTTCCTTTGCACCAGAAGGCATCCAAATGCCGCTAATCCGCTTTATCCAGCATTTCCCAAGTTTAGCCGGCCTCCTGTTGATTGTGTTCTACCTGTGGAAGATGCCTGTCCATAAAGTTATTAAAGCAAAGATTCATCCTTATTGGTTTTTTTTATTCTCAGGAGGACTGGGGTTTGGCCTTCTGCTGGTTGCGCTGAAGGGAGAGGGTTTTAGCCTTTTATCTGCAGGACTATCTTTCTGTAGCGGTGTTCTTTTGTCGATGTGCCTCTTCCCCTTCATCCGAAAGAGGAAGACCACATAAAAAAGGGAAGCTGCCCTGTGCAGGCAGCTTCTCTAACCAAAACCCATAAGAAAGAGGATTCCAACCCTCCTCTGACGGACAATAACACTTAATGTGCCAAAGTATTGCAAGAAATATCAAATACCATATTTTTCAAGCTTTCTGTACAGGGTTGTCCTTCCCACTCCCAGTTCCCGTGAAGCGCGGGAAAGGTTTCCCTTGTGTTTCTGCAGCGCCATCCGGATAGTTGCTTTCTCCATTTCATCCAGATTGAGGTTATTTCTGGAGACCACCCCCGTTGAATGTTGGTGCAAGCTGAGTTCCTCAACGGCAATATACGGAGCATCTCCCTTTACCACCAGGGATTCCATTTCCTGTCGCATTTCTCCCAGATTACCGGGCCAGGGATATTCACAGAGTTTGCGCAGGCTTGCCTTATCCGGCGTTCGGACCGCTTTACGATATTTCTGGGCAAAGTATCGCAAGAACCCACTTATCATCCCCGGGATTTCATCACGATGATTTGCAAGCAGGGGCAGCCTCAACTCGACTGTACCTAGCTCATACAAAAGATCATTCCGGAAAGCCTCATCCGACAGAAGTGCAGCCCTGTTTTGTCTGCTTGTTGTCAACCAGCGTATATTCAATTCAGTAGGTGATTTTCTTCCGGGAAAAACAAAAGCACGGTTTTGCTTGGCACTCAATAAACGGGATTGCAGGCGCAGCGGCAGGCGATCAATGTTTTGAAGAAGCAGGGTACCTCCGTTTGCCTGCTCAAGCAGTGAGAGCCGAGGGTGCCCATTTTGCAGAGAAGAATCCCCGGATCCGCCGAAGAGCCTGAATTCCATCTGCTCCTCCGTGAGTGCTTCAAGTTCAAGACTGATTAAGGGCCTGGATGACCTGAATGACTGTCTGTGCAGCATTTGAGCTAAAGCTGTTTTGCCACTACCTGAAGAACCGCTTAGGAGAATGGAAGCATCCGTGGGGGCAACCTTGGCTACATCCTCACAGATTTCTTTGACAGCAGGTGAATGAGCTGCGAGGGATTTCATCAGTTGCTCCCCCTCACAGGGTGCAAGCCGGGTTTGCATTCGCAAGCGTCGCATCTCTCGCGAGCTCAAGGCATAATGAGCTGCAGCGCTGACCGTATCTACCAGATGTTGATTATCCCAGGGTTTGGTGATGAAATCCAGGGCGCCTTCTTTCATCGCCTGCACAGCCAGACTAATCCCGGCATACGCAGTCATCATAATCACAGCCGCATCCGGATTCAGAAAACGAATCTTGCGGAGCCAATATAAACCATCTGCCCCTGTAGTATCGCCGCTTCGGAAGTTCATATCCATTAATACCACATCAAAGGGATCATCCTGCACTATCTCTCTGATCTTTGCTGGATCCTGTTCTGTGCGCAAATGCGAAAATCTCCTTTTAAGCGCCAGGCGGCAGCTTTCGAGGATGTCCGGATCGTCATCGATCACTAGGATACGGATGTTACGGGTCAATTGAGGCAGTGTTTCCATAAGGCAATAATCTGAATGGCCTTTTGCAAATCCTGTTCCAGCCTAAACCGTTTCTACAATACATAAATACACAAAACCACCACAATCCTATTTACCAGCCACTTATATTACAAATATGAAGTCTTTCACACTTAAATAAGAAGTCGCCTTGTTTCGGATTGGAACCGGAAAAGCACAGAAAGTGTCCGTATTGCGACACTGGCTGTAACATTAGCGGACGATCGGCGTCTTCATAGAGGAATACAAATCCGGCATAAGGGATAATTCCAGCCTGCTGAATTAACGTCTTTTAACAGAGGTATAAAGAGAAGCCGTTTACCTTTACCGCTTATGTGCAGAAACTGTTTATGGATATGCTTGTTTCTGACCCTGACTCCTGTATTGGCCCAACAGGAGCAGGAGAACCGGATAGACATCCGCGGGCAGGTTTCAGGGCCTGACGGCAGAAGCATCCCTTTCGCACATATTATAAGTAAGACGGCAAATCGGGGATGTGCGGCAGATCACCTTGGCACTTTCCGGATGTTTATCGATGCCGGGGACACGCTCAACATTACAGCTGTCGGCTTTCAATCCGGACGACTTATCATCCCTGACACCCTGCAATCCGGGATTTATCCAGTCCGTATAACGCTTCTCAACGACACCTTGATGCTCAGTGAAGCCATCATCCGCCCCTGGCCCCGGGATTGGAAGTCATTCCAGCGTGCTTTCGTCGAGCTGGAGCTTCCGGAGGAAATCAAAGCGGCTCAAATCTCAGAGGACGCTTTACGTCAGGCGATACGGGATGCCTCTCCCGGCGGCGGCATTGTTATTCCCGGACCGGTCAGCCTGCTGTATGAGGCATTCAGCCGTGAAAGTCGGAACAGAAAAAAACACGCGGCGCTCCATCGGGAAAGCAGTCGCTTTGAGTCTATCGTGCAGCGTGTGGGCTACGCTCAACTGGTTCAAATTTTTGGCATCGAAGAGCGCGACCCGATTGAAACCTTTGTTTCCCGCTGTATCTTTGACGATGCTGTGCTGGAGAAGATGGACAACCTCAGTTTGATTTATGCCCTGCTTTCGTGCGCAGAAAAAGAAAGAGAAAAAATAAAAAAACCTAATTCAGAAGAGCAATGAAATACACCCTGCTGATACTGACTGCAATATTGCTGTTAGCATTGCAAATCCAACTGCCCGGACAGGCACATCAGTCTGCTTATCTCTACGGCACGGTCTACACTACGGATGGGGAAAAAGTAAGTGGTTTCATTCGCTGGGGAAAAGAGGAAATGTACTGGACTGACCGCCTGAATGCCACAAAAAGAGAGAATCCTTACCTCCGATATTTGGGAAGAGAAGAGATGCGCCTCTTGCAGGGAACGCCTTCAGGCGGCCTTTCCGGATTTCTGAGTGAACGCTTGGGCAGCACACAGCCTTTCATTCACGCCTTTGCCTGTCAGTTCGGAGATGTGGCCGGCATCAAAGCCGCCGGGGGGCGCAGCATAGAAGTGCTGATGCGCAATGGGGAAAACTTGCTGTTTCACAGCGGATCCAATGACCTTGGCGCAAGCCTCCAGGTTTATGCCTTGTCAAAACAAGAAAAGACCATTCCGTGGTCAGCGGTTGATCAGGTCAACTTCCACCAAAACCCTGATGGATTGGAAGATCCTTACAAAGGCATTCTCTGGGGAGATGTGTACACCTCCCAGGGGGTGTTCACAGGTCAGGTGCAGTGGGACCGGGATGAGCGCTGTGGTGCAGACGTGCTGGATGGCAGCCTGGAGGGAAACAAACTCAGCATTCCCTTCAGCGATATCAATTCGATCGCCCGGGAAGGCCGCGGAAGCCTGGTGGTTTTGAGGGATGGGAGCGAACTCTTTCTCACCGGATCCAATGATGTCAATCCGGCCAACCGGGGAATCCTGGTCACCATACCCGGAAGCGGACGCATCAGCATCCCCTGGGAGGAGTTCAGGAAAGTACACTTCAATATGGGATCCGCAGAAAATCCATCCATTGAAGATTTTCCCAATCCGGAAAAACTGAAGGGCCGGGTAGAGAGTATGGAAGGAGATATTTCAGCGGGCTTTCTTGTTTTTGACCTGGATGAGGCATACGACTATGAGATGCTTAACGGGAAAGACGGCTTTGCTGAATGGGAAATCCCTTTCCGGAATATCCGCAGCATCAGTCCGAAAAACGACCGATACTCCAGCGTGGTGCTGAAATCAGGCAAAACCCTCCTGTTGGGTGAGATGCAGGATGTGAGCGCAAAGAATAATGGTATGCTGATCTTTGGACCCGATGGCGGCACCACCTACCTTCCTTACAACAAAGTGCGCTCCATTATCTTTGAATAACCTTTTCGATTCACTCCCGTATAAGAGCCCAATTCTCTGGACATTAACGGTTGTATCCAGAGCATAATCCAATATCTGCTCCTATGCGCAACACTACTCTGCTCCTCCTCACACTCAGCATTGGTTTCCTCTATTCCTGTCAGCCTGAAAAGAGCGATGATGCTGTCGGCGATGCTGATGCTGCATCCTTGTTGAATATTCCCGGCAATGTACTGGGCGACAATGAGGTTATCTTTATCTTTCCGGATCTGCCACTGGCCACAATGCACGAGGCTGCCATCGCATTTCCGGAGGGGGCAGTTGCTACCCTTGACTCTATTCATCATTTTCTGAGAAATAACCCGGATCAAATGCTCAGGATTACAGGGATGTATGATGTACAGGAAAGCAGCCCGGAAGGATTTGAAAACCTGGGTATGGCCAGGGCGGCCCATCTTAAAGAAAAGCTTGAACAAATGGGCATTGCTCCGGAAAGAATGCAGACTGCTTCGGTAATGGAAGACCTGTCCTTTGATGATCAAGGCAAAGTAGCCGACGGTTATCGTTTTGCCTTTGTACCCGTCCAGGAGCAAGAGGCCAATGCAGTGGACAGGATCGTTTATTTCTGGGCGGCTGAAAACCTGATCCGTTGGGATGCCGACTTACTGGATTACACCCAGGATGCAACGGAAAAGTTAAACGCCAATCCAGGCCTGAAGATGGTGCTGACCGGCCACACCGACTATAATGGAAATCATTTGTTGGGAATGATGCGGGCTGAAGCACTGAAAGACTATTTTGGCCGCTACGGTTTGGATACCAGTCGTGTAGTGCTGCGAAGTGAGGGCCCTGACAAGCCGGTTGCCCCCAATGATACGCAGGAAAACAAATCAATGAACCGTAGAGTGGAAATCCACTTCGAATAGAAAAATACCCCATTACCCCTAACTGTTGTGAAAAGTGAACGCCCTGCTGGCTCATTGCCGGCGGGCGTTCCTTTTTATTTCATCCAGGAGCAGAATACCGGTATCCGTTCCCGGCCGGAAATCGAGGTATTTCCCCCCGCCCAGCCCTGATATCATCTCCATCCTATTTACCGCGGCCGCATTCTGTCCGAATCCGATGACAGACAAAATAATCCCCTTATCCCGCTGTGCTTTCATCCACTGTTCCAGCTTACGATCGCTGAAGCCGGGGCTATTGAATTCTCCGTCTGTTGCCAGTATGACTTGATTATTCCCCCCGGGAATGAAGTGCTTCTCTGCCAGTTGATAAGCATCCTGTAGTCCGGAAGTGCCATAGGTAGCCCCCCTTCCATCCAGAGAATATATGAGATTGATTAAGCTGTCGCGGGTATCTGCAGGCAAAGCTTCAAGCAGTGTTTCGGTGCGACGGGCATAGGTGATGAGCGAAACCCTGTCCACATTTCGCAGGCGCAACACCAGGTTTTCCATTGCCTCCTTCAGGCGATCGAGCCTTCCCTGGCTGCGCATTGAGGAACTGACATCGATCAGGAAAACCAGGTTGTTTTCGGCAAACACAGACAAGGACAAGGCGCCATCTTCAGAGAGATCGGACATCTCAGCGGGCGGTGCCGGGGGAGGTTCCGCATCGGGCTCCCCAGCCGACCAAACGATGACAAAATCCTCTAGGGTATCGGGTGAAACTGCTGCTTGCTGTGCCGCAAGACTCTCATCCCGTATTGTATCCGAGGTACTTTCTATGATTGGCAGGCTTGTATTCTCTTCAGGCAGAAGGCTGAATACAAGCTCCCGACGACTGTAATTGAGATAAAACTCCCCCTGCAGGGGCGCATAGCCTTCCGCTGTCACAGCAAGATGGTACAAGCCGGGCTTCAGGTTCATTGCCACCCTTCCGTTGGCACGGCTTCGTGCCTTGATCTGGTTCCGGTGGTTCAGTACCATTTGAATACTTGCACCACCAATCGGATCCCCATTCAAGCTGTCGCGGACAATGATCTGCCTTTCCGGCCCCTCCGGCGATCCATACACAGCAGGATTCGGGCAGGCATCATAACTCATTACGTTTCCTGAAAAATGAAGGGTATAGGGTTTTTCTGAGAGATGGGTAAGCAATGAGAAGCGGGTTTGAAAGGGACCGGGCTCTACCGGGAGGTACCAGGCCAGGATGGTGTCTCTTTCTCCGGGATGAATAAAGCGGCGGGGAAAGCCTACCTGCACATCAGGGGGAGCATCAGCCCGAAGTATGGCCACCTTTTCTCTCCCGGTATTGGTAAAAACAAATCGGGCCACATCCTGTGACCAGTCGTGTACAGGACCGATCTCCACGCGTTCGCTTTCAAAGTGCAAAGACTGCGCTGCGAGGTATTCTCCTGCGACAAAGAAGCTGATCATCAAAAGGAGTATGGATTGCTTTTTCATTGCGATGCAGGCAAACGAAGGTAAAAGGAAATATGTATGTGTTGTGGAAAAAGGCTTTCGAATAAAGCAAAAAAACGCAGTGCAAATTTATTGCTTGATGAAATGGATGCCTTGCCGCCCTTCACCGGAAGACAAAATCAGGTAATAACACCCCTCGGGCATATTGCTCATATCCAGCCTAAAATCAGCCCCCGAAATAACGCCCTTTCTTGTAAGTTTCCCCATTCCATTGTAGAGGGCATATTCCGTGGAAATGCTTGTTTCTCCGGAGCGCTGCAGATGCGCCACATCCCTGACTGGATTAGGATATAAAACCCAATTTGTGTGAGTTGCGGGATACTGATATGTTTCGACAGGGTTACAGGCCAGATCATTGACAAACTCCCAGATTTCATTATTGAGGAGAAAGGGGGCAAAGGTAGTGGAGGGCGCCTCCCCCATTCTGAGCCAAACAAGGTTTTGAGAAGGCACAACATTGAGCATCTGCCCATCTTTCCCCAGGGCGGAAATCATATCAGCAGGTGCATTGGGAAACAGGCTTCCCGGAAAAACAATCTGTGACTGCGGCAGCATAAAGCTGTTTGTTCCATTTAACCACCAGAGATAACCGTATGCCTCGTTGAGGTTTTGCGAGGAGATGGTCATTGCATTAAAATACACAGAATCGAAAAGAATGGGGATACCATCCCAGGTCCCCCGGTTGAGGATCAGCAAACCAAAGCGGGCCATACTCCTGGGTGTGCTGATAAAAAGATTGTTATACCCCTGCGGGAAGAAAAGGCCATCCATCCCGGTGACTGCTTTCACTTTCAGATTGGTGTATTGGTTCAGGCTGAGCCCGGTGGCAGTTTCCAATACGCTGTCGAGGAGTGTATAAGGCGCATTGTGATAAGCCCAACGGGTGCCCGCTTCCGCCAGATAGTTGAGGCAGGTATCGAGGGTGCAATAGGGGTCGGGTGCGGCATCATCCAAACCGGAAGTCATTGTCAATTGATGCCAGATGGTAATTTTCTCCTCCTGGCCAGGGCTGCAATTTGTCCATCCCTGCCCCAGATAATGCCGGCTGGTATCTGAAATATGAAGCAATCCCTCCTGCTGTGCGATGCCGACCAGCGTTGCCGTAAGGGTTTTCCCGGCGGAAGCCCAGTACCAGAAGTCCCCAGCCGTATGTCCGTTGAAATACTGCTCCAAAACGATCTTGCCGTCTTTCAATAAAATAAAAGCTTTGGTATCGGAAGAATCGAGAAATTGGTAGAGACTATCGATCTTATGCTGGCACCATCCGAGGGTAGTCGGTGAGAGGGTATCCCAGATTCCAGGAGTATTCGGGGGAAAATACAGTTGCGATCTTGCTGCAAGAAAGACCGACAACAACAGAAAAGTAAGGATAAGTCTTTTCATTCCTGTTTTTTTCAAACATACGAAGCCTCAGGAGATGGCGTGTTAAGTAAAGAATAATAAGCTGTTTTTCCGATCATTCTTTCCCGGTGGCATCCCCAAAATAATATCTGAATCCAAATTGCACGGTATGGTAGGAGCCATTCATCGCGATACGCGCATTGGTGGGGCCGCTGGTCCATTTCGACTGATACGTGACCCGCTGTTCATACACATCCGTCAGGCCCTGATAATAACGGTACATCATCCCGAAATGCAAGTTCTTGTATATTCTGAAATCCTTCGACAGGCCGACATAGACCATAGGAAAAAACCTTGTGAGCACCCAGGCATCATTAGTGGAAGCAAAAATGGTATCTCCGGCATATCCGAAAAATGAACCTCCACCCCATCCATCCAATCCCACGGGGCGATCCTGCCAGGATAAGGAAAGCCCGGCAGCGATATTGAGGTAATTGTATAAATTTTTTCCGATCAGGCTTTTCCCTCCTCCCAGGCTGAGCTGAAAAGCATTAAAGGCATTGCTGCCCGAATAGAAAGGCATATCCCTTACTTTGAGTGCATCGAAATACTCCTGCCGGGCAAAGCCGGCTTCGAGATAATAATACTCGTTTAGTTTCTGCTCATAAGCCAGGCTGAGGATCAGGTTTCCCATACTGGCATCGAGCAAGACCTGATGCGGATCCACAGCACGATTGATTGGGAAGGCGACCCCGATACCCGGCTGGATCACAGATTTACGTTCCAGATTCTTCCTCCTTTCTTCCAAACGATATTCATTTCTGGCATCCCTGTTCGATGCTTTTTTCGATTCAACTGCGATCGCAAGGATGCGCTGCTGCTTCTGTGTATTCGTAAAGGTATAGTTCAGGCTAAGTTCCGGATAGCGTCCCCGATTCAGGTAACGGCCGGATGAATGTTCTTCCGTACCGGGCAGCATTGTAAAATTGCCGGTAAAAATATCCTGGAAACCATAGCGGTATCCAAGATCAAGTGAGAGCAGGTCCTGGTTTGCCAGGATGCGTGCGACACCGATGCTGGCCCTGGCCGCCGGTTTCCAGCCCCGCTTGGCTTGGATATTCACCCGTGCGAGTCGTCCATTCAATTCGTCTGATAATCCGGTGTAGATACCATAATCCTGAAAGGTGGTCAGGCTTATGCCGGCATTGGCACGAAGCAGGAAATCCGGGCTGAGGCTGTGGCGGTATTGCACAGCCGTAGTGACGAGGAAGTAAGGCATCAACTCCACATCAGCAAAATAGGGCATCCGCCCTGCATCCAGCGTGTGGAGATGGTAGATAAAGGGATATAAACCCATTCCGGTTCCGAAGAGCCAGCCAAGGGATTTATCCAGGTTTACAGTATAGCTTAGGATGCCTTCATAGACATATCCCGTCCTTGGGTCGGGGCTCAGCAAGCCGGATTCCACTTCGGCCACGCCCCGTGTGAAGCCGTGGTTCAGTCCAAAGGCCCAATGGTCGGAGAGAAAAAGTTGATCAGGATCAGACCGTTCCTTCTCCTGAGCCGGGAGTGGGAGGATGAGGAATAAAAGAATAAAGCAGAGGCACCATTTCATATTCCTGGTTCTAAAAACAAACTAAAAATACTTTATAGGTCTGACCTTACAAGGCAGATTTTTATTCAATTGTAGCAATCCGCCTGAGGAGCAAAGAGCAGCCGCATTTACTGCATCGCATTGAGATGAACTCCAGTGGATACCTGAAAACCCTATTGCACTTCTATTCACCCAAAGGTAACCAAGTTCCATAAAGCTTGGCAAAAACCAATCTCCCGTACCATAAGCCAGGGCAGCGGCGATGCCGGACTCCTGACATCCTGCGATAATATCGAGCGTATTCTGGAGTCCATCCCCCAGGTCCCATCCGGATGCCCCATTTATTTCTACCCCAGAGCAACCCCAAGTGGCATCGTAGGTACTCGGAGCCGCAATCAATCCGTGTGTCTCTCCTTCCACATATCCCCATTCTCCCGGTTCAAAGATGTGGGCAATTCTCCCTCCCTGATACTGCTGACCAATCTGCAAGGGTGCGGGGGGCGTTTTTAAAGCAATTTCATTTCCATATCCTGTCCCATTCGCATTGGAAGCATAGGCTCTGATATAATAGCGGGTATTAAGCGCCAAGCCTTCGATGGTACTTGTGAAGTTCCCCATCCCCATCCCATCTTCAGTATAATTACATTCGAGGGTAGGATTTGACGCTGTACTCCAACATACCCCGCGCATCATAATGGGCTCTCCGCCATCGCTGACCACTTCCCCACCCGTCTGAATGATGGTATCCGTAACTACCGATAGATCACTCGTAAGGACGACAGGGAGCAACAATGAGGTATCATTCCCGTCGTCCTTGCCACAGGAATGTATAAACATCAAAACCAGGCCAGAAAGACAGCACAATAAGATGGAATTCTTAATAATCAACACTTTGCTTCTCATAATGAATCTATCTTTGCATCCCTGAAATAAGAAAGTCATTCAATGCTTTGCCCCCTCTGTAATAAGTCAGACACAGTTCTACCAGGTCAGGCTTAAATATTACTTCCGCATCCATTTCCGCAGCATAATAGAACTGCTTATGGGCGATGAGGGGTTCCTTATCCACCAGCCCACTGAATTCATCCGGGATCCTTTTGTTCTTTTCGCCCAGAATCTTTCCATACAAGCGTCTGAACTCCTTGTCTTTATAAATACTCACAAACTCCTGCGGATGGGCGGCAATATGTCGCCTCACCGCAAGCAAAAGCGGTTTGTCCAGCATATAGGCCCCACCGGCCAGCATTATCTGATCGTGGGAGAACTGGATGTAGAAGCCCGGGTACATTTTATTCTTTCTGCCAAAAGGAGACAAGATGGCGGAGGTCTGGGTTTTGTAGGGCGTCTTATCCGCAGAGAAGCGAATATCCCGGTTTATCCGGAAAATGGCGTCTTTGGGCTCGAGATAAAAGTCCGGTTCTTCTGCCTGAATGCGCGCAATCATTTCTTTAATGAAAGCGGCAAAGGGGGCTTTGACCTCTTTCTCGTATCGGGCCCGATTTTGATCAAACCAGTCTTTGTGATTGTTGTCGGCAAGCTCCTGGAAGAAGTGGAGAAAATCGGAGGTGAAGTATGGCATATTATGCTCTTTGGTGTTTGTTTTTGGATTGGGGGGACTAAGATAGTGAAAAGTGAAAAGTGAAAAGTGAAAAGTGAAAAGTGAAAAGTGAAAAGTGAAAAGTGAA
>CAZPYJ010000026.1:0-56025 GCA_964590645.1 uncultured Lentimicrobiaceae bacterium
TTCCATTGTCTGACATCAATGAATGTGGTGTATAAGTCGGGTTACTCATTATCATCGTTCCCACATCCAGGTTCTTCGCCATCCAGCACTGCTGTCCGATTTGTACTGTGGGGTACATTTTGCCGTCCCGGGCATCACGCAAGGCTTCGCCGCATTGAAAAACAGGGATACGCAATACCCCGGCCGGCACCACACCATTATATACTGTAGTTATGGAAGTGGATCCGGTCATTGCGATGAGGCTCTGGATGATTTTGGAGGCATCGTTTCCAGGTCCGGTATATTTAACCACACTATCCATATTGACATCTTCATCAAAATAACCGGTCAGGGTGGTAGTAATGCTGGTGGAACCGGTTTCCTGGATGATCTTTTGCAGGATAAAGCTGCGATCGTTGCCAGCCCCACTGTATTTTAACTGATTGTTATGATTCAGGTCGCCTGAGATCATTGCACCGCTTCCCCCCAGAAATATCAGTGCCTGCTGTCCTCCTCCATAAGGAGGTGTCACCAAGGTATCAGAGAAATCGAGGATGGATGCGGAGGGGAAGCTGATGGGCTGTGCACTCATCACCGGGAAATGATTGCGGTGATGGATAGCCACATAAAAATTCCCGTTTTCATTGTTTTCAAACTGAACCGGCCCGAAGTCGGAATGATTCACGATCCTTCCATTGCGTAAGAGCAGTCCAGCCCGCCGGTCCACAATGGTATCCGGGGCACTGCGCAACTCCAGCAGCACCCAGTCCACAATACTGTCCGGAACCGTCACCAGGGCCTCCGTTCCAAAGTAGCTCCAGGGAGGCAAATGATAAGGTTGGGCCAGGGGAAAAGTATTCAGGTTTTTGAGATGCGTATGCATCTGTCCGTTGCCGGCATAGGGTCCTTGAAGGAATACCCTGGCATCCAGGTTGACCTGGGCGATGAGACCAGCGGATAAGCTGAGTGCCATCAGGAGGAGGAGAGTCCTTTTCATATTGTGCAGTTTTGGTTGGAATGCGGCTGAAAGGAAGGTAAATATACGCCAATGTTCAAAACCTGGGCCTCGGATAAAGAAAAAAATTGCCCAGGGTTTATCTTTGTAAATATCAGATGTTTAGATTGTGTGCATTTGGATTTATCCCCCATTATCCCCATTCTTGCAGGCCAATATGCCTTCGCTGAAAATGCTCATCCGCTATCTGGATTATATGTTTCGTGCCCGTGGACCTTTTCGTCTGCATTCTCCTTATGTGTTTCAGTTTTATCAGAAAGTCCTGAAGGGAAAGACTATGCCTCATTTTCCTGCGTATTGCCGGGATATGAGAATGCGGCTGCCGGAAGGCGCTTCCGTGTTTCTGAGGGAGCTTTCCCAAGGATTGAATCGCAGGAGAGGTCTTCATTCCATTGCCCGCAAAGAGAGTGTTTCAAAGCGGGATGCCGCCATTCTTTTCCGGCTGGCCCATTTTCTCAGGGCGAAGAATGTGCTGGAGCTTGGCACTTGCCTGGGGTATTCTGCAATCTGCCTTGCCAGTGGTGCTCCCGGGGCCAAAGTCTGGAGCATTGACGGTGACCGTGGTCGCTTGGAGATAGCCCGGCGGCGGGCTCTTGAAGCAGGTTTTTCAGGGATTGCGTTCAAGGAGGGGCGTTTCAGGGATGTCCTTCCCACTGTGCTGAGGGAGCAGGGCCCCTTTGAGCTGGTTTTTATCGATGGCGACCACAAGGAAGAGGAGACCCTTTATCTGGCGGAACAAATAAGGCCAAGTCTTAGTAGCAATGGAGTAATGGTGATTCACGACATCCATCACTCAGCGGCGATGAGACGTGCCTGGCATTTTTTGAACCAAAATCCGGAATACAGCCTGTCGATCAGCACTTTCTCAATGGGCTTTCTTTTTGTTTCAAGTGATTTTCAGAAACAGTACATCCCTATCAGGATGTAAGAATGTGCTGATGCTGCGAAGGTGTCAGGGAAATTCGGAAAGGGAGGCATATTCTCGAAAACGAAAACGTACATTTGTGAAGGGTAAAATGGAAACAATGGGAAAAGATGTCATTCTCCTCAGGGATATAAGTAAGGATTATTATGTTGGCAATCAGGTGGTTCACGCTTTGCGCAACCTTGACCTCAGCATCGCGCGGAATGAGTATGTGGCGTTGATGGGGCCTTCGGGCTCGGGCAAGAGCACCCTGATGAATGTTTTGGGCTGCCTGGATACCGCCAGCGGGGGGCAATATGTGCTCAACGGGATGGATGTGAGCAAGATGAATGACGATGAGCTGGCTGAGGTGAGGAACAAAGAGATCGGCTTTGTATTTCAGACCTTCAATCTTCTGCCCCGTTCCACTGCCCTGGAAAACACGATGCTTCCGCTGGTTTATGCGGGTTACAGCAAGCTGCGCCGCATTGAGATGGCTCATCAGGCATTGGACAGTGTGCAATTGACGGATCGCTCTCACCACAAACCCAACGAACTTTCTGGCGGTCAACGTCAGCGTGTAGCCATCGCCCGCGCCCTGGTCAACAATCCCTCCATTATCCTGGCCGATGAGCCCACCGGAAACCTGGATACCCGCACCTCCCTGGAGATTATGGGGGTGTTCGAGAAGATTCATCAGGCCGGCAATACCGTAATTATTGTTACGCACGAAGAAGACATAGCTAAACATACGCACCGCATTATACGTTTACGGGACGGCAGGGTGGAATCGGATGCACCGAATCCCCACATCATAACCATTTCAGATTATGATCTTGAGGCCCTGCCCAAATAAGCGATATGGCAGAATTTAAGATATACACCAAGGGAGGAGATCGTGGAGAGACCTCGCTGATCGGTGGGGACAGGGTTCCCAAAGACCACATCCGAATTGAAGCATACGGCACCCTGGATGAGTTGAATTCCTTCATCGGGATGCTGCGCGACCAGCCTGAAGCTGCATCGGTGCGAAGCGAACTCATCCGCATCCAGCAGCAGGTATTCACCGCAGAATCCAGACTGGCAATGGGACCCGGTTCAAACAGCGACAGTTTGCCCGGCTTGCCGGAAACGGAGGTGGAATTTCTGGAGCAGCAGATTGACCGGATGAATGAAAAACTGCCCCCCCTGACCCGCTTCCTTCTTCCGGGAGGCCACAATGTGGTATCGCTGGCTCATATTGCACGTACGGTTTGCCGCCGGGGCGAACGTCAGATCATCAGCCTTTCAAGGGAGAACCCGGTAGAGGAGGTCATTCTCAAATACGTCAACCGTTTATCCGACTACTTCTTTGTCCTGTCCAGATACCTGGCTCTGGAAACCAATGCAGGAGAAACTCCCTGGATACCGGAAGAACACTGAACAGGCATTTAGGGAAATGACAGAGGAGCTGAGGAAAATACCCAGACTTCCCTTTGTACAAGCATCAGAGAATCAGAGCACAACCCGATGGTCTTCCTTTTACTTCGAAATAAGGGTTCTTAAGACTTGACATTTATCTGAAATAGTATATTTTTGCACCGCCTTAAATTAACCCAAGAACGTGATATGTACTGGACATTGGAGTTAGCATCTAAACTGGAGGATGCCCCCTGGCCGGCAACGAAAGAAGAGCTGATCGATTTTGCCATCCGGTCAGGTGCCCCGATGGAGGTCATAGAAAACCTTCGTGAAATAGAAGATGAGGGTGAGGTCTATGATTCTATCGAAGACCTCTGGCCTGATTATCCTACACGGGAAGATTTCTTTTTTCACGAGGACGAATACTGATCCCGGCCCGAAATGCGGGGCGCCATTGTCTGTAAAGACAGTGGCGCTTTGCTTTTATGGCCACGCCTTTTTGGGTGATTTCCCCTACCTTTGTGCCGGGCAGCAGCCAGATTGGCAGAGTAAAAGAACTGAATGGTTTTTGCACCCTCTCAAAACCCACTTAAGCTGAAAATACGATTATGGTCAATATCCTGCGTAAAATTCTCGGCAACAAAGCCGACCGCGACCTCAAAGAGCTGAATCCCTACGTGGACCGGGTCAATGCCGTTTATCCGGAAATTAAGGCCCTGAGCAACGATGAGCTCAGGGCGAAAACCCTGGAGTTCAAAGAGCGGATACGGGAAGGCATCCGCCCGGAGGAGGAAAGGATAACGGAAATCAGGCAAAGCATAGAAGAACATCCGGAAATGGATATTGAGGAAAAGGAAGCCCTCTATGAAGAGATCGACAGGCTGAACAAACAAAGCTACGATAAGACTCAGGATCTCCTCAATGAAATCCTTCCTGAAGCCTTCTCCGTGATCAAAGAAACTGCGAGACGATTCAAGGAAAACGATATCATTGTGGTCACCGCTACCGACAACGACCGGGAGTTGGCCACCCGCCGCGACAGCATCAATATACAGGGCGACAAGGCCGAATACCAGAATAGCTGGATTGCCGGGGGAAGCCGCATCACCTGGGATATGGTGCATTATGATGTGCAGCTTATCGGTGGCACGGTGCTCCATCAGGGGAAAATCGCTGAAATGGCCACCGGGGAAGGAAAAACCCTGGTAGCTACCCTGCCTGTGTATCTCAATGCCCTTTCAGGAAAAGGGGTCCACCTGGTCACAGTGAACGATTACCTGGCCAAGCGGGATGCCGAATGGATGGGAATGCTCTATGAGTTCCACGGCCTGCGTGTGGATTGCATCGACAAGCACGAACCCAATACCCAGGCCCGACGCAATGCCTACCTGGCTGACATTACCTACGGAACCAACAATGAGTTTGGATTTGATTACCTGCGCGACAATATGACAGGCAATCCGGATGAACTGGTGCAAAGGGAACACAACTACGCCATTGTGGATGAGGTGGACTCGGTTTTGATTGACGACGCCCGTACGCCCTTGATCATCAGTGGCCCTACACCGAAAGGGGACAAACAGGAATTCTCCGATTACCGCCCACTCGTAGAGCGTCTTTACAATGCACAGCGCAATCTCGTCACCCGCATCCTGGCCGATGCCAAGAAACTCCTCGCAGAAGAAAACCCATCTTCAGAAAATGAAAAGAAAGGCGGCGAACTCCTGCTGCGCGCTTTCCGGGGGCTTCCGAAAAATAAAGCCCTGATCAAATTCCTGAGTGAAGCGGGAATGCGCAGCCTGATGCAGAAAACAGAGAATTTCTATCTGCAGGAGCAAGCCAAGAATATGCACCTCATTGATGATGAACTCTTCTTCGTGATTGATGAGAAGAACAATACCATCGAACTGTCGGAAAAAGGGATCGATATGATGACCACCAATGTGGAAGATCCCAATTTCTATATTATTCCGGATATCGGGGCGGAGATTGCAGATATTGAAAAACAGATCAGCGATGAAACGGAAAGGCAGAAAAAGAAAAGTGCCCTGCTGCAGGACTATGCAGTTAAATCGGAGCGGGTGCATACCGTCAATCAGCTGCTGAAGGCTTATGCCCTTTTTGAGAAGGATGTGGAGTATGTGATCATCGACAACAAGGTCAAGATTGTGGATGAACAGACCGGCCGCATTATGGAAGGCCGCCGCTATTCCGACGGACTGCATCAGGCCATCGAGGCCAAGGAGAATGTCAAGGTGGAAGCAGCCACCCAAACCTACGCCACCATCACCCTGCAGAATTATTTCAGGATGTACAAGAAACTGGCGGGGATGACCGGGACGGCGGAGACCGAAGCCGGTGAGCTTTGGGACATTTACAAGCTGGATGTGGTTGTTGTTCCTACTAACCGTCCGGTGGTTCGTGACGACCGGGAAGACCTGGTTTACAAAACCAAGCGCGAGAAGTTCAATGCCGTGATCGATGAGATTGATGCATTGGTGAAGGCCCGGCGGCCGGTGCTGGTGGGAACCACTTCTGTGGAAACATCCGAGTTGCTCAGCCGGATGCTCACCCGCCAGCGCATACAGCATAATGTGCTGAATGCCAAGTTGCACGCCAGGGAGGCCGACATTGTGGCCCAGGCTGGGCAGCCCGGCACGGTGACCATTGCCACCAATATGGCGGGCCGGGGTACCGACATCAAGCTGGGGCCCGGGGTCAAGGATGCAGGTGGATTGGCCATCATCGGGACGGAAAGACACGAATCAAGGCGTGTAGACCGCCAGCTACGCGGAAGGGCCGGCCGGCAGGGTGATCCGGGATCCTCACAATTCTTCGTTTCTCTGGAAGACGACCTGATGCGAATGTTTGGCTCAGAAAGGATTGCCAGGGTAATGGACCGCCTGGGCATTAAGGAAGGGGAGGAGATACAGCATTCAATGATCACCAAATCCATCGAAAGAGCGCAGCGCAAAGTGGAAGAAAACCACTTCGGCGTCAGGAAACGCCTGCTCGAATACGACGATGTGATGAACTCCCAACGCGAGGTCATCTATAAAAAAAGACGCCACGCCCTCTTCGGTGAGCGCCTCTCTGTAGATGTCTCCAACACAATGTACGATGTGGTGGAAGCAATGATCCTGCAACATCAGGAAGCCCGGGATTTTGAATCCTTCAAGCTGGACCTGCTTGCCACCTTCAGCATCGATCCGCCTGTGGACGAAAAAGAATTCCTGGTGGTCAATCCCCAGAAACTGTGTGAAGAAGTTTTTGTGCTGGCCTATCAGGCCTACAAGGCCAAGAATAAGGCTTTGTGTGAACAGGCATTCCCGGTACTGAAAGATGTTGTGGAAAACCAACCTCAGTATGAGCATATTGCCATCCCCATTACCGATGGACGTAAGACGATGCAGATCGTAACCAACCTGAAGAAGGCTTATGAGGCACCCGAAAGGGAAATCCCTCTGGCAATGGAGAAAGGGGTCACCCTGGCGCATATCGATAATGCCTGGAAGGAACACCTCAGGGAAATGGACGATCTGAAGCAGAGCGTACAGAATGCCACCTACGAGCAGAAGGATCCGCTGCTTATCTATAAATTTGAAAGCTTCGAGCTCTTCAAGAATATGATCCAACGGGTAAACCGCGAAATCTCAGCCTTCCTGATGCAGGGCGGATTGCCTCAGCAGGTGCAGGCCAATGTACAGCAGGCCCGTATCCCCACCCGGGGCCTGGATATGAGTAAACTCAAGGAACAGCGCACCGACCTGCTCAGTCAGGCTCACGCGCGGACTCAACAGCAGCAGCGGACACAACCTGTGACCGTGGAGAAAAAGGTGGGGCGCAATGACCCCTGCCCCTGCGGCAGCGGGAAAAAGTATAAGCAGTGCCACGGAAGACCCGGGATGGAATAAGACCATTCTGTCCGTACCCCAGCGCAAAAATGATACAGGATGAGGAAGGATGAAAGAGAAGAATGCCAGGCCATTATCTATCTTGACATTGAAAAAATGCAGTAGAAGATTCTGTATCTGAAAGACTTTACCTCTTCGATAGCCCCGGACAATGCCATCGGCAGGGTTTTTCTTATGGATGTGATCAACAACTAGAGCATATTGCGATCCATCACACTATGGTATTGCTTTTCCTCTTTTTCTGTTTGCTTGAATATGATTGTGTTCATTGTTCTAAGGCAAAAGACTGTGGAAAGGCTCAGACCGTATGCTTGAATTCCGAGCTGTTGTAAAAGCGGATACCCGGGTAGTTTTCTTTCACGGCCCGCAGTATCCATTCGCTGCGCACCAGGAAAACAGGCCGGTCTTCTTTATCGCGGGCAATATCCCCGGATTTGGCTTTCAGGAATGCCTCCATCTCTTTCTTATCTTCATTATCGAACCAACAGGCTTGCACATAAGGCATCACATCAAAGCGGCATTTGGCTCCATATTCGTGCTCCAGGCGATAGCGGATCACATCGTATTGCAGCTCACCCACCGTGCCTATGATTTTGATGTTACCGGGCTGCAAGACAAAGAGTTGTGCCAGGCCTTCATCGGTAAGCTGACGGACGCCCTTCTCCAATTGTTTGGTTTTAAACGGATCCAGATTGACGGCTTCTTTCAGGATTTCAGGAGAAAAGCTGGGGATGCCTTTAAACTCCAGGTGCTCCCCTTCGGTCAGGCCGTCCCCAATTTTGAGACTGCCATTGTCATACAAGCCGATCACGTCGCCCGGCCAGGCCTCTTCGATGGTGCTTTTGGCATTGGCCATAAACGCCGTGGGAGAAGTGAACCGCAGGCGCTTTTCCAGGCGGGGATGGTAATACTGGGTGTTGCGGCGAAACTGTCCGGAACAGACCCTGAGAAACGCAATCCTGTCGCGGTGGTTTGGATCCAGGTTGGCGTGGATCTTAAAAATAAAACCACTGAACTTTTCTTCCTCTGCGACAATTTTCCGCTGACGGGTTTCCACCCCGCCCGGGGGCGGGGCAAAGGCCAGAAATGTTCTGAGCAGTTCCAGAACCCCGAAATTGTTCAGAGCGCTACCGAAAAAAACCGGCGCCAAATATCCCCCACGGTATAGGCTTTCATCCCAGTTTTCAAACAATTCCTCCGCAAAATCCAGGTCTTCCTCCAATGTTTTAATTGTTCTCCGGCCAATGTATTCCTGCAGGGCCGGATCCTGAATGTCTCCTGTCTCCAGCAAAAACTCAGGCAAGTGACTTTTGTCGCCGGCAAATAACTGCATCCTTTTCTCGTGAAGATGATACACCCCTTTGAAGTTTTTTCCGCTTCCGGCCGGCCAGGTGAAGGGGCTGACACTGATATTCAGCTCCTCTTCCAGTTCTGAAAGCAAATCGAGAGGGGGCTTCCCTTCCCGGTCCATCTTGTTGATGAAGATCATCACCGGGGTATTCCGCAGCCTGCACACCTGCATCAGTTTGCGGGTTTGTTCCTCCACCCCTTTAACCCTGTCCACCACCAGAATGACACTGTCCACAGCGGTGAGCGTACGATAGGTGTCCTCCGCAAAATCCTTGTGTCCAGGCGTGTCCAGAATATTGATGCGGATGCCCTCATATTCAAAAGACATCACAGAGGTAGCCACAGAGATTCCCCGTTGCTTCTCAATTTCCAGAAAATCGGAAGTAGCGGTTTTGCGGATCTTATTGTTCTTTACTGCTCCGGCTTCCTGTATGGCTCCGCCGAAAAGCAAGAGTTTTTCCGTCAGGGTGGTTTTCCCTGCATCAGGGTGGGATATGATGGCAAAAGTTCGTCGGCGTTGTATTTCTTTTTGTAATTGCATAAGAGATATAGATGCTGGTATTCAGCTTGATATGGAATAGAAGGAGGATGGTGAAAAACGGCCGTGCATTCCTGAAGCACCAAGGAAGCCTCAGGGTGGACAGGTACAAAAGATATGGATAAGAGATTGTTCCATTGAGCTGCAAAAGTACAAAGATGTGCGGGATTTGCGCCCGGCTGAGAAGAAGGCGTCTGAATCTGAAGAGGAGTCCTGGCTGGTGGATATGATCGAATCCACGCACTTTTTGCTTTGCGTGCATTTATTGCTAATTTTACTCACTCTGAATCCATAAATCCGTCCCATTATGAAAAAGCTTTTCCTCTTTTTAATGCTGCCCTTTATTATGCTGGCCTGCCAGTCGAACCCCACCCAGAACCAGGATGAAAGTACTGCCCTGACTGAGGAGGAGGCAGCGCTTCCTGAAAACCTCAGCACATTGGTGCTGGATGTCCACGGAATGACCTGCAATGGCTGCGAGCAAAGCGTAGTAAAAAGTCTGACAGCACTCCCCGGCGTGTATCTGGCGGAAGCTTCACACGTGGATTCTTTGGCTACGGTACAATTCGACCCTGGCCAGGCCAGTGTGGAAGAGATTCAAAATGCCATAAACCAGACCGGATACGAAGTAGTTGGATTTCATTTCCAGGAAGAGGAAGCAGTGGAGTTGCCGGATACAACGTTAATTGAATAAACCAAACCACAAAACCCAGAGCCTTATGATGCGATTGTTTAGTCTGATGATGCTGGCTGTCTTTATGATTTCCTGTCAGCCGCAAGAAAAGCCTGCCACCACTGTGGCAGAGAACGAAGAAATCCAGGCTTCGCCACCCCGGGATGGGGTAGTGATCCACATTTCTCACGGAGCCGATAACCCCCACAAACTGCTGATGGGATTGAAGATGGCTCTCAATATGGCCCCCGACCAGGATGTGCTGATCTATATGGATACCGAAGCGGTGAAGGCAGCAGTTAAAACGGCCGAACCCATTGAGATGAAACCCTTTGGAAACCATCTGGATATGCTCACGGCCATCTACGATTACGGCATTGAGGTAATGATCTGCCCTACCTGTCTGGAAATCGCCGGCTACAGCGAAGGCGACCTGCGGGAAGGAACACGGATGGGAACCAAAGAGACTTTCTTCAGCTTTACGCAGGGGCGGATTTTGACTTTAGACTATTGAGGCAGTGTTCAGTGTTCAGTGTTCAGTGTTCAGTGGGCAGTGTTCAGTGTTCAGTGTTCAGTGTTCAGCCTGCCTGCCGGCAGGCAGGTGGGCAGTGTTCAGTGTTCAGCCTGCCTGCCGGCAGGCAGGTGGGCAGTTGAAGTGAGACTGTGGTTTGGTGAGCGAAGCGAAAACAAATCACATAGTCGAGCGCTTGCCCTGAGCGTAAGTCGAAGGGCAGCCGAAGTGCAGCCGAAGTGCAGCCGAAGGGGGTCGAAGTGCATCCCGATGAACGAAGTGAATCGGGAGGGCAGTGGGTGGTGATGAATAACACTGACCTTAATTGGAATGGCTCTAAATAGAGCTCCTGTTTACATTCAATAATGCTTATCTGTTTAAATTTGGGTATCCAAATACTGAAATAATTCCGACCTGTTATTTTTTCGAGAATGTTAGTCGAACTGAGGCATTACTTTCCGGAATTTTTGAAGCAGCACTTTTACGTCAAGAGAGAGTGTGGCAAAGATTTGATAACGCAACCTACCATTTAATGATGATTAAAACCTCTGCCTTATGCAAGAAGCATTTGATTTCGCATTGATCGACTGGTCGCGGGGGCAGTTTGCCCTGACTGCGATGTTCCATTGGGTCTTTGTGCCGCTCACCCTGGGTTTGGCCTTCATTATCGCGATAATGGAGACCATCTATGTGAAGACGGGCAAGGAAGAGTGGAAAAGGATGACCAAGTTCTGGATGATTCTATTCGGGGTGAACTTTGCCATTGGCGTGGCCACCGGGATCATTATGGAATTCGAGTTCGGGACGAACTGGTCGAATTACTCCTGGTTTGTGGGTGACATTTTCGGTGCACCCCTGGCCATTGAAGGCATACTGGCCTTCTTTCTTGAATCCACCTTTATTGCGGTGATGTTTTTTGGTTGGGACAAGATCAGCAAGAGAGCCCACCTTACGGCTACCTGGCTTACCGCATTCGGGGCCAACATCAGTGCTTTGTGGATATTGGTTGCCAATGCCTGGATGCAATATCCTGTGGGAATGAGGTTTAATCCTGAGATGGCCCGCAATGAGATGTACAATTTCTGGGATGTGGTCTTCTCTCCGGTAGCCATAAACAAATTCCTCCACACCGTCAGCTCTGCGTATACCCTGGCAGCCATATTTGTGATCGGTGTAAGTGCCTGGTACATTCTCAAGGGGCGCCACATCCGCTTTGCCAAGAAGTCGATCCTGGTTGCTGCGGTTTTCGGACTGATGGCCATCCTTTACACCATTGTCACCGGAGATGGCTCTGCCCGCCAGGTAGCGCGTAAGCAGCCGATGAAATTTGCGGCGATGGAAGGGCTTTTTAAGGGATCGGAAGGAGCAGGCCTGGTTGCCATTGGATTGCTCGTCAGCAATGAAGATGATCCGGAAAATGAGAATTACAAAGACTTTGGTTTCAAAATCGAGATTCCCAACCTCCTGTCCTATATGGCGTACTGGGATTTCAATCATTTTATTCCTGGTATACGCGACCTGATGGAAGGCAATCCGAAGCAGGGGATTCCTCCGGTCAGTGAAAAGATTATGAGAGGACGCCTGGCCATCGATGCCTTGACAGACTACAAGCAAGCCCGCAAAGCCGGCGATGAGGAGAAAGCGATGCTGGCTGAGCAAACCCTGGAGGAGAACATTCAGTACTTTGGATATGGGTATTTTGAGAAAGATCCGAACCATCTTGTTCCTTCAGTGCCCATCAGCTTTTACAGTTTTCACCTGATGGTTGCCCTGGGATTCTGGTTCCTGGCCCTGATTCTGATCATCCTCGTGCTCCTGTATAAAGGCAGGCTGGAGAGCTCCCGTTTCTGGCTGCGTGCTGCGATCTGGAGCATCCCCCTGGCCTATATTGCATCCCAGTCGGGATGGGTGCTGGCTGAAATGGGTCGCCAGCCCTGGGTTATCCAGGATCTGATGCCCACAATGACCGCCGTCTCCCAGATCGATGCCGGAATGGTGCAGACCACCTTCTGGATATTCCTCTTGTTGTTCGGCGCCCTGCTCTTCGCCGAGATCAAGATTCTGCTGAAGCAAATTAATATCGGACCTAAAGAAGGAGGACAATAAGATGTTTGAAACAATGACACACCTGGCCCTGCAACAGTACTGGTGGTTTATCGTATCCCTGCTTGCTGCCATCCTGGTATTTCTGATGTTTGTTCAGGGTGGCCAGACCCTGATCTTCACCCTGGGCAAGAATGATCTGGAAAAAAAGATGATCATCAATACCCTGGGGCGTAAATGGGAATTTACCTTCACTACCCTGGTCACTTTTGGCGGTGCTTTCTTCGCCTCTTTCCCTCTCTTCTATGCCACCTCCTTTGGCGGCGCATACTGGGTATGGATGGCCATCCTGATCGCTTTTGTATTGCAGGCCGTGGCCTACGAATTCCGCTCTAAACCCGACAACCTGTTCGGGCCCAGGGTATATGAAATCTTCCTGTTCATCAACGGAGCCCTGGGCACTATCCTGATAGGAACCGCAGTGGGGACCTTCTTTACCGGCTCAATGTTCAGTGTGGATCCGATCACCAACTTCTCCCGCTGGGAACTTTCCTCCCACGGACTGGAAGCCGCCCTGAACATTCAGAATGTGTCTCTCGGACTGGCTGTCTTTTTCCTGGCCCGTGTCCTGGGTATGCTGTACATTATGAACAGCATCGAAAGTAAAACCATATTTGAGAGGGCAAAACGGCATTTGCTATACAATACCCTTCCTTTCCTGGTTTTCTTTCTCTTCTTTGTGATCCGCCTGATGTTTCTCGACGGCTTTGCCTATGATCCGGAAAGCGGAAGTGTTTTTATGGAGGCCAACAAATACCTTCAGAACTTCCTGGCTATGCCGGCAGTACTGATCCTCTTCCTTGCTGGTGTTCTGCTGGTATTATACGGTATTGTTTTCTCCTGGATCCGCACCTGGACCAAAGGGATCTGGTTTGCGGGTTTCGGCACCGTGTTTACGGTTCTGGCCCTGTTCCTGATTGCTGGATACAACAATACTTCTTTCTACCCTTCCGTCTTCGATCTGCAAAGCTCGCTGACCATTGAGAACGCTTCTTCCAGCAAGTACACCCTGACTGTGATGAGCTATGTAACGCTCTTTATTCCGGTGGTGATTGCATACATAGTCTGGGCCTGGAGGGCGATCAACAGGAGCAAGATCGATGAGGCGGAGATGGAAGGTTCAACACACACTTACTAAAATCCTAAAGCCAATGTATACTATCGAAATCATAAGCCTGCTCACCTGGCCTCTGATTATTTATCTCACCCTGAAGGTCGTCCAATTTGCAGTGAAGCGCTACGAGCGTATTTTTCCGGAGGAGGGATAGAGACGGCTCCCCCTCGACTCCGCTCCCCCTCGACTCCGCTCCCCCTCGACTCCGCTCGGGGGGCGGGTTTCCGCTCCCCCTCGACTCCGCTCCCCCTCGACTCCGCTCCCCCTCGACTACGCTCGGGGGGCGGGGCAGGGGGCAGGGGGGCAGAGAGGAGTAGTGGTGTATTGCCATCCATCTCTTTCATACCTTTGTGAGGATTAAAAGCGATGGAACTACAGCGTTTTTTTCTGGAAATCCTGATGGATACCTCCGTGGTGGGGGAGGAGGTGCTGCTCAGCGAAGAAGAGTCACATCACGCCAGCCGGGTGCTACGCCTGAGAGCAGGAGATTCCCTGCTGCTGGTGGACGGAGGAGGGCATCTAACCAAGGCACATATCCTGGAAGCCCATCCAAAAAGAATGCGCTGCCAGATTGTCGAAATAGAGCGAGGACAAGATAAACCTCCAGCGGTTCATCTGGCCGTGGCGCCCACAAAGAATATAAGCCGCTTTGAATGGCTGCTCGAGAAAGCCACAGAAATTGGCCTGGGCAGCATTACCCCCCTGCAATGTGAACGTTCTGAGCGTCAGTTTCTCAAAATGGAACGCCTGCGGAAGGTGCTGATCTCGGCAATGAAACAGTCCCGGCGGAGCTGGCTGCCTCAACTCAACCCCCTGACACCCTTAGCGGAATTTCTGAACGCGCCTCTTACCGGACAAGGCTACATTGCCTTTCTGGGAGATCAAAGTCTGCCCCTGCAGGGCGTCCATCCATACCCTTCACCTGCTTCGATAATGATTGGTCCGGAAGGGGATTTCAGTGCCGAAGAATGTCTTGCCGCAAAGCAGCGTGGTTTTCAGCCCGTAAGTCTCGGGCAGGCCCGTCTTCGCACCGAAACAGCCGCCCTTATCGCCTGTGCCATTATCAATACGTTAAATGAATCTTCCCAAAATGAAAAAGCATAGCAAGTTCTTCCTGCTCCTCCCGGCCCTGATGCTTGGTGCGGCCCTTTTCGCCCAGCCAGGCGCATATCAGATCGCCCTGATGAAGTACAGCGGGGGGGGCGACTGGTACGCTGATCCCACAGCCCTGCCCAACCTGATCGCCTTCTGCAATAAAGAACTGGAAACACAGATTGCAGCTGAAGCTGCTACAGTGGAACCCGGAAGCCCGGATATCTTCAACTATCCCTTTATTCACCTCACAGGTCACGGCAATATCATCTTCAGTCAGCGGGAAGTGGACAATCTGCGCCAATACCTGATGGCCGGCGGTTTCCTGCATATCGATGACAACTACGGACTGGATCCATATATCCGCCCACAGATGAAGAAAGTCTTTCCCGAGCTCGACTTTGTGGAGCTTCCCATCGACCACCCCATCTACCAGAGGCCTTATCGCTTTCCCGACGGGCTCCCAAAGATTCACGTCCACGATGGCAAACCACCCCAGGGTTTTGCCCTCTTTTGGGAAGGACGGGTTGTTTGTTATTATACCTACGAGACTGACCTGAGCGACGGCTGGGAAGATGCTGCAGTTCACAACAATTCTGAGGAAACCAGGCTGAAAGCCCTCCAAATGGGTGCCAATCTTATCCATTACACTTTCACCCGGTAATCACTCTTTTTTTTTCTTATCTTGAGGGTATGAAAGTACTCTCTACCTCTCAGATCCGCGAAGCAGACCAATACACCATCCTGCACGAGCCTATCGCCTCCATCGACCTGATGGAGCGAGCCGCCACACAGCTTTTTGAATGGTTCAGCACCCATCTTGATCCCGGCTATGCCTGCCATATTGTTTGCGGCCCCGGCAACAACGGGGGCGACGGTCTGGTTCTGGCCCGGCTGTTGTCCCGGAATAGATGGCAGGTCAGGGTTAGCATTGTCTGGTATATGCCGGAAGGCAGCCCGGATTTTCGCACCAATTTGGCTCGTCTGGAGGCCCTGAATCAGGTGCAGATCACCGCCGTACATCAAGGCAGCGATTTTGTCATCCAGGAAGATGAGGTGCTCGTGGATGCGCTCTTCGGCTCGGGCCTGAGCCGGCCGGCAGAAGGAATTTCAGCCGGCATCATCCGGGAAATGAACCAGTCCGGAGCGATGATCATTGCTGTGGATATGCCCTCGGGCCTGTATGCCGATTGTTTGAATGACTACCGCAAGGACGTCATTATCAGGGCCGACAGCACCCTGAGTTTTGAAGTTCCGCGCTTATCCTTCTTTTTAGAGGAGAATCAGGACTATCTGGGTAAATGGCAGATTCTTCCAATTGGCTTGCATCCGGATATCCTGCGGGCCGCCGAAACCCGTCATTTCCTGCTTAGCTCATCGGAGATGCGCCCGCTTTTAAAAACAAGGAAGAAGTTTGCGCACAAGGGCCACTTCGGGCACGCTCTGCTTGTGGCTGGCAATCCCGGAAAGCTGGGTGCCGCCGTGATGGCTGCTGAAGCCTGCCTGCGGGCCGGCGTCGGATTGTTAACGGTCAGCCTGCCTCCGGAAGGCATCCCTGTAATGCAAACCGCCCTGCCGGAAGCAATGGTGTTTGAGCGACCTACCGCCTACCAGTTCCTTCCTCTGAAAACGACCCCCGGCTTCAACAGCATCGCCGCCGGGCCGGGACTGGGAACGGACGAGCCCACCGCCAATGCGCTCAAATTGCTCATCCAGACCTATCCCCATCCCCTGATCCTGGATGCCGATGCGCTGAACATCCTGGGGGAAAACAAAACCTGGCTCGCTTTTCTACCTAAAGGATCCATTCTCAGTCCCCACCCCAAAGAATTTGAACGCCTGGTGGGCAAGTGTGCGGACAGTATGGAGAGGATGGAAAAGCAGCGTGATATGTCGCAGCGTTTTGGCATCTATATCATCCTGAAAGGTGCCCATTCTTCCATCAGCACCCCCGACGGGTTGATCTATTTCAATTCCACCGGCAATCCGGGGATGGCCACCGGGGGCAGCGGAGATGTGCTGACCGGCATCCTGCTTGGGCTCAGGGCCCAGGGATATACTCCACTGGAGACGGCTTTGCTTGGAAGCTGGATCCACGGCTTTGCGGCCGACCTGGCTCTGGAAGAAAGTGCCTGGGAAGCCCTCTTGCCGGTTGATATTACTGCGGCCCTGGGCAGTGCATTCCGGCTGCTGCGGGAAGGATAGGCCTACCGATGACCCCACATTTCGATCGCACGATAGTGTCCCTGGTGAAAAGGGCCTTCTGCAAACTGTTCTTCCACCTCCTCAAACTGCAGGCGCTTCAGGGAGTGGAAGTCCTTTTCCAGCATCCCGCGGGAGTACAAAAGCTCCGGATCGCGCGGGCCGCCGGTGCCCAGTGCTGACTGTTCGGGCCGGAAGGCCAGGATATGGAAAAGACCTCCGGGCCGGAGGCTTTCGACGAGACGGGAATGAACCGCCGGACGCAGCTCAGGGGGCAGGTGGACAAAAATCAGGGATACCAGGTCGAAGGAGGAAGGGGGAAAGAATGCGTTTGCCAGGTCCTCCACACGGTACTCCAGGATCACGCCCTTTTCTTTGGCTAAATTCAGGGCTTTGCAACGCCCTTCGCTGCTTTGATCCAGGGCTACCACCTCCCATCCCCGGCTGGCGGCATAAACAGCATTTCGACCCTCGCCTTCGCCGGGTAGCAGTATGCGTCCTTGCCCAGGCAAAGCATCCAGCATCCGCCTGAAGCGGGCGTTGGGTTCTGTGCCATAGACATACTCAGGGCCGCTGTACCGTTGATCCCAAAATGTAATCATCGGGGAGGAAACAGACCGGAGGGTATAAAGTTCAGGAAGAGGAAGAGGGAGAGGGAGAGGGAGAGGGAGAGGGATGGTTCTGTCAGATGGTCATAATGTCCTTTTCCTTGGTTTCAAGGGATTTATCGACTTTTCCAACGAAATCATTGGTCAGATTCTGAATATTGTTCTCCAGGACCTTCACTTCATCTTCGGATATGCCATCCTCTTTAAGTTTGCGGGCATTGTTGTTGGCTGTCTTGCGGATATTGCGCAACGCCACCTTGGCCTGTTCGGCTTCGTTGCGGGCTCTTTTGACCAGATCGCGGCGGCGCTCCTCGGTCAGGGGAGGCACAAGGATGCGGAGGACTTCGCCATCGTTTTGCGGGTTGAAGCCCAGGTTGGCAGCCATAATGGCTTTTTCTATAACCGGAAGCATATTCTTGTCCCAGGCTTGCACAACGATCTGCTTGGGATCCGGGGTGTTGATATTGGCCATTTGTTCTACCGGAGTCGGTACGCCATAATAATCGGCTCTGACGCTTTCGAGCATCTGGGGATTGGCCTTTCCGGCCCTCAGTTTCTGGTATTCCTTTTCAAGATGCTGGAGGGCGCCTTCCATTCCTTCCTTCGCTTCCATTAAAACCATTTGACAAAACTCATTCATACCCTGAAGTTTTAGATACACAAAGATAAACTATCCAGCCAAAAGCCACTACTCAAGGGCAAACCATACTGCCTATGTTTTCGCCCTGTACGATTTTTTGCAGTGCTCCTGCCTGGCTGAAATCAAACACCAGTATGGGGATATTGTTCTCGCGGCAAAGCGTAAAGGCCGTGGTATCCATTATTTTAAGGTTTTCATTTATGGCCTGGCTGAATGTAATCCGTTTGTATTTTTCGGCTCCAGGATTTTTCTCCGGGTCATCGGAGTAGATCCCATCTACGCGGGTTCCTTTCAAGAGCACATCAGCCTCCATCTCTGCGGCACGCAGGGCGGCGGCAGAGTCGGTGGTGAAGAAGGGATTACCCGTTCCTCCGGCAAGGAGCACTACTTTTTTGTCTGCCAGGGCGGCTTTGATCCGGGCTTCAGTAGGATGATCGCAAAGGCGGTCCACCTGAAGACCGGAGAACAGGGCAGTGGGCACCTTGCGGCGTTCCAGCTCGTCTTGCAGGGCCATCGCATTGATGAGGGTACCCAGCATTCCCATATAGTCGCCGCACACCCGGCCGGTGTTCAGCCCTTCGTTGCGGGCGCCCCGAAAAATATTTCCTCCGCCCGGAACCAGGCCGATCTCACAGCCCAGCGCCCAGGCTTTTTTGATCTCTTCGGCAAAATACGATAGCCGGGCTGCATCAAAACCATAGCCCTTTTCTCCGCCCAGCGACTCCCCGCTGAGCTTCAGCAAAATCCTTTTAAACTTCATCACCAATGCAGCTTTGAAAAGGTAAAAGTAAGGAATAAGTCAGAAGTAATCGGTCATAAGTTGGAGAAAGGAGAAGACCGCTTTGCGCTCATTGCGTATTCCTGGCGCCGATTGCGGTAAAAAAAAAGCACGAGCGCGAGTTCGAGCGCGAGTGCGAATGCAAGTGCGAATCTCAAAGACCCCGAAAGGGGTAGCCCGATTAAGTAGTAAGTCAGAATTCAGAAGGAATAAGTCAAAAGGAGGGGGAATGGAGAAACCGCTTTGCGCTCATTTCGAATTCTTTGCGCCCATTGCGGTAAAAAAATGCACGAGCGCGAGTTCGAGCGCGAGTGCGAATGCAAGTGCGAATCTCAAAGACCCCGAAAGGGGTAGCCCGATTAAGTAGTAAGTCAGAATTCAGAAGGAATAAGTCAAAAGGAGGGGGAATGGAGAAACCGCTTTGCGCTCATTTCGAATTCTTTGCGCCCATTGCGGTAAAAAAAAGCACGAGCACCTACCTGCCGGTAGGCAGGCGAGTTCGAGCGCGAGTGCGAATGCGAGTGCGAATCTCAAAGACCCCGAAAGGGGTAGCCCGATTAAGTAGTAAGTCAGAATTCAGAAGGAATAAGTCAAAAGGAGGGGGAATGGAGAAACCGCTTTGCGCTCATTTCGAATTCTTTGCGCCCATTGCGGTAAAAAAAAGCACGAGCACCTACCTGCCGGTAGGCAGGCGAATGCGAGCGCGAGTGCGAATGCGAGTGCGAATCTCAAAGACCCCGAAGGGGCGGCCCGATTAAGAAGTATGGCAGAATTCAGAAGGAATAAGTCATAAGTTGGGGGAAGGAGAAGACCGCTTTGCGCCCATTGCGTATTCCTGGCGCCCATTGCGGTAAAAAAATGCACGAGCGCGAGTTCGAGCTCGAGTACGAATGCGAGTGCGAATCTCAAAGACCCCGAAGGGGCGACCCGATTAAGTTTAAATTAAACTCTTTAACACTCTTAAAATGGTCAACCTATTTCAGTATACGACAGATGATTCATATCTTTGAAAAAAGCAAGCTATGAATTACGCTGACAGAATAGAGATTGATCCCGGTATTCGCTTCGGAAGACCGCGCATCAAGGGCACAAGAATTGCCGTCTATGATGTCTTGCACTGGTTGGCATCCGGTATGACCGTAGCAGACATTGTAGTTGATTATCCTGAACTCAAGCCTGATGATGTCAAGGCTTGTCTCGCTTTTGCAGCAGATAAAGAACATAAATTGCGCGTTGCCTGATGCGATTATTATTTGATCAAAATATTTCTTTCAGGCTTGTCAAAGGCATCCGTGATATTTTCCCATCAGCCAGGCAGGGTAGAGAGCTGAAGCTTGAGAATGCAACAGATCGGGAAATCTGGGAGTATGCAAGGGACGAAGGGTATTGCATTGTTACTTTCGACAGTGACTTTTACGATCTCACCTTACTGCTTGGAATTCCTCCCAAGGTGATTTGGCTTCGATTGGGTAATACTTCCACTGATACCTTGATAGATTTCATCAGAAAACACACACAGCTTATCATAGAGTTTATTGACGATGAAGCCTATGAACAGCTCGGCTGTCTGGAGCTCCATCAGAACACTGATTGACGAGCAACCCAGCCCTATCCTATCCCGCAAGCCCTGAAAGGGCAGCCCTGTCTACGGAATAGGTCAGAAGTCATAAGTCATAAGGTGGGGGAAGGAGAAGACCGCTTTGCGCCCATTGCGGTAAAAAAAAGCACGAGCACCTACCTGCCGGTAGGCAGGCAAGTTCGAGCGCGAGTGCGAATGCAAGTGCGAATCTCAAAGACCCCGAAAGGGGTAGCCCGATTAAGTAATAAGTCAGAATTCAGAAGGAATAAGTCATAAGGTAGGAAGCAGGAAAGGCTGCTCGGTGTAGCACTGTGACTCCTTTGAGGGCGCTGTATAAGCTTTGTTTTTCATAGCTTTTCTTACGCAGAGGTGCACGGAGAAGGCACAGAGGTTCACAGCGAGGGAACTCATTTTCTCTTATTGCGAGGCGAGGCTGGCAATTTCGCTGGCGCTGAGGGCGCGGTTATAGATCACCACCTCGTCAATCTTTCCGTGAAATTTAGCTCCCCCAGCAAGGGCGCCGATCTGCATTTTCTCCCCTTCCCAGCCGGGAACGCCCTGCGGAATTTCCTCTGCAACCAGCACACCGTTGATATAAAGCCTGCTCTGAATCCCATTGTACACCGCAGTGATGTGTATCCAACTTCCTGTCTGTGCCACCAGCGAATCGCTGCTGACGGTCTGAAACCCCACAAAGTCAGGATGGTAATGCCAGTTCACCCTGTCCTGGGCCGTAAGTTGGATCACAAAATCACGTCCCGGGTCAGCCTTGCTGATGACTGTCTGCAAAATGCCCGTCTGGCTGGGCCGCACCCAGGCTGCCACGGTAAAGGCGCTCATTGCATTGAAGAAACTGACATTCAGGATGTCTATCCTTTCGTTTCCATTGAACTGATAGGCTGAGTTACTGTTTCCGGCGCGATCCGTGGTCAGCAGGGCTCCTTTCACCTCCGTGGCCACCTCTTTTCCCCCGTGGTCGGTGGCGTCCCCGCTGAAAGGGAAATAGGCCATCAGCCCATTGGTCGGGATGCTCAGTTTGTCGTCATCGTCTTTGTTGCATCCTGCGGCCAGCAACAGGACAGCAAGCAGAATGGAAAGGGAAATGGAAGCTTTCATTGGTTGCGCTTTGGATGCTTACAAAGCTAACAATACCTGGCATTATTGCCAAAAGCAGTTAACAGTGGGCAGTGGGCAGTGGGCAGTTGAAGTGAGACTGTGGTTTGGTGAGCGAAGCGAAAACAAACCGCTAGTCGAACTCATCCCGATGAACGTAGTGAATCGGGAGGGCAGTTATCTGTGTGAGCTTGACTAAATAGAGTTGACAAGGGTTTAAGCTTGGTGTTTTGTCTGGCTATTCTTTGAGTCCTCTTGAGGCTGTTCGGATGCTGGCAAACAGCATAGCTCCTATCTCATCCGCTTCTGATAGAAGTTTTTCTGCGTGAGACCTCAGTAGCACTGATTCGGAAGTACATATTAGCTCAAGATTATGGCAACTTTCTCTAAGTTCTTTACTACATAGCCTGAGTTTATGTACAAAGTCCTTTCTGGAGGAAGCGGTATCAGCTTCCCCAAAGTTCAAATAAACACTGGCTGAAGACCTGGCAAGCTGTCTTTTCAGATTCTCATAGTAATAATCTGAGGGCAAAAACTCTATAAGTTCCTTTGCTTCGATCGCAAAGTGGTAAATCCTTTGCCGGAGGATGCTTCCATTATTTTTCATATCTAATTGCAGAATAATAGGGACAATACCCCATCCATTTTAAGAATAGACGTTCTGCTCCCTTGAAAACGGAAAAAAGTTTTTAAAAAACACTGCCCTCCCAATCCACTTTGTTCATCGGGATGCACTTCGACCCCCTTCGGCTTCCCTTCGGCTGCGCTCCCCTCGACTTCCCTTCGACTGCGCTCAGGGCAAGCGAGGAAATCGAAATGTGTTTGAACCTTTTTCAGGCATTGACACACTGAACACTGATCACTGCCCACTACCCACTGCCCACTGATCACTGATCACTGATCACTGTGCACTGGTCACTGATCACTGATCACTGATCACTACTTATAGTAATCCTTCGTAAACCCTTTCGCACTGCCTTTCCGCAATACCTGTATCCAGCCGCTGAGCATTCCGGCACCGTAGGCGAATACCTGGATCAAAAGGGTGATGACCGACAATCCTGCCACGCGAAGGTTTTTGTACATCGCAAAGGATTGCAGGAAAGCCAAAAGGGAGATCCCCAGCAAACCTGCGACGGCTACACCCAGGAGGATGCGCCCCACCCACCAGAAGGGGGCCAGGAGAAGGACCATTGCAAATCCGAGCAGGATCAGCATTGGCAGAAAGTGTACCGGCTTGAGGAGTTGTTTATCCATCCGGCTGAGGTTGACCCTGGCCACGCCCCAGTTGAAGATTTGCTTGAAGAAACGGCGGAGGCTGGTACGTCTTTTATGATAGACGAAGGCATCAGGGATAAGTCCTACCTTGTATCCGTGGCGGTAGATGCGGGCCGAGAATTCCATATCCTGGCCGTGGCGCAGAGAGCCCATCCCTCCTATCTTTTCAAAAATCTTGCGGTGAATCCCCATATTGAAGCTGCGGGGATAGAATTTGGTGACCGCCTTTTTACTCCCACGGGTACCGCCGGTTCCCAGGAAAGAGGTCATTGAATAATTGATGGCTTTGAGCAGGGGCGGGAAATCCGGGTGGCAGGTATCCGGCCCCCCGAAGGCTTCCCAGCCGTGTTGTTCCACGGCCCGGTCCACTTCCTGCAGGTATTGGGCTGGGAACATACAATCGGAATCGATGAAGATGAAATACTGTCCGAGGGCTTTGCTCATCCCGTGGTTGCGGGCGGCTCCGGGCCCCTGGTTCTGCTGACGTATCCATTGAATCTGCAATCCGGAGGACGAGCGATAGGCTGCCAGGAAATCCGGGGTGCCATCGGTAGAGCCGTCATCAGAAAAGAGCAATTCAAAGCTTTCGCGCGGAAAATCCATTGCTTCCGCCGAAACCAGCAGTTCCTTCACCTCTTCCAGGCGATTGTAGGTGGCGATGATGAGGGAGTATTTGGGCATAATTAATTGCGTATCAGTCGTAATTTCTTATAATCGCTTTAACTTTCTGAGACTTTGAAATTTTTTCCCATAAGCCCTGATAGCATTTAGCATTGTGTCCTGCCGGCGGAAGAGCGCTGCATATTCAGAAAAGACAGGCTCCCCACTGATACGAAACAGGACTTCAAGCTGAGAAATATGAAGGCGTTGGTACTGTATGGTGGACGGATCGAGTTTGGGATACCAAGAGGCATCACACAAATTATACCGTGACCAATACCCCATATCAAAAGCAGGCAATGCTTTTTTCAATGCATCGATGCCAAGCTGGAAAAGTTCACGGGCTTCCGAATGCTGCGGAAATACCCGAACAAAATCAAAAAGCCCGAAAAGGGCGAATATCTTTCCATTCAATACCAGGGTTGGGACTTCAGCAGCATATTCTTCATAAAACGGCCCCCAAGGTGTTTCTGACATCACTCCACCCTTTTGCGTCGTCTGCCTGAACGCAGGCAAAGCTTTTTCGGCCATATGGGCAAATTTGTGGTCACCGGTTTCCTGATAAGCCCTTAACAAGATGTTCATAGCGCGTGCCTGTGAAAAGGCAGAGGCCCAGCCTGCCGGTGTTTTGTATTGAGGAAGAGGCACATCGGTAAGCCATCGTGCACCCAGTTCGGGTGTAAGGTCGGCATTCTCCATAAACCAGTCGGCAAAATGCAGAAAGCGCTTCAGGTCTTCAGAATTTCTGGTCTTGAGCCACGTATGATATACAGCCAGACCCATTTGTCCGATAGAGATAGGAAAGTAAACAAATTCCTGACCCTCTACATCGACATAGGTTTTATTGATGGGAATACCTTTTTGATCAAACTGACGAATCAAGGCTTGCTCTTTGCCTCCACTCACCCGTTCCTCATCAAAGACAAAATAATAAGATCCTAATACATTCGAATGAATATCAGCGGCCTGAACATATCGCTCCTTTGGTGTCCGAAGATCACGCCGAAGCTTGTCGAGCATAAAAAGCGCTTTCTTAAGCTTCATCCTTTTCCGATTTTCTATAATTAATACCGCTTATCTCACTGAATATGCCGCACAACTTTCTCACGTTGGCAGCGGTGGAAAATGCCTTAACCTTCTCTGTTAATGGCACTGATGTGATTCCTTTGCGCTCCCACTCAAGATATTTTTCAATGAGGAAGTCTTGCATCTCAGCTAACATCTCCGGATAAAAAAATACCCCGTATTCACTCTCCTGAATCAGACGCTCTTCCTCCGCTCCCTTGCTCCCCAATGCGAGGAGGGGCCGCTGCAGCGCCAGGTAATCATAAAACTTAGCCCCAATGATGCTTTTTTCGTACACCGTTCCTTCCAGGCCCGGCAAGAATAAAAGGGAAGTCGATCGGGTATATTCTAGCAGCACTTGCCTGGGCATAAAAGGAATTATGCGGGTTTGTACTTCAGGATATGAGCTTGCAACTTCCTCAAACCCGGAATATACCTTCCCTGCGAAATCAAGGATAAGCATCTCCTTGATTGAGCTATCAAGGCTATTTACAGCCTCCAGTAAGGGCCTGACAAAGTGGTATTTGGTAAGGTTGCCAAGATATGATATGACGAACTTCTCTCCTTGAGATGGCTTATTGTCTACCGGAATGTATCCACTATGAATAATGTTGTATTCACGCATACATTTGGATTTAAAAAGGGCTTCAAATCCCTTGCTGGGAGTAGTAATCTTATCTGCGCTGCATAAGACTCTTTTCTCCAGACGCTTGTCAAGCCATCTACTCAGACCGGAACGCGGCAGGTCTCTGAGCCAATAGGCCTCGTGCCAGGGATCTCTAAAGTCGGCTATCCAGGGAAGCCCGCTTTTGCGTGCCAGTCTCCGGGCGCCCAATTGAAGGGAATGGGGGGGGGAAGTGCTGAAAATTAGGTCCGGTTTTTCTGCGCGAATAACGTGCATCCCCTGCTTCACCATAGATGGGATCCATCCGATACGCGCATCCGGGATAAAAAAGTTGGCGCGAATAAAGCGGAATAGTTTGTCGACCAAAGATTCATTCGTGCTTCCACTGATTACATCCTTGGAAATTGGGGCATCTTTTGGTCTGCCTTTGATTCTATTGTAGATGCCAAAGGGTTCCCGGCTATGTGTGCGATATACTTTGATATCTTCCACTAAGGTTTGTAGGCTCTCATCCCTGGATGGTGAAACGGCTTCCGTTACGGTTAAGACCACCGGTTCCCATCCGAAATCCCGCATCCTGCTGGCAAATTTCACAATACGCTGTACACCTGGTCCTCCTGCAGGTGGCCAGTAGTAAGCGATGATCAGAACCTTATTCGCTTTGGCTTTCTGCATCCCGGTTTCTTAGAATTCCCCTCCCTTTACGAAAGTGGTTAAGCAGTGAAAGTAAAATAACAGCAATAAGGATACCCGAGGAAATTCGGGCATAGGTAACATTACGATGCCAGGAATCAGGATCAAAACGCAGTTCTACCCGGTGTTTCCCGTCCGGCACTACGATCGCCTGAATACTATGGTTGGCCCTGTATACCTTTTCCACTTCCACATCATTGAGATAGACTTTCCAGCCGGGAGGGTAATGATTTTCTGAGATCACCAACAAAGCCTGCTTGTCGGTAAACACTTCCAGGCTGAGCAGATTGGGATTGAAATCGAGCACCCGGGTATAGCTGCTGTCGGGCATTGCAATGGATTCTGCCAATTCCTCTTCCAGTATGGCCGTCGAATCCAGATTAATCTCCTGAGTGTTCAGTGTTTTCAGCCTTTCCATTCCATCCGGGATCACCCGTGTATTTCCCACAAACCAGGCCCTGTCTGTATGACCAC
Source organism: uncultured Lentimicrobiaceae bacterium (assembly GCA_964590645.1). Lineage (GTDB taxonomy): Bacteria > Bacteroidota > Bacteroidia > Bacteroidales > JAGNHN01 > JAGNHN01. Next base: position 26,310 of record CAZPYJ010000026.1, read on the forward strand.
GGTAGAGATAGACAAATTGCCCATTGGCCTGATCCTGGTGGACTGGCTGAAGTTCGGGGTGGTTCACCCTTCCTTCAATAATGAGGTATTTTGCATTGAAGATCTTAACCACATTCCAGTTAATCGGGAACTGTGGATCCCAACCCCGGTAAAGGTTGTTCTCAATCAGTTCCTCCACGGTCACCATTTTGATCGGGCTATAGCCTCCGATCGACTGGTGATAGAAGCTCCAGCGGTTATCCCCGAAGGATTGACCCACCGGAAAGATTCTGAAAAGGGATTGATCCTGGAGAATATAAGCATCTGCAGAGGTAGCGGCAAACTCCCTTCTTTCGGCTTTCTCTCTGTCGAAGAATTCTTTTTCCGACCGCTGATGTATGGGAATCAGGTCCATCATTATAATCAGGAGCGTAGCTGTCCCCAGCATCCAGGGTTTCAGGATATTCCTGATGCGCAGAAAGATCAGCAAGGAAAGCACTGCCAGAAAGAGGAAGAAGCGGGTCAGGTCATTTTGGAAGAATTCCGCCCTGATTCCTGAGATGACTTCCATTTGCTGGGGGTCGTAGGACTCACCGGGCTTTGCAAATCCGCCGGCCGGCCAGCTCAGGGCGATATAGATGCCCAGGAAGGCAAAGATGCCCACCACCCAGTACCAGGGCTTGGTCAATTCTTTTGTGCCTGGTCCTTTTCCGTTCTGTAAAAGACGGTCGAGGCCCAGGGCAGCCAGCATTGCGAGGATGAAATAGGTGACCGTGACACTCATCATCGGGGCCCGGAACTTATTGAAATAGGGCATATAGTCGTAGAAGAGGCTGTAGAAAGCCTGGAAGTGGCGCCCAAAGCTGAGCAGGGTCAGGAATAGTCCGAAAAGACCCAGGGCCATAACCAGCGGACGGCGGCGGTAGTACCACAAGCCGAAGGCAGCCAGCAGCAAGACGGCCAAACCCATATATTCATAGCTTTGGGTAAAGGGCATATAGCCCCAATAGCCTGGTACCATCCGGTCCTTCAGATGAGGGTATTGTTCGCCGCTATATTTTTCTCCCGACATTCCCCCGAAAGCCCGGGGGATGAGCCAGGTGGCCAGTTCTTTGGGATGGGTGCTCCACTGTGTGGCATATTCCATCGTCACGCCTTGCCCTTCCTTCATTCCTTCGGGCTGGGGTTCATCCAGGCTCAGGGTGGTTTTTCCGCGTTTGGAATAGGGCAGGTACTCATTGGCCAGGAAGATGGGCTGGGCTGCGAGCATAATGCCCAGAACAATGGCAGCCACCAGCATTCCGGTGGTTTTCAGAAATGGAATGAACTGCCGCTCAAGGAGCATTTTGACAAAAGGCCACAGCCCGATGGCAAAGATCAGCAAGCCGGTGTAGAAGACAATCTGATAATGTTGTGTCCGGATCTGGTTTCCGAAGGCCAGGGCAAAAAGCGCCATCCCCAGCAGGTTCTTCCGATCCACAAAATACAGAAAGCTCAGCACAATCCAGGGAAGGTACATCAGGGCTTCAAACTTGGCAAAATGCCCTTCAAGCCATAAAGCATTATAATGCGGCCATAGCACGAATAAGAGTGCGGCAGCGAAGCCAGCCCAGATATTGAGTTTGAGATAGCGTGCCAAAAAAAGCATCCCTGCCGCGGCGAAGAGGTAATAAATGAAAACCCTGTCTGTCATTCTACCCAGAAAACCCTTCAGAAAGGTATCTACAGAAATCGTGACAGGTGCTCCACGGTGATAGATAGGCATACCGGAGAACATTGCCGGGTTATACAAAGCCCTTTCTCCCGTGGCACTCTGGAATTCTCTTATTTGATGACCGCCCCCTATGCTTGCGAGCACATCCACCCCACGGGGCACCAAGCCATCTATAACAGATGGTTTTAGCAAGATGCTGAAAAGGATCAGCAGAAATGCAGAAAATGCAAGGTAGGGAATGTACTTCCCGGTCTTTTTCCGTGATGTCGGCACAGATTCCACAGCGGGGGAAGATGCTATCGGTGGTCTCTTTTTGGATTTGTCCTTCTTCATACGTCGTTTTATTTGGCTTGGGATTTTGCGAATTTCGGAATTCTGCCGGCAACATCCAGGGCAATGCGCGATGCTGCATTGCCATCCCATCCTGCGGGTAATCCCGACTTTTTCCAACGGCCTTCCAGGGCCTCTTGCACATAACGATCAATTTTCCAGGCATCATTTCCGGCCAATACACTGCTGCCCGGTTCCAGGGTTTCAGGGCGCTCGGTATTCTCTCTGAGCGTGATACAGGGGATTCCATACACTGTGGATTCCTCCTGGATGCCTCCGCTGTCGGTCAATACGATGCGTGCATCCTTCAGCAGACGGCTGAACTCAAGATAGCCCAGTGGATCCAGGATATGAATTCCCGGTATTTCTGCCATATCCTTCCACAAATCAAAGGCTACGAGTCTTTTCCGGGTGCGTGGATGTAGCGGAAAGACGACTTTGAGCTGGGTGGAAATGTGCCGAATCACTTGCATCAGATGCTCCAGATCTCTTTTTGAATCCACATTTCCGGGCCGGTGCAAGGTGACAAGGATATATTCTTTTTCTGTGAGCCCGAGTGTCTTGAGGATATTATTGCTATTGATCAGCGGCTGCATTTTCAGCAAGGTGTCCACCATAATGTTTCCTGCGAAAACGATCCTCTCCTTAGGAATGCCTTCCTTTCGAAGATTGTCGATAGCTGTTTCGCTGGTGGTATAACACACATCCGAAAGACTGTCGGTAATGATCCTGTTGATTTCCTCCGGCATCCTGCGGTCAAGGCTGCGCAATCCCGATTCAATATGCATCACAAAGCGGCCCTGTTTTCTGGCAACCAGGGCGGCAGCCAGGGTCGTATCAACATCTCCTGCTACGATCACCGCTGCGGGATTTATTTCGTCAAAAGCCGATTCCATCTGTTGCATCAGGTTGGCGAACCTTGCTGCCGGGCTGCCATCTGCCACATCCAGGAAGTAGTCCGGATCGGGGATGCCTAACTGCCGGAAGAAGATCTCAGAGAGGGTCTCTTCATAATGTTGACGGGAGTGAAGAAAAGTAAAGGGGATATTCTGCAAGGCAAAGGCAGAAAGCAAAGGGGCTACTTTGATGAAATTTGGCCGGGTGCCGGCCACAACCAGAATATGGGGTCCACTTACATTCATTGCCCGAACAGGGTTGAGGCCTCAAAAGTAATACAATCGCACGGCAGAAAAAATATACCTTTGACACTGCCTTATCCTCAGGTTTATGGGACTCATCGCTAGGGAAAGCTTCTGGAATTCTGTTTCCACCTACGCCAGTATTGGCCTGGCTGCTTTCAACAGTGTCATCCTGGTCCCACGGGTTTTTGCTATCCATCCCGCAGAGGAATGGGGATTGATTCAGTACCTGCTCGGTTTGGTAATGATGATCGGGCCATTGGCACATCTCGGACTTCCCGGATCCATCGTACGCTTTATGCCCTGGTTCAGAGAAAAGGGGAAGCCGGAGTTTCTTTGGCTGGTGACCGTCATTGTCAGCATTAGTTTCAGTTTGCTGGCCGCAGGATTCGTGATCTTTTACTTTTTCCTTCGTCCTGAGCCTGAAACACCCACACTCACCACGCGCTTCCTGCCCCTGATCCTGCCGATGCTCGCCGGTAATACCCTGATGACCATTGCCGGGAGCTTTGCCAAGGCACATTACAAGACCATTATGGCAGTACTCGTGAAGGAACTTCCTTTACGGGTGATTACCTCAATCCTGCTCATCTTGTACGGGCTCTATTGGATCGACTTCGAGATTTTCATCCTCGTGTATGTGCTCACCTTCCTGGTCAAGGGCTTGGTGATGTTGTTTTTTGTTATCCGCAGCCGGGAATTGTCGTATCGGTGGCCATTGCGCTTTCCTGCAAAAGAAACGACGCGCGACATCCTTGTATTCACGTTTTTCAGTTTCCTGGGAGGGGAAGCCTCTGCCATCGTCGGAAAGATTGATGTGATTCTTATCAAGCAGTTTTTCGACCTGAAAGAGGTGGCCTATTATTCCATCCCCTTTTATGCGGCCAGCCTGATCGCAGCACCGATGCGTTCCATCGCTGCCATTTCCTTCACGCTTATTTCGGATTACTGGCGGCAAAACAGGATGGATAAGCTGCAGGAACTGTATTCCCAGACAGCGATCAACCAGCTTCTGATTTCCGGCTTCATTTTTCTGGTGGTTTGGCTGAATGTGGATGTATTGATGTTTATTCTCGGTGAGAAATTCGGCACAGAGGCTGCGAAATGGGTCTTCCTGCTGGTATCCCTGGGACAGCTGATTAATTCCGCTTCCGGGGTAAACGGACAGATTATTTCCGCCTCAAAGCATTACCGCTTTGGCTTGTATGTCCAATTGATACTGTTGGTATTGACGGTCATCTTTCAGCTCATCTTCATTCCCAAAATGGGCATCGTTGGCGCTGCCCTGGGCGCAGGCCTGGCTGTGGCTGTCTTCAATGTGATCAAGGCAATGTTTTTGCGGTACAAATTTCATTTGCGATTAATGAACCGAGCCTATTACCGTGCAATGCTCTTGTTACTGGTTCCTTTGCTTCTTTCATACCTGACTGATTCATTGTTCGACCTGATCTGGATTCGAATGGGCGTTCGGATAGCTATCGTTTCTCTTGTATTCTATTTGGGAATATACTTAGGAGGGATATCCCCGGAGATCAAGAAGTTTATACAAAAAACCACAAGAAAGGTCTTCCGCACATAAGTTGATTTTGATCGCGCTTCATTTTTGAGGGAAATTTCTTGTTTGCAGCGCCCAAATTATCTGCCTACTTTTGAGGCATTGAGTGTGACAGGAATATTCAGGGAGGGGCGCCAATCTTATTGGAGAAAGTTATGCAAAGACCGAAGATGTTATTCATCGTAGGTTCTGGACGTTGTGGTTCAAGTTGGGTATTGGATATGCTGCTGCGTCATCCTGCTGTCCAGGCAGAATATACTGAATCGAAATTGTTTCAAATAATCGGACCTTTTCTTTGTAGAGGGATTCCGAGAGACGAGCACCGCAAGGCAAAAAGATGGTTGAGAACACTTTTGTTTCGCTTCCTGATGTTACATCCTGCACTTGCCTTTCGCTATGTTGTGTTTAAGTATCATCGTTATCCTAAAGGTACCAGGTTTCAGACATACCTGGAGGAGAACGCATTTAAGGTTTTAGTGGATGAAGCAAGAAGGAAAAAGGGGTCCATCGAACAAAAAATGACTTTCTTCGCCCGCCGCTATTTCTCCGATTATTTGTCCAAACACAATGCAAAAGGTGAGTTGTTTGTAGAGAAAACACCTGCACATATTCATTATCTCGACAAGATTCTACACATTTTCCCAGAGGCTCTTGCACTTGAGATGATCCGCGACGGAAGGGATGTATGTGTGTCCTTATCAAAACGTGCAGAGAAACTCCATCAAAAACCTGAGCTGGTTAAAGTGCAAATGAGAAAATGGAAAATGGATGTACTCAGGGGTGAGCGGTGGAGAAAGAATCCTGCATTCAACGGCAGGATTAAGACAATTCTGTACGAGGATTTGCTGGAAGATACTCCCTCCGGGTTTTCGCAGATATTGGCGTTTGCAGGGATTGATAATACAAAACCAACCGTCAATGCTTTGCTGGCAAAGGATAGGCTTGTTTCCGGTGGCTTCAGTGCAAAGGCGGGAGGTTGGAAAAAACACCTGTCTGCAGCGGACATCAGGACTGCATATTCAGAGGCCAGAGAAGTCCTTGCCCGGTATCAATATCTTGATGAGCACGAACTGGGAAATGATGTGAGATAATACTTTCAGTTTACCATTGGTTATATTCAAAAACAATTCTTAAGCATAGCGCAATGAAATATCCCTTCTTTCTCAAGAAACTTGTGCATAATTCAAAATATGCCTTGAATCGTCTTCCACACAGGGAGTTCATTCAACTTGACTGGTATGCGGGGAATAACAATTTCGGGGACATTCTGAATCCTTTCATTGTTGGGCAGTTTTCCACCAAGAAAATCCTGAATGTTCGCTCCCGCTATGTGACCTCTGATCACTTGCTCGCCATTGGTTCCATTATTGACAGGGCTACCTCTCATTCAATCATTTGGGGGAGCGGCTTGCAAACCGATACCTCCATTTTCATCTCCAGGCCTAAAAAAGTTTGTGCTGTGCGTGGGCCGCACACAAGGGACAAGCTTGTGAAGGCAGGAGTTGCTTGCCCGGAGATCTATGGCGACCCTGCACTGCTCTTGCCCAGGTATTACAAACCAAAAGTCAATAGAAGGTATGCCTTGGGTGTAATCCCGCATTATAAAGATAAGGATGCACCCTGGCTCAAGTCATTGCCCGAGGATGTATTACTTATTGACATCCAAAATCCCAAACCTTTGGAGGTGATCGATAATCTTTGCTCCTGTGATATGGTTGCTTCCACCTCGCTTCACGGTTTGATTGTTACGGATGCATACGGGATACCGAATCTATGGATTAGCCTTTCCGACCGGCTGACTTCCGCCAACTTTAAGTATCAGGACTATTTTGCTTCCATCGGAATGGAGCCGCAAAAGTGCTTTGAAGTGAAGCCCGACACCCCATTAGAAGAAGTGAAAAGCCGCTGTGCTACCCGAAAGTTGCGCATTGACCTGGATTTGCTTGAAGCGAGTTTTCCGGAGGAGTTTTTATGAGATTGCAGGGTAAAGCAGATGGTTATTGAAGGATTAATTCAAAGATTTGAACAATTCTGGGAGCACTCTGACCATCTCCATAAGGATTCGGTTTTCCCGACATTTCTCTATATTGTTCTTCTGAGTGCAGAAGTTCTCTGACTTCATCCACGATCTTATCCTCATTGGTTCCAACGATCCTGAGCACACCTGCATCCACTCCTTCAGGCCGTTCTGTTTCGCTGCGCATCACCAATACAGGCTTATCAAGGGTAGGTGCTTCCTCTTGTATTCCCCCTGAGTCAGTGAGGATGAGGTAGGCAGAGTCCATCAGGTAAACCATTTCATCATAACTCACGGGTTCAATGAGGTGAATATTTGTCATCCCACCCAGGAGTTGATACACCGGTTCACGAACATTCGGATTGAGATGGACAGGGTAAACAATTTCAACACTTTCCGTTTCCGCAATCCTACGAATGGCCTTACAAATATTCAGAAAGCCCTCTCCAAAATTCTCACGACGATGGCCGGTAACCAAAATGCGGCGGATAGCCTCTCCCGTAGAAGGGAAGTTGAATTTGGGCCGATAGTACTCAGATTTCTCTCTTACCTTTTCCAGTATCGACAAAAGCGCATCCAAGACCGTATTGCCCACAACATATATCCTTTCCTCCGGGATGCCTTCACCCATTAAATTCCTTTTACCCAGAGCTGTCGGCGTGAAATGAAAGGTGGAAATGTGTGTGGTAAGCACCCTGTTGACTTCTTCCGGAAACGGACTGTATTTATTGTGAGATCTCAGGCCGGCCTCAATATGTGCCACTGGGATTTTTTTGTAGAAGGCTGCGAGCGCAGCTGCAAAAACAGTGGTTGTGTCTCCCTGGACTACCACAAGGGCAGGGTTCTCTGTGGATAATACCTCTGATATCCCGAGTAATACCCTGGAGGTCAGTCCTTCGAGGCTTTGGTTTTCTTTCATCAGATCCAGATCAATGTCTTCGGTAAGATCGAAGACTTCCATCACCTGGCGCAACATCGTTTTATGCTGGGATGTGAGACAGACCCGCGTTTCAAAATCCGATGACTTCTTCATCGCTAAGATTACAGGTGCCAGCTTTATTGCCTCAGGTCTGGTTCCAAATACAAAAAGTACTTTCTTCATTATTTCTCCTCCATTGCCTTTCTCAATAATTCCAACTCTTTGGGTATGATCACTGATTCTGAACACTTCTCCAAAATGCTCTGGCGTGCATTCCTGGAAAATGCCGAGAAGCGCTCCGGATCGGATAAGAGATCAGCAACCGCATTAATGAGTGCAGCCGGTTTTTCTGGTTCTACAAGGAAACCATCCACGCCATCCCTGACAAATTCTGGAATTCCTCCCACAGTGGTGGCAATGACAGGTAGCCCACACGCCATCGCTTCACACATTGCAACCCCTTGGGCTTCAACACGGCTAGGAGCAACAAAGAAGCTGTGCTGATGGTATATGGCAGGCAAGGCGGCGTGGTCAATATGTTCGGGAATGAATTCCACATTTGAATTCCCTTTGTCCTTCATTGCTTTCAGTGCATTCAGAAAACGGCCTTTTCCATACATCCTGAGGGTCTTCTGTCTAAAACCCGAAAATGCTTTTACTGCGATATCCATTCCATACTTCTTATTGTCAAAGGAACGGACGCTGATTGCAGGCAGGGCCATTTCAGCCTCTTTGAATTCAAAAAGTCGGGTGTCCACAGGATTGGGAACAATGACCGCATTGGGAATTTTCATTAGGACATTTTTTTCTCCTATCCTGTGCATCCATTCCGAAACAAATACACTGTAGTTCACGGTTTTCAGATACCTGCGTATTTTCAAAAACTGATAAAACTCCCTGGGGATTAATACCAATCGTTTTTTGATGTAATCTGCAAAACCTTTGGATGAACGAAGGCGCAAACTGCGAATGATCTCGTGTCCGTGTATCCAGGCCACCGTTGGAAAGGGAAGGCCTTTCACCGCATCAATGACACTGTACACCGGATAGTGAACTGCCATTACATCTGGTGCATAGCCAATCATCATCTCCTGCAGCTCGGAAGCAGGATACTTGTGAACACGAATTCCTTCAAAATGATAGGATTCACGCCTGGCGGAGGGCACAAATACTTCCAGCGCGACTCCAGCCTGTTGATATAATACAGCCCTTGCGTGGACGAAAGCATAGGAAGCGACTCCTGGGGACGAATAATCCGGACTGACAATGGCAAGTCTCATAGAAACAAAAATCTAGCTCTGATGATTAGGCAAACGTACATACATATCACTTGCGAAAATGAGAAAAAATCACGGATTTTCATTTCGCAGCGCCAATTGAATCCCAAAATACTAAGTCTAATGATAATGATTTCTTTTTCTATTTTTGGCCGATTGTTTCAGTTACCGCAGCAAACCCTGATGCTCCTTTTGACGATTATTGGAAAGGGAAGAATTTTATTAGCCAAATATAGCAATGCTGTTCAACTCTATTGATTTTGCAATATTTCTTCCTATAGTATTCTTGCTGTATTGGTTTTTCCTCCGGCGAAGCCTTAAAATGCAGAATCTTTTAGTAGTGCTAGCCAGCTATGTATTTTATGGGTGGTGGGATTGGCGATTTCTAACCCTTATCATATTCAGTACTCTTGTCGATTATTTGGTGGGCAGACAGATGTACGACCAGAGTAACAGAATCAGGAGAAGAAGCCTGCTTCTGTTGAGCCTTCTTGCAAACCTTGGTCTTCTTGGATTCTTCAAATACTACAACTTCTTTCTTGATAATTTTGTTGAGGCGTTCCGATTCTTTGGTTATTCCCTGGAAGCCAATTCACTGAAAATCATTCTACCCGTAGGTATTAGTTTCTATACTTTCCAGACCCTTAGTTATACCATTGATGTTTACAAGAGAAAGCTTGAGCCGACTAAAGATTTTATTGCCTTTGCAGCCTTCGTTAGCTTTTTCCCCCAATTGGTGGCAGGTCCCATAGAGCGGGCATCCAACCTTCTGCCTCAATTCTTCAAACCCAGAGAGTTTGTTTACAATGATGCTGTTGATGGCTTGAGACAGATTTTATGGGGCCTTTTCAAAAAGATTGTCATTGCTGATAATTGTGCGCTGTTTGCCAATGCTATTTTTAATAACTCGCCGGAAATGAACGGGAGTGCCTTGGTTTTAGGGGCGTTGTTTTTTGCTTTTCAAATCTATGGTGATTTTTCTGGCTATTCAGATATTGCTATCGGTACCTCACGCTTGTTTGGATTCAACCTGATGCGCAACTTTGCGTTTCCTTACTTTTCACGCGATATTGCTGAGTTCTGGCGACGTTGGCATATTTCTCTATCAACCTGGTTCAGGGATTATCTGTATATCCCACTAGGAGGAAGTCGTGGAGGATTATGGATGAAGATACGGAATACCTTCATCATTTTTGTGGTAAGTGGTTTCTGGCACGGGGCTAATTGGACCTTTATCGTTTGGGGTGCACTAAACGCAGTATATTTCTTGCCGTTGATGCTCACAAAGAATAATAGGAATCACTTAGAGATCGTGGCCAAAGGGCGTATGTTACCAACTTTCCGTGAGAGTGTATCCATCTTGCTAACATTTGGCCTCACCTTGCTTGCTTGGGTGTTTTTTCGTGCCAACAACCTCGAACACGCGATATCTTATCTCTCGGGCATCTTTTCAACCAGTATCATCAATATTCCATCCATAGAAAGTATTAATCAGGCAATGCAAACCCTGGCCCTTGTTGCCTTCTTCCTGATTATTGAATGGAAGGGTAGAGAAAATGAATATGCAATAGAAAAGATGGCACTCAGGTGGCATCTTGTCTTCAGATGGGGTTTCTATTTCTTTCTGATATTCCTTTTGTTCATATTCTCAGGAAAAGAACAGGAGTTCATTTATTTTCAGTTTTAATGATGAGCCGCTTCCTCAAACGCATACTGCTTTTCGCAATCCTTTTCTTTGTATTGGAAAAGCTATTTATCGTCCTTCTTATCACTGCTCCCCAGCGTGAAGTTGACAAGAGATTAGAAATGCTCATCAAGGGAGAGATGAACAAGGATGCAGTTATTATTGGCTCATCCAGAGGTGCAAGGGATATAATCGCCTCTCAGATTCAGGATTCTCTGGGACTTTCCTGTTACAACCTATCTTTCCCAGGGTCTGATATCGAATTTCACGAGTTTGTACTGCGTATGGTTTTAATGCACAATGCTCCTCCCAAGCAAGTATTCCTGGTATTAGACGATTCTCTGACTTTAATGAATGATAGTTCTCTGAATTTTAGATTTGATCGACTTTACCCCTTGGCATCATACAAGGTAATCAACCGGGAGATGATATCGAAGGGAGAGAAGAGTTTCCTCAGTCACCTTTTTGTGCTATCCAGAATGAATAGGAGCAATTTTGATACACGGAGAAGAAGGTTTGCACCGCTGGATACCATCAGAGAATGCGGCTCGATGCCGGTGTCATTTCAAAAATCTCAATACAGGTTTCACTATGATAGCTCTTATTCCTATGATACTCTGCACGAATCCAAAAGGAAGGTGGCCTGGTTCAAAAAGTTAATCGCTACCTGTGAGCAGGAGTCAATAGCGCTGCATTTAGTTTTTCCTCCCAATTATAAAACACATAACATATTATTTGAACAAAGAATCAGGCAACTTTCTGGTAGTTATCCCAGATTCATTGTTTATCAGCATAGCGGTCATAAGTATCAGAACCCGGAACTATATTATGACAAGGGGCACCTGAAAGAGAACGGCGCAATTCTATTTACTAATGAGATTATTGCTGCAATGGGGCATCAATGAGGTTGCGCCATAATTGGAGATCACCATTGAGCGATTAATTAACCGCTTAGAGATGCTATTTAATTCTCACTTCATTTCTGTGCCTTCTCAATGTGCTATTTGTAAGAAAGCCATCCAAATAATGAGGTAAAAGAAGATCAGAAAGGAGCTGAAAAGCAAGAGGCTGAATACAAGTTCAAGCACGAATACTTCCGTTTTGAACGAAAACCCAACTCAATGCTGGATTACTTCATTTTTGGGATTGAACGAACCATTCAGTCAGAAGATGATGAGCCTAGTAAAGTAACACTATACTTCCTGTCTTCCTTTCTTCTTCTCCAGGGTATTGAAGTGTATAATCAATGCGATAGGCATAGACGTCCATAGGGCAAAGGCTGCCATCCAAATAACCATCCCAGGCTTTGTTAAGGTCGGTGGAGTGGAATACCTGCTGTCCCCAGCGGTCGAATATCCGGATTTGGTATTCCGCTACGCACTCTCCTTTTACTTCAAAATAATCATTGACCCCATCCCCATTGGGCGTAAAAGCATTGGGGACCCAGAGGGCACATTGACAGGATTCCAGATGAATCTCAATACTGTCGCGCACGGAATAACAGCCATCAAAAACCTCCAGCCACCAAATGCCGGCAGTCTGCACTGGCAGCGTATTCCCGCTTGCGCCATCGCTCCACAAATAGCTTGCAAAGTTATCCGGCGCCACCAGCAGCAGACGATCTCCTTCACAAATCAAGGTATCGTTTCCTAAATTGATAAACGGTTCCGGCAGGGGATGCAGCAGGATGGTATCCGAGGCAATGCACTCCTCAAGATCAACTTCCACCCAATAGGTCCCGGCATTGTTGACCGCAAGTTGTGCACCCGAAGATCCATCTGACCAGAGGTAAGAGGCTCCTGCTTGCAGGGCACTCAGCATCAAGGTGTCTCCCGGACAAATAGATTGGTCGGGGCCCAGATCTGCTAAAGGAAGGGGGCGCAGGCTTAGGTGGACGGTATCGGCAGCCTGGCAGAAGCCCAGGCTTAGCTCTACCCAATACGTTCCTGCTGCATTGCTTTGAAATACGGAATCCTTGCTTCCGTCCTGCCAAAGATAGGTAGCCCCAGGCCAGCCGGCATTCCATTCCATTTCTTCCCCCTGGCACACAGAGGTATCATTCCCAAGATTGACCTCAGGAGCTGGAGAAATGAACACACTGATCGTATCTGAAGCGCTGCAGGTGTTGGCGGTCACCGTAATGTGATAATCTCCTGCCTGATAAACCGTATAGGTGGCACCCTGACTTCCATCCTGCCAAAGGTAGGACGCGCCGGGGTAGGTGGCGTCCAGGAGCAGGCTGTCGCCCTGGCAAAGGCCCGTGTCTGTCCCAAGGCTGATAAGCGGGACGGGGAGATGCCCAATCACTTTGTCATCCGATGCTGTGCAGGGGCCGAGACTGACCGTTACGGTATATAATCCTGCCTGTGTTGCGATCAGGATGGAATCGGTATGTCCGTTCTGCCATAGATAGGTTGCGCCCGGCCAGGCTGCATTGAGTTCCAGCACTTCATTGGCACAAAGCTGGGTATCGGCACCCAAATCTACCTCCGGAACCGGCAGCAGATTCAGCCATAAGGAGTCTTTAGCCTGGCAAGCATTCTGGCTCACAGTAACGTGGTAAAGCCCAGCCTGTGTTATTTCACGCAGGGCTCCCGTGTATCCGTTCTCCCAGGCATAGGTAGCGCCGGCCATTCCCACATCCAGCACAAGAGTGTCGCCGGTGCACACAGCGGTGTCGGGGCCAAGATCAAGAGGGATGAACGGGAAGTGTTGCAGATAGAGGCTGTCGTGGGCACTGCAGGACCCCAGGCTCACCTCTACCCAATACAAGCCCGCTTGTACTCCGGTCATTACGGAATCAATGGAAGCATCCTGCCACACATAGGTTGCTCCGGGCCAGGCGGCATTCATCCAAAGGGTATCCCCATCGCATAATATGGTATCGTTGCCAAGGTCCACCTGAGGTGCAGGAAGCATCCCGACCACAATGGTATCGTAGTCGAAGCAGCTGTCCACCTCCACTTCCACCCAATAGCTACCGGATTGTGTGACTGTGTAGGTAGGAGAAGATGTGCTGTCCTGCCAAACATAGTTTGCACCGGGTAGAAAGGCATCCAGCAAGAGGCTGTCGCCCTGGCAAAGGAAGGTGTCCGGCCCAAGGTTTACCAAATCCGGATTCTGAGACACATAATCCAGTCCGTCAATGCTTTCAGGAAGGATATATACTTGTCCGCTAACCGCAATATTTGGATTGTTCTGATCGGACAGATCCACCCAGCCAGGGATGAGTTGCTGGGGCATTATCATATCCGGGAAAGGGATCACATACAGGCTGTCAGTATTTTGCTTAGAAAAATACAGTCTGCCATCGAAGCAAGATTGGATATCACGAATAGGTTTCCAATTCGATCCAACGGAGGAAAGTTGCGCACCAGTTCCAGTTGACATATTCATTGTTCCTGGAGGAGCCTCAATCTGAAGGCGAACATCATATGGGTAGTTTGCAGGCTGAGATACGGGTCCTAAATCAATTTGTCCGAGATAGTTTGCGTGGGAATATCCGCTGGTATGGAAGCCCCCTGTTCCAAAATACAGGAATCGTCCGTTAGGGCTGAACTCAATGTGTGCAACCTTTTTCTCCAAGTTTGTGAGAAAAGCAAGATTAGGGTTAGTGAGCGAAGTTTGGTAAATGGATTTGGGAGTAAGGTGCACGATACCATCTGGTTGAAGGATAAGATCGCGCAATGTGATAATTTGATACGCACCCGGTGCATTTGAGAATTGCAGTGTATTGAATAGAATAATATCCGGGTAATTGGTGTGTTGATTCCGATTGATAATTGCCACTCTATCTTCAGCCGGGCTCAATTCAATGAAAGATCCGGCGATACACAGATACCACCAGGTTACATTAACATTGCCTGTATTTGCTAGGAAGGAGATACCATTAGGGTGAATTACGAAGCGGTCGAGGGAGAGCTGGTTGGAGTTCGCTACACGGCGGCACAGATAGAGGAAATGTTCCCCAGGGTTAACAGCTGTGCGCGACACTGCCTTGCCGTGGATATAGGTTAATGCCGACCCATTAACAGTTAGCAAACTGTCGCGAACCAGGACATTTAGTCCCTGACTGTCATACCTGACACGGGAAAACAATTGCCTAGCGGGGACATAACCTCCATTGTTATTTGGGGCACCAACATCACTTTCATATAGACTGTATATTATAAACCATTCATTATGTATTCCTGGAACCTTCACGACTGATATTTCGTTTGCGGTTCGCTGGCCATTCAGTCCGGGGCCATTGGGGGTATTATTGGTGAGCAATGGCGTACCATCCGCGGCATAAATAAAAAGGTTGTTAGAGACATTCGCGAGGCCTGTATGAAGAACGTAAAAGAGGAGGTTACCACAGCCATCAAAAGCAGCTCCGCCTCCGGCATTCTGCGAAGGCGCTGTATTGGGAATATCCTGTACAGTGGGAGGAGAGGTTCTCCAATCCACTACCTGTGCATTCCCTCCCCCATCAACTGCCAGCGGCCATACCGGCAGGCCGGTACCGTATTGGGCATAAATTTCCAGTATTCCAAGGATGGCGCTAAGAACAATCGCTATAAATACTCTGGTTGTCATTGAAGGATGTACTCCTGCTTTATTTGGATTCTCAATGTAGCGTACGATCTTTCCACTGCCCCGGATTGTATGCCAATCCTGAAACGGGTTAAAAGTAACACAATAGCGTCTAATCGCCAAATAACAATCATTTAAGGATAAACTGCATTCTGGGAACAACAAATGAGCGCTTTGAAACACCTTGTCTTCGCGCTTCTTCTTTTTTTATGCCCCAGAGTAAATTTGGTTCAGGAGGGTGTTCACAAAGTTTTCTGAAGAGGGTGAAATACGCCGCCACTTACTAAGGCATAGTAGCCACACCCCTCACCTCAGCAGCGTCACCGTACCCTGGCGGATGTATTCGCGCAGGCTGCGATCTTCCTGGTATTCTATGTGATAGTAATAAACGCCTACCGGACATATCCGGCCTTTATAGGTGCCGTCCCACCAGGTCTGAATATCGTTGCTTTCAAATAATTGCTCTCCCCAGCGGTTGAAAACCAGCATCGTAAACTTGCGCAAATTGTAGCCGTGCACTTCAAACTGCTCATTCAATCCGTCTCCATTAGGGGTGAAAACATTGGGGATAAACAGGGCCGGTTCGCAATCGTGCTTTGCAATTAATATGCTGTCTGAAGCAAACCCACATTCGTTTCCCACCTTCACCCAATACCGGCCGCTGTCGCTTACAAGGATCCCCCGCTCCAAATCCCCGGTACTCCAAAGGTACCAGGTGTGTTCCCCGGCATCCAGAAAAATCTTTTCCTCCAGGCAAAGGGTGGTATCCCTTCCCAAATACACATCAGGCGGGTATTTAAGGCTTACACTCACATCAATCAGGCTGTCGCAACCATACTGATCCGTGAAAAGATATTGATGCATCCCGCTGTTCAGGATCAATATTTCACCTATGTGCAGGCTGTCGCCCCAACACAGGGAGGTATCCAGCTGTGCTGAAGATCCTCCGAAAGCAATCTCAATGCTGTCGTGTAAAACCAGGTTGCACTGGTGGGTATATAAATGGCAAACATATACCCCGCTCTGGTTTACGTAAATAGGGTTGGTGCCAATGCCATATTGCCATATCGGAATGCCATAGGTTTCATCCGCCTCAAGCAGGTGACCACTGGAAAAACAAAGCACTGTATCGGAGCCCAGATTGAAGTCCGGCGGATCATAGAAACTCAACTGCAGCGTAACAATACTATCGCATCCCTGGCTCGTCAGAAATGTGTCGGTAAGGATGGTGTCTGCAAAGTGATAGAGTCCACCCCACCACAGGCTGTCGCCCGGACAAAGCTGTTGTGGCAGAAAAGTGTAGGAGCTAGTCATTGCAGGCTGGAGCCAAAAGGTGGTATCAAGAAGGAGGCTGCAATTGGAAATACTATGCGTTGCGAGGATCTGAAAAGCGGTGGTATCGGTGACAAGGCCGGTAAAAAAGGCGATGGTATCGCAATTGCCCTGGATGGCAGCGCCTATCTGCTGGTTGTTTGTAATATCCTGCAAGGAATACACCACATCTTCCTCGGGATTGACCACATAGAGCCAGGCGGAATCCCCATCACAACTTGGATGACTTACCGCTTCAAAACGTACGGGCCGACAAGTATGGAAAATGTCTTCCATCTCTTCCTCGGAGAGGATGCGGTCATAAACACGCATTTCATCAATGATCCCATCAAGACTGTTAATGAAACCGGGAACCGCAGAAGTCGCACCGATGGTGGTGCGGAAAGCATAGTTTCCGTTAAAAACGTAGGCCGTGGCGACATTGTCAAACTGAACGGCCGCTGCATCATCGCAATCCTGGTGCATCCACACGCTGCGTGCCTCACTGCTGTTGCTGTTGACGCTCACTGCAATCAGGTACCAGGTATGCAATGGAAGGTTGAAGCCCGGGTCGTATCGATCACCCATTGAGCCTCCGTAGCAATCGGTAGTTTGCGGCACCCCATAGAATACATCCCGGTTGATGTGATAGCCAAGCGTAAAAGAGGTGGTTCCCCAGGCCCGTTGGGAGTTCAGGCATTGGTCGCGGGTAAAGAAAATGCCCATCCCGCCAGTGCCGGAATACACTTTCAGCCAGCACACTATGGTCAGGTCGTTATGCATTTCTATGGCCGGGCTTACTTCCACGAAGTCATTTATCCCGTCAAATTCCATTGCCTCTCCGCAAATTCCCTGTACAAAGCTGCCGCCATTATTGGTGATGGTATAATTTCCGCTGCCCAGGTTTTGGAGGTTACTGTCGAAGGGCAGATGGAGGATCATTCCGCTGGTATCAATAAGCGGGATGCTGTCCAGTTGCAGGGGGCATTGTGCGTGGGTATGATGGAAAAGGAGCAATAGCAGCAAGGGGAAGAAGCGGAAGCATCTCGGTGGGTGCATTGGACCGGTGTATTGATTGGGTTGTTAAAGATAGAAAAACCTTTTCATCTACTTCTGATAATAACCCGGCTAGCCCAATACTTCGAACTCGTACTCGGAATCGAACTCGCGCTTAATCTCTGTGCCTTCCCCGTGCCCTCTGTGTAAGAAAAGCTATAAAAAACAAAAGCTTACACGAAGCACACAAATGAGATGAACAGCACGAGCGCGAGCACGAGTTCGAGCACGAAGTATGAAAAGAAAGGATACTGGTTATCAGTAAGGTCATTCCAGAACTTGTTTGTCTCTGACTTTCTTCTGAATTGAATGAAATATCCGCACCAACTCATCAACTTCTGATAATAACTCGACAAGCCCATTGACATTTTGCTTTTGAAGCCCAGAGACAATCTTCAACGCAACTTGTGTCTCTCTGACTTCTTTCAGGACAATACTGGTTTTATGTTGAAAATCCTTGTCAGATTCAGCTGATTGAGCTTCAGCATAATTCAGCGCCACAGAACAGGAAGACCGTAGTAATTGATCTTTCAAGTGTTTCCTGTATCTAAGGATATGACAGTTTACACAAAAAGTATCTATGTTCACAGCAAACCGGATGAGACGGTTTTCGAGATCTAGTCTGCCCATAATTTATCACTTTCTATTATATACGATTACCCCCTATTAAACCGGACAAAATGCAGGAGAATATCTTCACTGAACATACTTCGAACTCGTACTCGGAATCGAACTCGCGCTTAATCTCTGTGCCTTCCCGCTGCGCTCTGTGTAAGAAAAGCGATAAAAAACAAGAGCTTACACGGAGCACGCCGAGGAGCAGGAAAGCGCGAGCGCGAGCACGAGTTCGAGCGCGAAGTATGAAAAGAAAGGGCATTGGTTATCAGGAAGGTCATTCCAGAACTTGTTTGTCTCTTACTTTCCTCTGTATTGGATGAAATATCCGAACTAACTTATCCGCTTCGGATAACAAGCCGGCGAAGCCAATACTTCGTACTCGCTAACTCGAACTCGAGCTCGCGCTTAAACTGATGCGTTTCCACCGTTAACTTTACAGGACTTTTATTCCGATGATGATTGGAATCAAACAAATTTGTACTTTTGTTTCAATATCAGGAGGAGAAAAGCATTCCTGGTATTCAGCAAGAACGGATCTGAATGTTCCCATTCTTTCTGTAGGTCAAAGCATCGGTTGCAAGCTTTCTCAGGCGTTGTTGCATTAATAGTGTATGCGTATGAAGGCCATTGTATTTGGTGCCAATGGGTATATGGGATGCAATTTTTCCCACCTGCTCCTGGCCGAAGGCGTCGCGGTGACGGCTTCAGACCAACAAGAATCCAACAAGTGTACCCTCCTGGATTATGTTCAGGCTGACATCACCAGGCGGAGTGAATTGTCGCATATCCACTGGGATGTGGACTATGTCTTTCTATTGTCGGGACTGAATGGCGTGGTGGAAGGCTTTGATCGTTATGAAGACTATATACACGTCAACGAAATCGGCATCCTGAATATCCTGGATGCCATCAGGCAATCTCCATACCGCCCTGTCGTCATCTACCCCTCTACCCGCCTGGTATATCCCGGGGGCACCGATATCCCTTTCCCGGAAGATGCCCCCCTTTTGCCCCGTTCTGTGTATGCCATCTCAAAGTTGGCCGGGGAGTTCTACCTTGCCGCCTTTCATAGGCTATACGATATTCCTTATCTGATCCTGAGGATTGGCGTCCCTTATGGCAATATCTGCGACCGCCTCTATTCCTACGGAACTATATTCAATTTCAAGGAAAGAGCCAGAAAAGGGAAGGATATCGAGGTTTTCCTGGGAGGCCGGATGGGCCGCACCCTGACCCATATCAGCGATGTTTTTGGCCAGGCTATGGCTCTGCTCCGCGATCCTTCGTCCCTGAACCAGATCTGGAATATTGGGGGGGAAGCAATGACCCTGGGGGAAGTGGCGGAAAGCATAGGAGAAAAATACGGAGTGGCTGTGAAATATACCGATGGCAGTCGCGAACACCGCATTCTGGAAACGGGCACAGCATTGCTGGATGACAGCAAAATTCAGACGAAAATTGCGTATTCCCTGACCCGCGACTTCCGAAGCTGGTTGAAATCCCTTTCCTGAAATCTCAAACTCACCCTTTCCATTCTTTTATGAAAAAGCCATCTCTTTTGTTTTTTCACATCGGTTCTACCTCTTTTGTGCGAAAAGACATTGCACTGTTGTCTGAGCGCTATGCGGTGACAAGCTTTCATTTTGATACCAAGGAGAAAAAAACGATTCCCCTACGTTTTCTGGCCCAGTTTTTCTTTCTCTTGCGAAAGGCCCGAAGTGCAGAAATCTTCGTCTGCTTCTTTGCCGGATATCATTCTTTCCTTCCAGCGGTCTTTGGCAGGCTAATGTCCAAGCCCGTCCACATTATCCTGGGCGGCGCCGATTGCTACAGCTACCCTGAGTTTGGATACGGGCACCTGGTAAAGCCCGTACTTGCCTGGTTTACGTGTCGTTCGGCCCGGATGGCCACATTGCTGCTGCCGGTGGATGAAAGCCTGATGTTGGCCTCCTCTTCCTATTTCAAGCCCGATCACAAACAGGGTATCCGACATCATTGTCAGGATTTGAGGACACCCCACCTTACGATTCCTTTGGAGTACGATGGTGAAATATTTAAGCGTCGCTGGGCGGAAAAGGCGCCGCTGTCTTTTCTGACGGTAGGTTTTGGCATCGGAGGGAGTAATTTCTACCGCAAAGGCATTGACCTGGTGCTGGAAGCAGCGACCCTCTTCCCTCAGGGGCAATTTACCATTCTGGGTGCGGAGGCGAAGCAAATGAAGGTGCCCATTCCGGACAATGTCCGTTTTCTGGCGCCGGTACCCTACGAATCACTGCCGGAAATCTATTCCCAACATCGCTTTTATCTTCAGATCTCTATCGCCGAGGGTTTTCCCAGTGCGATATGTGAGGCAATGCTGTGTGAATGTGTTCCTGTCGGATCTCCGGTGGCCGCGATTCCTGAAATCATTGGTAATAGCGGTTTCTTGCTTCCTCAGCGCGATGGCAATCTCCTGGCCGCCTTGCTTAAGGAAGTGGGCAGCAGGGATGATCTGGAAAAACTTGGCAGGGAAGCCCGGTCCAGGATACAGACCCGGTATGCTCCCGGCAGCAGGTCCGCTGTGCTGTTCAAGGTGATGAATCCCGCAGGCTAATTGGTTTCCGGATTTTGATAAATGATGGCCTGCCCGTGTTCAGGTCAGCGCTTTATTCAGATAGATGCGGTTTTCGCCCTTGGTGGAACAGGTGAATTGATATCTGGCCAGGGCCTGCTCCACAGCCTCGGTGCAGCCTTCCTCCATTCTGTCGTGCAGCTCAATAATGAGACATTTAACTTTTGGTAACCAAGGCTCTACATTGCTTGAGAAGACAAACTTTTCGCTTCCCTCAATGTCAAGTTTCAGGATATCCACCTCCTTTTTCCCTTCCATCAGGCTTTCTATGGAGCGTGCAGGAAAGGCTTGGGGATGATCGTTATCTGCTTCTTCCACCATAAAGCCCCGTAAACCGTAGCCTTTGTCTTTGACCACGAGATGGCAGTTATGGCTCCAGATTGCAGTTTGCAGGGGCATAATGCCGGGGTATGCCTGTGCATTTTTCTGCAGGAGCGCAAAATTGGATGACTCCGGTTCGACCGCAAGGATGCGTGCTTGAGGATACTTATGGGCAAAGAATACGGAAGAGAGTCCGATATTCGCTCCACCATCAATGATAAAGCGTGGTTGAAAAGGGAGATCGATATCATAGGCTCTCAGACCAAAAACATCGGCAATGGTATAGGCATCGATACTCCTGCTTCTGAAATATATGGGATGAGGCAAGTCAGGAAGATTAAGCTGTCCGCTGCGATTCATTCTGATATTTAATGAAATCATCAATGCATTCAACCAGCCATAGGCGGGAGCCAGCATCCGTGTTCTTTTGTCCATATAGGTATGAAAAGGTTTCATCGAAGATAAGCTGATATTTGAATCGCTCAGCGCTTTTGTTTTGCAGCACTTCTTCAGCATACAGGCTTGTGCTTATGGAAGATGAAGTGCTATGAAAAACAGAAGCTTACACGGAGCACGCCGAGGAGCAGGAAAGCGCGAGTACGAGGACGAGCGCGAGCGCGAAGTATGAAAAGAAAGGATACTGGTTATCAGTAAGCTCATTCCAGAACTTGTTTGTCTCTGACTTTCTTCTGAATTGAATGAAATATCCGCACCAACTCATCAACTTCTGATAATAACTCGACAAGCCCATTGACATTTTGCTTTTGAAGCCCAGAGACAATCTTCAACGCAACTTGTGTCTCTCTGACTTCTTTCAGGACAATACTGGTTTTGTGTTGAAAATCCTTGTCGGATTCAGCTAACTCGCGCTCGCGCTTAATTTTGCCTGTTGGTATTATTTGCAAACAAGTCCAACCCGCACCGTGCTCCGTCAGGAGCACCACCTCATTAGCCCGCGATCACGCACCCGCCCATCCAGCGCCCCATCAGGGCGCGATCTGATAGATTGTTTCGCACACGGGAAACCCAAAAAAACGATTGAAATAAAATCAGGTGGCGCACCTACGGCGCGCAATCGCATTTATCCACATTCATTTACTAATCTGTGTTGGCCCTGCGGGGCAAGGGTGGCATTATTCTCTTGTAAGCGCCTACGCTTCCATAATCGTCTCGATTTCTTGCTTTAGGATAGGCAGATGTCTGATCAAGATGGTCCAGACCATTACATTCTCCACAGCATCATAAGCGTGAGTGAGGCGGTTCCGCATATCGACAATTCGACGAGCGTTTGATATTTCAATGCCTGGTTCAGCCTTCAGAATCAGATTAACCACTTCACCGATAGTGATTAAGTTTCGCTCAACCGCATCCTGTAATAGAGGGTTATTGTCATACTCCTCAAATCTCCTCACGCCACGAAGGTAATCCTCAATACTGTTTATGCAAATCAGCGCATCAACCAGTAGTTTTCTGATATCATTATCCATAAATCGGATACTTAGTCTTGTGAATCTCTGCAATAAAAATGGGGTTTCTAAGAGATCGTTCTGTAAGAATATCTACTTTCCGGTTTGTAAGATCTTCTAATTCAAAAGTAAGGTTCCATAGGTTCTCACCAGCTTCAAGCGGATCCTGACCCTTCTGAAGATTGACAATAAGGTCAATGTCACTGCCGTCATTGAATGAATCACTCAACACTGAACCAAACAAAGCAGCACTCTCTATCTTATAAAACCTAAGTAGTTGCGTTATTTGAGGTAAAATGGCTTGTATAGATGGATGTATCATAATCGCGAAACTAAAACAATTCCATTCGAATTTATGGATAATTTCATAACTCGGCAAGCCCAATACTTCGAACTCGCCTGCCTACCGGCAGGTAGGTACTCGCTAACTTGTGCTCGCGCTAAATTTTGCCGGTGATAATTATTTGCAAACAAATCCAATCCGCGCCGTGCTCCGTCAGGCTCTCTCCCCCTTAATGGTTTAGAAAAATGACAAAAAGAACTTTATTATGTTTGAAATACATTATTTTTGTCAAACATAATTAATGCAAAGCCTTGTATGTTCGTCAATCGTGAGAAAGAAATAGCGCGGATTCAACAGTCACTGGAGCGGGAAAAACCACAGCTCATTGTGGTCTATGGACGCAGGCGGTGCGGCAAATCCACCTTGCTGCATCAAGTGCTGCCCTCTTCGGCGATTTACTTCTCAGCCGATATGCGGGAAGCACCATTACAAATTGCGGCTTTTGCAAGACAAATAGCCCTTATCATACCGGGCTTCTCCACACCTGAATATCCTGACTGGGAAAGCCTTTTCCTGAGTCTGGATAATGGACTTCGCGAAAAAACCATTGTATGCATTGATGAGTTTCCATACCTGGTCAAAAATAGCCCCGAACTCCCCTCCATACTGCAAAAAATCATAGATAATCAAAAGCACCGCCAGTATCACTTGATCCTTTGCGGATCGTCACAGCAAATGATGCACAGTATGGTGCTCGACAGTGCTTCTCCGCTTTATGGGCGCTGCGATGAAATCATCCGGATCAGGCCAATGAGGATTATGCATTTGCAGGATTACTTTTCAATATCATCTACGGATGCCGTTTGGGAATATGGTGTATGGGGCGGAATTCCGCGATACTGGGAGATCAGAAAACAGTACGACACTTTTGCTCAGGCCGTTAAAAACAGTATCCTCGACCAGAACGGATTGCTGTATGAAGAACCTGAGCGTCTTTTTTTAGATGAAATGCGAACCTCCGTCCAAGCCTATTCCGTGCTCAGCCTGATAGGAGCAGGGGTTCACCGTCTTTCCGAAATAGCAGCAAGGTCAGGCAAACCGGCCACACAGTTGTCACGCATTTTGGGATTACTGATCAATCTGGGGTTTATCCGACGTGAGGTGCCTTTTGGAGAGCCAGAGAGATCATCCAAAAAGAGCCTTTACAAGATTGACGATCCCTTTTTGCATTTCTATTTCACCTTCCTGCTGCCAAATAGAAGCAGGCTGGAGTTTGATATGATTGATCAGGTTTGGACAGAAATTGAAGCTAATTATACGCATTATCTCTCAATGATATGGGAGGATTTATGCAGAAAAGCGATCCCTTCTCTTGAGATTGAGGGCAAAAGGTTCAATCCTGCATCGCGCTGGTGGGGTGGAGGAATACATAAACAAGCGATGGAGATAGACATCCTTGCTTTATCAACGGATAAAAAAGCATTACTCATAGGAGAAGCGAAATGGTCGAACAAGGATTTGCTGGGCGAGGCAGTTGAATCTCTCTGTCTGAAAGAGAAGAACATCCCCTTCTCAAAACCACCCAAAATCATTAAAGCGGTATTTCAAAAAGCACCTGCCTCTCATCCTGATGTTTTTGTATTTACTCCGGATGACATTGTTAGTCCATCGCATTAATAACCCCCGGCCATCCCAATCACTTCGCACTCGCCTGCCTACCGGCAGGTAGGTACTCGCTAACCCGAGCTCGCGCTTAAATGAGCTTTCTCCGTGCGTTTGTGAGGAAAAAAAAGGAAACACAACAGACACAAAGAAGGCACGAGAGCGAGTGCTCCGGCCCGGTGCGGTAAAAGCTTACTGAATTACTCACCACAGATTACTCAGATTAACACAGAGAAAGTAATCTGTGAAAAACTGTGATAATCCGTGCTCCAACAAAATGCTCCGGCCTGATTGGCTATTTCGGCGTAATTGTGCCAGTGTTTTCGGCGTAATTGTGCCACTCAAAATTTGCAAGAGCGAGATGGTTTTACAATGTTAAATAAATTATTCTTCTCTGATCATTTTCTTTCTGAGAGACTCCCCACTCAGTTCGACCCTGTGTGAAGAGTTGATGAGACGATCCAGGATCGCATCAGCGATCGTTCCCTCTCCTATCACTTCGTACCATTTACTGATCGGGATTTGAGAGGTAACAATTATCGAGTTCTTCTGAAAACGGTCTTCTATCACATTGAGCAAAGCCTCACGCATATGGTTGTCTAAAGCTTGCAGACCAAAATCGTCCAGGATAAGCAAGCCAGTATTCTCCAGCTTTCTGAGCTCCCTCAGATAAGTTCCGTCAAGCTTATTGAGCTTCAACTGGCTAAACAAGCGCGCCGTATTGTAGTACATCGTTTTGATTCCATAGTTGCAAGCGTGTATCCCTATGGCTTGAGCAATGTAACTCTTCCCCACGCCGGTTGGCCCGGTAATAATGACATTCTCCTTCCTTCTAACGAACTCCAGTTGGAGCAGGCGCTCCAGGACATTGCGGTCAAGATTCCGCGAGGCTTTATAATCAATATCTCTCACCGTTGCACTCATTTTGAAGTGTGCTTGCTTGATGTAGCGCGCTATCCTGTTGTTCTCACGCTCCTCCCATTCACGGTCAATCAGAAGGGCTAAATACGCATCCGATGTGTAGCCAGATC
This sequence comes from uncultured Lentimicrobiaceae bacterium, assembly GCA_964590645.1. Taxonomy (GTDB): domain Bacteria; phylum Bacteroidota; class Bacteroidia; order Bacteroidales; family JAGNHN01; genus JAGNHN01. Next base: position 51,858 of record CAZPYJ010000026.1, read on the forward strand.
CGATTCCTTCCTTGATGTTTTTGTAATGCAGCTCAGCCATACCATAAAGTCTTAGCTGACGCATCTTTTCCAGTGTTTGCTGTTGGTTCATTGGTTCAGATTTTTAATTGTTGCTGATAGTAGGACTCTCCTCTTATGTTGTTGTGGGCCGGAATGTGGGATTGGTCCTCCTTGGTTTCTTCCATTGGAACCTGGTCTATTCCGCTCTTTAGGATTCGCAGAACCAGATGGTAACCCAAGCGATCCTGTATGCCGTAGGCATAGCGGCAGGCTTGATCTATCCTTTCCAAAGGATATTGTCTCCTTAGATGAATGATTCCCTGTGCCTGACGATAAGCGTGCTCAGGATATTCATACTGCCTGATCAAGCCTGCCACATATTCCTCGGTGTGTTTTCCAATACGACCAGCCTGGGCAATGAACTTATCCGGGCTCCAGTCTGAGTATTCCCGATGTGTGGAACACAAATAATCCTTATTAGTGATATAGATTCCGGGACGGGGATTCCTCTTGTGCGTGGCTATACGATCGTGATTGTAATACAATTCAACAATGGATGCATTATACTGTATTTCAAGCTGCTGTCCAATGAAGCGGTATGGGACACTATAGTATGTTTTGTCCGTAGAGAAGTAAACGTGACCTGTTTTTTGCACTTTCCCCCGTCGGTAATACCGAAGCTCATAGGGAGTATCCGGTAAAGGATTCAGATCCTGTTTTTCAATGGTCTCAAATAGCTCTTTTCGACTAACACCCCTTTTCTGGAGTTGCTGATTGTTATGAGATACAAGTAGTTCAAGGATTTTTAGATTCAATTCCTCAATGGAAAAGAACGTCATTTTTTCCAAAGGGTAATAAATCCGCTGATAGACCAACTGAACCGCATTCTCAACCAAAGCTTTGTCCTGGGGCTTGTAGGGGCGAGCCGGCATAACTACTGTCTTGTAATGCAATGCGAGCTCCTTAAAGGTCTTGTTGATTGCCGGCTCATATTTGCAGGACTTGTTAACCGCACTTTTTAAATTGTCCAATACTATGGCACGGGGAACCCCACCAAAGTAGCTCAGACTATGGGTCATACATCCCACCAGAGACTCCCGGCTTTGATCTTGGCAGGCTTCTACATACAGGTACTGGCTGCAGGGTAACAATGCCAAAAAGACTTCTACAGGCTTGACCTCTCCTGTGTGGCGATCAACAATTTGCAGCTTTTTACCTGCAAAGTCAATAAAGACATTATTCCCCGATTTGTGTTCCAGTTTCATACTTGGGGCGGGCATACTGTAAAGCCGGTGAAAATGGTCCATAAACTGGGTGTATCCATAACCATCCGGATACAGATCCCGGTATTCTGTCCACTTGCGATAAAAGGTAAAGCCACGGCGGTGGCGGTCTTGATCTACTTGTTTTAAGAAGCTCAACAGCTGATCATAACGCTTCTGGTCTCTCAACTCAGGCGAAGGGAAAAGTTCCTGCAAGCTGGTATTGTCCAACCCCAGCAACTCGCTGTAGGGCTTGTCGGTGGACAAAAACAGGTGAACATAAGCGTTGACTGTATTGCGATGAATTTTGAGCAGATGCGCTGCATCCCGGTTGCTTGTTCCCTGTTGTTTGAGTTGGATAAGTTGTCGTAAATCCATTAGATCTGTGCGTTTTCTCGCCATCTCTTTTGCGGGTTTGGTTTAACCCGTTTACGACTCTTGCAGGATTTTGGCACAGTTTCATCCGAAAACTGGCACAATTTCAACCGAAAACTGGCACAGCTTCGTCCGAAAACTGGCACAATTTCGTCCGAAATCCACGCCAAATATTCACTGATTTTGGCACAGTTTCATCCGAAAACACTGGCACAACATCATCCGAAAAGTGTGGCACAGTTTGGGCCGAAATAGCCACTGATGCGGCAGTAGCTTGCTGGATTACGCACCACAGATAATATCCATCTCCAGGCACGCCGTTCAGACAGCATTGCAATCAGCAGTATGTAATTTTGTCGATTACAATCGCCATTATTACGTATATTTGTCGAAAACAACCACCAAATGATCACACGTGCTTTACAAAGCCCTATCCAGGCGCGGCTCTTCAAAGGGAAAGCCATCCTCTTGCTCGGACCGCGACAATCAGGGAAGACCACCTTGATGCGCTGCCTGGAGCAAGACTATGAAGGTAGGAGCATCTGGATGAATTGTGACAACTTGCCTGACCGGGAGATGCTAAACGGGATCACCTCCTCGCAAGCGCCAACACTTTTTCCACCGGGTACACTGCTGCTAATCGATGAAGCACAGAGATTAGAAAATACCGGTCTTTCCCTGAAGATCATAACTGACAGCTGCCCTGGTATTCAAATGATTGCCAGTGGATCCAGTGCTTTCGAATTATCGGATAAGATCCGAGAACCCTTGACGGGCAGAAAGGTGTTAATGGTCCTTTATCCTTTGTCATTGGGTGAATTGGGTAGTCACACAGATATTGCAGAGGTCAACAGAACGCTGGAGGCACGCCTCATTTTCGGGTCCTATCCTGATGTGGTCAACCAAGCCGGGAACGAGCTGGATGTCCTTTCAGAACTTGTCTCCGATTACTTATACAAGGATGTATTTTTAATGCACGATATCCGAAAACCAGATATCGTAGAGAAGTTACTTCGCGCACTGGCTCACCAGATAGGGCAGCAGGTTTCTTACCGGGAATTGGCCGGTTTGCTTCAGGTGGACAAAGAAACGGTTGAGAAGTATATTCGCTTGCTGGAAGAAGCCTATGTGATATTCCGGCTTCCCTCCTATGCCTCCAATCTCCGCAACGAACTGAAGAAGTCGCAAAAGATATATTTTGTGGATAATGGGGTAAGGAATGCTGTCATAAACCAATTCAATCCCCTAAGCTTACGAAATGATACAGGGATGTTGTGGGATAACCTGATGATCACTGAGCGCCGGAAATGGAATCATTATCAAGGCCGGAGGATAAATACCTATTTCTGGCGTACCAGCAGGCAACAGGAAGTAGATTATATTGAGGAGACAGGCGGACAGCTGGAAGCGTTCGAGTTCAAATGGAGGAATGCCCCCGGGCTAAAATTCAATGCTACTTTTTCCCAGGCGTACCCGGAGGCCGGGAAAAGCATCATTCACAAAAACAACTACTGGGCGTTCTTACCAGGCCCTGCCGATCCCTGAAAGGCTTACTCCGCTTTTTGGAAGCTCCGCCCTGAATGCTCTGCGCATTTCTGTGTAAGAAAAGCGATGAAAAACAAAAGCTTACACGAAGAGTACAGAGGAAATGAAGAGTTCGAGTTCGAGTTCGAGTTCGAGCACGAAGTATGAAAAGAAAGGATACTGGTTATCAGTAAGGTCATTCCAGAACTTGTTTGTCTCTAACTTTCCTCTGTATTGAATGAAATATCCGTACCAACTCATCTACTTCTGATAATAGCTCGGCAAGCCCATTGACATTTTGCTTTTGAAGCCCAGAGACAATCTTCAACGCAACTTGTGTCTCTCTGACTTCTTTCAGTACAATACTGGTTTTGTGTTGAAAATCCTTGTCGGATTCAGCTGATTGAGCTTCAGCATAATTCAGCGCCACAGAACAAGAAGACCGCAGTAATTGATCTTTCAAGTGTTTCCTGTATCTAAGGATCTGACAATTTACACAAAAAGTATCGATGTTTACAGCAAACCGGATGAGACGGTTTTCGAGATCTAGTCTGCCCATAATTTGTCACTTTCTATTATATACGATTACCCCCTATTAAACCGGACAAAATGCAGGAGAATATCTTTACTGAAACCACTTCGCGCTCGTACTCGAAATCGCACTCGCGCTTAATGGAGCTTTCTCTGTGCCTTCCCCGTGCCCTCTGTGTAAGAAAAGCTATGAAAATCAGAAGATTACACGGAGCACGCAAGGGAGATGAGCAGCACGAGGGCGAGTACGAGTGCGAGCACGAAGTATGAAAAGAAAGGATACTGGTTATCAGTAAGGTCATTCCAGAACTTGTTTGTCTCTGACTTTCTTCTGAATTGAATGAAATATCCTACCAATTCATCCGCTTCGGATAACAAGCCGGCGAAGCCAATACTTCGAACTCGCTAACTCGAACTCGAACTCGCGCTTAATGGAGCTTTCTCTGTGCCTTCCCCGTGCCCTCTGTGTAAGAAAA
>CAZPYJ010000027.1:0-18565 GCA_964590645.1 uncultured Lentimicrobiaceae bacterium
GAATGGGGGGTCAGCATCACCGGAATAGGGGGGTCAATATGGAGCGGAATATACACTTGAAAACGCTCGACAGTATCTATCAAGATTCCATTTGAATTCTTGAGATGACTATGAACCTCCTTCCTGATCGCATTTAATTGAACGCGAAATGGAGCAATTACTCCAATCTGATCTTTTTCCACACCACAACGTACAAGCTCAGCCACAAGCTCTCCAGCAAGTTTAGCTTCTGTATTATCTTCTGAGTCCTTCATCATAACAACAACATCAATATTTCTCGGACTCAGAATCTCATTGTGCTTCTCCAATGGTAGCTTCAAGTCTATCGCTTGTGGCACTGAAGGAGGAGTATATATCTTACAATCATAAAAAGTAGAACCCGAAAAAGAAATAAGCTTCTCATTCATCCGGTAACAAGTGGTTAGCATTGAGCTATCGTAGTATGAATGTAATAGTTCAAAGACCGACTTGTTAAACATCTCCTTGGAATACATCGCATCAACCTCCTCATTACCAAGTATTATCGGACTCATCTGTTTGTGATCCCCAACAAATATATACTTGTCACATCTTTGCATTGCCATTGATGCAAGAACTACTGTTAGCTGGCTTGATTCATCAAAAATGGCATAATCTAAAGTCCTGTTCTTCCAGGCTGATTTACTCACCTCATACGGGGTTGCGCCTACAATGAAGCCTGAAGATCGTTGGTTTGGGGGGATAGAATCAAAGTCACGGAAATTTGGGATATTCACTTCTCGCCCCTTTAGTTCTTCAGCTTGTTCCTCCCGTCCAATTTTAAAAATGCCAAAACCATCAAAATGATCAACAATCGTTATTAGGGCATTATTTATCGACCGATGGGTGAAACCGGTTATTAATACTGATTTGCCGATGGAAACTAAATAATTGGCAATGATTGCAATCATAAAAGTCTTTCCGGTACCTGGCGGTCCCCAAATCATCGAACAAGGGGTAGTAACTACTGAGGTACGAAATGCTACTTTTTGTGATTCGTCCAACAAAAAGATCCCTTTCTTTGACAGAACCTGTTTCAAATCATAGCCTTCAACTTCTTTATCTGATTCTGCATCAATAATGCAATCCACCTTACCCTTGATAATATTGAGAATGATATTTCTCTTTGGACTGGAAGCAAGACTATCCAGTGACTTATCAATCATTCTGGCTGTTACCTCAGGATGAGTAAAATCCATAACAACAGATCCTTGAGCTGCCATTTCATTGATTTTATCATCAATAGTGCATGAAAGCGTATAGAAACTATTCCCATCATATTTAATGATACCTTCAGTTGAAAAATCCACCTCGGTTTTTTCGGGTCTAAGTATGATGTAATCACCTAGACGAAACTTTGAATTATTTGGCCCAGAAATCTTGAAATGAAGAGTCTTTTTCCTTTTTCCGTTTTCATCCTTTTCCTTACTCTCCTTGATCTGAAGCTTACCTCTGAGCGCTGTTCCGTTGATAACTCTTTCGCCTACAGATAGAGACATATTGTAATCATACCTCTCCTTACTTAAGGCTTCCTCAGATTTTTGAAATTGCATCAATTCGAGGACATCAAGATCTTTGGATGACCATGGTGGCCGTATATACAGTCTTATTGTCTTAGCTTCTTCGGACATAATTTAGTAAAATGAGGATTTGGTAATAGTTACAGGATTTATAGGAATAATGCATCAGGATTTAATGAGTCTCATCATTATACTTCTGAAGGCGGCGCTGATTCAGATCCAATGCCCTCTTGCTAAATTCATATGTCTTGTTACTTAAGTCGATATTCTTATTCACATCATCAAGTGTCTCGCACACTTCAATCTCTGGCCAGCTTAAATGTGGCATACCAAGATCATGATCTAGCCAAACTGATGTTCTTTTCGCTACTCTCTGTCTCTTCAAAGTGTCAATATCTGAGATAAAGAAATCGTCAATATTGTTTATGCACCATTCGATATAACTGGGTGCAAACACAAATGCAACACCTAGTTGATAACCATCAAACATTCCAAAGCGCAGAATAGAATTCGTCGAGTATGCTTTCATCAAACATCAGAATTTTGTTATGCTCTCCATTTTGTGAATCGCAATCTGTATGTCAATCACACTAGCTAATTCACGCATTTTCTTCCTGTCTCGAAGATAGCATTTTCCTTAGTCATAAAGTGTTAAATTGGGTCGCAACAATATTATAAACAAAGACTCCCTCTTAACAATTTGATGCTATATTAACACGCAATGGAGAATTATTCAGAAATTTTTCATTACATTTGATGCACAATTACATCATTAAACACAAAAGAAGCTACTAATGAAGGAATTTTCCCCCATCGAACTCAAAAGAATGACTGATGATATGATCATCAACGCCATCGGTGCATTCATACGTAGTGAGAGATTGGCAAAGAACCTTACACAGGAAAAGTTGGCGGACAGAGCAGGCGTACATCGTACCACCATTCGTGATCTGGAACTTGGACGAAGAAGCACACTGCTGACACTTATTCAGGTATTACGTGCGCTTGACCAGTTGCAAGCCTTAAAGCTCTTCAAGGTATCTAAAGAGATTAGCCCATTGGCATTGGCAAAGCTCGAGATGAAAGAACGGAAGAGGGCCAGCGGCGCTATGGATGATCCCTTAAACCTAACTGACTGGTAATGATACAGACTGCATTTATAAACATTTGGAACCATAGGGTCGGAGCTGTCGCCTGGGACGAAAACAGCGGAATAGCAAGCTTTGAGTTTGACCCGGAATTCAGGGAAACAGGCCTTGAGCTTGCCCCGATTATGATGCCGCTAGGCCAAGATTCCATTCATCGTTTTCCGGAGCACAGGAATTCGCAAACCTTTAAAGGACTTCCCGGACTATTGGCAGATGTGCTTCCGGATAAGTATGGCAATGCCCTGATAAATTTTTGGTTGACAAAAAACAATCGGCCGCCAAACAGTATCAATCCTGTGGAAACATTGTGCTTTATCGGACAGCGAGGGATGGGGGCAATAGAATTTGAGCCAACAGTTCCCAAAGCTAAGAGCCATTCGATTGAACTTGAAGTCTCCGATCTCATTGAGATTACTTCTAAAATACTCTCGGGGAGAAAGGAATTCCTAAGGCATTTAGAACCTGATCAAGAGAAGGCCCTTCAGGCAATTCTGAAGATTGGAACTTCTGCGGGCGGTGCCCGGGCAAAAGCGCTGATCGCTTACGATAAAGACACAGGAGAAATAAGGAGTGGTCAGTCCAATGCGCCAAAAGGGTTTGAGCATTATATCATCAAGTTTGATGGAATCGATGATGAAGAACTTGGAGAATCCCGTGGATATGGTCGCATCGAAATGGCATATTACAGGATGGCCATAGATGCCGGGATTGAAATGATGGAAAGTGAACTACTTGAAGAGAATGGACGAGGACATTTTATGACCAAGCGATTTGATCGCATCTATGGAAAAGGGAAGATTCATATGCAATCATTCTGCGCTATGCGGCACTATGATTTCAAGGACATTGACATCTACAGCTATGATGACTTATTTGAAACGATGAGACTGTTAGGCCTACCCTATCCACAAGCAGATCAGATGTTTCGGAGAATGGTATTCAATGTTATCGGGCGAAATTGTGACGACCACACCAAAAACTTCGCGTTCACTATGGAGAAGAATGGCGATTGGTCTCTTTCACCGGCATTTGACATCTGTTATGCATATCGTCCTTCAAGTATTTGGGTGAGCCAGCATTGCTTAAGCGTCAATGGAAAACGAAACAATATTGAGCGCTCAGACCTGCTGGAAGTCGGAAAAAGGATGAACATAAAGGGTGCTTCTGAGATTATCGATCAAGTCAGTGTAGTCATCAGCAACTGGAAAAATTATGCGGAAGCTCAAAAAGTAGATCAGGACAAGATCGAAGCCGTCTATCAAACGCTTGTCCTAATGACTGAAAAGTGATAAACAAATACACCTTCTGTTCGTAGTGTCTTCGTTACTGACCTGCAAGCCCGCAAGCTGCACCCTTGTCATTTGCGTGCGTAGCGTGGACGCTACGCACAGCTGGGAAGTAAGCTTTCAGTTCAGACAGAAATCCCTTACCAATTAGTATATCAAGCCTTTTCGTGGGTAGCGCGGACGCTACGCACAGCTGAGACCTTTGACATCCTCCGAAATCCCCCTTCCATTTCGACCCCGCTCAATGGCCGGGGGACTTAAAAAAAAGGCCGGACTCAATGAGACCGGCCTTTCAGCATATTGTTTAGAGGAAGGAATTATTCTTTTCCTTCCGCTTTATCGTCGCTCTCCTGCTTTTCCATCTCTTCCTTGAGATTGGCGAGGGCTTCAAGATCGCCGAGGGTGGTACGCTCAAGATTGTCTTTGATCTGCTTCACACTGCGCTTGGTAGATCTTTCAGCAGAACGTTCCTTGGCTGTTTCCTTGGCTTTTCCGGCTGCCTGGGCATCCTGGAAGAGACGGCTGTGGCTCAGGATGATCTTTTTGTTCTCCTTGGAGAATTCGATCACCTTGAACTCGAGGCTTTCCTCTTCCCTGGCCTGGGTATTGTCTTCCTTCTGCAGGTGACGTTTAGGGGCGAAACCTTCCACGCCGTATGGCAGGGAAACAACGGCACCCTTGTCGTGCAGGCTGGTAATGGTGCCCTTATGCACAGAGTTTTCCACGAAGATGCTTTCAAAAACATCCCAGGGGTTCTCTTCCAGTTGCTTGTGACCGAGGCTGAGCCTGCGGTTTTCTGCATCCACGTCGAGCACAACCACTTCAATCTGCTCACCAATCTTGGTAAACTCAGCAGGGTGTTTGATCTTCTTCGACCAGGAAAGGTCGGAGATATGGATCAGGCCATCCACGCCTTCTTCCAATTCGACAAAAATGCCGAAGTTGGTGAAATTGCGAACGGTAGCGGTATGTTTTGAATTGACGGGATACTTGGTGGCAATATCGGCCCAGGGATCCGGTATGAGTTGCTTCATACCCAATGACATCTTCCGCTCTTCGCGATCGAGGGTCAGAATGACTGCATCCACCTCATCGCCAACCTTCAGGAAGTCGTGTGCGGTTCGCAGGTGCTGCGACCAGGACATTTCGGAAACGTGGATCAGTCCTTCCACGCCAGGGGCAATCTCTACGAATGCGCCATAATCGGCGATGACCACCACTTTGCCTTTGAGCTTGTCGCCCACCTTGAGATCCTGGTTGAGAGAATCCCAGGGGTGCGGGGTAAGCTGCTTGATACCCAGAGCGATGCGCTTTTTATTGTCATCAAAGTCGAGGATGACCACCTTGATTTTCTCATCCAGTGCCACGATTTCTTCCGGGTGGTTGATGCGGCCCCAGCTGAGGTCGGTGATGTGTACCAGTCCGTCCACGCCGCCCAGATCCACGAATACGCCGTAAGAAGTAATGTTCTTGACGGTTCCTTCGAGCACCTGTCCTTTTTCCAGTTTGGAGATGATCTCGGCTTTTTGCTGCTCCAGTTCGTCCTCGATGAGGGCTTTATGGGAGACCACCACATTTTTATATTCCTGGTTGATTTTCACAACCTTGAATTCCATTGTCTTGTCGACATAGATATCATAATCGCGGATGGGTTTCACATCGATTTGCGATCCCGGGAGGAAGGCTTCGATGCCAAATACATCCACGATCAGGCCACCTTTTGTGCGGCTCTTGACATATCCTTTGATGATCTCATCTTTTTCGAAGGCTGCATTGATTCTCTCCCAGGAGCGCAGCAGGCGTGCTTTCTTGTGCGAGAGCAGCAGTTGGCCGGATGTATCTTCCTGGCTTTCCACGTATACTTCCACGGGGTCGCCAATTTTCAGGTCTTCGCGGTATTTGAGTTCGTTCAGTGCGATTACCCCATCGGATTTGTAGCCGATATTGACCACTACTTCGCGGTTATTCATTCCAACGATGATACCGTCAATCACTTCGTGCTCCCCGATTTGGCTCAGGGTTTTATCATATACCTCTTCCAGGCGCTGCCTTTCGGTCGCGGAATAAGAATCCTGTTTCTTTCCATAGCTACCCCAGTCGAAGGCAGCAGGCTCTGCCGGCGTAGATTCCGGCTTTTCTTCTGGATTTTCCGGATGTTCGGAAGCGGGTTCCGCAGCAGGCTCTGCAGTGGTTTCCGCAGCAGGCTCTGCAGTGGTTTCCGCAGCAGGTTGCTCAGGAACTTCAGCAGGGGTTTCTGCTTCGGGTTCTGTTGGCGTTTCCGGAGCGGGTTCTGTGGTGTCGGCAACAGGAGCTTCTTCTAAAGCGGGAGTAGCCTCGACAGCGGGTTCTTCTGCTGCATCTTCGGGCTGGGGAACAGCCTTGGTTTCTTCCTGTTCAGGAGCTTCTTCCTGGCTTGTTTCGGCAGGGGTCAGGGCCTGTGATTCTTCGTTTGTGGCCTGAACGTCGCCGGAATCCTGTGTGTTTTCCGACTCCTGGTTTAACTTCTCGTTGTCTGTCATTGAATGACGGTTTGCTTTGTGTCCTTTCTGCTGATTTACAGGCAGGACGGGTTCATACTAATTTAGTTCTCAAAATGGGGTGCAAAGGTAGAAATAGTTTGTAAGAAACCAAAAATCAGCACAAAGGCTCCAAAAGCATTTAGCGCTGGATGAGCAGCTTTTCGATATGGATTCCGTCTTCGTCTTCCATTTTCAACAGATACATTCCGGGGGGTAGATGTTGAACGTCCAGCTCACGTCCTGAAGCACGCAGCAGGCTTCTGCCGGCCATATCCAGAATTTCCAGGGATAATAGGCCTGTTCCCTTCACCCTGACATTATTATATGCAGGATTAGGATAAACGTTGTGGCCGGCTGATTGAGGGTTTGCCCTGGTCGTGATGATGCTGTCGTATTCAACTACATAATAGAGCATATTCAAGCAGGAGATATCATTCCATTCCCCGCTTATACCAAGCAGGCCTGTTCCGGAAGGCCATCCGTTGAGTGCCAGTGCTGCACAATCCTGGCCGTTGCCGTAATCATCCGGTTCGCGGAAGGTGCCCGTACTTTTTCCGCCCCAGTTCACGAAAGCATTGCCCACAGCATATCCATTCCCATTGCCGGCTGTACCCTGTCCTGTCCAGAAATGAACTCCTGCATTGTTGTAATCCCCATCCCACAGCCAGGTCCCTTCAGTATGCATATCCGTTGCTCCTATCCAAACATAGGCTACTCCGCCTCCATCCGGAACAAGGGTATAGTTAAAAGCCACCCCTGCGCCATTGACAATCGCATCATATATGCTGTCCTGCTCCTGCTGGCTGTTGATTTCGACCAACTTACCGCCACGTTGCACTGCACAATCCACCGCATCTTCCCAGGACTGCCATTCACGGATCACATCGTAAGTTTTTCCGGCATAAGTAAAGGTATAGATGTTACTACTGTCAGCACAGGGATTCTGCACTGCAGGACCCCCGTTCAGTCGCCAGCTCTGTTTTCGGGGCCATACATTCTGATCGACGATCTGGCGAAAGAATCCCATCAGCTGGGGATCGATTCCGCTGGTAAAATATCCGTTCCCTTGCACATACTTCTCAAATATGACTGAGTATAGTGTCAGGGCCGTCAGAGAGCTTCCCTGGATATCCGGATGAGATCCGTCGGATGAAAAGAGGTCGAGAAGGGGAAGCGGAACAGCGTGCTGCAACAATGCCTCTCTCCATATTTCCCCCACCGGTGCGATGCCGGCTCCCACAGAGTCTGCCACCCATTGATAAGCCCAGGTCAGGGTATCCTGGTAAGCATAAAAATCGGTGAAAGGAAAGCTGCAATATCCTCCATTGCATTGCTGTCCGCCCAACTCCCGCCCCCAGGTCAGGAAGAAGAGAAGGGAGGCATTGGGTGCATAAAGATCGCGGAGGTTTTTCAGGGCGACGGCTCCGTTGATCATCAGGCTTTCCCTGTAATAGGGAATGACCGGAATCTGGCTTTGCTCCTGCATCACAATATAATCCCATCCTCCCTGCTGGAAAGCACTCACTACCTGAGGGTCTGTGGCGTGATTGGCGAGATATTGTCCTCCTGGTGTGATGGCCTGAAAGATCAGGCTATCGCCTTCCACCATTGCAATATCCGCAACCCACTGCGGCAGGTTATTGGCAGCGGTATAGCTATTTCCGAGGAACAAGACCTTCTTAGTCTGAGCCTGTATACGAGCCGGGAAAAATAAAAAAAGAAGGGCACATAGCATCCAGGCAGAGCGGTTTGTCAGACAAAACCTAAGGAAATGGATTCCTGCTTTCATAGGGTTTATTGTGTTTTCGTTGCGGGGTGTAAAATTAAGGCTTAGCTATGTTCGCGCCGATCTCTTTCCCAAATTATTCGACTGCTTGAAAGGTTCAGAAGCTTAACTTCAATTCAAGGTTGCTGCGGAGAAACGACAAAGGCAGGAAAAGCCAGCTTGACTCGCTTCTCGCTTCTCGCTTCTCGCTTTTTCCTACCTTTGCCAGGCCCTAAGACAGCCCTATGAAGCTTTCCGTGGTCATCGTCAATTACAATGTCAAGCACTTCCTGGAGCAATGTTTGCGCTCGGTCAGGGAAGCCTGCCGGGACCTGGAAGCGGAGATCTGGGTGGTGGACAATAATTCCGTGGATGGAAGTGTGGCTATGGTGCAGGAAAAATTTCCTGATGTACACCTCATAGCCAATACTGAAAACCTCGGTTTCTCCCGTGCCAATAATCAGGCTATCCTGCAATCCAATGGCGAGTACGTCCTATTGCTGAACCCTGATACAGTGGTTTCTCAGGACACCTTTGCCAGCACGCTTCAGTTTATGGATGCCCATCCCGATGCTGGTGGATTGGGCGTAAAGATGGTTGACGGGAAAGGCCGCTTTCTCCCGGAATCCAAGAGAAGCCTGCCTACCCCTGCAGTGGCCTTCTACAAGATATTCGGCTTGTCGCGGATATTTCCACGGTCCAAAACCTTCGGACGCTATCATCTGGGGTATCTTGACGATGACAAAGTGCATTCCATCGAGGTGCTTTCCGGGGCCTTTATGCTGATGCGCCGCGCTGCCCTCGACAAAGCCGGGCTGCTGGATGAGCAGTTTTTTATGTACGGGGAAGACATCGACCTGAGCTATCGCATCACCCAGGCCGGGTATAAGAACTATTATTTCCCTGAAACACAAATCATTCATTATAAAGGGGAAAGCACCAAGAAAGGCAGCGCCAACTATGTCTTCACCTTCTATCAGGCAATGAATATATTCGCCCGCAAGCATTTCAGCAAGAATAATGCGCGGGTCTTCACCTTCCTGATCAACCTGGCCATTTGGCTCAGGGCCGGAATGGCTCTGTTGCAGCGTGGCATCAGGCGTGCATTTCTCCCTTTGTCAGACCTGCTGCTTCTTTATGGCGGTATTTACCTGATGGCGCAGTGGTGGGAAAACAATGTACTGGCAAATAAAGGGAGCCAGTTCCCCGAACACTATTTCACCCTGGCTATACCCCTTTACCTGCTGATATGGCTTCTGAGCATCCACTTTTCGGGCGGATACGACAGACCTTACCGGATCAGACGTGCGCTGACAGGCATTTTCACCGGAACTGTCCTGATTTTGGTCATCTATGCCCTGCTCCCTACCCACCTGCGCTTTTCGCGGGCCGTATTGCTGCTGGGCAGTGTATGGGGACTGTTGAGTACCGCCGGTTTACGCTATCTTTTCCGAATGGGGGGCATCCGTGCTTTTCAGGCCCTGGATCCCGGGCAGAAACACTTGCTCATTGTGGGCGATAAAGAAGAGGCCCGCAGGGTGGAAAGTTTACTGAACCAGGCAAAGATCAGTCCGGGCTTCACCGGAATCGTCAGTCCAGACCCCATAAAGAAAAGGGATGATGATGTTTTGGGGAACCTGGATCGCATCCGTGATCTCATCAGCATATACAAAATCACGGAGCTCATCTTCTGCTCCAAAAGCCTGCCGGCAGCCCGCATCATCGACCTGATGGCCTCGCTGCAGGATACCGGCATCGAATTCAAAATTGCTCCACCTGAAAGCCTGACTGTCATTGGCAGCAATTCCATCAACACCTCCGGGGAGTTGTATATGATTGAGATGAATACCATCGGCAGGCCGGAGAACGTAAGACTCAAGCGCCTCTTCGACCTGGCCTTAGGCAGCCTGATCCTGCTCGGTTCTCCTGCCCTGATCTGGCTTATGGAAAAGCCCGGAGGATTGATCCCCAATATGCTCTCGGTTATCCGTGGAAAGAAATCCCTGATTGGGTATATCCCTCGCCAGACCGCTGTACTCTTCCGTCTCCCCGCTATCCGCACGGGTATACTCAATCCCTCCGACCTCTTTCCCGGCAGAGAAATACCCGAGCAGGACAAAGACCGGATGAATATGCTGTACGCCAAAAACTATCGACTTAGCACAGATCTTGAAATTTTCCTCCGTGCTTTCAGAACCCTTGGAAGAAAGGAACAAAAGCCGGGATGAGTTGTTAGCCTTGCAGAAATCCAATTGATTTGCAGAATTATCATTATTTTTACACACTCTAAATAAGCAACCCACAAGATTGAGAATATTATGGCCAGATTTGAAGTGATTATGCCCAAACTGGGCGAAAGCATTATCGAAGCAACCATCACCAAATGGCTGAAAGGTGTTGGAGATACTATTGAAGAAGAAGACCCCATCGTAGAGATAGCGACGGACAAAGTTGATTCTGAAATTCCCTCTCCGGTGGATGGAAAACTGGAAAAGCTTCTTTTTGAAGAAGGAGCGACCGTGGCCGTGGGTGAGGTCATTGCGTACATCACCACTGAGGGCGGAGAAGATGCCCCGGAACCTCCCAAAGAATCAGATTCGAAGCAAGAGGCTGCAGAAGCAAAGGAAGCTGTGCCCTCTGTCCAGGAGCCGCTCCCTGCCGGTGAGATGGCCACCCAAACCGAAACTACGCCTGCCGCTGCTGCTGATTTCAGCCAGTCGGATCGTTTCTATTCCCCCCTGGTGAAAAGCATCGCCAAACAGGAAGGAATTACCCCGTCTGCGCTCGACAACATTCCCGGAACCGGCAAGGACGGCCGTCTTACCAAGAACGACCTGCTTAAATATCTGAAACAAGGGAAAGCTGCAGCCCATCCGGCACAAACGCCCGCACAGGCTCCTGCGCCTTCTGCAGCCCCTAAAGTATCGGCTTCTGCAGGAGATGAGATTATTCAGATGGACCGGATGCGCAAGATCATTGCAGATCATATGGTTCAATCGGTGCACACCTCTCCCCACGTGACTTCTTTTGTTGAAGTGGATATGACTCCTATCGTGCACTGGAGAAACAAGCATAAGAAAGCCTTTGAGCAGCGTGAAGGAATCCGGCTAACCTTCACTCATCTCTTCCTGGAAGCCATTGCCAAGA
Source organism: uncultured Lentimicrobiaceae bacterium (assembly GCA_964590645.1). GTDB lineage: Bacteria > Bacteroidota > Bacteroidia > Bacteroidales > JAGNHN01 > JAGNHN01. The sequence goes on from CAZPYJ010000027.1 coordinate 11,404, forward strand.
CCATCAAAGAATACCCGATGGTTAATGCCTCAGTAGACGGGGGGAATATCATTTTGCGCAAACGTACCAATATTGGGATGGCCGTGGCCTTACCCAGCGGCAACCTGATTGTCCCCGTGATTAAAGATGTGGATGAAAAAAGCCTCCTGGGCATAGCCAAGGCCTCCAACGACCTGGCCGAACGTGCCAGGGACAATAAGCTTCAACCGGATGAAATTTCGGGGGGCACCATTACCCTGACAAACCTCGGCTCTTTCGGCACAGTGATGGGGACACCCATCATCAATCAACCCCAGGTAGCCATTGTAGCGGTGGGTGCCATTACCAAACGTCCCGTGGTCATTGAAGGTCCGGAAGGCGACAGCATCGGTATCCGCTATATGATGTACCTATCCCTTTCCTACGACCACCGTCTTGTAGATGGCGCCCTGGGCGGAAAATTCATTTACCGAATGAAAGAACTGCTGGAAGGCTTTGACACCGGCCGAACCATCTAAGCTGATATTTGAGTTCATAGCCGGATCAAAAGGTCCGGCTTTTTTCACTTTCTCCCTTACAATAATCTTATGAACCTGAACCTCACCCGCCCACTTGCTTTCTTCGACCTCGAAACCACCGGCACCAACCTGGCTGCAGATCGTATCGTTGAGATATTCATCCTGAAAATCTTACCGGAAGGGACTGAAATGACCCTCCACCAACGTGTAAATCCCGGAATGCCCATCCCGGCGGAAAGTACGGCCATTCACGGCATCAACGATGATGACGTAAAGGATGAACCCCTTTTCAGAGATGTGGCTCCCCGCATTGCTGCCTTTATTGAAGGTTGTGACCTGGCAGGGTATAATGCTTTGCGTTTTGACATCCCCGTGCTGGCCGAGGAATTACTTAGGGCTGAGCTCGACTTTGATATCAGCAAGCGGCGCGTGGTAGATGTACAGAATATCTTCCACAAAATGGAACCCCGCCACCTGGCAGCGGCCTACCGTTTTTACTGCGGAAAACCCCTCGAAAACGCCCACAGTGCTGAAGCAGACACCCGCGCCAGTTACGAAATCCTTCTCTCCCAGATACAGAAGTACCAAGGGATGGATTATGAGGAAAAGGGGATCTTCCTTGCCGAACCTGTACGCAATGATGTGGATGCCCTCCATCAGTTCTCTTCCTACGCCAGGCACGTGGATCTGGCCGGACAAATCATCCTGGACGAGGATGGGAAGGAGATATTTAATTTCGGGAAACACAAAGGCAAAAAAGTAGAGGTAGTTTTTCAGAATGAGCCTTCATACTATGATTGGATGATGAAAGCCCAGTTCCCTGAATACACCAAGAAGGTGATCACCGACATTCAGAAAAGGCGTTTACAGAAGCGTTTTTAAAAAGAAGAAAAATGAAGATCCTTTGCATCGGGCGAAATTACATCGATCACGCCAAAGAACTGAATAATCCGGTTCCGGAAGAGCCTGTTTTTTTTATGAAAGGCTCCAACAGCCTTTTGCGCAGCGGAAAACCTTTTTTCTATCCTGAATTCTCCAAGGATATTCATTATGAAGCGGAACTGGTGTTGCGCATTGGCCGTCTGGGGAAATACATTGAACCTGAATTCGCGCTGGAATACGTGGATGCCATTACCCTGGGCATTGACTTTACGGCCCGCGACCGTCAGGCCATCGCAAAAAAGAAAGGCTTGCCCTGGGAGATTGCCAAGGCTTTCGACCATTCTGCCCCTGTGGGTGATTTCATATCGCCTGGAGACCTAAGCAGAAATATTCATTTTCAGCTGCTGAAAAACGGAGTAAGCGTCCAGGAAGGATACAGCCGGGATATGATCTTTTCTATCCCTGCCCTGATCTCCTATCTTTCCCGTTTCAACACCTTGAAAGACGGGGATCTGATCTTTACGGGAACCCCGGCAGGTGTGGGACCTGTTAAAACAGGAGATCAGCTGGAGGGATGGCTCGAGGGGGAAAAGCTGCTGGACATCCGAATCAAATAGAGAATACCTTTTTATTCACCAATTCACACATTATGAATACCGTATTGAACAGGATTAAAGATGTATATCAGGAAGCCTGTGTAAGCCTTATTCTTCCCACCCATAGAACACGCCCGGATAATGAGAAAGATCCGGTATTACTGAAAAATCTGATTAAGGAAGCGGAGGAAAGGCTGCTTCAGCAATTCGACCGGAAGCGGGTACGGGCCATAGTGGAGAAACTGAACAGCTTAAGTCATAGCATAGACCATCAGCAAAATCTGGACAGCCTGCTTTTGTTTGCCAATGAAGACATCGCAGAATACACCCGGCTTGCGGTAGAAGCCAAAGCCAGGGTCGTGATTGACCATACCTTTGCCACCCGCGATATCATCCGGGCACTGCATCAGGAGTCTGCTTATTACATCCTGGTACTCAGTCGTCAACAGGCCCGCCTCATTGAGGCGTACAATGACAGGGTTGTTAAAGAAGCGGACGACATCTTCCCCTTGAGCAATACCATATACACCACTGACCGGGCGCAATTGTCCACCAATAAAGGGAAAGACATACTAACGGAGGAGTTTTTCAACCAGGTGGACAAACAACTTTGGGAAGCTACTGCAGCCCATCGTTTGCCTGTGATCGTCGCAACAGAATCCAGAAACTTCACCTATTTCCTCAAAATAACAGACCATAAAGGCTTAATTCTTGGCCACATACAACGCAACCGGGATGATGAGAAAGCACATCATATCGTACCGGATGCCTGGAAAGAAGTACATAAGATCGTCCGTAAGCGGAATCAGGAAAGGCTTGTGGAGTTAAATAAAGCAGAGAGTGCGCAAAAGCTGATGACCGATTTCAATGACATCTGGGACGCCATCCGGCAAGGCAGGGGAAGAACCCTCTTTGTAAAAAGGGGATATCATCAGGCTGCTTTGCTGAAGGACGGGAAACTGACATTGCTGGATGACATTCGTACGGCTGAACCAGGTCTGGTAAATGACATTATTGATGAAATGATAGATCAGCACCGGCGCTTTGGCGGAGACACCGTTTTTGTGGAAGGGAATGATCTGGACACACATCAGGGGCTGGCGTTGATTCTGAGGTATTGATCCTTTAAGCAAGACAAGCCGGTGGTGGAGCGTAAAGCTGGAAAATTTAACACCTCTTCTGTCATCCTGATATCCCTGGCGCATTTGCTCCACGATACCTTCGGGGCATTTCTGGCTCCATTGCGCCCTCTGTTGATTGAAAAGCACCGCCTGAGTTTTTCCCTGGCCGCTACCCTGGATTTGTACCAGCGCCTGCCCTCTCTGCTCAGTCCTTTTATTGGATTGCTGGCCGACCGAATGCACCTGCGCTGGCTGGTAATATTGAGTCCGGGGGTCACTACGGTAGCGATGAGCCTGATGGGACTGGCCCCCTCCTACCTGGTGCTTGCCGTGCTTTTATTGGTAGCGGGGCTCAGTTCTGCAGCTTTTCACGTGCCAACCCCTGTAATGGTGAGGCAGCTTTCCGGAGAAAGCACCGGGCGGGGAATGAGTTTCTATATGCTGGGGGGAGAAGTGGCCCGGACGCTTGGCCCCTTGCTCATCACGGCGGCCCTGGGCATTTGGGGAATGGAAGGTAGTTGGCGGCTTATCCCCTTCGGACTGACGGCCAGCTTCATTCTGTACATCAAGCTTCGCCACATCAGGGTTTCCGAAGCCATTTTAGCGGAAAGAAAGAAAAAGAAAGAAGGATCCTCCTGGTCGGAAGTACAGCGTTTTTCACGCTTCTTCCTTATCCTCGGGGCCTACCTCTTTTTTGTGGCCATACTGAAATCGGGAATGACTGCTTTCCTGCCTACCTATTATTATACAGACAAAGGCGAAAGCCTCTGGTTTGCCAACACTTCGCTGGCAATCCTTCAATTGGCCGGCGCAGCGGGAACAATGATCTCAGGCACCCTTTCCGATAGGCTCGGCAGGAAGTCCACCCTCCTTCTGTTGGCAGCCAGCACTCCCCTGCTGATGTTCTTTTTCCTGCAATCATCAGGAATATACAGCATTTTCTTTCTCATTCTGTTAGGACTTTTTCTGATGGGGCATACTCCGGTACTTCTGGCCGTCATCCAGGATCTCCCTTCTGCCCGCCCGGCTTTTATGAATGGGATTTTTATGACCCTCAGCTTTTCCATAGGATCCCTGGCGGTGGTATTAAATGGCGTTTTTGCCGACTGGATAGGCCTGGAGATGATGTATTATCTTGGCACAGGACTGGCTTTGGGTGCAATACCCCTCATTTACTGGCTGCCCGGCAAGCGGAAAGAGAAAGCCTGATCGGCGATCTGCTTTCAGGAAAGGAATTGTATTTTTGAAAACCAAAGAAGCAAACAATGAATTTTGAAATTGAAGGAAGAATAATTGAGATTTACCCGGTAGAACAAATCACCGATTCCTTTCGCAAAAGGGAATTTGTGATAGAGCATACGGAAAATGTCAGTGACAGGGCGTTCACAGACTTTATTAAGTTCCAGCTCATCCAGGATCGCTGCAACATCCTGGATAAGTTCAAGGCCGGACAGGATGTGAAGGTAAGCTTCAACCTGCGGGGCAGAAAATACGAGAAGGGTGGCGACATCCGCTACTTCACCAATCTGGAAGCCTGGCGTTTGGAAGGAATGAGTGCCACACAGGATGCCCCTCCTCCCCCACCCGATTATGACCTTCCTCCTGCCGGGGAAGGGGACGATCTGCCTTTCTGAATAATATGAACAACTTAGTCCTTGAGGACTGATGCGTGGAAAAGTTTTCCGCGGGATCAGGGAGCAGTTGCGGAATCAAGTCTTACAGGGACGTGATATCCACGGATTAGCATTGGCTCCAAGCCTGGGCATCGTATTGGGAATCATTCCCTTACTCGGTGTCAGTACTGCTCTTTGTGCCCTGCTGGCCGTTTTGCTCCGTCTGAATCACCTGCTGATTCAGGCGGCAAATTACCTGGTTTATCCCCTGCAATTGATCTTGATCTTCCCCTTTATTCGCCTCGGCGAACACATTACGGGCATTTCCGTTCTACCCGATAGTTTTGATCAGATGCAGGCACATTTCAGGCTGGAAGGAGCTGCTGCATTGCTCGATTACCTTTCCGCCGCCCTCCTTGGTCTTTTTGCCTGGTTGCTACTCGGCATTCCTCTTGGATTCCTGATCTATTTCTCTCTGCGTCGCTCCCTGCCTAAGATATCCTCTAAGCAGCCCAGGGATGCCCAGAGAGGATAATTGCTATCTTTGCCCCTCGCAAGGAAAGAAAAAGAATACAATCTGAAGCGCAAGTGTACACCATCTCGGCACTCGAAGTAAAAAAGAGAATGGACGAAGGAACGGAGGTCCAGTTTATCGATATCCGTCCGGAAGTCGACTTCGAGCTGGTACGCATACCTGAAGCGATCAATATTCCTAAAAACCAGATAGAAGAGCAAATCGATTTAATCCCGAAAGATAAGATGGTGGTAGTATATTGCCGTTTCGGGATAAAAAGCACTTCAGTGGCACGCAATCTGAGAGAAAACCACAACATTCCTTTGGCCTATGCCCTGCGGGAAGGACTGCTTGAGTGGGCCATCGATATTGATCCGGATATGCCGAAGGATTTGATATAAATGCTCCTCTTTTCTCCGCTCCCCTCGACTACGCTCGGGGAGCGGAGAATGGTATGCTCGGGGAGCGTGAGTTTGGCACAATAATGGTAAATTCGGAGCCTTCAAATCCTGCAAATATGAAGCCCATTCTACGACTGCTTGTGATTCTGTTTCTGACTACCGGAAGCCTTACAGCACAAGAAAAAGTGTATATCCCCTGGTTTGAAGTGATGGGGATGCATCCGGATTACCAGCTCTCCCTGACCCGTCTTTTCCGCTCCTATGTTGAATCGGGAGACCGCTATACCGCCGTTCTTCCTGAGGTACCGGAGAACCCGGTATCCCTCCCTGCTCTGGAGGAGATCAAATCGCTTGCGAAAGCAAACGGAGCTTCCTGGTTTTTTGTGGGCGAGATGAACCGCCTGTCTGAAAGGGTCATCTGTACTTTTAGCCTTTATGAAACCACTACCGGAAACAAAGTCTGGAGCGACCTGATGCGGGCGGCCCATCCGGACGACCTGGATCCCATCCTGAAACGGGTTGCTGAATCGATGGGAACAGAACAGCAGGCGAGCAAGGTCAACGATATTTATTCGGTTACAGACTACGACAGCCGTGCCCTCAATCAGATGCGGGCACAATACCTTTACGGGGTGAGTGTGGGTGGAGCCTATCCTTTCCTCAGGGATGTGGAAAGCGTATTTGGAGCAGGATTCGGGGTGATGGCGAGCTACGACTCACGCAATCTCATTCTCGATATCAAAGGAGAAGCCTACTTCAGCGATGCAGACTTCTACTTCCTCAGCCTGGATGCCCTCTATCCCATCAGCGAAAAAAACCATACTCCTTATGTATTGGGCGGTTTAGGCTTAGGCGGGATGGATGTATATTTCGAAAATGAACCCAAACAGGGTGTCTATTACAACTACGATCCCCACCATAGCGGCGGACTGCTTCTTTTTCTGGGTGGTGGCTACATCATCAACCGCCACAGCGAAGTCAATCTGCGCCTGGGGGCCAGAACTTTTTTGCCCTTTTATCGTGTGGATGGGCAATACGCTCCCGGGCTGCTGTTTAACGCGAGTATCCTTTTCGGTCGCCGATGATGAAAACAATCCGCATCCTGCTTCTGATTACATTGGTTGCCGGGCTGAGCTCCTGCGGCTCAACCATTATTGTTGCCAATCATCCCCAGGCACAGATTTACGTAAACGGAGTGTATGAAGGCACAGGCACTGCGCGCATTACCCGTGCGGGCATACCAAAACGCACCCAACTTGAAGCAGTGCTTAATCACGAAGTAGTCGCACAGCGCGAGATCCGCCGTCAATTTGATGGCGCCGCCCTATTCGGTGGTTTTTTCACATACGGCATTGGTTTCTTTACCCTGTGGCGCTACCCTAAAGAAGTGCATCTGAATGCAAACGAAGGTTTTCCTTCACGACCGGAGGAAAACATCTGGGAAAGGCCACCGGGAAGCCGGTGAGGAAAGAAGGTCAGCAGGATCAGAAGGTCAGCAGGATCAGAAGGTCAGAAGGTCAGCAGGATCAGAAGGTCAG
>CAZPYJ010000027.1:18665-26031 GCA_964590645.1 uncultured Lentimicrobiaceae bacterium
ATCAGAAGGTCAGCAGGATCAGAAGGTCAGAAGGTCAGCAGGATCAGAAGGTCAGAAGGTCAGAAGGTCAGCAGGATCAGAAGGTCAGAAGGTCAGCAGGATCAGAAGGTCAGCAGGATCAGAAGGTCAGAAGGTCAGCAGGATCAGAAGGTCAGCAGGATCAGCAGGATCAGAAGGTCAGAAGGCCAGAAGGGTCAGCAGGTCAGCAGGATCAGTAAATCAATGAGTGATTCCGGATTGCCTGGCTTTGAGGTGTAGGGGGGCTTTCTGAAGCTAACAGCTTCATCCCCTGAACCCAATGGCACGCCGGACTTGCAAAAGGTCGGTGGTATGCTTAAGCTCTATCACGTCCTGTTCTGTCAGTTTCCTGATTATGTCGGGCTCCCTATTGTCTGGGCTTAAAGCACTGATGCGCAGCATTTGATTTCGACAGGCTTTTTCAATGACCTTGCGGGCAAAACGGGCATTCCCAAAGAAACGATCGCGCCGCTGATAATGGAAGTCAAAATAGCTTCGCAGGATTTGTGCTGCTTCAGCAGTGGCTTGCAATTGCCTCTCCTGCAACATCTTGATCGCAATTTGAAATAACTCCGCCGCTGTAAAATCCTGGAAGGTGATGTGATTGTCAAGCCTTGATCGTAAGCCTGGATTCATATCTAAAAAGCGTTGCATTTCCTGGGTATAGCCGGCCATAATGACAGCAAATCGGCCCCGGTCATCTTCCATTCGCTTAAGAATCACCTCTATGGCTTCCTTACCAAAGTCGTTTGAACCCGGCACTGAACCCAGACTGTACGCTTCATCGATAAACAAAACGCCCCCCATTGCCCCATTGATGAGATGGTTCGTTTTGGTCGCGGTTTGGCCCACGTGGCCAGCCACGAGCATCTCCCGGTTACATTCAATCAGCTGTCCTCGTTCAAGAACTCCCAATGCTTTAAAAACCTGTGCCATCAACCTGGCAACGGTCGTTTTTCCGGTCCCGGGATTACCCAGAAAAATATTGTGTAATGAATACGTTTCCAAAACATTCCTGTCTATTTCCTTGTGAAAGCGAACCAGTTTGACCAAATCACTGATTTCCTGTTTGACACTGGCAATTCCGCTCAACTGATGAAGCTGAGCCAGAGATTCAGCCAGCAGCTCTTCATTCACAGGGATATCGGCTTTTTTGCAGCCAGGCTTAAATGATATCTTTTCCAGATCCTCACGGGTAAGGGTAGATATGGTTTCAAGGGGAAGGTTTTCAGGATGCGGATGCTGCATAATTCGTACCCCCAGGTTGATCTGTGCTGATTCGATAATTGATCCCACCAGTCGGGCGTTGCCAAAGGTCTTGTTCCGATTGCGGTATTCTTCACTGATCAGCTTCTTCAACACATAGTATGCATCGGGATGGATAGACAGATCCTTCCGGGCTGCCTTTTTGTGGGCAATTGAAAGCAGCTCTTCTGGCAGATAGTCGGGGAAATGATAAATATTCTGAAAGCGAGACCGCAATCCTGGATTATAATCAAGGAAGCCATCCATTTCAGTGGGGTAACCAGCCACAATCACAGCCAGGTCGCCAGGGCCGTCCGACATCTCTTTAAGAATTACTTCCAGGGCTTCCCGCCCATAATCCTTTTCATCTCCTTTTTTTGTCAGGGCATAGGCCTCATCGATAAACAGTATGCCACCCCTGGCCTTTTCAATGACCTCTTTGGTCATTGGCGCCGTTTCGCCAATATATCGTCCGATCAAACTGGCCCGGTCGGCTTCAAAAACTGTATCGCGAGGCAATAAGCCTAATGAATAATATATCTTTCCCAAAGTTCTGGCTACAGTGGTTTTGCCTGTGCCCGGATTTCCTTTGAAAACGGCGTGCAGATTAATGCGAGAGGCAGAAGTCAGGCCCTTGCTTTGCATCAGCTGATTATACTTGACAAAAGCAATATATGCCTTGAGTTTACTGCGTATTTCCTCTAGCCCTACCATATCCTCCAGATCACTCAGTATCTCTTCACCCGGTAACACGCCTGAAAATCTGCCCGTCTTTTCCTGATCTTCAGATACAGAAACATTTTCCCGCTCCGGTAATTTCAACGGATTACTGCCACGAACATCCCTGTCGGAAACATCAAAAATCGTGGACGCAATCCTTTCACCCATAAACCACAACTCGACCGAATATGAGTCGATAAGCCAGCTAACCTGGGTGTTGTGTCCAAGTCCTGCTTCCAGCCTGAAAAGCCGGTTAGCATTTTGTGTTTCGACCGGGGTAAACACCTTGATATGACCCACAGGAAGGCGTGCCTGATTAAAAAACATAAACGAAAACTCACCCTGCCAGGCATTACCCTGCAGTCTGTTCTCTATTTCAAGCTCCGCAAAAATGAATCGGGTGGAATCCCTGTTAAAGCAGCTCATATACACCCTTTCGCCCGCGGGTTGGGGCGGATTGCCGGACTCAAACATTCTGAGCGCATAGACATTAAAATATGGATTAGCACCAGGCCTAACCAGACCAAAATCCTGAACATAAAACAGATGGACTTCGGCAAGTTCCTTATTGATCCAGGCTTCATAGCGGTATTGCGCTGCTTCCCAGGATGCACCCGTTTCGCTTTCCCCCCAATTATCGGATACCACCACCCTGTTCTGCGTCGTAGCTATAGTGAGTGGATAAGTCATCACGTCCAACAGCACAGATTGCTCATCCCCAATGCGGTACAACACAAACTCCACCTCAGCCTCCCAGGCCTCTTCATCAAACTTTTTATTAAAGAAGCTGAAGTCCACATACACATAGGACAGTTCGCTCTTCTCGAAAACCGAACGATACAGACGCTGAGTGTTCATAATGATCGGTCCGTGCGTATAGGTTTTCAGGCCGTCGGAACGAAAATATTCGGATTGGCGTAGGGGTTCCGGATGAGAAATAATCATAAACTGAATGTATAATACAAGGCACAGCAAAATAAAGATAAAAAAGCTGCATATTCAGGCATTTCGCAAAATATCGTAGTTTCGCTCAAAGCAATTTAAAAAGAGCTTTGGTTGCCTGCACCGCTTGAATTAGCCAAAATAACTACGATGATCTATCTGAAAAACCTGTTCAAAAAGAGAATACTCCCTATTGTGCTGGTAGTGGGGGGGATTTACCTGATCTACCTTGCATATTGGTCGTTTTCAGGAAGGTCAAAGACAGATGGATATAGTGAAACCGGGATCTCCGACTATCGCTACAGGAAGTACAAGATATACGACCGGATGTTCTTTGATGAAATCCATCCTTACGACACTTTCGCTTTTCAGCAAACGATTCCGTTCTATTTTGGCAAGAACGGATTCAACCCTGCTCCATTAATTCTATGTGATAGTAATCTTCAAGGTATTCTGGATGGCGCTGTCCTGCATACTTCCGATTCATCTGTCCAGGCCTTCCTAAGCGAAATACACATTGAATCACAAAGGGTTAAGCAGCGTAATAGCTATAAATTGCGTTTTCTGATTGAACTTCTTGAGGAGATAACTGACCTTGGAACCGGCTCGCTGAGCTGGCTTGGAAAAAAAACGGATGCTTTTGCACTGGTAATCCGCTACTCACTGGCACCCGATAATATCGCGGAAACCAATCCTGTTGCCGTTTATCTAGAGCTTCCCGGATTGTCCGCCTTTGCGAATCAAGACAGTCTTCTCCCCGTATTTCATCCTGTCTTGTCGCAGTATGAAGTGTATGAAGACAATCATATATTCCTGCAGCACGCGATGGTGTACCCATCTGAGGGCAAGTCAAAACTTTGGGCCTGGCTGAAATATGCCATTTTCATTGGTTTCTTTGCCGCTTTTGTCCTTCTTTTGCTGATATCTCAATTATGGGATGCCAAGGACAGGGAAGAGGATGAAGATGGTCTTAGCCCGGAAAAGCTGTTATGGGGGAAGGATAAATGGGCAGAACACTACACCGACAAAGCCAATGCGGCGCTGGAGGCCGGTCAAGTAAAACAAGCCCTCCAATTAAGCAGAAAGGCCATCAAGGAAGGCTATGCCAGTGAGGACTTATACCTCGCTGCCATTTCGGCATCACTCAATCTTCAGGATTATGCAGAAGCGGAACGATTGTCTGATGAGGCTCAAGCAAGCTATCCACAGGATGAAATGCTGGTGATGATGGCCGGCCAGGTGGCTATGAGCAAGCAGGAATTCTTCAAAGCAAAAATGCTTTTTGACCAGGTTTTGGCAATGGATACAGAGAACACCCTGGCAGGAGCTTCCTGGTTTAATGCGGCGATTTGCAGCGCAAAAATGGGGCTCAAAAAAGACACCTTGCATTATATCAGCCATATCCCTACTGAAAGTTACAATAATCCTTTGATCCTCAAAACCCTGGTTCAGCTATACGAAGATATTGGGATGAGCGCAGCGGCCACGGAAACCCTGCACAAATGGCTTGAGCTGGAACCCGGGAACAGCGAAGCCCTGCAAAGGCTTGGTCAGGGCGAAGCCCCGCTTTCTCCGAAAGCTGCCCCTGCATCAAAAACAAGAGTTCCGGATCCTCAGGAAGAGGCGCTGCAAATGCTGGAACAGATGGCAGACAAGCAGGAAATCATCCTGAAGGCCAAAGCGCTTAAAGAGGAAGGCCGCGACCGGGAAGTCATTCATTTGCTCTGGCCTTTATTTGAGCAAGACAGCACCGATCCGCTGATCAGCCTATACCTGGCAGAATCCTACAATCAGCTGGAAGAATATGGCCAGGCAAGGAAGGTGGTGCAGAATGCACTGAAGAAAAACCCTGCCAATATCAGCCTTCTACAGGTGCTGGGTCAGGCTTTGTACTTTAAGCAGGAAACCAACAGCGCCCTGGAAACAGCCCGACAGATTCTCCGTCTGCAACCGCATAATATCATTGCCCGCAGGCTTGAGGCCGATGCCTTATCGGATCTGGGTGAACATCAAAAAGCCATCGCGGCCTTTCAGGAGTTGGAAAGGCTCGATCAGCTCAGCAACCTCAACCTCTTCAACCTAGCCGATTGCTACATTGAAATACAGGAATATGAAACAGCTATTGAATACCTGAAAACAATGATGAAGAACACCGGTGATTGTGCAGTATGCTGGAATAATATTGCGTATTGCTTTAAAAAACTGGATTTACTGATGGACTGTATCGACGCAGCAGACCGATCCCTTGAAATCGATCCTGACTATGCGCATCCGTTGTTTCATAAGGCCGAAGCCTATTATTCGCTGGGTTTATTTGAAGAAGCATTTGAATTGTGTGAAAAGTCTGCAAACTTAGGTAACAGTGCTGCTGCAGAAACCCTGGCTGACTGGAAAATCGATTTTGAAGAATAGAACAGAGGGAAGGCGCCAATCTGTATGCGCGGGATAGTGTGCATTCTGGCCATAAAAGCTTGTCCGGCGACCAGGGTGGAAATGACATTCAGCGAAACAAAAAGAGCTTATAGTAGGGTGAGCGCTAATAAGAGAAGAAGATAGCGCATAATTATGACTCCATAGATGGTTTACGGGGTAGATGATGGACTTATTACGGATTCAGTTTCCCGGACTTCTCCATCACCTGATCCCTGAGTTGGGCTTTGTAGGCAATGATCTTATTTCGAATAGAGGCAGATTTCACAGAAAGGATTTGTGCCCCCAGGATGCCGGCATTTTTTCCGCCATTCAGGGCCACAGTGGCTACAGGTACGCCTCCCGGCATCTGAAGGATGGATAGGACAGAATCCCAACCATCGATGGAATTGGAAGACTTGATGGGAACCCCTATCACGGGCAGCGGGCTGATGGCTGCCAGCATTCCGGGAAGGTGGGCAGCTCCGCCTGCCCCTGCAATGATGAGCTCAATGCCTCTGAGGTGGGCCTTAGAAGCAAAATCGAAGAGCTTCTCCGGAGTCCGGTGGGCCGACACGATATCGATTTCATATTCAATATCAAACTGCGCCAGCATCCCGGCGGCCAGTTGCATTACCGGGAGGTCGGAATCCGAGCCCATTACAATACTTACACGCTTTTGTCCCACGATCTTACTTTTATCAGGTTTTTTACTTTTTCGGCTTTGCCCAGGGCACATTCCAGGGAATTGGAAAGCACGGTAACGTGTCCCATCTTACGGAAAGGCTTGGTGTGTTTCTTTCCATAGAGGTGAATCTTAACGCCTTCTATCCGCATACTCTCTGTCAGGCCCTCATATTTCACCGGGCCTTCGCAGCCTTCCTCCCCCAGCATATTCACCATCACTGCGGGCAGTTTCATCCGCACGCTGCCCAATGGCAGGTTCAGGATGGCCCGCAGCTGCTGTTCAAACTGGGAAGTAATCATACTCTCGATTGTATGATGCCCGCTGTTGTGCGGACGGGGTGCCATCTCGTTCACAATAACATCCCCCCGGGCATCCACAAAGAACTCCACGGCCAGTATGCCCTCCATTTCCAATACATCCACGAGTTCACTGGCGATGCTTTTGGCTTTTTCCGACTGCTCGATGGTGATGGTGGAAGGGCAGATGAGTTTATCAACCAGGTTGGCTTGGGGGTCGAAAATCATCTCCACCACAGGAAAACACTTCACCTCCCCCTTTCGATTGCGGGCAGCAATCACGGATATTTCCCGGGTGACATCCACCCTGTCCTCCACCACCGAAGGTCCCGGCAGCAGGCGCGACAGCCCGGCTTCATCATTTATCACCGCCACTCCTCTGCCGTCGTAGCCTCCCACGCGCAGTTTCTGCACAAAGGGAAAGTTCAGTGTTCCTGTATTGAGATCGGCCCGGATCGCGGCTACCTCATCATACAGCCGAAAAGCTGCAGTGGGTATTCCATTTCTTTGATAGAACTCCTTCTGGGTTCCCTTATCCTGGATCAGGGCCAGTATCTCCGGATCGGGATGGATGCGCAGGCCTTCCTTTTTGAGTTGCCGCAGGGCATCCACATTCACATTTTCGATCTCAAAGGTGAGCACATCCACCTGTTTACCAAAGGCATAGACGGCCTGGTAATCCCTTTGGCTGCCCTGGATAAAGTGGGAAGCGATGCAGCGGGCCGGGCTTTGATCGTCTTCATCCAGCACATAAGTTGAAATGTCCCATTTGCTGGCTTCCTGTATCAGCATTTTGGCCAGCTGGCCTCCGGCAATGATGCCCAGTTTCAGATCGGATATGGCGATGTTTTCCATTGACAGCAGGGATTGGAAGATGCTTCTTCTGTGTCTTTGCAGACAAAGATATCAGCTGCTGATCAAAACTAAGGAAATTTCTTTAGCCAGGGATTTAGGGAAAAGGATAGGGATAGGGATAGGGATAGGGATAGGAACAGGAACAGGAACAGGAACAGGAACAGGAACAGGAACAGGAACAGGAACAGGAACA
>CAZPYJ010000027.1:26131-26216 GCA_964590645.1 uncultured Lentimicrobiaceae bacterium
GGAACTGGAACTGGAACTGGAACTGGAACAGGAACAGGAACAGGAACAGGAACAGGAACAGGAACAGGAACTGGAACAGGAACAG
>CAZPYJ010000027.1:26316-49670 GCA_964590645.1 uncultured Lentimicrobiaceae bacterium
CAGGAACAGGAACAGGAACAGGAACAGGAACAGGAACTGGAACAGGAACAGGAACTGGAACAGGAACAGGAACAGGAACTGGGAAAAGTAAGGATCTCCCTCCCCTCTAAGGGGAGGGCCGGGGAGGGGTCAAATAGGGACAGGGACAGGGACAGGGACAGGGACAGGGACAGGGACAGGGACAGGGAGGTGCGTTTTCGACCTTGATTAAAGCGGTGGCAGCAGATGGTAGCTTCTTCTTCCTCGGGCCTGTGTTCGTGTTCTAAGGCTCTGTGTCAATCTGGGTTAATCTGTGTTGGCTGTGGTGCATTGATCCTGACTTGAAACATATTGGGGAAGGCAGGCTTGCTAAAAAACATTAAAACCACGGATTTTCTCAGATTTTCACAGATTCCTTTCTCCCTGATAATCTGTGCTAATCTGTGTTATCTGTGGTGCAGCTCTCCGCCCTATCACGAAAATAACAATGACTATTAGCAGGTTTCTGACCGGAAGAGGAAGAGGAAGAGGAAGAGGATTTATCCTAAACCCTGTGACGGTTGGCAAAAGCCACCAGGGACAGCATCACCGGGACTTCGACCAGCACGCCAACCACGGTGACCAATGCCGCAGGACTGTCGAGGCCGAAAAGGGCGATAGCCACGGCAACGGCCAGCTCGAAGAAATTGCTGGCGCCAATCAAAGCCGCAGGCGCACATATCGGATGGGGAAGCTTCAGCCAACGCCCCCCGTACCAGGCCATAAAGAAGATGAAGTAGGTCTGGATCACCAAAGGCACCGCTACCAATAAGATGATGAGGGGCCGGGCCAAAATGGTGTTGCCCTGGAAAGCAAACAGAAGCACCAGGGTGAGCAGCAGCGCCATCACCGAAACGGGCTTGAAAGCCGGGAGAAAACGGGTCTTAAACCATTCGGCACCACGACGGCCAACCAGCCAGCGCTGGGTGAGATAACCCGCCAGTAATGGGACCACCACAAAAACCACGACGGAAGCAAAAAGGGTGTCGTAAGGGATGCTGATATTGGTGATGCCCAGCAGCAAACCCACCAGGGGTACAAAGGCTACCAGGATGACCAGGTCGTTCAGGGAAACCTGCACCAGGGTGTAAGTGGGATCGCCATCGGTGAGGTAACTCCACACAAAAACCATCGCCGTGCAGGGTGCCGCTCCCAGCAGAATGGCACCGGCAATGTATTCGCCTGCCTGCTCGGGAGAGATGAAGGCCGAATACAAATGTTCAAAAAAGATCCAGGCGAAGAAAGCCATCGAAAAGGGCTTGATCAGCCAGTTGACGACCAGGGTCAGTACCACCCCTTTCGGCCTCCGCCCCACGGCTTTCAGACTGGAAAAATCAATCTGCAGCATCATCGGATAGATCATCAGCCAGATCAGGATGGCCACCGGAATGTTCACCCCACTGATCTCCATATCACTTAAAAAACGAATGCTGTCGCCGGCTACATAGCCAATGCCAATGCCTGCCAAAATGCAGATCGCAACCCAGATAGTCAGGTATTTTTCAAAAAAACCAATGGATTTCTTTTCTGTCATCGTCTTGCAAATTAATTGAACAGTAAGCGACAGCCATACAAGACTGTCAACACATCAAAAGAAAAATATCAGCTAGGCTTGATTTGCTCCTCATACAATTTCCGGAAAGCCTGCTGAATCTCATCTCTTACTCTCCTGAACTCGCTCCAGATGAAATCCTCCTCTCCTACCGTATGCGAGGGATCGTCGAAACCAATATGCAATCGGGATTTCACTTTCCCGATGAAGGCCGGACAGACTTCATTGGCGCCCCCACAAACGGTGATCACATAATCCCATTCCTCATCCAGGTATTGCTCCACCGAATCGGAAGTGTGATGGCTGATGTCAATGTCGATTTCCTTCATCACGGCTACAGCCCTTTCGTTCAGCTTGCCGGAGGCTTCGGTACCCGCGGAGCAGACAGTAAGGGAGGAGTCAAAAGATTGCAGAAAGCCGTGGGCCATCTGGCTGCGGCAGCTGTTGCCGGTGCAAAGTATCAATATCTTTTTCATAGGCTTCAAAAATAGAAAGTGGATCTTTTTCTCCGTGTTAATAAATGATTAACATCCAAAGAACTAATCATTTATTCCCAGGGTGGTTTTTAATTCCTTTTCCAGCGCCTCCCGCGGGATGAATCCTGTGTGCCGGAATACTTCTCTGCCCGAAGGATCAAGGATGATCTGGGTGGGAATGGCCACCATTCCAAACACCTTTCCCCTGGCCAAGCCTTCAGCCTCCGTAATATTCACCCGCTCAATGTGCAAGCTGTCTGCATAGCGTTCTTCGAGGCTTGCAATGACCGCCTCCATTTTGCGGCAGGAAAGGCAACTTTTGGCCCCGATTTCAATCAGGCTGCCTTTTAGCTCCGGGCGATCATTAAGATTGTATTGAGGAAAAACCTTCTCCGTCTTCGTGGGCTGTCCTTCTATCAGGCTGGACCCCAGGAATTGCAGCACCTCATCTTTCGCCAAAAAAAACAGCAATAAAAGCAGGAGGGGCAGAAATACCTTGATATAGGGAAGGAGATGCTTCATTCTAATTGCATATCAAATCAAATCGCACCGTAGATCAATCCGGAGATGGTCGCCATCACCACCACCAACAACACATAGACCACCGTTTTCTGGGTACCAATCACCTGACGGATCACCAGAATATTGGGCAATGACAAAGATGGACCGGCTAGCAGGAGCGCCAGGGCAGGACCTTTGCCCATCCCTGCTGCGAGCAAGCCCTGAAGAATGGGCACCTCGGTGAGGGTGGCGAAATACATAAAGGCTCCCACGATGGAAGCAAAGACATTGGAGAAGAGGGAGTTCCCTCCTACCAGGCTCACAATCCACTGATTGGGGATGATCCCGGCCATTTGGACATCATCGTGGGTAGAACCCAGCAGGAAGCCGGCAATCACCACGCCTATGGCCAGCATCGGCATAATCTGTTTGGTAAAATCCCAGGTGGCCATCGTCCATTCCTTATTGTCCGGATCCCTTTTATCCAGCAGGGTAATGATGCTCACCCCGGCCAGTCCGACGACCATCGGGATTAGCGGAGAATCGAAAAATATGCCTGCAGCCATTGTCAGGGTGGCCGCCAGGATCACCTGCCAGGCTTTGAGTTTGAGGATAAATATCAGGGAAAAGACCAGAAGCAAGCTAAAGGCCGAGGTGATATACCATTTGTTGGCCCATAGCCAGTACCATCCCCCGCTGCTTACCTCATCTCCGGGCTTTCCCCAGTTGGCAAAGACCAGAATAAAGACCAGCACGAAAAAGTGAAATGCGGTCTGCCAGAGCGGGCGCTTCTCGGGGGGAACCACAATGTGCATCTGTTCTTCCGCCTTTACTTTTTCTTCTTTCCGGTAGATGAGCGACATTGCCACGCCGATCACCACCGCAAAAACCACAGCCCCGATCACACGCGCCACGCCCAGCTCAAAACCCAGGATACGGGCGGTGAGAATGATGGCCAGGATGTTAATGGCCGGACCGGAATACAAAAAGGCGATGGCCGGACCCAGCCCGGCGCCTCTTTTATGAATGCTGCTGAAAAGGGGAAGAATGGTGCAGGAACACACGGCCAGGATGGTACCCGAAACCGAGGCCACACTGTAGGCCACCCATTTCTTTGCCTGGGCACCAAAGTATTTCAGCACTGCTGCCTGACTGACAAAAACTGAGATGACACCCGCAATAAAAAAGGCAGGCAAAAGACAGAGGATGACGTGTTCACGGGCATACCATCGCGACAGATCCAGGGTAGCCATTATGGCTTCCTGAAAACGCAGGTTCTCCAGGGGCATATAGAAGGCCGCCAGAAAAATCACGCTGATCCATAAGAGAATACGAAGTTCTTTTTTCATTGCTTACGCTCCCAATGTTCGCAAAAACCCGAACAATACAGATAAAAAAATCAGAATAAGGTCAGATAGACATAATAGATCCCCACGAGGATGAACAGGACGGCCACCACCCTTCTGAACCAGATTTCAAAGGTCTTCACCTTATTATAGAAAGAACCGACCCCGGCCACGGTGTAGGCGATGAGCCAGGCAAAGATGATGACGGGGATCCCGGTGGCGATGGCAAAGACGGCCGGCAGCAATAAGCCTTCGCTGCTGCTGATCGTCAGGGGGATGAGCATCCCGAAATAAAGGACGCCACTGTAGGGGCAGAAGGCCAGGGCAAAGACGACCCCCAGCAACAGCACATCCCAGTAGCCACTAACACCTTTGGTTTCAATGCGGCGGGTGAGTCCGCCCAGTGCGGGGAAGTTGATTTTGATCACCCCCAGCATCACGATACCGATCAGGATGAAAAGAGGTCCTATGATCTTTTCCCCGTATTGCTGAAAGAATCCCGCCACCTTGAACTGGTCGGCGCTGTAGTACAGCACGGCAGCCAGTCCGGTATAACTCAGGAGACGTCCAAGGGTATAAACCAGGCCATTGATAAAGACTTTTCTACGGCTGGTGAGGTCTTTGGAAATGAATCCAATCGCGGTTATATTGGTAGCCAGAGGGCAGGGACTGATGGCAGTCATCAAACCCAATACCAATGCCGTTAGCAGCGGAAAGTTGCTGCCTTCAAGCAAGGAAGTAAGAAATTCCATCAGGACTGTACTTTGGCCACAGATTCTTTAAGGGTCTTTCTGAATTTATCCGTATTGGAGCGGGCGTGCAGAAATCCTGCATTGGTGATGTTTTCCTGATTGTCACCAGACACCACCAGCAAAGTCTGGCCCTGCACTCCCAGGGATTTCATCAGAGGGGCATTGTTGGCTTCTTCGATGTTCACGGAAATGAATGTGACCATCCCCTGCTCCACCGCTTTCGGGTACAGAGCCTTCAGGGAGCGTTCCGCTTCCTCTTCTACGGCGATGCAGCTTGCACAGCGGCGGCTGTAGTGGAAGTAGTAGACTTCAATTTTCTGGCTCACCTCTGTTTTCGCAGCTTTAGCCTGAGCTGTGGCTTCCGGACTCAAAAATGCGGCCTGGACGGCAAAGGCGAGAAGGATGAGGATAAGATTCAGCTTTTTCATTTGTGTGCTTATTAGGGGGTTAATAATCCTTTCAGTTCATCACGGGAAGGCAGGCGTCCGCTGAGCACCACTTTTCCATCCACCACCAGGCCGGGGGTACGCATCACGCCATAGCCCATAATCTTTACAATATCTTCTTCCTTGCTGACCTCAGCCGCCAGGCCTTGATCCGCAACCACTTCACGGGTGAGTTTTTCAAGGTCTCTGCACTTGGGGCAACCTGTACCCAGAATGACAATGTCCATTGCTCTTGCATTTGTTCGTAATAATACGAACAAAGGTATAAAAAAAACTATCGGACGAAAAAATGATGAAAAAGCTGATGTGTTTTTTCCCAGTTCTCCTGGTTGATACAATACCTGATGCGGGGCAGTTCGATTTCGCCCTGGATCAGGCCGGCTTCTTTGAGTTCTTTCAGGTGTTGGGAAAGGGTGGATTTGGCAATGGGAAGCTCTTCAGAAAGATCGCCGCTATAGCAGCAGCTTTGCTTTGAGAGCAATTCGAGGATATAGACCCTCACGGGGTGTGCCAGAACGCGCGCAAAGCGTGCGATCTCCGTCTGTTCTGCGGTAATGATTTCCATAGCAGGGCAAAAATAGTGTTTTCCGGAAGAAGCAGATTGATGGGTTATTGAGATCGAAGCGCCAAAGTTCGGGTGAATAGCTGACTCTTTTACTACAACACATCATAACTTAAAATCATTATTCGTATCATTGTTGTCAGGTTAAAGCTGACCTTATTACTATGAATAATACATTCATATCAACACAATCCAATGAGATTCTGACCTATTCCCTTCGGCTGCACTTCGGCAATCATAGCTTTACTGTATGCTGTATGCTCTTGCTCTTGCATCAAATATATTAGCTTACTGCTCCGCTGTCCGTAGCGTCCTCGCTACGGGCTTGTAGATCCTTGCTAAAATTGTCAACACGCATTCCTGCAACCCAGGCTGGAGCCTACGCTTTTAATCGTGCGTAGCGAGGACGCTACGCACAGCGCGGCACCACTGACACACTGTCCACTGACCCACTGTCCACTGACCACTGACCCACTGATCACTGACCACTGACCCACTGATCACTGACCACTGAAGCTCACGCATACCCCATCACGCGATAGGCATTCAATCCGATGAGCTCGTGGAGCAATAGGCGCCATTTGATCAGGCTATCTATGCGGGGCAAAAGAAGGTATTCGGCATCCCAGCGCCTGGGGCCGCTCAGTTTGTCGGTGGCATAGGCTTCCACATTGATCCCGGCCTTCTCAAAAACGGCCTGAGATCGGCGCATATGCATCGCAGAGGTGATCAGCAGCAGGGGCGCTCCAATTCCGGCCTCTTCCAGCAGCCGACGGCTTTCCACCGCATTCTCATAGGTATTGCGTGAACGGGCCTCAAAGAGGACATCGCCTCGCGGGATGCCGGTTTCACGCAGGTAATTGAAGAGAAAATAAGCTTCCCGCTCTTCGGGGTGCAGCGGATGTCCGGGCCCTCCGGAGATCACAATTTTATCAATGAGGCCCTGATGGTACAGCAATACCGCCTGAAGGAAACGGTCGGTGTGTTTTCTAAAAATGTAACGCTGCTGCATCTTGTCCCAGCTCAGCATATGTCCGCCCAGCACAATGCCGGCAGCATAGTTTTCCTGTGTCGGATGACTCATTGGTTTTTCCCACAACCTGATCCATTCATCGGTCAGGAAGGGATTCATCAGCAGATAGAAAAAAATGGCTGCAATCCAGGCCCTGCGGACGACCTTTCGCTTCCTGCGTGGAGCCACCACCCATATAAGGGCGATCCCCATCCAAAGAACGGGTGAGAGCAGGAAGGACAGGATCTTGGAGAAAATGTAAAACATTGTTTCGTGCGCTTAGTAGGATCCCAACCAGCGGCGGAAGAACCATTCGAAAGTAAGCAGGAGCAGCAAGAGGGCAAAGATCCATTTCAGGTGAATGATCTCGCTGTATATTTTCTTTTGAGAGACAATGGGTTTAATGTCTTCTTTGCTTCTCAGGATTTCGGGCAGCCTCTTTAATTCATCCGGATACAACAGCTTGCCCCCGCTCTTGCCGGATATGCGGTGAAGTGAACTGTGGTCGGCCCGGGTCTGCATCAATTCGATCAGCACCGGACTCACTACAAAGCTTCCGCTGCTTTGCAACAATTCTCCTCCATAAGAAACCTCTGCACTATAGGTGTAGTTACCCGGAGCCAATACTCCGGCATCCAGGCTGTAGGCCATTCCTTTGCGGGAGAAGTTCAGCGGGTAAGTTCTGGACGAATCATCCATCAGCTTAAGGCTCACATCCGGTTCATTCACCAGTTCATAGGTTTCGTTGTAGAGTTCGGCTTCCATTCTTACCGCTGTATTCTCCGGGTAGGTATATTCAGCCAGCACTCTGAAGCGGCTTTTATCGGCTCGTTGTGAAAGGTATTGCACACTTTGGGTGATCAGGCGGTCGAAGCCACGATGGTCTCCATACATCCGGTAGTGCTGCAGGCGCCAGCGCCATATTCCCTCTCCTGCCAGCACAGCCAGTCGCTGGCCACCCTGATGCCGGAAGGTAAGGAGAGGATAGGGTGTTTTCACTTTCCCAATATCCTGATAAAAGAGGGTTTGCAGGTTTCCCCGGGCTTCGTAATCGGCGAAGGGAACGCTCAGGGGCGGGTAATCCCCTGCCCTCTCCGCCCAGCCCGGTGGCAAGGTGAAAAGACTGAAATTGACATCAGCAAAAGCCCTGGCATCATTGAAGCCCGGTTTGACGTCGCGCATCACCAGGCCGGTTTCCAAAAGTGAGAGCACCATCAGGTTCGTCTGTGGACCCAGCACCAGCCATACCGGAACATCCTGTATCCGAATCCGCTCCAACAGACTCCGGATGGGATAAGCCTGTGAGGGCAATTGGTGCAGGATAATCAGGTTGTAATCTTCGGGATTGGCATTCGATTCCGCAGCCATTTCAAGCTGCACTTCAAAACCCTCATTCGATTCGATGGCCTGCCGCAGAGCGGAAATATCCGGATGGGCTGCGTGTGCCAGGATGAGCACTTTCTGACGGGCATCCAGCACTTCCACAAAAGCTTCCTGCAGATTGTTGGTTTCGCTCACTTCACCTTCTTTGGGCAAGAGGTGAAACTCATATCTCTGCACGCCAGGCTCAGCAGCGGTGAGGCGAAGGTCGAGGATAGTACTGAAGGCCTCCGAAGCAGGGGTAATCGTATGGCTTTGCAACACACGACCCCGATTGCGGATCTCCAGCCTCAGGGGCTGATCCTGGTAGCCGTGAGCCTGCACCACCACCTCCACCGGAAAGTCATTGCCCAGGTAGCTGATGCGGTTGTAATAAAGGCGGGAAATGCGGATGTCGCGCTGCTGCATTGTATCGCCCAGGGCGATGGAGAAGACAGGATAGGCATATTCCTCCTTGTCGTAGGCCGGATTGCTACCCCGGTTGAACAAGCCGTCGGTAGCCAGCAGCAGGGCACCCACATTGCGGTTTACAAAACGGGCTTCCAGTTCCTGCATCAGCAGAGAAGCATCGGTGTACTTCTCTGAAAAGGATGGTGTGCTGGCTTCCTTTACTCCATCACCAAACAAAAAGGTTCGCAACTCAAAATCCTTACTGAGTTCATCGTGCAACAGTGCCCATTCAGTCCGTATGAATGAGCGCTGCTGTGCGCTGTCTTCCCCCATTCCCACGGAAGCAGAGTTATCCATCGCCATAATAATAATGGGCTTTTCCCGGTGCAGGCGCAGGTGCTTCACCAGGGGGCTGAGCAGGAGGAAAGCGATGGCAGAAGTGACCAGGAAGCGGGATATCCCCATTCCCCAGCGGAAGGCAGGGGGAAAGGCATTGCTGCGTTCACGGTAATAGAGCAGCATAGCATAGAGCAGGCCTGCAGCCAGGCAGGCAAGGATGTACCAGAAAGGATATTGGGTGACAATACTCACGCCGTAAAAAAGAGTTAAGGTTGTTCAATGGCGGTAAGCAAAGTATAGCTCTTCAACTTACCGCTTTTACTGTATTCCGCCGATTTGACCACCCCTGTACCTTCTGATATCCATTCTGCTGCCAGGGTTCTGATTTTGACCATCATTTGTGTTTCCAGTTCATAACTGATCTTAAAACAATCAAATTCCCCGGCCGGGCTCACCACTTTTTCTTTGGCCTCTACTTTGCGGTTGAGAATGTTGACCGTAAAGTTCATCATTCCCATTCCTCCCGAGGAGGCCTTCAGGGTGATCATTCCATCATTCAGCTTCTGTCCTACTTTAAGATCAAGCGGAATTTCCAGGTCGCGGCTTTCTATTTCAAATTCCATATTCTGGAAAGATTCCCGCATTTCAGGGGTAATATATTGGTCCATATCTACCTTAAAAACACCCTGATCGCAATGCAGCGTGAGTTCTGTCTCAAACTGCTCCTTGCCCTTCTTGTCTTCCATCTGCATTTTTACCGTGGCAGAAAAGCCCCCGGAACTTTCTTCAAAACGGATGACTTCCTGGGTAGTCTTGCCTTGTTCCTTGTCTTTGGCATCGAACTGGGTCATTTCGATGCGTGTTCCCTGCTGGTAAGGGAAGTACTGGCTGCAATCCTGGGCACTGATATGTTGAGCAGAAAGGATGGCAACAAAAAGGAGGATGGGTTTGTAAATGCTACGCATAGCTGTTATAATTTTGGGATGGGGTCAAAGATACGATTTTCGCCTGCCGCGCAATGCCGTCAATGCTAAAACGTTCCTGGCCGTCTTTTTCTAAATAATCTGTATGAAAAGGTTTATTCGACTCCTAATCCCGCTTTTGTTTATCATAACGATACAAGCTCAGGCGCAAAGTCACGTATTGAGCGGGTATGTCTCTGAGGCAGGCAGTAAGGAACTCCTGATCGGGGTCAATGTTTACGTCCCCGCTCTGAAAAAAGGGACCACGACCAATCGCTATGGATTCTATTCTCTCACCCTGCCTGCCGGGGAGCATCGCATTATCTATTCCTTTGTGGGCTATGCCGCACAGGAGGCAAGGATCGAGCTCGACAAGGAGCTGATCCATAATGTATCCCTGAAACCCAGTGTGGAGCTGGAGGGCGTGGAAGTAAGGGCTGACAGGGTGGAGAAGATCAGCGAGATGGTGCAGATGAGTACCATCGAATTGCCGGTGAGTCAGGTGAAAGACATTCCGGCCTTATTGGGTGAGAAAGATGTGTTTAAAGCCCTGCAGCTGATGCCCGGGGTACAGTCGGGCACGGAAGGAACCAGTGGTCTTTATGTGCGGGGCGGGGGGCCCGACCAGAATCTGATTATCCTGGATGATGCCACAGTTTACAATGCCAATCATCTCTTCGGCTTCTTTTCTCTTTTCAATGGCGATGCCATCAAGAGCATCGAACTGATCAAAGGCGGGTTTCCTGCCCGTTATGGCGGCCGTTTATCCTCAGTGGTGGATATGAATATGAAAGATGGCAACAAGGAAACCCTGCGCGGAGCTGCCGGCATCGGGCTGATCTCTTCCCGCCTGGTGCTGGAAGGCCCCATCAAAAAAGATACGGCCAGCTTCCTGATTTCCGGCAGACGTACTTATATCGATGCCCTCACCCGCCCCTTTCAACCCAAAGACACAAAAGTGGGCTATTACTTCTATGACTTCACCACCAAACTAAACTGGGACTTCGGCACCAGAGACAAGCTATACCTGAGCGCCTACTTTGGACGGGATAAGTTCAGTTTCTGGGACCGCTATGGCTACAGCGAAACGGAAGGAGGCCTCTACTGGGAGAATGCCACGGCCACCCTCCGCTGGAACCACCTCTTTTCCAGCCGTATCTTCGGGAACACATCCCTGATCTACAGCAATTATGATATGAATATCTATGAAGAAGACAAATACAAGGACAGCTTCTGGGAAATGCGCTACCGATCCGGGATCAGGGACATCAGCCTGAAGCACGACCTGGATTTCTTTGTGAGTCCCGATCACCGCATCAGGGCAGGATTCCAGACCACCCTGCACCGTTTCAGCCCCAGTGCTTTTGTCCTGAACGACAGTTACGCCAATGAATATACCGAGAAGATCAACGATATCTATACAGTGGAATCCGGTTTGTATATCGAGGACGAGGCCCGGATCGGACAGCATTTGCTTTTGAATGCCGGGATGAGGCTGAGCCATTTCAGTCATAAAACTAAAACCAGCCTGCGGCCCGAACCCCGACTGTCTGTAGCGTATAAGATCAGGGAAGATTTGTCGGCTAAAGCCAGCTATGCGATGATGAACCAGTATGTGCACCTGCTGAGCAATACCGGCATCGGTCTGCCCACCGACCTTTGGGTGCCTTCTACTGAAACCACCGGCCCTCAGAAATCCACTCAGGTGGCTGCTGGTCTGGCGAAAGACCTGCTCAGCCAGGGATTGGGCATTTCTCTGGAGGGTTATTATAAGTTATCGGAAGACATACTGGGGTATAAAGAAGGAGCCAGTTTCCTGTTGATCGATGATCCAAGCGATGCCGATGACTTTAGCTGGGAGGAGAATGTTACCGCAGGAAAAAGCTGGTCTTATGGCATTGAATTGTTGCTGCAGAAAAAACAGGGGCAGTTCAGCGGCTGGATTGGCTACACCCTTTCCTGGACCTGGATGCAGTTTGATGAGCTAAACTTTGGCCAGAAGTACTTTGCTCGCTACGACCGGCGTCACGACATTTCGGTAGTGGGGATTTATAAGCCCACAGACAGAATTACCATCAGCGGCACCTGGGTGTATGGCACCGGCAATGCCATCACCCTTCCCCTTGCTGAATACTATGCCTTTACTCACCAACCCCCCAGCCAATATGCTTCTGGAAACGACTGGTTCTGGGATTACTACTCCTTCCACTATGTCAGCGACTATGGTGAAAAGAACAGCTTCCGGATGGCACCCTATCACAGAATGGATCTGGGTGTGCAGTTCCACAAAGACAAAGGCAAATACAAGCGCACGGTGGAAATCAGTGTATACAATGTTTACAACCGCAAAAATCCCTTCTTCTATTATATCGACAACGATTGGGAGAGAAACAATGAAAGGGTGCTGAAACAGGTATCCCTTTTCCCTATGATCCCTTCCATCTCTTATAGCATCGATTTTTAAAGCGACAAAGAAATGAAAAGACATATTCTTTATGTAAGTCTGATATTTTCCGGCCTCTTTTTATCCTCCTCTTGCGAAGACCTCGTCACGGAGGTTGACCTTCCGGATTATGAACCTAAATTGGTGATGACTTCTTTTATCAGTCCGGAAACAAACAGCATCACCGTAATGCTGGGCGAAACGATGCCCGTTTTCGGTCCGCAAAGCACAGCAATACAGAACCCATCTTTTCCCGATGCCACAGTCATCCTCAAAGGACCCAAAGACCAAAGCCAGATCCCCTGGTCGGAGGAGCATTATACTTTTTACCTGGAGGTGCTGGGATGGGAGCTGCAAGCGGACGAAGAATACGAGCTGACGGCCACACTGACAGATGGCAGAACCATCAGAGGGAAATGCCGTATCCCCGCTGAAATGAATACCAGCCTGGAGATTACGGATATTGAAACCATACATCAGGATTTCGAGAGCCGGTACATCATCCAGTTCCGCTTTACCGACCTTCCGGGTGAAGGTCACTTCTATCGTGTGGGAGGATATGCCCATTACCAGTTTGACCAGGGGGGGAAGGAAACCTATTCCAACCGACTTTATTTAAGCCGGGGATCTGAGTATATCTCCGATACGGAAAAAGACGGGACAACAATGAGTTTCAGGATTGAAGCAAACATCTGGGGAGGAGAAAACCTGCAGATTGAACTGTTTTTGATGACCACTGATGAAGCCTACTATCGCTACCATAGTACTCTGGACAACTACTACGGTGATGATCCTTTTTCAGAACCCACCCTGATCTATTCCAATATGGAGGATGGTCTGGGAATTTTTTCCGCCTATCGCAGCCATCACATCCTGATTGATTTGGACGATCCAAAACCCTGATACAATCACAAGACAATGTCAGTCAGGAAACAAAGCCAGCTCATTACAGCTGCATCCACTACAAAGCAGTCACGGTAAAGGCGGTGCGCCGGTTTTGGGCACGGCCTTCTTCTGTATTATTATCGGCGATGGGAGCAGAAAAACCATAACCTTTGAAGGTGAGTCTCTCTTTGGCAATGCCATTGGCCACGAGGAAATCGAAAACAGTACTGGCACGCTGCTCAGACAGTTGGAGGTTATAGGCCTCGCTGCCGACATTATCTGTATGCCCGGCGATCTCAATCTGCATTCCCGGATTCTCCTCCAGGAGCCGGACCAGATTATTCAGCTCTACTTTAGACTCCGGCTTGAGCTGATGCTGGTCGGTATCAAAGAAGACATTTTGCATCACCACAGATTTCCCCACGCTGATTTTTTGCAGCGGAATGTCTTTTTTGTAGGGATGCAACTGGGTGTAATCCGGGGGAAGGAAAAAGTGTTCGGAATGGAATAAGTAGCCATCCGCTGAAACATTCAGGGCATAAGAAGCATTGGAGGGAATGCACACCAGGAAATCTCCTTTTTGTTTATCTGACCAGGATTCCACCACGGTCCGGCCACTTTCCAGATCGATGAGCTCAAAACGGGCCTGCAGGAATTGTCCGGTCTGGGCATCCAGCACCTGCCCCTTCATATAGGTAACCGGCAGCGGCCGGGCTTCGGCGTAGAGGGGAAACTGATAGACATCATACTTACCGGAGCCCCCCAGCTTGTCGCTGGAGAAGTAGGCCAAAGCACCGGAAGCATCTACGATCAGGGCCAGCTCATCGGCCAGGGTATTGATAGGATAACCCAGGTTGCGGGGTGTATCCCAGCTTCCATCATCCTTCATTCGGGTGACGAAAATATCCAGGCCACCCATTCCGGGGTGTCCATCCGAGGCAAAGTACAAGGTTCTGCCATCCGGGTGGATATGGGGAGACATCTCATTGCCGGCGCTGTTGATCTGATCGCCCAGGTTTTGGGGAGAAGACCAACTCCCGTCCTCATTCACCCTGGACATCCACAGGTCGGCACCTCCTTTTCCTCCACCCCTGTTGCTGGAGAAATAGAGGGTCCTTCCATCTGAAGCAAAAGAGGGATGAGAATCCCATCGGCCTGAATTCACCGGCCGGCCAAGATTGCGGGGTTCACTCCAATTTTTTCCTTCCCTGATGGCATAATAAATATCGCAGCTCCCGAATCCGTCCGGGCGCTCGCATCCGGCGAAGAAGAGGTAGCGTCCATCTGCAGAAATCATCAGGGCACCTTCATTGCCCGGGGTATTCACCGGTTCTCCAAGGGGACGGCGAAACTGCCATTGGTCATCCCCCCATTCTGAATAATAGAAATCTTCCACCAACTTTCCGGCGTAGGGGGAGTGCTCAGCAGCAGGCAGCTTCACCGTAAAATATAAATGTTCCCCGTCAGACGATATGGCATTGACAAACTCATCGAACTCAGAATTCACTCCCGCGCCCAGGTTCATCGGATCAAAAGGAACCGGATTCTGCAAGGCATTCAGGGCAAACAGGCAGGAAGCTTCGCCCATTTGCGCCTCTTCTTTCAATTTGCCTTCACCTGCCAGACGCAGATAATGGCGATAATAGCTCAGGGCCTCCTCATATTCTCCCCTGGATCTGAGCATTCTGGCCAGGACTACCAGAGCCGGGGGAAAAACCTCCGGATTGATTTGAATAGCCGAACGATAGGCTTCGATCGCCAGGTCCGGATCTTTCTTCTCGGCATACACATCACCCAGCATTAACCAGGCTTCCAGAAAAGCAGGATCGAGTCTGACTGCATCCTGAAGGCTATATTCGGCCTGGGTGTATTGTCTTTGCTGAAACAGCGACAATGCTTTTCTATAGGCCTTTTCCGCTCTGCTGTTTTGGGTATGCAGGTTTTGCTGCCCCCTGAGCGGCACAGTGAAAAGAAAGGCCATTATTCCGGCGAACAATAGCTTCAGAAGAAATGAATGCAGCTTAGTAGTCAATGGTTTCTTGTTTAAGGTAGCGCAATCCGATGACTGAAGTAAACGCCATCACCCTCAATTCTCAGGAATAAGGGCTGATCAAGCGGAAGCTGTGAAAATTCAGCCGAACGGAGGACCCCTTCTTTTGTCTGCCCTATCTTCCCCCGGTAATACCTTTTGCCCCGAAAACCGATCACTTCCGCTTTGATCTCTTTGCCCGCTTTGTTCAGCCTGTAATGCAGGGAGTGGTTCGCAGGATCAACGTAAGCGCTTAGTATTTCCACCGCACTTTCCAGGCAAACATCAGGCCGCACTCCTGTGGGCAGGGCAAGGCGGCCGGCATTCAGTCGGAAAGTTTGCTGCGGGAAGAGACCCGTTTTTTCGGTGGACAGGGTAATCTCATTCTCTTCTGTCAGTGCAAGCGCCTCAATCTGAGCACCATCAAGCCCCCTTAGATGATATCGGATTACGCGTCCAAACTGATTTGGCTGAGTTGTAAACAAGGGTATGAAGGCCAGGTAATTTCTATAGGCATAGTATCCGCTTAGGGCAAGAAGGTCTGTTGTTTCATTATAATCCGCAGCGGTTACCATCATTTCCGCCCTCAGTGTATCCAGAGGGATTATTGCTTGTGCTGGAAGGTCGGGAGAGATGGGGGCAATATACGCATCCGTATTGAGACGGTTTTTGGTAAAGAGATAGATATTTCCGCGAACAAAAATGATGGCTTCGCTGTCGCGGTTGTGGCCTTTGCCTTTGATTTGCGGGAAATCATCCTCGGGATGATGCACAGAGATTGTGGACTTCGGGCTCACTTTGCCACTCTTTTTCAATTGATCTCCAGCCAGAAAAAAGAGCTGTAAATCCTTGCGTTGTCCACGGTTATTTCCAATATCCCCTATCCACAATCCCTCCGGTGATGCAGTTATGCTTTCCCAGTCGTGATTGGGTCTTCTTACCCGAATCTTTCGCAATATCTTTCCGCTTTGCGGATCCATCCCATATACCACAGATTTCCCTCCGCTGTCATTAAAAGACCAGATCAACCCGTCGTATAAGGCCAGACCTGAGGTTTCCTTCAAAGCACAGGGAAGCTTTACTCCCTGCTTCACCCTAAGCGTATCGGGCAAAATTCCATACTGGGCACACAGCGTACCGGTGATCAGGAGCAGCAGGAGGATAAAGGAAAGGGCAGGCCTCATAATACATTGCTTCAGTGGTGAGCGTAGATCGCACCTTTGGCAGCCATTAGCGTATTCTGGAGGAGGCCAACCACAGTCATCACCCCTACCCCACCTGGTACAGGGCTTATCCTGGATGCTTTTCGGCTGACTTCTTCAAAGTCCACATCCCCGGTGAGCCGGAAGCCGGAAGCTGTCTTATCGGAGGGCATCCTGTGGATGCCCACATCGATGACGACTGCTCCTTCTTTGACCATATCTGCCGTCACGAAATGGGGTTTACCGATGGCTGCGATGAGGATATCGGCCTGGCGGGTGATTTCAGGCAGGTTTTCAGTGCGGCTATGACAGATTGTAACCGTGGCATCCCCCTGTGGTCCTTTGCGGCTAAGCAGGATGGACGCCGGTGTTCCGACGATATTGCTACGGCCCAGCACCACGCAATGCTTCCCTGATGTTTCTATCCCTGCTTTATCCAGCATCAGCTGAATGCCAAAGGGTGTGGCGGGAAGATAGGCTTGCTGACCCTGCACCATTCTGCCCACATTCACCGGATGGAAACCATCGACATCCTTTTTGTAGTCGATGGCCTCGATCACCTTTTGCACTTCCAGTCCTTCGGGCAGAGGCAGCTGAACGATAAAGCCATCCACACCTCCGTCATTGTTCAGAAAATGGATTACCTCGAGCAATTCTTTTTCAGAAGTGTCAGCGGGCAGGGTATAGACTGAGGACAGGAAACCGACCTCCCTGCAGGCTTTTTCCTTGCTGCGGATATAGGATTGGGATGCGGGATCTTCTCCTACCAGCACTGCCGCCAGGTGGGGAGGCGCTTCTCCGGCATCCAGCATTGCTTTCACTTCTGAGGCGATTTTCGCTTTTATACCGGCTGCGATGGCCTTCCCGTCAATAAGTGTATTCATCATCATCAGCGTTTTCTGGGCCTGCGCATTGATTTCATTGCAGATGCCATATTGGGCCGCCCGCCTGCGGTCATCATCCGCATCATCTTGCGTGTTTCTTCAAATTGCTTGAGCAAGCGGTTGAGTTCTTGAATCGTGGTTCCGCTTCCGGTGGCAATGCGTTTTTTCCGGCTCCCGTTCAGCAGGGTAGGATTCTGCCTTTCCTGTGGGGTCATCGAATAAATCATCGCTTCAATGCCCTTGAAAGCATCGTCGTCGATATCCAGGTCGCGAATGGCCTTGCCCATTCCCGGGATCATCGACATCAGATCTTTGACATTCCCCATCTTCTTGATCTGCTTGATCTGGGAAAGAAAATCCTCAAAATCGAATTGATTCTTGGCGATGCGTTTCTGCAACTGGCGTGCTTCTTCCTGGGAGATTTGCTCCTGGGCTTTTTCGACCAGGGAGACAATATCTCCCATTCCCAGGATACGATCGGCCATACGTTTGGGATAGAAGACATCGATGGCATCCATTTTTTCTCCCAGCCCGACGAATTTGATGGGTTTATCCACCACCGACCGGATTGTCAGGGCAGCCCCCCCCCGGGTATCGCCATCCAGTTTTGTCAGAACCACCCCTTCATAATCCAGCCTTTCGTTGAAAGCGCTGGCTGTATTTACCGCATCCTGTCCTGTCATTGCATCCACCACAAAAAGGGTTTCGCCGGGCCGCACCGCTTTCTTTATGGCGGCAATTTCCTTCATCATCTCTTCATCGATGGCAAGCCGGCCTGCGGTATCAATAATGACAAGCTGATAATCATACTCTCTGGCAAAGGCCAGCGCATTTTGGGCAATCCGGACCGGATCTTTGTTTTCATCCTCCGAATATACCTTAACCTGAATCTGTTCTCCCAGCACTTTGATCTGGTTGATGGCTGCAGGGCGATAAATATCGCAGGCAACCAGGAGCGCTTTTTTGTTTCTCTTTTTCTGCAGATGATTGGCCAGCTTGGCCGAAAAGGTTGTTTTTCCTGATCCTTGCAATCCGGCAATGAGGATGACTGCGGGATTGCCATCGATTTGCACCTCCGATTCGCTTCCTCCCATCAGGGCGGTAAGTTCATCGTGTACGATCTTGGTCATCAACTGACCGGGGGAAACGGCCGTCAGTACATTCTGGCCGAGGGCCTTTTCTTTGACCGTCTCGGTAAAGTCACGGGCAATCTTGTAACTCACATCAGCATCCAGCAAGGCTCGGCGGATGTCTTTCAGGGTATCGGCCACATTCACCTCGGTAATCTTCCCCTGGCCTTTCAATAACTTAAAAGCCCTCTCAAAGCGATCACTCAGATTTTCAAACATTTTCCTGTCAGGGTATTTGGCTTAGTGATTTTTTCTTCTGATTTGCAAAGGTATGAATTTGCCCCGGGTGCCCGGAGGAAGGCTTAAGGAAAAAAAACCGGGATGAGGATGGGCACTTTTTGCCTAATATGGGAATAAAGGAGTGTTATGCCAGCAGGTTTAAGTCAGCTTGGCATCCTTACCGAAAAGCACAAATTATTAACATACAATTTGGTAATCTTTAGATAATTAATCACTTGAGCTTTTTTCGATGTTGAATACTTTGTTAACTTTTGCTTAATGCGTTTGAAATCCTACAGGGAATGGATTACCTTTGTTTATTGGATTTTTGGGGTGTCTGAGCCCCTAAACACACTGAAAAGCAAGGCCTTTCAATCGAAAGGAAATATTTACCGGAGAGATGAAGGTCATCCCTCCCAACGAGTTTGCCGTAATTGATAATCTATACTTTAAAATCACGCTTATGAAAACATTACTACCGTCCAGGGTTCTAAGAACATTCCTGAGTTACTTCACGATGCTTTTCCTGACCGCCCATCTGGCATTCGGCCAGGTACAGCTTGATGAAGGTTTTGAAGGCCTCATTTTTCCGCCAACTTCCTGGGTGGAAAGTGGTAATGGGCATTGGAGCAAGCAAGCTGCAGCCGCCGGTTATGCGGTACACAGTGGAAGTTTTGCGGCCTATTGCAATGGTGCGGGTTCATACCTCATCAGCCCGGCCATCAATATTAATCCGGCTGATGTCCTGCATTTCTGGTACAGGGTGGAATCCAATTCACATCCTCAGGATTTTGACGTCCTGATAGGCACTTCAGCAGTCAGCTTTACTGATACGCTCTACACGGTAGATGGGGCCACCAACATAAGCTATACCGAAATCACCCTCCCGCTCGGGGCTTATGCAGGACAAAGCGTTCACATTGCTTTCGTCGGCCAGAGCGGATCAGGGGCCATATTTGATTTCGGACTACTGCTGGATGATATACTGGTTTTCGGCGTACCGGAATGTGCTGCGGCGACTGCTCCCGTTGACGGCGCCACGGATGTCGCCGTTTCCACCGGGCTCAGCTGGAATCCAAGCCCATCTGCAGATGCTTACCTCCTATATTTTGGTACCAATAATCCTCCTTCCAATCTGGAAAACGGGACCGACCTCGGTCTGGCTACCAACTATGCAACGGGAGGCCTCAATTACAGCACAACATACTACTGGCAAATTGTTCCTTATAATGTAAACGGCAATGCTACTGCCTGCCCTGTCTTCAGTTTCACCACAGGGATTGATCCGGTAATACACACATTCCCCTGGATGGAGGAATTCAATACCTGGCCGCCCTCCGGCTGGAACCTGAGCGGAGGCAGCCGCAGCTGGGCCCCTTATGGATCCACAGCCGCCTACTGCAATTTCTGGAACTGGCCCTCCGGCTCAGCCCTGATGACCACACCAGCGCTCAACCTGAGCCAGGACGCCAAGCTGAACTTCAGTTGGTCGCATACCCCCCTCGCAAGCTTCAATGATGCCTTCGCCGTTGAAATCTCCGAATCAGGATCAGGGATATGGACAAGCCTTTGGAGCAAAAACGGGGCAGCCCTCAATTCCAATGACGGAGCAACAAATGTTGCCCCGGGAACCTATCAGGATGAAACCATCCAAATTCCGGTTAGCTTTACAGGCAAAACCGTTCAACTTCGCTTTACCGGTACCTCTGGAAACGGATCTGATCTCTTCCTTGACAAAGTAGAGGTGGAATTTGATACTGTACTCTCCCTGCAGGCAGATGATGTGCAGATTTGTTTCGGCGAGACCACTACCATTGAAGCCATTGCCCGGGGCGGTGTGAAGCCATACACCTGGCAATGGAGCCCTGCTGCGAACCTGAGCAACCCGCAGATAGCCAATCCGGATGCCAGTCCAATCACTACCACCACCTATACTGTGATGGTCACCGACGCAAACGGAGCTACCGCCACGGCCACGCTGACAGTATTTGTGAACACAATGCTCAGCGTGGATGCCTTCTACAATACAACTGTATGCACAAGCAACCTGACACAGCTATACAGTACTGTCACGGGGGGCACTGCACCATACTCCTACCAATGGGACAATGCTGCTACCCTTTCCAATGCCGCCATTGCCGAGCCCTTTGCCTTCCCATCCACCAATACCACATACAATCTCACAGTCACGGATGCTGCGGGATGTCAGGCTTTCAACTCGGTAAGTGTGCAAACAAGTGCGCAGGCCATCGCCAACATTTATCCGCTTAGCCCGGAAATCTGTGCCGGAGACATTCTGCGTTTGACTGCTACAGGAGGAACAAATTACAGTTGGAGCAGCATCCCGGCGGGATTCAGCTCAACTGCAGCCAGCCCATTCGTTGCACCCCTCAGTACTACACAATACGTAGTGCAGGTTGGAGGAGCTTGCGGAACTGCCCGTGATACGGTCACCGTCATTGTGCACCCCTTGCCCGGCGTATCTTTCGGGCCTATAGCTGATGTTTGCGTAGATGATGCCCCCTTTGCCCTTACTACGGGTAGTCCGGCAGGTGGCGTTTATGCTGGCACCGGAGTTTCAGGAGGGACTTTCGTACCCTCTATTGCCGGAGCCGGAACCCATACACTGAGCTATTCCTACACCGACCTGAACGGATGCATTAACACCACCACGCAAAGCATTACCGTACACCCGCTTCCCGTCGTTTCTTTCAGTGGCCTGAATCCTGCATACTGCATTAGCAGTAGCGCTGCGGCCCTCTTCGGAAGCCCTGCAGGAGGAAGCTTCAGCGGTCCGGGAATCCTTGCGGGAGACCTTTTTGACCCGGCTACGGCAGGCGAAGGGAATCACCAGATCACCTACACATATACAGACGGAAACGCTTGCACCAATGCTGCAACACAAACTGTGACCGTGAACCCTCTTCCGGTGATCAGCATCACAAACCTCAACCCGGCCTACTGTGTGACCGATCCGGTAACAACCATATATGGCAGTGAAGCCCCCAATGGCATATTCAGCGGACCTGGCATCACTGACCTGGGCAATGGCACCGCTACCTTTAACCCGGTAATGGCCTTTATGGGAACCCATACTGTTACCTATTCTTATGTCGATGGTAATGGCTGTGCCAATGCAGTTAGTCAAACCGTCACAGTGTACCCCCTTCCCAATGTTAGCTATAGTGGCCTGGCCCTAACATACTGCGCCAATGATGCCCCGGCAACACTGATTGGCAACCAGGCTCCCTTTGGTAGCTTCACGGGTCACGGTATTACCGATCTTGGAAATGGCACAGCCATATTCGACCCCGCGGTAGCCATCACCTTCCCGGCTTTCCTGAACAGGCACGAAATCAGGTATACCTACACCAGTGCGGATGGATGCACCAATTTCTTTACCCTATTTGTCACAGTTAACCCTGTACCCGTTGCCAATGCCGGTGCCGACCAAACCATCTGCCTGGGTAATGTTGCCCAGCTTAACGCCACAGCCGGCAGTGGAACACCCCCGTATTCATACCAGTGGGATAATGCAGCCAGCCTGAGCAATGCCAATATCCGGAATCCCATTGCCTCCCCCCTGGCTTCTACATTATATACTGTCACTGTTACCGATTTTAATGGATGTCAGGATACAGATGATATCCTCATCACGGTTAACGATCCTGTTGCTGCAGTTAGCGATGACACCACCTGCCTGGGTACCCCCATCACTCTGGATGTAATCGCCAGTGGCGGATCTGCACCGTATACCTACATCTGGAGTCCAGTGGCAGGCCTGGATAATCCATTTATTCAGAACCCCACAGCCAACCCTGCTGCAGCAGGTGACCATATTTACAGCGTTACCGTCACCGACGCCATTGGCTGCGCCGGAAGTGCCTCCCTGACCCTCACCGTTCTTCCTGTACCGCTGGTATTCAATATGACCGGAGGCGGTGCATACTGCGCTGGAGGAATAGGTGTGCCCGTCGGATTGGATGGTTCGGAAGCAGGTATAGATTACACCCTGATCCTGGATGGAACTGCCACTGCCATCGTGCTCCCAGGAACAGGTGCAAGCCTCGACTTCGGTTTGCAAACCCAGGCAGGGGTATATACAGTTCTGGCTACCCACAGCAACGGCTGTGAAATGAATATGAGCGGAAACGCTACGGTTGTGATCAATGAGAACCCATCTGCATCTGTGCTTACAGGCGACAATTGTATTTGCCTCGGTAATTCAGCCGATCTCACCGTAAACATCACCGGCGGCCTCGCACCCTATACCGTAGTAATCAATGATGGCAGTGCGGACTTCACCGTAAATGCATATCAGAGTGGAGACCCTATCGCTGTCAGCCCAGCAAGCACAACCACCTATACACTGATCAGCGTAGTGGATGCCAATGGATGTGCTTCCCAAGGTGTAAGTGGCACAGCCATTATCACTGTGGACATTGTCCCACCCACCTTCACAGCCCCGGCCGACATCACCATCTACCGTGACGCCAGCTGCGCTTATGATGCCAGCGTGACCGCCACCGGCGATGTCACCGACGAGGCCGACAACTGCGGC
Organism: uncultured Lentimicrobiaceae bacterium; assembly: GCA_964590645.1. GTDB lineage: Bacteria > Bacteroidota > Bacteroidia > Bacteroidales > JAGNHN01 > JAGNHN01. Next base: position 49,406 of record CAZPYJ010000027.1, read on the forward strand.
GTGGGGGAAGCCACCTTCGTAGATGTGGTTGACAATACCGATCCCTGCAATGTGATCATCACCCGTACCTGGAGCCTGGTGGACGACTGCGGCAATGCCGCCGCCGATCAGGTGCAGATCATCACCGTACTGGACAATACCCCGCCCACCTTCACCGCCCCGGCAGACATCACCATCTACCGTGACGCCAGCTGCGCTTATGATGCCAGTGTGACCGCCACCGGCGATGTCACCGACGAGGCCGACAACTGCGGCGTGGGGGAAG
>CAZPYJ010000028.1:0-45790 GCA_964590645.1 uncultured Lentimicrobiaceae bacterium
ATCCCGATGAACGAAGTGAATCGGGAGGGCAGTGATCAGTGATCAGTGGTCAGTGATCAGTGTTCAGTGTTCAGTGTGTCAATGCCTGAATAAGGTTGACCTGCTGATCTTCTGATCTTCTGATCTGCTGACCTGCTGGCCTTCTGACCTGCTGGCCTTCTGACCTGCTGGCCTTCTGACCTGCTGATCTGCGCCCATCTGCGAAATCTGCGGGAAACATTCTAACCGCTATAGACACAAGGAAGGCACAATGTGCACAAGGAGTCAATGGGATACAGCCAAGGTCAATGGAGGATTACTTGATTGTCGATGTAATGGGATAGTCCGGAAGAAACTCGCACTCGCGCATATGATAGATCGCTTGTCCGCTTTTCTTGCTTGCCTCGCTTATCTCGCATTCCTCGCTTATCTCGGTTTCCTCCTACTTATGACTTATTCCTTATGAATTCTGACTTATTACTTAATCGGTCCGCCCCTTCGGGGCTTGTGAATCCGATCAGTCTGGGATGCTAAGCAAGGATGAGCCCGTCGGGGTCTTTGAGATTTGAATTCGTGTTCGAACTCGCACTCGAGCTCGGACTATCTTGCCCGAAACTTTTGTTCAAACTCCTTCTCCTTTTTCTTCTCCTTCTCATTCTCCTTCTCATTCTTCTTCTCCTCCTCCTCCACATTCAAGCTTATGTATAATCCTTTGAATCCACCGAGCGAACAGAAAAAACCTTTAGTTTTATCAAAAATTTGCAAGATGCCGATGCTTTATGGTATCAGTACTTTAAGTGTGGTTCCGGTGCGCCGCGAACCTTCTGAAAAGTCGGAAATGGTCACCCAGATTCTGTTCGGGGAGCTTTTATGGATCACCGACCGACAATTGAACTGGCTGTTCATTCGTACGGCCTGGGATGACTATGAGGGGTGGGTGGACATTAAGATGATCACTCAGATCGGGGAAGACTATTTTCGCTACTTCAACGGGCGGAGTACCGAAGTCGTCATCGACCTGGCCACCCAGCTTTTTGATGAGAAAGAAAGGCGCCATATCCTCGTACCGGCCGGCAGCGCTATGCCTGGCATCAGAGGAAAAGTGCTGATTATCAACGGGAAAAGATATATTCTTTCAGGAGAAACCAACCGCATTATTCTGGCCGACAGAGACAACCTCAGAAAGAACATTTGCGAAAGCGGACGACGCTTTCTGGACGCCCCCTATCTCTGGGGAGGCCGCTCGCCTTTTGGCATTGATTGCAGCGGATTTACGCAGCTGGTGTATAAAATATGCGGCATCCGCTTGCGCAGAGATGCCTCGCAACAGGCTACAGACGGTCGCAACCTCAGCTTCCTGGCAGAGGCAAAACCGGGTGACCTTGCTTTCTTCGATGATGCGGATGGCAAGATTATGCACACCGGGATTATCCTCGACGAATCCCATATCCTGCACGCCAGCGGTAAGGTGCGCATCGACCCCATTGACCAACAGGGTATTTTTCACACAGAATTTCAGCGCTATACCCACAAATTAAGGCTGATCAAAAACTATCTCCCCTGATGTTCCTGCTGCGCCGATGCTTCCTGACATTTATGCTGGTTCTGCTGCTTGCCAACCTGAAAGCGCAAACCATCTTCACCAGCATCACAGGAGGAACTCCCTGTCCGGGAGACAGCATTACGGCGACTGTGAGTGTGAGTCAGTTCAACAATGTCGCCTCAATGTCTCTCAGCCTTTTGTACGACACCAACTCGGCTTCATACGGGCGATATACTGATAAGCACCCACAACTCAACAGCGGTGCATTTCTGATCAATGACATTGGAGGGGCCATTAAGGTCGCCTGGTTCAGTGTGACCCCAATCAGCATAGGGTCAGGAACCCTTTTCAATCTGAGATTTCTTTATATCGGAGGATATGGCCGGCTCGAATGGGATACCCTCAGTCCGGGAGCCTGCCAGTACGGAGATGGCAGCGGTGCGGATATCCCGGGCATTTACACCAGCGCCAATCTCGCTGCCCACGGGAGCATCATACAGCACCCTGTTTATCAAAGCATTATGGCAGGCGACACCGCCACATTCCAGGTTCAGGCCTTTGGCAATACCCAGGCATATAAATGGCAGGAAAACAGTGGCAGTGGCTGGAACAATGTTTTCAATGGCCCGCTTTACAGTGGCGCAAACGGGCCCATCCTGAAGCTGACAGGCCCTCCCCTGGCATTCAACGGCTATCAATACCGTTGCCGCACCACTTCCACCTGCCCCTCCCCTTCGCAATATTTTTACAGCGATACGGCACTGCTGAATGTGAGCCCGCCCTGCCAACCCGCCATTGCCTGGGCAGGCGCCGACACCAGCATATATGCAGGCCAAAACCTTCCCCTGGATGCCGTAGCACTGTATTACCAGACCCTGCAATGGAGCGGCGGAGATGGCGTATTCAGTCAGCAGGGAATACTCAATCCGGTATATTATCCGGGCACCAATGATATCCTGCAGGGAAATGTGCAGATTACCCTCATCGCCTATGGCTTTCCGCCCTGTGCCAATGATACCCACAGCCTTTCTTTAAGCATACTGCCCATTCCTGTCAACCATCCACCGGAGTTTCGCTTAAACGGTATGGCCAACGATACTTTTGTTTTTGTTTCCCTTTTTGGGCAGGACAGCCTTTTCTGTTTCGATTTGTACGATCCGGATGGTGACCCGGTCAGTATAGTCCAGGTTCTGCCACTTTCGCTCTCAGGTCAAATAAGTTTGCCTGGAAGCCAGCCGCATTGCCTCCAATATTTCCCGGCTCCTCTTTTTCTCGGAACCGACAGCTTCGGCCTCATTGCCTGTGATACCAACGGAGGCTGCGACACTGCCTGGTGCTACCTTCAGATTTCCTTGCCCCCCTTTAATCTCCCTCCATTCGCGCTGCAACAGGGACTGCCCGCTGACACCCTCGAGCTGTTAGTTCAGATGAACCTTGGCACAAGCATCTGCCTCCACCTTTTTGACCCTGAAAACCAGTTTTGCGATGTGGACAGTGTATCGGGTGCCCGGTACGGACAACTTAGTCAGTTCGGTATGGGAGATTCCTGTTTCCATTATCTTCCTGATACGAATTACCAGGGATATGATACCCTTATCCTTCATCTGTGTGATCAGGGCGGGGCTTGCGACAGCATTGTGATGATCTTGCAGGTATTGAATCTGAATATTCCCTACCCTCCCCAGGCTGCGGATGACCAATGCAATGGCATCGAAAACCAGGTGATTGTTTGCGCCGTACTGGGAAATGATTTCGATATTAATATGGATCTGGATACCGCCTCGCTGGAAGTGATTTCCCCTCCGGTTTTTGCAAGCGTTTTTGTGGATACGCTTTCAGGTCAAATTGTGCTGTATCCTGATCCATATTACAATGGCCAGGATACCCTGCAATACCGCATCTGTGATCAAAGTGGTCTTTGCGATACAGCCTTTGTGTTCGTGCTCATCGCCCCGGTCTTCGATCCTCCCCTGGACGACACCTTTACCCTTTTTGAAGACAGCATTGTATGCCTGACTGTATTGGACAATGACGTATATCCATACCAAAGCCTGGATACCAGCAGCCATTCTATTGTTTCTCATCCAATAAATGGCAGCGCCAGTTTTGATTTCGCATTGGGCTGCATCATCTACAGCCCCGACCTGGATTTTTACGGTCGGGATTCCCTGGATTATCGCATTTGCGACACGCTTGGCGAGTGCGGGACAGCCAGGGTGTACCTTGACATCCTTCCGGTAAACGACGCTCCGCGCGTTGCCAGGGTCAATGGTATCCCGCTCAGCCTGCCCTGGCCGGACTACCTTCCCTACACCTGCACAGGAAAAGCGCTGAACCTGACCATCAGCTTGTTTGATCCGGAAGGGGACAGTGCCTGGATGTATGCGGCCACTGCCCTCCACCCCCTGTCAGGCTTGAGTCTTTTGAATGACACAATGCTGCGGTACACCCCTCCTCCCGGCTTTCTGGGAGAGGATGAAGTCCTGCTGCATCTGACAGATGGCAAAGACACAAATACCTTTAAGCTGGAGATCAGGGTTCATTTCCCGCCCTTTGTCAATGCCGGACCCAATCAGGCTGTGTGTGCCGGATCTGCATTCAGTCCTACCCTGGCCCAGGCATATTTCAGCAATGCTTTCCAATGGCAGAGCTCGGGCAGCGGCTTCTTTTTAAATGACACCCTTCTTCATCCCACCTATATTCCGAGCAACCTCGACATACAGCAAGGCAGTGTAAAGCTTCAGCTTACCGCTTTTGGCAATGATTCCTGCGGCAGCAGTATGGATGCGATGGTTTTGAGTTTCCTCGATCTGCCTATGGTCGATCTGGGAAGCGACACCGTCTTGTGTGAAAATTACAGCATTACCCTGGATGCAGGGCCCGGCTATGCATCATACCTCTGGTCTGATGGCAGCGATGGCCGTTTTCTTAGCCTCGACACCACCCTTCTCCCTGCACCTGGTGGAGTAGTGGGAGTGAGTGTCACAGATGCCTCCACTTGTAGCAATGACGACCAGATCGTGATCAACTTTGTCCCCTGCCCGGGCATTGCGGAAGCAAGCTATGCCGGAAAGTTCACCGTCTATCCCAATCCTGCCACCGATCGATTATATGTCAGTTTTGACATACCAAATACTGACAACTCGGTGGCTACGCTGGTCGATATGACAGGCAGAATTTGGATACAACAGGACTGTCCCCCCCTTGATTATTCACAGATCCTTGAGCTGGATATCAATCATTTACCTCCCGGGATTTTCCTGATCAGCATACGAAATCCGAAGTTCCACTTCCGTTCCCGTTTCATAAAGTGGCACAGAATGTGACAAAGGGCTGAAAAAACCAGACAAGATGATTCTTCCTACCAATTTAAAGCACGTCGCTTCGGCGGCAGACCTGGATCAGATCCTGAAAGACAGCAAGAATGTGATGGTATGTTGCGGCCGGATGGGACCGATGTGCATCCCTGTCTATAAAGCGATGAAGGAACTGGAGGCCGACTACCCGCACGTTGATTTCAGGGATATGGCCTTTGATATGCCGGACGCCCTTGTAATCAGGGAATTACCCGAAGCCCGGGGGTTTATGGGCCTGCCATTTACCGTGTATTATAAAAACGGAAAGGTGGTGGCGGCCACTACGTCTATTCAATCCAAAGAGCAGATCAAGGCCATTCTGGATACGCACTTTTCATCCTGATGATCTGATTGGTCTGTATTTCTTAATACTGGCTTAACATTCACCTTTCGCCCAGCCTCTACTTTTGCACCTGATAAGATGCTTGCGCAGTCGCACTGCTTTTGTGAAAAAAACCATAAAAAGTGTTGATAATTAGGGTGTCAAAAATGGTCGTCCACCTCACACAGTCCGTATTTTCACCCCTTCAATTCTGCTCAGTAAAACCAAACATCAAACCTTTGCCGCTATGAATTACAAAACAAAAATGTTGTTGACTATCACTGCATTGGTGATGTTCGCTGCGACCCTTGTGGGACAGGGAACCCTAACAGGAATAGTCAAAGATGCCTCTACCGGGGAAGCCCTGATAGGCACAACCATTGCACTGAAGGGCACCGCCACCGGTACCACTACAGGCATTGACGGAAAATTCAAACTGCAGGCTCCAGCCGGCAGCCAAACGCTGGTTATTTCCTTCATCGGTTACGACAGGAGGGAAATTGAAGCCAGTGTCCAGAACGGACAAACCGCCAATCTGGGCACAATCCGTTTGCAGCCCAGCGCCATAGGTCTGGGCGGCATCAACATCATCGCCGATCGTGCCAGGGAAAGAGAAACGCCGGTTGCTTTCTCCACGATGACAAAAAAAGAAATAGAGGAACAACTGGGATCCAGGGATATTCCGATGGTGATGAATATGACCCCAAGCGTTTACGCCACCCAGCAGGGCGGGGGCGCCGGTGATGCCCGTATCAATGTGCGTGGCTTTAACCAGCAAAATGTCGCCATTATGATCAATGGTGTTCCTGTTAATGATATGGAGAATGGTTGGGTATACTGGTCTAACTGGGACGGTGTAGGCGATGCCACTTCCTCTATTCAGATGCAGCGAGGTTTGAGTGCCGTGAATCTGGCAACTCCCTCTATTGGAGGAACAATGAATGTGATCACCAATCCGGCGGAGAACAAAGCCGGTGTAACCTACAAGCAGGAGTTCGGCAGTGGCCGCTTCCTGAAATCAACCCTCTTCGGCCACACAGGCCTTATCGACGGAAAATATGCCCTGAGTGCAGGTGTGGTCCGCAAAACCGGTGATGGCGTGATTGACGGAACCTGGACCGATGCTATGGCCTACTATCTGGGTGCCTCCTGGAACATCAACAGCAAAAACCGCCTGGAACTTTATGCCATTGGTGCGCCCCAAAGACACGGCCAGAATTCCTACAAACAGAATATCGCTTCTTATGATTCAAACTTTGCCAAGGATATTGATGGTTACGATGTAGAAGCCATCGAAAAATATCCGCAGTCTGTTTCGGGCAGGTACTACAATCAGACCTGGAGCCCGGTTACGTATTTATATGACGGCAAGCAATCCTGGAATGGCAAGGAGCACGATCGTCACGATAAAAATTTCATCAACGAAAGAGAAAACTACTACCACAAGCCCCTGGTTAACCTGAACTGGTTCACCCAGTGGAATGAAAAGCTGTCGCAGTACACTGTAGTGTATTATTCCGGTGGTCAGGGAGGCGGATCCGGAACCCTTGGATCAATGAAGTGGAATTACGGCGGGCCCTCCCGCATTGTGGATTATGATGCAACCATTGCCAACAACTCCAAATCTGATACTGCTTTTGGCATCTTGCGTAACAGCACCAACAATCAGTGGACCATTGGGGCCATCTCCAAATTAAACTACACCATCAATGACAATCTGAAAGCATCCATTGGGGTGGACTGGCGAACAGCCGAAATTGCACATTACCGTGAAGTGCGCGATCTCCTTGGTGGAAAGTACTTTATTTTCACCGGAAACCAATTCGACGATCCGGCCGATTACAAGAAAGGTCTCGGAGATAAAATCGGGTACGACTTTACCAACACTGTGGATTGGATCGGAGGATATGCCCAGGCGGAATATTCTACTGACAACCTCACAGTATATGGTATGGCAGGATACTCTACCATTAAATACAACTATGTCAATCATTTCAGAAAGGGAGAGGATGGCAACGAGCTGACCACAGAAACCGATCCTATCGGTGGCTATCAGGTCAAAGGAGGTGCCAGCTATAATGTGAATGAAAACTTTGGATTTTTCGCCAATGTGGGTGTTGTTTCTAAAGTGCCCATTTTCGATGCTGTGATTGATGATGTAGGTGGCACGAAAGCGGAAGATCCTCAGAACGAAATGTTCACTGCCATTGAATTCGGCGCCTATGCCAATCTTCTGGATGACAACTTCACCCTGAAAGCCAATTACTACAACACCTCCTGGAAGGATCGTACCAACCGTCGCAGTGTCATCAATGAAGACGGAAGCGAGGGCATTGTGTTCCTGACTGGCCTCAACCAGCTCCATACAGGGATTGAGATTGAAGCGGCCTATACTCCTTGTGATTTCGCCCGCATTGATGTAGCTGCCTCTTTTGGCAACTGGACCTATACCGACGATGTTACGGGTGTTTACAAAACCTATACAGACGATGGTTCGGCGGATATTGAATACAACTACTATGTGAAGGATCTGAAAGTAGGCGATGCACCCCAGACCCAGATCGCTGCTGCCCTCAGCCTCTACCCGGTGAAGAACGCCCGCATTCAGTTTGTCGCCCGTATGTATGATAACAACTACTCCGACTTCAGTCCTTTCTCCCGTACAGACCCCGAAGACCTGGTGGAGTCGTGGATGGCCCCCGGATACACTGTATTTGACCTGCACGCTTCCTATACCCTGCCCCTGGAAGGAAAAACCAGCATCCAGCTCTTCGGACACGTATTCAATCTCTTTGATGCGATCTACATTCAGGATGCCGTGGACAACAGCAGATTTAATGCATTCAACCTAGACCATACGGCAGATGATGCCGAGGTATTCCTTGGGCTGCCCCGTATCGTCAACTTTGGTTTCGTTGTAAACCTATAGACCTGTCTGACTTTCTTCATAGAAAAGCTCTTCTCCGGAAGGGCTTTTCTTTTCCTACCCAAAAAAATGAGAAAAATTCAGGCTTTGCTTTTCTGCCTCCTCATCCTAACAGGTCAAACGTCCTACACACAATCCTCAACTGCGAAATACACCCTTCTCATCTCAATGGATGGCTTCCGCTGGGATTATCCGGAAATTTACGGGCTGGAGCATATCCAGGCATTTGGAGAGAGAGGCGTCAGGGCAAAAAGTCTCCAGCCGGCCTTCCCCAGTAAAACCTTTCCCAACCATTACACTTTGGCTACCGGGCTTTACCCCGATCACCACGGCATTGTGATGAACAGTTTCTTTGATCCGGTGGAAAACCGGGCCTATCGTATATCCGATCGCAGTGCTGTAATGGATGGGAGCTTTTATCAGGGAGAGCCCATCTGGGTCACGGCCGAGAAACAAGGCGTAAGAACGGCGTCCTTTTACTGGGTGGGTTCTGAAGCAGCTATCCAGGGGATACAACCCGCCTTTTGGAAGGAATACGACCACCATTTCCCTTATGGACAAAGGATAGATACGGTCATCCATTGGTTCAGCCTGCCGCAGGCAAAGCGGCCGGGTTTGGTGATGCTGTATTTTGATGAGCCCGATGGCATCGGACACAAATACGGACCAGAACACCCTGAAACCGGAAAAACCCTCCTGGAAATGGACAGCCTTTTTGCAGTGTTGTTGCAAAAACTGGCCGCGCTTCCCTTGCACGACAGTTTGAATATCATCCTGCTTTCAGATCACGGGATGGGCAGCATTGCCCCTGAGCGAAGTATATTTCTGGACAGCCTCCTGCCCGCCCACTGGGTGCTGCAGGCGCAGGGAGGAAATCCCGTGTATAACCTGCAAGTAGCGCAGGGATTCATCGACAGTGTGATGTGGGTCCTGGGCAACACCCCGAACCTCAAGGCCTGGAAGAAAGGCGAAGCGCCTGAGCACCTCCATTACAGAAGCCATCCCCGCCTGCTGGATGTGACGGTAGTTGCGGACAGCGCCTGGAGCATATACTGGGGGAGTAAGGCTTATTCATCCAGGGGTACCCACGGATTTGATCCCACCCACAAGGATATGCACGCCATCTTTATGGCTGCCGGCCCGTCTTTCAAAGAAGGATATGAAAGAGGAGCTTTTGAAAATGTGGAGATATACGGCATTGTGGCCTACCTGTTGGGAATCGAGGCAGCAAAAACAGATGGAAAAATTGAAAAGGTGCTAGACCTTTTCAGGGATTGACCGGAGATCAGCGGCCGGTCACTACAAAAACAGTCCTTCGATTGGCCGCCCTTCCTGATTCAGAATCATTGCCGGCAATGGGTCTGCTTTCACCGAAGCCGGCATAGCGGAGCCGCCCGGCAGGGATCCCCGTTTCGATCAGGCGCAGATAAACGGCTTCAGCCCGCCGTTCAGATAAACGCTGATTGTAAGCCGCGTCACCAACGTCGTCTGTATGTCCTTCAATGGAAACCTTTACCCCGGGATTCTCCCGAAGAAATTCCACAAAACCCTCAATGATCAGTTCAGCCGCCTCATCCAGGTTGACGCTGTCCGTTTCAAAAGTGATGTCATTCAACTGGTACGACTCCCCAACTTCAATGGGTTTGATTGAGATGTCCAGATCCTCCGTTGCCCCGCTGGTGGTATCTTCTGCTTCAATATAGTGTGAAACATAAGCGAAACCCTCTTTCTTCACCGTCAGGATATAATCATTCTTCAGGGGAACCACAGCCAGGTATTCCCCGGTTTTTTTGTTCACCGGAATCTCACGGATGGTTCTGGTCTGGGCATTCTTCAGCTCTACGCGGGCCTGTACCAGGGTGTCTGCTTTCTCATCTTTCAGCGTCCCTTTCAGGAGCAGGACCTTCTGAGGACGGGCTTCCGGGTACAATTCAAAGGAATACAGATCCCAGCCACCTTTGCCATCCAGTTTATTGGAAGCAAAATAACCCTCTTTGCCATCTGTACTTACAAAAAAGCCAACATCGTCTTCCTTAGAATTGATGGGATATCCGATATTGACCGGTTTTTTCCATTTGCCTTCTTCTTTTCGTGAATAAAAAATATCGTAGCCCCCCAGTCCGGGATGTCCATCGGAGCTGAAGTAAAGCGTCTGGCTGTCGGTATGAATAAAGGGAGATTTTTCATTCCCCGGGGTATTGATGGGCTCGCCCAGATTTCTGGCTTTTCCCCAACTGCCGTCTTCCAGTCTTTCACTCACGTAGATATCGTATCCCCCCAGCCCTCCAGGGCGGTCGCTGATAAAATAAAGCCTGCTGCCATCGGAAGTGACACTGGGTTGCGATTCCCAGTAGTCAGCCGTATTAACTCCTTTGCCGGCATTGCTGATCGGGCTCCATTCATCATACTCACGGGTGGAGGTGCAGATATCGCAATTATAATATCCGCTGGCATTGTACTCGCATAGCGTATAGAAGAGGCTGCGGTTGTCGGCGGTAAGGGTAGCTCCCCCTTCATTCTGCCGCTGATTAAAGGGATGGGGCATTGGTTCTCCGGCATCGAATTGTCCGTTCACCTTTCGGCTGCGCATAAAGAATTCTCTTTCCTTCGCTTTGGGGATCAGATCGTTGATATTGGGCGGCAGGAGCACTCGACGAGTAAAATAGGCATAGTGCTGATCCGGGGTAATGATGGGAAGGTATTCATCCTGAGGAGTGGAGATGCCGTGCACCGGATAGGGATCGAAGGGCACCTGATTCTGCATCAGTTCGGCTGTCACTTCTGAGAAACGCAGGTAATTCAGGGCTTCTTCATAGTCTTTATCACTTCGTATTTTATCCACATCCTCCAGGAATACTTTCAGATACTCCACGGCTTCAGCATACTGCTCATTGGAGTATGCGATCTGGCCCAGATAGAAATAGGCATAGGGGTCGTAATTGGGGCAGAGCTCGATGACCTGATGGAAGCAATCCCTGGCCTTTGGCAGGTTCGGGTTTTGATGCCGGATATAGATCAGGCCCAATACATACCAGGCATCGGCGTATTCCGGCTCTGCTTCCACCACTTCTTTCAGCCCCCCGGCGGCTTCACCTTTGCGCCCGGCCCGATAGGCATCAATGGCCTTGACGTACATCTTTTCCACCTTCTTATTGTCTGGCGGAGGGCAGTCCTCAGCTGTTTGTGCCGGCAATAGTACCGGGGACAGCAGAATAAGAGTGATCAGCACCCTCCAGTGCAGTCGGGCATCAGCTACACAGCGCTTCATTGGTCAAAATTAGCCTATTTGGGCGATCCTATATGCGGTCTGCTTCTTTTTGTGCATCCTCCAGCATCTTATCCGCCCGGCTTTGGGCTTCCTTCACCATTCCATCGGCTTTCTGATCTGCTTCCTGCTCCAGCTTAAGGGCTTTATCGTCGGCTTCTTTTCTGACTTTCTCTGCCGCTTTTTCCGCCAGGGCTGCAGCGATGGGGCCTTTCTTTTTTCCTTCTTCAATCAGTTTATCGGCTTCCCTGCCTGCTTCTGTCCGCACTTTTGCGGCAGCCTGATACCCGGCTGAGCGAACATTCTCCGCCTGTTTGCGTGCCTCTGACATCAATTTATCTGCTTCTGCACGGGCTTTCGTCAGGATTTCTTCTGCCTGCCTGCCCACTTCTTCTCTCACTTCCGTCTTCACCTCCTCCAGCTTTTCCTGCACCTTTTCTTCCACCTGCTGAATAATCTCTTCTTTCAGTGAACCGGCCATATCTTTAAAGCCTGTCCGGATTTGAGGTTCCGTGATGGTCCCACCAATCAGTACAGCCACCTTAATGACATCACTGGCTTTAATATCCAGGCCTTTCTGTGCGGCTTGCTTCGTCCAGCCTGCAATCAACTCATTGGCTGCACTGCCCATAATGCTTCGGGGCAGTTCCAGGTTCATCGTATAATCGAGGGTCTGATCAAATCCGGTACTTCCGAAAACCTGCCCTTTCAGGTTTTTTGTTTTGATATCGAATGGCGCCACATCCACCCGCCCGTCTTTGAAGGAGAAAGAAGCCTTAACCGGATCAAGGATGGCTTCTTTCAATTCTTTAATGGACAACACATCTCCTACCTTATCCAGCACTGGCATTCCAGCGATCACCAATGTGGTAGTCGAGAAACTCCCTCCCCCTGAGAGGCTATTGTATTGGGGCATCATTTCCTCATCCAGAAAACCGGAGAGCTTCACGCTTGTGCTCACTTTGCCCCGGGTATGCGCTGCTACCGGAGCCAGTTTGCGCATCAAGCCACTTTGCTGATAAGCCATTCCGATGGAAATATCTTTCACTGCCAGTTGCATATCCATAAACGGCTTGCTGCCCAAGGGAGCGCGGTAGGTTCCATTGGCTGTGATACTTCCCTCCAGCAATTGCATTGCCACATCCTGGAGATTCACACTCCCGCGGTCCACCCGGATTTGTCCCTTTGCATTTCGTATATCGAGATCTCCAAACAGCACCTGGCCGGCAGCCAGGGAAAGCCGAAAATCGATATTCTCAGGAATATGAATCACAGAAAGAGCGGTGGCACTGGCAGAATCTTCTGCCGCAGCTTCATCGTCCGGTGATTCCGCCATCAGGGCATTCAAATCGATGCGATCGGCATTCACCTGGAATTCTCCCCTGAGTACCTCTTCCTTCAAGAACCACCCCAGGTAGTTATTGAGAAAACCATTGGCTTGGAGTCGGGTATCCCCGGCCTGCATATTCAGCTTGCTCAGCGATAGCTGTTGCGGACTGAAAGAGAAGAACACAGTATTGACCAGCACGGAGGGAAGACCTTCCGCTTCATAGCTCACCTTGTCCATAGCAATATTCCCTTCCGCATTGAAGGCCTGATAGTTTTGTGTTTCGACAGCAGACATTTTCCCATCCAGGGCGACATTGGCTGAGACCAATCCGCTTAGCTGCGTTCCCTCCAGGGGATAAAAAGTCTGAACCCCGGCCAGATCAAGTTGGGTTTGCAGGGCGGCCTTGATAGAAGGGTCAGAGATCGGGTTGGTGATGTACAAGCTGGCATCCAGGGGAGCACCTGCCATCATCAGATGGAATTCCTTCAGGTCGATCACTGTATGGTCCGGATCGCCATCAGGATTTTCCACCTTGAGGTTCAGCCGGACATCCTCCACAGCGGAAGGCAGGTCTGGGTATTTAAAATACCCATCGGGAACCTGAAGATTGAAAAGGAAAGCGGGCATTTGTTCTTCAGAGTAGGTGCCGCGCACATATCCGTCGAGACTAAAGCTGCCCCGGGTTTGAATGCTGCTGAAATCTGTGGCATACATTGCCGGCACAAGGGAGAGTACCTCCTCAAATCCGCTTCCCGGTGCATTAAAAGCAATATCCATTTCATATCCCACCTCTGGCATAGCGAAAGTACCGGAAGCCAGTATTTTCAATGCATTGATATACAACTCTCCATCCCGGAATGTAAAAACAAAGCGATCCAGATCGGCATCTAGTCCTGTAATCACTGAGGCCTGGACGCCGTTCAGGTAAGGGATACCATCGTAAACCATTCTGACTTTTTCGGCAACGGTACTGGTTTCCAGGCGTGTTTTGGAGGCGCTGAGGTCGCCGGATAAGCGGTGCTCGAGCCCTTTCAGTTCCAGCAAAAACGGGAGGGCATCGTCGCGGTATATCAGGCTTCCCTTTTTGATGGTGAACGCCTTCAAAGTCAGGAGGAATCCGGAGTCTGTGTCCTCAGGGACCGTAGTCTCTGTGGCATCTGTACCCGAGGGTGCAATATCCCAATTAACAGCGCCATCTGCAAGGCTTATCAGCTGTATCGTGGGTTTATCAAGGTGAATGCGTTTAACCTCATAGGGAGGCCCTGAAAACAAGCTCATCAGATCTACAGTCAGTCTCAGGTCATCAGCGGCAAAGAGGGTATCTCCTTCGAAGGGGGCCCGGTTAATAACACTCAGATATTTAATTCCCAGGCTGAGATTGGGAAAAGAGCGAAGGAGGTTGAGCTGCACGCGCTCGAAATCCACTTGTGCATTGACGTTCTCGTTGATCTGATCCTTTATGACGCTTGATATCTTCCCCTTGAATGCAAAGGGCAGAATGATGGCTATCAGCAATAAGGCCACGAAGAACACAAGCAGGATACGAATAAACTTTTTCATTATCAATTATTTAAGTCTTAAGATTAATCCTGAAAACCCTGGTATGCATTGTAGCGCAGCAAAAAGTCGGCGGTGACCAGGGCACTCAGGGCTTCCACAATGGGAACGGCTCGGTGAACGACACAAATGTCGTGTCTTCCGGCGATATCAATCTGACGGGGTTTTCCGCTGGTTGAAGAAGTTTCCTGTCTCATTTGAATGCTGGAGACGGGTTTAAAAGCGAGGCGGAAGAGGATATCCTGGCCTGTAGTGATTCCCCCCAACAGCCCTCCTGCGTGGTTGGATCCGAATTCAGGGGATTGTTTGGCAGGGGAAGGCATCAGGGGGTCATTGTGCTCACTGCCCTTCATTCGACTTGCTGCAAAGCCTTCGCCAAATTCGACGCCTTTTGCAGCATTGATGCTCAGGAGAGCTTTTCCCAGCGATGCGTGAAATTTATCGAAGACCGGTTCGCCTATACCTGCCGGGGAACCACTTATTCTGCCGCTGATCACACCTCCTGTGCTGTCGCCTTCTGAAGCCAGCTTGTTCAGCATTTCCAGGGCTTTCTTTTCTGTTTCAGGATGAGGTATTGCCAGGGATGAAGCCATTACCTCTTCCATACTGGCCGGGGCATAATGGGGGGGCAGCATCACACAGCCTATGGAGGAGACCCAGGCCAGGATTTGCACACCCTTATCTTGCAGCCATTGCTGCGCGAGGCTTCCGGCCACTACCCAGGTTGCCGTTTCCCGTGCCGAAGCCCTTCCCCCCCCCCGATGATCACGATGCCCGTATTTGAGGGTATAGGTAAGATCAGCGTGCCCGGGGCGATAAGCCTCTTTCAGGTGGTCGTAATCTTCGGGGCGGGCATCCTGGTTCCGAATCAGGAAAGCCAGGGGTGCACCGGTGGTTTTCCCCTCAAACAGGCCGGACAGAAACTCTAGCTTGTCCTCTTCTTTTCTGGCGCTTGAAAATGGAAGACGTCCGCTTGCACGCCTGGAAAGCTGGCGTTGCATCATTGCCATATCCGGGCGAAATCCCGGAGGGAATCCATCCAGGACACCACCGATGGCCGGACCGTGTGATTCACCAAAACTGGTCAGGCTGAGCAGGGAACCGAAAGTATTGTGTGCCATATACCACAAAGGTATGAAAGACTCATTCGAGTCTGACAGGATGCTTACGCGCATTTACCTGGCGAAAGTCCATAATGCGATAGATATTCACATAGGCATTGGAAAACCCGTGATTTCCTTTGCGGTTAAACCGATAAACCGTCTGAAGCCCGGAGTATTCAAAACGGTGCATACAATTTCCAAAGTCCTTACCATAATAGAGCATTCCACGCAGAAAAAACTGGGTAAGGTCGTAGGCCTGAAATGCAAATGCATCGGGTTCAGCTTTATACTTCTCCCTGAAATCCCGGACAAACTGATGGGTGGTGGTATCGGAATAATCCACCCAGGTATTCCGGACTATATGGAGATTCAGGGCTTGCAGGTAGTCGGGATCAAGGCCGGTGAAGTTTTCCCAGGCCGGCAGTCCTACAACGATGATAGGATAGTTTTTTTGTTGGGCATACAATTTTCGCATCAGGTTGAACACCAGCACCTGATCTGCGGTCAGGGCTACGAAAATATTCAGTGATGAAGCAGACAGTCTGGAGGAGAAGGGAGCCGGATTCACGCCTGCCGCCTGGATGTCTATCCACCCACTGTCTGGCAGGTTTCTGATGCGCATTTCATCGGATAAGGCGGCAAGAAAATCCTGCCGCAGGGAGGCATCCCTGTCGCCCTTTCTTCCAGCGACAAAGATATTTGCACCCGGGTATAAGTCAAGCAGAAAACCGGACAGGGAATGCATCCGGTCGGCATCGGAGGGAAAGGCTTTAAAAACTCCGGGCCGGTCCAGGGTAACCTGGTCACGGGTTGTCATTGGATTGACGATAGGGATACGATGTTTGTGTGCATAGCGGCTCATCACTTCAAAGCTTCCTGAAAACAGGGGACCCAGGAAGAGGTGATAATCACGGAAGTCGTTCTCCTGCAATAATCGGTGCACCTGCTGGGTATCGCCGCCCACATCAAAAACAGACAGCTCAAGGTGCAGGCCTTCTTTTTCCAGGCTGTCGATGGCCTGGAGCACTCCCTGATAGAATTGTATAAAGCGGAAGGAAGGATAATCGGCAGGAGGCCTTGCCAGGCTGGCCTCTGTTTGGATGGTATCCGCTCCGGAGGAGAAGAACGGCAGCATCAGGGCTACTTTATACTTCTTGTCTCTGTTTGCAGCATCGGGGATGCAGGGCACCTCACTCCGCCAGCCTTCTTTGCTTACCAGGGCGTTTCCGGTACGGGCGGTGAGGGTATCCGTCGGGATTTCACTTTCCGGCTTTGCGGGAATAAGAAGCACTGTCCCTTTAGAGGGATTACCCAATGTATTGGCCAGGGAGGGGTTTGCGGCGACCAGTTCCTGTAGCGATATGCCGTAAAGGGCTGCTATTTCCGACAGGCTTTCGCGGCGCTTGACCGTATGCTTTTGGCTGCCATCCGGGATAGGTTCAGTCTGTGTTTGTGCGGCAGGAATGCGCAGTTGCATTCCCGGCTTCAGGCCATCACGCGCTGCCGGATTCAACAGGTCAATTTCATCGGTACTCACCTGATAATCTCTGGCGATGCCATACGTAGTTTCCCCCGCCTTAACGATATGAATCCGATAGGGAGCCGGGGAAAACTGATCGTCCTTTTTATCCTTTTCATTCACAGGAATACGTATCCTGCTGCCTGCTTTCAATCCTTCACTTACTGCTTCCGGGTTCAGGCTTTCGATTTCAGGAACGCCAATACCATAAATTCTGCTGACGGAGTACAGGGTTTCTCCGGGTTTTACAATATGAAAGACAAAGGCTGGGCCCGTCCCGGATACTGCGTCCTGTCCGGCCTGAACATCCGGTATCTTCCTGACAGGAATCCACAGCGTGGCACCTGTCGACAAAGCCTTATCGCTGCCTGGGTTATGTTTCACGATGGTTTCTATGTCTGTACCATAGGCCCTGGAGATGCTATAGAGGGTATGTCCTTTTTCAACGGTATGCACATAGAAACTTTTTCCGTCGATTTGGGTAATTTGGGTAGAGGGGGTAAGCACGACAGCCTGTCCCCAGACAGTGAATCCGCTGAGCAGGAACAGGAAACTTATCTGCAAACAGCTATGCTGGAATTGTTTGAGAAAGAAATGGATCATAACATCTTCTTTAGGGGAGGGCTATTCCCATTCAATGGTGGCCGGGGGCTTGGAGCTGATGTCGTACACTACCCTGTTTATGCCTCTGACCTTATTGATAATCTCGTTGCTGACCGCTGCCAGGAATGCGTGCGAGAAATCGAACCAGTCGGCGGTCATCCCGTCGGTGGAGGTTACGGCTCTGAGTGCCACCACATTTTCATAGGTACGCTCATCCCCCATCACTCCGACAGCCTGCACGGGTAATAAGATGGTGGCAGCCTGCCAGATTTGGTGGTACAAGTCTTCCCTTCGCAAGGCATTGATATAGATTGCATCGGCTTCCTGTAAGATGCGCACCCGTTCAGGGGTCACTTCGCCCAGCACCCTGATTCCGAGCCCTGGTCCGGGAAATGGATGACGCTGGAGGAGGCTTTCCTTCATCCCGAGGGAGCTTCCCACCCGGCGCACTTCGTCTTTGAATAAACTGCGCAAGGGTTCTACCACTTTCAAGTTCATTAATTCAGGCAGGCCACCGACGTTGTGATGTGATTTGATGGTAGCAGAAGGCCCTTTCACGGATACCGACTCAATGACATCAGGGTAAATCGTACCCTGTGCGAGCCATTGCACGTTTTGGATGCGATGCGCTTCCTGGTCAAATACTTCGATAAACACCCTGCCGATGATCTTTCTTTTGATTTCGGGATCGGTGATCCCCCTTAAAGCCTGAAGAAAGCGATCTGAAGCATCCACCCCCTTTACATTAAGCCCCATATCCTGATAGGAATGGAGCACTTCTTCAAACTCATTCTTGCGCAGCAGCCCGTTATTCACAAAAATGCAATGCAGTTTGTCTGCAATGGCTTTATGCAAAAGGATGGCTGCTACGGAAGAATCCACGCCCCCTGAAAGCCCCAGCACCACCTTATCGTTCCCGAGAAGTTGCCGCAGATCCTGGATGGTGGATTCAACGAAGGATGCTGGGGTCCAGGAAGCGGCGCATCCGCAGATATGGATTACAAAATTGCGCAGCAAGGCACTTCCTTCCGTGGTATGATACACTTCTGGATGGAACTGCAAGCCATAGACGTCCTTTTCATTCACTTTAAATCCCACTATATCGACATCCCCGGAAGAGGCAATCGGCTGGAAGGCATCGGGTACGCGTAAGATGGTATCGGCGTGCGACATCCACACCTGGGTATCAGGGCTGAGTCCTTCCAGCAGGGGAATATCGGGGGCCATCCGTGTCAGCCTGGCTCTTCCATATTCACGCAAGTGTGAAGGAGCCACTTCACCTCCTTCCTGATGCACCATCAGCTGCGCTCCATAACATACACCCAGCACCGGAACACCAAACTCAAGTGCATTGAAGCCTGGCATAGGTGCATCATTGTCTCGCACGGAAGAAGGGCTTCCTGAGAAGATGATGCCTTTGATTTCCGGACCCAGAACCGGCAAATGATGATAGGGGTGAATTTCGCAATACACATTTAACTCCCTGACCCTTCGTGCGATAAGCTGGGTGTACTGGGAGCCAAAATCCAGGATAAGGATGGTTTCGGTCATAGCGCCAAAGATAAGTTTTATCGGTCTTGCTTCAGGGTAAAAATATCAACAGCAGCAGGGAGAAATGAAGACCACAGCCGGAATGAATACATCCAGACAAACCCTATTCTCAGTATAGTTTGCCTTTGCCTGCCCGGGAAGGGAAAAGGGGAAGAGAACACGTATATTTGCTTTTTCTGATTTTTATGCGTCTGCCTCTTCTCATTTTGATCATTCTCTTTCTCCCCCTCAGTTCTGCTGGCCAGAACCTGGTACCGAATGGCGATTTTGAGACCTATAGTTCCTGTCCGAGCACCTACGGACAATTAGAACTGGCTGTGCCTTGGAGCAGGCCCAATGCAGGCAGTACGGATTATTTCAATGCCTGCGCTCCCGCCGGCAATCCGGTGAGTGTACCTTCCCATTTCGGCAATGGATTTCAGCCTGCCCGCAGTGGTCAGGGGTATGTGGGCATTACAACCTATAAATCATCCTATCCGGATTTCAGGGAATACATTCAAGCTCCCTTGAATCAGCCCCTGGATGCCTCTGCCTGCTACGCTTTTACTATGTATGTCAACACAAAAAACACAGCACGCTTTGCAACCGACCGCATTGGAGTTCATTTCCGCACGGGTCCGAAAATAGGCATCAGCAGCACCTACCTTAACCTGAGTCCACATATTGAAAGTCCGCAGGGCGTTGTGCTGAACGACAGCCTCAACTGGATCCCCGTCCAGGGCTACTATAATGCTTCAGGGGGAGAAGACCATCTGATTATCGGCAATTTTCATCCTGATGCCGCGCAGGGACGCTACGAGAGAATACCCGGATCGCTGGAAGACTATGCTTACTATTACGTGGAAGATGTTTATCTCTCATTGGTCGACTACCGTCTGGAGTTAGGGAACGACACCCTGCTTTGCGAAGGAGACAGCTTGCATATCGACATCAGTTTTCCTGAGGCGGATTATTTATGGTCGGACGGAGACATCCTGCCGGTAAAAAGCATCACCAGTCCCGGCATTTACAGTGTTACGGTATTTCCGGGCCAGTGCCAGGCCGTTACCGACTCCATTTTTGTGAACTTTGTCCGCCCCCCTGCCCTGTCCTTAGGGAATGACACCATAGTGTGCAGCGGCAAGCCTTTCCCATTGAACGTTGCGGCACCCTACGCCAACTATCTCTGGCAGGATGGTTCAGGCGATCACGTCTATATTGTTGAGGAAGAAGGGCTTTATTCAGTGGAAGTGAGCAATATATGCGGCACAGAAACAGACAGCATATATATCGGTTTTATGGTCTGCGATAATCTCTTGTTCGCTCCCAATGCCTTTACGCCGAATGGGGACGGGGTGAATGACTATTTCAGCATCCAGGGTGCCGGCATTGAATCTTACTCTCTGCACATATACGATCGTTGGGGAAAGCAGGTATTTCACAGCAACGACATCAATCAGCCCTGGGATGGACGCCACCGGGGCAGAGCGATGCCGGCCGGTGTTTATCACTGGCTTCTTGATTATGTTGGAGGGGGGAATACTTTGCTTGAGAAAGTACAGAGAAAATCAGGACAGGTCTATCTTTTACGCTGAAGCTTACCAGGGCTGATTATCTTTGCCTGAAAAACAACAATGCAGGCATCCACCAAAGCATTGGGATTCGGGCTCCTGGCGGTACTTTTCTGGTCGACAGCCGGCTCTGCCTTCAAGCTCAGCCTGAGCTATGCCGATCCTCCAAATCTGCTACTGATTGCGGTTCTGACCTCTTTTCTGGTTCTGCTATTAATGAGCCTGCTTCAGGGTCGCTTTGATCAGGTATTCGGGGACGGGAAAAGGGCCTGGATGCATTCTGCCCTGCTTGGCTTGCTGAACCCATTCCTCTATTACCTGATCCTATTTGAAGCTTATGACCGTCTGCTTGCGCAGGAAGCGATGGTACTGAACTATCTCTGGCCGGTGATCCTCGTGTTGTTGTCTATTCCAATGCTGGGCCAGGTGCCTTCGCAGTTTCAATGGGCAGGCATACTGCTGGGTTTTTCCGGCACCCTGGTCATAGCCTCACAAGGCAGTATTCTTGGTTTCACATTCCAGGATCCGGTCGGTGTGGCACTGGCTTCCGGCAGTGCTTTTATATGGGCGCTATACTGGCTGTTGAATCTCAAAGATCAGCGTGAAAGCCTCCCTAAGCTTAGTCTCAACTTCTTTTTTGGTCTCGCTTATATTCTTGTATATATCCTGGTCCGGGGTCATCCCTTGCCCTCCCTGCCCCAGGCACTGCCTGGCGGCGTGTATATAGGATTGTTTGAGATGGGGATCACTTTTGTGCTGTGGCTGAGTGCCCTCAAATATGCCAGGAATACGGCAACGGTCAGCAATCTAGTCTTTCTCTCGCCACTGCTGTCGCTCTTTTGGATTCACCTTCTTGTGGGAGAAAAGATTCTGTCCACCACGGGCATAGGCCTGGCATTGATCCTTCTTGGCATTGCCTTGCAAAGCAGCAGGATCAAAGCAAACAAACCCATTCAAGATTAAAGCCTACTTTTGCCTCCCGAAAGGAGCACAATGCAATTCAGCTTTTCAAACTTATCAGAGATAACCGCAAGGGTAGCCGAACTGAGCAGAGTCATCGGCGCATATCTCCGTCAGGAGCAGGGAAAGCTCAGTATGGAAGACATCCAAACCAAAGGCCTGCACGATTATGTGAGCTATGTAGATCAGGAAGCCGAACGGAGGATAGTTCAGGAGTTACGCAGCATATTGCCTGAGGCAGGATTTCTGGCCGAGGAAGAGGTGAGAGAAGAAGGGAAGGAAGGGCTTAAATGGATTATTGACCCTTTGGATGGTACGACCAATTACATTCACGGACTTCCTGTTTATGCGGTCAGCATTGCCCTGGCAAAGCAGGACGAGATACTGAGTGCAGTGGTATTTGAAGCGAATCGCCAGGAATGCTTTACCGCCTTTCGGGGCAATGAGACCAGGATGAACGGCGAGACGGTTCACGTTTCAGGAAAAATTAAGCTATCCGAAGCGCTGCTCGCCACCGGATTTCCTTATTCAGACTTTGACCGGCTGGAACACTACCTTCAATTTCTGCGATTCGGGATGAAGGCCTGCCGTGGCATCAGGCGATATGGTTCTGCTGCTGTAGACCTGGCCTATGTTTCCTGCGGACGATTCGATGCCTTTTTTGAGTACGGACTTAAGCCCTGGGATGTGGCTGCCGGTGCTTTGCTGGTAGCCAATGCCGGTGGCCGGGTGCAGGATTTTAATGGAGGAAATCAGTACCTTTACGGCCAGGAGATCCTGGCTGCCACCCCTGCCCTGACTGAAGTACTGACAGAAGCACTGCAAACCCATTTTGCCAGTATGCATTAAAGTATTATTATTGTCTTTGCCAAAGCCATCAACAGCCCTGTGATTAAACTACCCAAATTACTTAAAACCAGCCCTTCTGATAAGAAGAAAGGGGACGAAATCAAGGACAGTCCTATCCGGAGTCTGGTTAAGGCACTCAGTTATAGGATAATGGCATTATCCGCCACTTTTTTAATCGGTTTTGTCATTTTTCGTCAATATATGGACAAGACCCTGGGGGAGTCCATTGAGGGTGCCGGAATCATAGCCATAATGGACTTTGTCTTAAAACTGATTC
The DNA here is from genome assembly GCA_964590645.1 of uncultured Lentimicrobiaceae bacterium. GTDB lineage: Bacteria > Bacteroidota > Bacteroidia > Bacteroidales > JAGNHN01 > JAGNHN01. The sequence continues at coordinate 22,691 of CAZPYJ010000028.1, forward strand.
TGTATTACTTACACGAGCGGATATGGACGAATATCAGCTGGGGGAAATACTGGAGTCGGAAATACTGGAGAATGCGAGCCTGGAGAAAGCTCTACCGAAAGATGCACAAATAGGCACCATCCAATTATATTTATTCCTGAGAAAGAATGAGATTGCATACCTCACTTCGCATAATGCGCGGCCTCCTTTTCTGGCTGCTTTGTTCTCCTGGCCTCTTGACGGCCCAGGATGAGCCTGCTGATATCTCTGAAAAGAAAGCAGTATATGTTTTCAAAATCCGGGAAGAGATTGCGCCACCGGTGCAGCGCACCACCATAAAAGCCTTGCAAGCCGCTCGGGAAAAGAATGCCGATCTTATCCTGATCGAAATGAACACCTATGGGGGGATGCTGGAATCGGCCGACACCATTCGGACGGCCCTGATCAATTCGCCTATACCGGTATGGGTATTTATAGATAACAATGCCGCATCCGCAGGGGCTTTGATTTCGATCGCCTGCGACAGCATCTATATGAGTGAGGGAGCGAGCATAGGGGCTGCCACCGTTGTTAATCAGACAGGAGAAGAGCTCCCCGACAAATACCAGAGCTATATGCGTTCGATGATGCGCGCTACCGCCGAAGCCAAGGGCAGAGATCCGGAGATTGCCCAGGCGATGGTGGATGAGCGGGTTCGCATTGAGGGGATCATCGACAGCGGACAGGTACTCACCTTTACTACCAGCGAGGCCATTCTTCACGGTTTCTGCGAAGGCAAGGCAAACAGCATAGAGGGTGTATTGGAGGCAGGAGGAATTCGGGAATACGAAATCATCCGTCACCGCCTTACGACCACAGACAGGATCATTGGTTTTCTAATCAGCCCTATCATCAGCGGACTTCTGATTATGATTATCATCGGCGGCCTTTACTTTGAAATGCAAACGCCGGGATTGGGCTTCCCCTCAGCCGCATCGGTGCTGGCCGCCCTATTGTATTTCGCCCCTCTGTACCTGGAGGGCCTGGCAGAACACTGGGAAATCCTGCTTTTCATTGCGGGTATCATCTTGCTTGCCGTGGAGATCTTTGCCCTCCCGGGCTTTGGTGTTCCCGGAATACTGGGAGCTGTGCTCATCCTGAGCGGGCTCACCCTCAGTATGGTTGACAATGTCGGATTTGAACTATCCACATTCCGGCTCGACGGATTGCTGGTGGCCTTCTTTACAGTGATCAGTGCTGCTTTCTTATCTATCATCAGCAGTTTCTGGTTAGGTCGGAAAGTACTGACCACCCCGCAGCTCTTTGGCAACCTGGCTTTGAACACAACCCAGAAAGTGAGTGAAGGCTATGTTTCCGCAGTCAGTGAATACACTGGTATGATTGGGAAAGAAGGGATTGCATATAGTATTTTGCGACCCTCAGGCAAGGTGGAACTGGAGGGAGACATTTATGACGCTACCGCAGAAACAGGGTACATTGAAGCAGGAAGCAGAGTGAAGGTGGTTCGATATGCGACCTCACAACTCATCGTCAGGAAAATAAGCCCGGAAGCGGCAGTGGAATCCGAAACGAACAAAGCTTCGGCCCCTTAAGCGCTTATCCATTCATTTATCTGATCCAACAGCCAGCTTTTAAAAGCCTCTACTCCTTGCATTGTCACGCAGCTCAGCTCGAACAGAGGCACTGAGGGGTTGATTCCGTGAAGATCATTGAGAAAAACATCCCGTTTGAACCGGGTGTAAGGCAGGAGGTCTGTCTTATTCAATACCACTGCCCTGGCATCACGGAAAACCATTGGATACTTAATGGGTTTATCATCGCCTTCGGTGGTGCTTACAATAGCCAGCTTGAAGGATTCGCCCAGGTCGAAATGTGCGGGGCAAACCAGGTTGCCCACGTTCTCCACAAAGATCAGATCGAGATTGTCCAGATCCAGCTCCTTTAGGGCAACACTGATGCTGTGGGAATCCAGGTGGCAACCCCCATCGGTATTGATGAGCACGACAGGAAAGCCAAAGCGCTTCAAGCGGATGGCATCCCGGTCGGTAGCCACATCCCCTTCAATGACGGCCATTCGCACTTTACCGGCCAAGGCTTCTCCTAAAAATTCCAGCAGGCTGGTCTTGCCCGCCCCGGGTGAGCTGATCAGGTTAATCATCAGCAGTTTTTTTTCTTTCAGCTTCGCACGCACCGTTGCAGCCATATCCCGGTTACGGTCCAATACCTTTTGCAATACTTTGATTTCCATAATTACTCTCCTTCTATGCTTTGAATAAGGATATCTCTTCCACCAACCAACTCCACATCTGTTGCCTTGCAGAAAGGGCAAGAAAAGTTAGAGGTATTCCAGGCGCTTTCCTGTTTGCAATAGAGACACCTGATGACAGCTTCCTGGGCTGACAGCTTCAAAACGGCATCTTTCAGCAAGCTGCCCTCCCTGGCTGCATCAAAGGCAAAGGCAAACAATTCGGGTTGCACCTGCAGGAGTTTTCCCACCACGACATTCACTACCCTGATGCGTTTAAGCTTATGCTCCTCGGCTACCTTGGTGACAATCCTGAATACCTCCTCTACCATAGCTATCTCGTGCATCGCTTTCTTTCTTTAGCAAATCCTGGGCAGCTGCTCGCCGGGCAGGGGAATCAGTCTGCGCTTTCCTCCGATACGGGTATGCAATATCACCTCATCGGGACTGAGATCGGTAATCTCGCCGATGATCGCGGCTTGCTTTCCAAGCGGATGCGCCCGCCAAATTTTCAAAACATCCTGGGCCATAGTCTTCTCCACCGCCAGAATCACTTTCCCCTCATTGGCCAGGTAGTAAGGCTCGTAGCCAAATAGTTCACAAAAGCTTTCGGTGACCGGGAGCACGGGAATCTCCTCCTCCCGGAGCTTTATCCCAAGCCGCCTGAGGCTGGCCATTTCGCAACATACTGTAGCCAGGCCGCCCCGGGTAAGATCACGCATAGCGTGGATACCGCTCATAAAGGGCCATACTTCTTCTATCAAGCCTGTAAGGTTGGCACAATCCGAGTAGGCGGGGCACAGCAAAGGGGTATCTTCCCTTGCTGCGAGCACTGCCACGCTGTGTTCACCAATGCTGCCGTTTACAATAAGCACATCTCCGGGAACCAGTTTTTCCATAGAGCTGAGGTGTCGTTTATCAGACGATACCTGTCCAATGCCCGACATCTGGATAAAGACCTTGTCTGCCTTCGCCTTTTCAACCACCTTGGTATCTGCGGCCACCACAGGAACGCCAGCAGCCTCTGCTTCCCCGGCCATTGAAGCCAGGATCATTTTCAAGACACGGATATCCAAACCCTCCTCAAGCAGGAATGCTGCGCTCATATACAAGGGTTTGGCACCCACCACGGCCAGGTCGTTAAGTGTACCGCAAACCGCCAACTTTCCGATGTCTCCGCCAGGGAAGAAGAGGGGATTAACCACAAAAGTGTCGGTGGTAAAGGCCAGGGCTCCTTCCGGAAAAGGAAGCAGGGCTGCATCGCCACCCGCCTCGAGATATGGGTTGCCTATGGCCGGTATGAACACCTCCCTGATAAGGGTCTGCATCATACTCCCCCCGCTGCCGTGCCCTATCCTGATTTTATCGTCCATAGTTCTGATATTTATACGATGCAGCGCAGGCACCCTCTGGTGAGACCATACAGGCACCGATGGGGTTTGCCGGGGTGCAGTCAAGGCCAAAAAGCGGACATTCGAAAGGCTTGGCGCTACCCCGCAGGATATCTGCGCATCGACAAAGCCCTTCATCCTCTTTTTCTTGAAACTGAATATCAAAAACCCTTTGAGCATCCCAGTCTGCTAGAGATGGCTTCGGCGCCAGACCACTATCCGATATCGTACCAAATCCCCTCCACCAGGAGGGAGTAAGGTCGAATGCCCGGTCAATCACAGCTTGTGCCTTCAGATTTCCTTCAGGTTTTACAGCCCTGGCGTACTGTACTTCAATCCTTGGCTGGCTATGATTGATTTGACGGATAAGGAGCAGGATGGACAGCAGCAGATCAACGGGCTCAAATCCTGAGATGACACAAGCGATTCCATAATCGCGGGGCAGGAATTCAAAAATACCTGAGCCGGTAATAGTGCTGACGTGGCCGGGACAAATAAAGCCCTGCACACCAGAGCCTTCCTGAACCACGGCCTGCATAGCCGGGGGCATTACTTTCTGAGCAGACAACATAAAGAAGTTCTTCAATCCCTGATTTTGTGCTTCCATCAGCGCTATTCCGTTTCCCGGGGCGGTTGTCTCGAAACCAATCGCCAGGAAGATAACCTGAAGGTGAGGGTTTTCCCTTGCCAGCTTGAGCACATCGAGGGGGGAGTATATCACACGTACGAGTGCCCCTTCTGCCCTGGATTGCTCGAGCGAGCCCTTGCTCCCGGGTACACGCAACAGATCCCCATAAGTAGCCAACAGCACTCCCGTGCGTTCAGCCAGCAAAATGGCTTCATCCACATAGTTTCTGGCGGTTACGCATACCGGACAGCCCGGCCCTGAGAGCAATCGAATGCCGGGGGGTAACAAGGAAGGAATCCCGAACTGCTGAATGGCCATTGTGTGTCCTCCGCAGACTTCCATAAAGGTATAATCCCCTTTGGCCTCCTGGTGGATTTGCCGGACAAGGCTGGCTGCCAGTTCCTTATGCCGAAATTGATCAATGATTTTCATCGTATTCCTTATCCTTTGCCAGGTTGATGCCCATCTCCCGGATCAGGTCCAGGGTTTGCTCTGCCTCAGCCTGATCGATCTTCTGAATGGCGAAGCCAGCGTGCACCAATACATATTCGTCCGCTTCGGGTTTACTAAGCAGATGTACCCCAACCCTGAATTCGTTTCCCCCTGCCGTTACCACGGCAAAAGGCAAGTCGATACGGATGATCCGTGCCGGAATGCTCAAACACATTTTTTTCCTCCTTTCCCGGCCGCAATGGCCAATTGACCCAGGGCTAATCCCCCATCATTGACAGGCACCTTATGATTGGTGAAAACCTGTAGTCCGGATTTTTGAATCAGGCTTAGGGATTGCTTCAGCAGTAAGCCATTCTGGAACACTCCTCCACTGAGCACCACACGCGTAAGGCCTGTCTCGCGGTGCATTGCGATCACTTGCCTGGCGATTAGCTTAGCCATAGCTATATGGAATCGGGATGCAATTACAGAGTGGGCAACCCCCTGCAGTATATCATTATAAATGTGTGCAATGACAGGGTATGTATCCACCACCGGACCCTGGCCGAAATCATAGGCTCCGTCCTGATTCTCCCCGCACAATGCCTGCAGCTTAATGGGGCCTTCTCCATCATAGGTGGGATGTGTACAGATTCCCAGCATAGCGGCTACCACATCAAAAAGACGTCCTGCGCCGCAACTCAGCGGGCAGTTGAGCTCATTTCGGATCATATACGCCACTGCCTCAACCTTATCCTTTTCTATATCACGAAGGAAGGGAGCATCACAGGCTTGCCAGTCAGGTCCCAGGCTTTGCATAAGCATTGCGAGGGCCATTCGCCAGGGTTGACGCACGGCCTGATCACCTCCGGGGAGCGGCAGGTAGGCGAAGTGTGCTTTCCTGACATACGTTTCAAAATCACACAACATAAACTCACTGCCCCAGGTATGTCCATCTGCCCCGTAACCGGTTCCATCAAAACAAACGCCGATTACCTGTCCCATCAAGCCATACTCTGCCATAACGGAGGCCAGATGAGCGTGATGGTGTTGCACCTCCACAAGCTTCTTCCCGGATTCCTTTGCCATCCACATCCCCAGGGATCTGGCCTGGTATGCCGGATGCTGATCTACGGCTATTGTATGGCAGTCGAACCGAAAAAGATTCTTGAAATGCCTGAGGCTTTCCCGGTATCGTTGGCAGACCTCCTGGTTTTCCAGATCGCCAAAATCGGGGCTCAAAATAGCTTGTCTGGCTCTGCCCAGGGCAAAGGCGCTCTTCATATCTCCTCCACACGCCAGTATGCCTTCCACCTCGAAGGGAAGCGTGATGGCATCCGGAACATAACCCCTGGCCCGGCGAATAATCTGCAATCCGGCAGCAGTCACCTGACAGACGCTGTCGTCGATGGGCTGAAGGATAGGGCGGTTATGCCAGGCGATGGCATCTACTTTGGAGCCCAGCAATGCAGCAGCCTGAATATCATCGGCTATCATAGGATCTCCAGTTCTATTGGCACTGGTAAAGACTATAGGCAGGTTTCCGAGTTGATCAAACAAGAGGTGGTGGAAGGCCATATTGGGCAGCATTGCTCCCAGGTTTTGTAAACCGGGGTTAACGGCTTGGGCCAGGGGTACTTTCTGCTCAAGCAGGACGATCGGACGCTGCCAGCCTTCAAGCAGTTTAAGGGTATCATCACTTATCCGGCAAAACTCCGCGATATGGTCGGTATCCTTGAACATAATCGCGAAGGGTTTCTGTTCCCTTCCTTTGATGGTTCTTGCCCGTAGCACGGCCTCTTCACTCCCCGCGTGACATAAGAGATTATACCCGCCAGTCCCCTTGAGCGCGACAAGGCCTCCCTCCCTAATCACTCGTGCCAGGAAGTGGAGGATAGGGTTTATTTCGGTGATAAGGACTCCACCGGATTCAAGGGAATAGGACGGTCCGCATTGCAGGCAGGCTATGGGTTGAGCGTGAAAGCGACGGTTAAGGGGATCTTCATACTCAGAGCGACAGGTCTCACACATACTAAACCGCTGCATTGTGGTAGCGGGACGGTCGTAGGGCAGGCTTTCAATGATGGTGAACCGAGGGCCACAATGGGTACAGTTTACCAGGGGGTAGTTCTTCCTGTGAGCTTGTTGGCTGATATCGCGCAGGCAATCATCGCAGCAAGCCAGGTCGGGGCTGACGCCCGTGTACGCGCCGGAGATATCCTGACTGGGAAGGATGGCAAAATCGCTTGTGGCGACAGGCAATACTTTCAGGCAGTTCATCTCATCGAGTCGACAAACCGCTGGAAGGCTGGTTTTCAGATGCCGGAGGAAGTGTGAAACTGCCCCCGATGTGCCCTGTGCGTGAATGAGTACGCCATCATTTCTGTTCCGGACCCAACCGCTGATTCCTGACTCCTGTGCCAGGCGGTACACGAAGGGCCTGAAGCCCACGCCCTGCACCACACCCTGAATCCGGATCTGCTGTGCTTCCATATTTTTCTGAATGGCTTGCATCTGAGGATCATTTTTGCATAACCCCTATGTGATACATCAGTCGTTCTAGTTCAACCAGTATATTGATATTGTTGACCAAGGCGTGTGAGGGCACTTTCAGCAGCACCGGTGCGAAATTCAGTATTCCCTTGATACCACAGTCGATCAGATAGTGGCAGGTCTCCTGGGCATAAGATTCCGGTACGGCCAGTATGGCCACCGATACATCGAATGCCTCAACAATATCCTTCACCTGATCCATCCCATAGACAGGGACATTATACCTTTTGGTCAGTTTAGCCCGATCAATGTCAAAGGCAGCTACCAGATTCAGGTTGCTTTGTTTATAGCCTTCATATTTTACCAGGGCCACACCGATATTCCCCAGTCCGACCAGGATCACATTCTGCTCCTTTTCTCTCCCAAAGAGTTTTTTCAAAGCTTCGAGGGTATCTTCAATGACATATCCACCTCGTCGGTTCCCTCTGATTCCGCATTGAGAGAAGTCTTTGCGAATGATTTCCGGACTTTCCTCTGTCTCATCGGCTATACTGTAAGAGAATGCCCGGGTCAGCCCCATCCGCTTCAATCTCATCAGGGCCATCCTGTATTTTTGCAACCTTTTTGTCTGCGCTTTATTTAGCATTTATTGTTCTATTTATCACAATTACAAATTCACAATAAATTTTCACAATAAGCAAGAAAAATATCAATATCTTATCTATATACTTTATTTTCTGTCCTTTAAGAGCATTATTTTTATTTAAAATTAATTAATACTAATGCAGTTCGACACAATAACATCACAATAAGGTTGATTATGAAAATAAAATACTGTATTTTGTTTGCGAAAAATTTCACAATATGCCCAGGCCTGCAATCACCTTTGAGGAAAGGAGATGGGATGTTGCGATGAAGGCTCTGATCAAACAGAACAAGCTTCTTGCCCCTGTTGTCAAGCACGATTTCCAGGATTATGAGATCATCGGTGAGCACAACCTTCATCAAATCATTTACAATCATCCCAAACCCACGACACCGCTAAAAACCTTCTTCTTGCCCATCAAACAGAATGTTACCATTCCGCTACAGGAAGAAAGAGTCATCATTATGGGGGTTCCGGCCTGCGATCTGCAGGCCTTGGGTATACTGGATGAAATGTATCTGGATCCGGACTACCCGGATTTATATTACGCATCACGGCGCCGCACTACACTTTTGATCGGGACAGACTGTCATCAAATCCTACCACATTGTCATTGCGTTAGTTATGGTTTAAAACCCTATCCACAACTTCATCACGACATTCTGCTCACGCGCTTGAATAGCAAGGTTATTCTGGAAGCAGCCAGTAAGGCTGGTGAAGCATTTCTACAAGAAATCGGGCAGTGGGCTGAAGGATACGAGATCGTGGAGAGCGATCAGGAAAAAATCAGGGAGATCAGGGCTGACATCGAGCAACGCCTTGCTGTCCTGCACGCTGACTTACCGGGCTACAAGATGTCGGGAGATTTGATTGAGGATGCTGCAGAAGAAGTATGGCAGGAGCACGCTTTCACTTGTGTCAGCTGCGGGGCTTGTGCCACGATTTGCCCCACCTGTACCTGTTTTCTGCTCATCGATCGTCCGGATTTCGAGAAGATTCGCCAGATGGATGCCTGTCAATATCCTGGTTTTACCCGGGTTGCGGGCGGTGAGGATCATCTGATTAACCTGGCTGAGCGTTTTAAGCACCGCTATATGTGCAAGTATGTATGGAAGCCGAAAAAATTCCATTCCCCAGCCTGTACGGGTTGCGGGCGCTGCATTGAGGCCTGCATTGGGAAGATCAACAAAAACGAAATACTCACTTCACTAGCCTCGGTTACAACCTTATGAGTGAAAAGAACATTTACCAACCTATGCGGGCAAAGTTGGTTGAGGTGATTGAAGAGTCTCCCACCATTAAGAGTTTTGTGCTGATACCGGAAACCGACTTCTCATTCGAGACCGGGCAATTCATCGAGCTGACAATGGATGGCATCGGCGAAGCCCCTTTCACACCCTCATCTTCTCCTTTGGTTAGAGACCGCTTCGAGCTAACCATTATGAAGGCAGGGTATGTTACAGAAAGAATCCACCAGTTGCAGGTCGGAGAGATTATGGGCATTCGCGGACCTTATGGCCGGGGCTATCCTCTGGAAGTTTTTTACAACAAGGAAGTCCTGGTTTTGGGTGGCGGCTGTGGGTTCGCCCCATTGCGCTCCCTGCTCTACAATTTGGAGGCTATCAGGGACAAACTGAAGCGGGTCGTCTTCTGCTACGGGGCCAAGAATCCCAAAGAATGCATTTACCAGCCTTATGTAGATCGCCTGAGAACCCTTGAAAAGTTCGAAGTACACCGCACCGTGGATGTAGCCGATGAGGGATGGGCCGAAGAGGTAGGGGTAGCCACTGTACTGCTCGACAAGGTAGATGTACCGATTCAGGATACCGTGTCCGTGGTTTGCGGTCCGCCCATTATGATGAAGTACGGCGTATTGAAGCTTATTGAGATGGGGTTCAGGGATGAACAGATATACTTGTCGATGGAGAAAAATATGTCGTGTGGTCTCGGCAAATGCGGGCATTGTATGATGGGCGAATACTTTGTATGCAAGGATGGCCCGGTCTTCCGCTACGATGAGATCAAGGACTTGCCTGACATCTGGAAATAGAGAAAATATGAAGAAGAAACTACTCATCGATATGGGGCGGCTCCGCAAGAGCCGGGAAGGAGCGCCTTCTGACGGCCCACGTTTCGATGCCATAATCAGAGATTCCCCAAATCAAAACGGGCTCAAGACCTTGCGGGAGCTGGCTCTTTTTCAGTTCAGTTGCCGGCGCTGTGCCGAAGCTCCTTGCGTGATGGCCTGCCCTGCCCAAGCCCTTGAAAAAGATGCAGACGGTATCCTTCACCGCTCCACCCATCTTTGCGTAGCTTGTAAGTCTTGTGTCGTAATCTGCCCATTTGGCACCATAATGAACGACCTCTTCGAGCACATCCGCACGGATGGACGGTACTTCGACCTGGATGAGCCCGATGAGCTGCAGCGATTTCTGGAGCTTAACCCTGATAGCCGGGTTAGTTTAATTGGCACCGACACCAGTCCTAAGCAGGATGTACATACCCTGAGAGAGGGCATTCTGATCAAGGAATATACCTGGGAAAAACACAAAAACCCTGAGAAATGATGGTGCAGCTCTTTTACTTTCTCATTTTTCCCGGATTGCTTTTCGCTGGTATCAGCGGGGGGTTCCTGAGCTGGTTCGATCGCAAAATCACAGCCTGGGTTCAGTTCCGGCGCGGCCCGGTTTTGTTACAGCCATTTTATGATTTCCTCAAGCTGCTCCTGGTCAAGGAAACCATTGTACCCAAACGGGGTTCGACAATCACCTTTCTGGCTGCGCCTGTACTGGGCTTATTCGGCGCCGGCATCTCAGCAGTATTTATCCTACTGCCAGCCTTTGGCATCGGCAGCGGTTTTCAGGGCGATGTCATTGTCATCTTCTACCTTTTAACCATTCCATCCCTGATGTATATCACCGGGGCGCTGGCCAGCGGCAATCCCCTTGCTGCCGTAGGCGCATCCCGCGAGATCAAATTAATGATGAGCTTCGAGCTAACCTTTCTTCTGGTCTTCGCCTCTGTCATCTGGCGATCGGGTTTCCAGCTCAACCTGGGCGAAATCATCGCAGCCCAGCGTGAAACGGGGGCTTTTATCGGGAGCATCTCAGGGGTTTTGCTTTTTATTGCTTTGATTATGGTTGTACAGGCTAAGCTCGGCCTGGTTCCATTTGATATTGCCGAAGCCGAAACAGAGCTGGCGGAAGGCACCTTCATCGAATATTCGGGCCCGCCCTACGCGCTGATTAAATACAGCAAATACATTATGCTTTTCATCCTCCCCGTGCTCGTGGTGAGCCTGTTGATGGGAGGTTTGCAATTCAGTGGCTTGTCGATACTCTGGTCTATCCTTAAAATACTGGGAATAGTGTTGCTGCTGACCCTCATTCGCAACACCAATCCGAGGGTAAAGGTGGGCCAGGCAATGCGCTTCTTCTTTCTGTGGATGAATCTCATTGTAATCCTCGCATTGATTCTTCAATATTATGGTTATTAAATCTTTATGGTCGTGGGATTAAAAAGCCTTGTATTAAAAAGATCACTCTGGTTGTTCCATTTCGGGGGTGCTTCGTGCAATAATTGCGATATAGAAATTCTGGACTGTCTCACTCCCCGCCACGACGTGGAGCGATTCGGGATGCTCCTGGTTGGCAGTCCCCGTCACGCGGATGTCATTCTGGTAAATGGTTCTATCAATAAACGGGACAGGGAGCGCTTGCTGGAGGTCTATGATCAGGCGGCCAAGCCTGTTCTGGTGGTCGCCATCGGGGCCTGCGGGTGCACCGGAGGGATATTTGCAGAGGGCAACACTTTTGCCGGGCCGGTCGACAAAATCATCCCGGTGGATGCCTATATCCCTGGTTGTCCGCCCAAACCGGAAGCCATCCTGGCCGGTATTGTCAAACTGGTACAAAGCAAATTCGGATCTTTATGAAGAAGGAAGAATACAGCAAGCAGATTGCAGCCCGCTACCCCGACCATATCCTGGGTATCGAAGCCATCAGGCCCCGCAGGGTCACCATAGACATCAGTCCGGATATCATCAGAGATATCGCCGGGTATCTTTATTCGGAGTTGAAATTCAGATTTATCATAGCCTCCGCACTGCATACCCGGGCTGGCATAGAGATCCATTACCACTTCAGCCACGATCCTTCCGGATTCATATATAACATCCACACCATTCTTGATCCAAACCAAGCCGAGATTGACTCACTGAGCAGTCTGTTCAGTGGAGCCGACTGGATAGAGCGCGAGATGCACGAGATCCTGGGCATTGTATTCCGGGGGCATCCCAAGCTCGAAAAGCTCATCTCTGAAGGGAACTGGGCAGAGGGTGTATATCCATACAGGAAGGAATACTAAACACAACTTATGGAGCAGACGAAGATCATACCCATCGGACCATATCATCCCCTGCAGGAGGAGCCGGAATTATTCAAGCTCTATTGTGAGGGGGAGATCGTGAAGGACATCAAATGGGAGACCGGCTACAACCACCGGGGCATAGAGAAGCTGAGTGAGCAGAAGTCCTTCGACCAGGTTTTTTTCCTGGTGGAGCGTATCTGCGGAATCTGTTCCACTTCCCACCCCTTTGCCTTTGCCAATGCGATGGAAGAGATTGGCGGCATAGAGGTGCCGGACCGGGCCAAGTATATCCGTACCATTATCGCCGAGTTGGAGCGCATCCACAGCCATTTGCTTTGGGTAGGTCTTGCTGGACATTTCCTGGGATACAATACGGTTTTTATGTGGGCCTGGAAATACCGGGAACCCGTATTGGATTTATTTGAAGCCATCACCGGCAACCGGAACAGCTATGCTATGTTCAAGATCGGCGGGGTAAGGCGGGACATTCCCAATGCGATGATGGGTAACATCCGTGCAGCGATGGATGTATTGAAAAAGAACGCCGATCTGCTGACGGGTGCTGTGATGGATGATCCTGTGATCCACGCCCGTACCAAAGGGGTTGGAGTATTGAGCCAGCAGGACATCCTGGATTACGCTGCTGTCGGGCCTACCGCAAGAGCGTCAGGCATAGCTATGGATATCCGTGCGGATGATCCTTATGCTGCCTATCCTCTTGTCAACTGGAAGGTCATCACTGCCCAGGCCGGGGACGTTTTTGCCAAGGCAGAAGTGCGCTTACTGGAGATGTACGAATCCATTTCCATTATCGAGCAGTGCCTGAGCAAGATGGAGCACGAAGCGGAAGGATCCACAGCGGTGAAGGTCTGGGAGATTCCTGAGGGGATGGGCACGGGAAGAGCCGAAGCGCCCAGGGGTGAGGTTTTTCATTTCGTGCTGACTGACGGATCAAATTCTCCGGTGCGACACAAGATCAGGGCCCCCAGTTATGTCAACATCGCCACCTTCAGAAAGTCCTGCATCGGGCAAACCATTGCTGATGCCACCATTTCTCTGGCTGCCGTCGACCCGTGCTATTGCTGCACGGAACGCCTGGCGGTAGCCTACGATCTTACGGGGAAAAGACGATTATACACCGGAAGCGAATTGCTTCTGCTTTCGCAACAGAAAACCCTTGCATTAAGATGAGAATCTAAACCAGCACCTATGATCAACCTGAGCCACATTATAGCACTACCCATCGCTGCCGGCCTGATCCTATGGCTGTTGCCGGAATCCCTGAGACTGCTCAAGGGGGTCATATCCCTTGCCATCGCCATCCTGCTGACCTACTGGGCCTGCCTTATCTACCTTCATCCCCCGGCAGAGGTGTTGCTTCTTTTGCCTGATCTACCCTTTACGGGAAACATCTCGGAAGCCCTGAACCCCTTTCTGAGTTTTACCCTCGATCCTTTGTCAAAACTCATCGTCCTGCTGGCAGCTTTATTTGGCCTGGTCATTAGCATTTATGTACTTACACTAAAGGATGTACCCCACTTTCACACTTACTTCCTCATCACGCTGGGGCTTTCCTTTGGCACTGTGCTGGCCAGTCATCTGCTGCTTTTCCTCTTCTTCTGGGGTGTACTGGGTCTAACCCTGTACAAATTGATCCCCAATACAGATGCTGAAAGCTCCGCCACTTCCAAGAAAACATTGATTATGATCGGATCCTCGGATGGCATTATGATTCTGGGGATCGCCCTGTTTTATAAAATCACAGGTAGCTTCGATATGGGCAGCCCGGCCCTCGACACCCATTCGACCTTGGCTGCACTGGCTTTCTTATGCCTGCTGGTGGGCAGTTTCACCAAGGCAGGCGCTTTCCCTTTCCACTCCTGGATACCCGATTATGCACTGAGGGCGCCGGCCGCATCCTCTGCCCTTTTGCCTGCCTCACTCGACAAGCTGCTGGGCATCTATTTCCTTGTCCGGCTATGTCACGACCTCTTCATACTGAGTCCCCTCTTGCGCTTCCTACTGCTTCTGCTGGGCTCCGTAACCATCCTGGCTGCTGTGATGATGGCATTGGTTCAGCACGATTACAAGAAATTGCTGGGCTTCCACGCCGTATCGCAGGTGGGGTATATGGTTGTGGGGATCACCCTCGGCACTACTTTGGGCATAGCCGCAGGGATTTTTCATATGATGAACCACGCAATTTACAAGGGAGGACTATTTCTGGCAGCCGGCAACATCAAGTTGAGGACCCAGGAAGAAAGCCTGGACAGGCTGGGAGGATTGTCGAAACGTATGCCCCTGACCTTTCTTTGCGCGAGCATTTTTGCCTTGTCTATCTCAGGCGTACCTCCTTTCAACGGATTCGCATCCAAATGGCTGATTTACCAGGGGATCATTGAATCAGGTACGGGAGAGGCCCTTTTTGCCCGACTCTGGGTTGTTTGGCTGGGTGTAGCCGTACTCGGGTCGGCCCTCACCCTGGCCAGTTTTATTAAATTCATTGCCGGGGCCTTCCTCGGCAACCTGAAAGAGGGTTTCGCCCAGTTGAGAGAGGTCAACTTCCTGCAGTGGTTCCCTATGATGCTCCTGGCACTGGCCTGCCTGGGGCTGGGGGTATTTGCCCCTTCCTGGGTCATTCCCAGGCTGCTCTTTCCGCTCACGGGTGCTTTTGAATATGCTGGAATCTGGCAAGCCACGGATGTATCCCTTTTGATCCTGTTCTCGCTGCTGCTGGGGGTTGTGATTTACCTATTGACCTCCACCCTGCGCTTCCGTAGTGCAGAGAGCTTTACGGGAGGGGAGAAATTCACGGAAGACAGGGGATTCCCCGTGACGCATTTTTACAGTACTGTGCGGGAGGCTCCGGGATTATCCACTTTGTATGCCACGGCTTACAAAGGATGGTTTGATGTGTATCATCTATCTAAAGCTTTCATCTTATGGATTTACAAAGGCATAAGCATACGGCACGACGGCATTTTGCAAACCTATTTATACTGGGTTGTAGCCGGGCTGATCATACTGCTACTCATAATGTAAAACTACAATACGATGGAACTCTTATTGTCCTTCATCATTGGCTTTATGGTTATTGCAGCTGTGATAGCCATCAAGGCCCGTGATCTCTTATCAGCCATCATTGCCCAGGGTTTTGTGGGATATGGCCTGGTCATCTGTTTCCTGCTGCTCAGGGCACCCGACCTGGCTATCGTACAAATTGTGGTGGAAACGATGACCCTGGTCATTATGGTTGCCATTGTTTTGGACAGCTCACGGGAGGAGTTGCAGATACGCTTTGACGCACGGCAGGCCTTCACGATGGTGTCTGCCCTGATTTTTATGTTTTTGTTCATCTTGTTTTTCCGGCAGGCCACTGCCTCACTTAGTCCCTTCGGAGAAGCAAGCCTGCGTATGTCTGAGGCGTACATCTATGGTGCTTATGAGCAAACCGGGAGCCTTAATCTGGTTACCGGGATTCTTTTTGATTTCAGGGGTTACGACACCCTGGGCGAAGCCACTGTTTTATTCACGGCTGTGATGGGGGTACTAACGATCATTCGCTTACGCGGAAAAAAATAAGGCTTATGCAGGGATTATCCATCATCGTTAAGAAGGTTGCACAGATTATGTCTGCCCTGATCTTCATTTACGGAGCCTACATCATCACCCACGGCCACCTCACCCCCGGGGGAGGATTTGCCGGGGGTGCTTTGGTTGCGGGAGCATTTATGCTTCTGATTCTTTCGTTCGGTGCCCGATTTCTTGCTTTAAAAAGAGAAAAGGAGGGCTCATCCTTCATTGAGAGCCTGGCTGTCCTGCTGGTGCTCTGTCTGGCAACAGGCGGTCTGTTCGTGGGAAGTCTGACATTCTTCCACAACTATCTCCCCCTGGGGCAGGCCGGCCATTTGGTGAGTGCCGGGCTCATTCCATTGTACAACATCTTCATTGGCATCGAGGTGGCGGCTGCCCTGCTTAGCATTTTTCTCGTGCTCATTATCTACAAGGAGGAAATTTCGTTATGACTGTCTATACACTCTGCTTCCTGCTCTTTTTGGTTGGCCTGTATGGTGTACTCACCAGCCGCAACCTGATCAAGATCGTGATCAGCCTGACCATTATGGAGTTCAGTGTTTTCCTGCTGCTGGCCCTGATGGGATACATACAAGGTGGAGATGCTCCCATTTTACCGCTTCCTTCACCGGACAATCAGATTATCGTCGACCCCCTTCCCCAGGCTATGGTCCTTACTGCCATTGTTATCGCACTGGCGACCAATGCTATGATTTTGACCATCGCCATAAGATTGTACAAGAAATACGGCACTTTCGATATCAGGGAAATCAGAGACCTTAAAGGATAAGCTATGGATGCTTCATACTTGATCACACTGTTTGTCATCGTTCCGTTGGGGGGAGCCTTCCTGATTCCTACCCTGGGCAGGCTTATTCCCGGACTGCATCGTTTTCTGAGCAGTGGCCTGATGCTATTCCTGATGGTGTTGGCCATACTGCTTGCCTTTCAACGGCCAGAAATGCAAACCTATCGGATTGGAGGCTGGGAAGCGGTTAACAATATTCCGATTGCCATCTACCTGGTATTGGATGGCCTGAGTTTGTTCTTGCTTCTGATCATTAACATTCTTGGATTTTTGTCGTCCTTTTATGCCATTTCCTATATAAAAAGGTACACCAACCCGCACTTATTCTATACCCTGATGTGCCTGATGATCGCTGGGATGAACGGGGTGGTTCTGGCGGGTGATCTTTTCAATCTCTATGTTTTTCTGGAAATATCGGTCATTTCATCCTACGCCCTGGTCGCTTACGGGGTGGAAAGATCTGAACTTGAAGCTTCCTTTAAGTATCAGGTACTGGGGGGCCTGGCATCTATACTTATTCTATTAGGCATCAGCCTAATATACTGGAGAACAAAGACATTGAATATGGCAGATGTGGCCCTGATCCTGAAGGATTCAGTTCCGGATATATTCCTGCGTTTCGTTCAGTTGCTTCTTATCGTGGGCTTCAGCATCAAGGCTGCCCTGATCCCTTTCCACGCCTGGTTACCCGATGCACACAGCTCGGCTCCATCTCCGATCTCGGCAATGCTGTCGGGGGTTCTGATCAAGGCAGCGGGACTGTATGTCATTGTTCGATTCCTCTTCAATATGTTCCCCTTAAATGAAGAAATTGCATTGCTCATCACCGTGATTGGTGCGCTCTCGATGATCATAGGAGTGATTCTTGCCATTGGTCAATGGGATCTCAAGCGCTTGCTGGCCTATCACAGCATCAGCCAGATGGGTTATGTGGTAATCGGAATTGGAATGGGGATGTTGTTGCTGGCCAGGGAAGGCAATCCCCTGATCGCTGCCCTGGCCATAGGCGGGGGGCTTTACCATATGATCAATCACGCCGTATTCAAGGGCTTGTTGTTTTTGAATGCCGGTGCCATTGAATACGCTACCGGAACCCGGGACCTGAACCTGATGGGGGGGCTGGCACGCAGGATGCCCTGGACCCTTGGAACTTCCTTCAGCGCATCTATGGCCATTTCCGGGCTACCCCCCTTCAATGGTTTTTTCAGCAAGCTGATCATCATCATCGCAGCCGTACAGGGAGGGTTTTACTTCCTGGCGGTGCTTGCTGTTGCCGGGAGTGTGATCACTCTGGCTTCCTTTATGAAGTTCCAGCGCTATGCATTTTTCAACGATCCCGGGGCCAATCCTGAAGCCAAAGAGGTGCCTTTCCCAATGCTCTTCTCAATGATCAGCCTGGCCATAATGTGCCTTGTATTAAGTCTGTTGATTATTCCGGGAATACGTGAAACCTTTCTGACCCCTGCGGTGGAAAGCCTGACTCAAACCATAGAGTATGCGATAAAAATTATGGCAATATGAAACACTTCAGCCTATTCATCCTTTCCTTGTTGTTCTGGATGCTTATCACCTTCAGCCTGGAGCTCGGGAGCCTGATCACAGGTGGAGTGGTGGCCTTGGTGACCAGCCTTATTTTCGGCAGATACTTTGTACGGAACACCCACCTCCTTCTCCAGCCAAAGCGCTACTTCTGGTTGTTGGTCTATCTGTTCATTTTTGTCTGGGAGTGCATCAAAGCCAACATTGACATTGCCTACCGTGTGCTTCATCCCAGGGTTCCCATTAGGCCGGGCATTGTCAGGGTTCCGCTGCATCTCACATCCGATTTTGCCCGTGCTATGCTGGCCAACTCCATAACAATGACACCCGGAACGATTTCTATTGATATTATAGGAGACGATTTATACGTGCATTGGATCTATATCAGCTCAGAGGATCCCGCGGAATATACCCGGAAAGTCTCAGGTCGATTTGAAGCTTACATCAAAAAAATATTTGAATAATGATGGAGATACTGCTTTATGTGCTTATAGGCCTATGCGTGTTTTGCCTTTACCGGATTATTCGCGGTCCGTCGATAGCCGATCGTATGGTTGGGCTTGACATTTTCGGCATACTGGTGGTTGGGATATGTGCTATCCTCAGCATCATCACCGGGCGTCACTATCTTCTGGATATTGGCATTGCCTGGATCATCCTCAGCTTTATCGGCACCCTTACCCTCGCCAAGTACTTACAAAACAAGAAACTCAATGAATAATACCATCAGCGTTCTGTTTATCTTCATCGGCATCTTGTTTAATTTATTTGGATGCTTAGGGCTCATAAGGCTGCCCGATGTTTACAACCGCTTGCAATCAGCCACCAAATGTGCTACCTTGGGTACCTGTAGCATTTTGCTTGGTGTTTTTATCCGATACGGGTTTTCCGACATAGGGGTTAAGGCCCTGGTAGCCATTCCCCTGTTGTTCTTCACCGCCACGGTAGCCGCACACGCACTGGCTAAGGCCGCATACCGGGCCGGGGTAAAGCTTGGAGAGAAAAGTGTTCACGATGACTACAAAGACGTTCAAGATGAGGTATCCTAAAGTAAGGGAGCTGAAGGAAGCAATCATTTCGCTATTCAGCCCGGCCTACACGAGCGATTATCCTTTCAAGGCGCATACCCCATTTCCGGGATACAGGGGCAAGCCTGTGGTGAATGAAGAATTTTGTGTGGGATGTCAAACCTGCGCCAATGTTTGCCCTTCGCACGCCATCACCTATACTGATCACCAGGAGAAAAGACTGCGCGTCATCAGAAGGGACTACGGCAAGTGTCTCTTTTGCGGGCAGTGCCAGGAACACTGTATCACGGAGAAAGGGGTAGCATTATCCGACACCTTGTATGATCTGGCCGTAACTGACCGGGATACTGTGGTGGAATACCAGGAAAGGGAATTGATCCTTTGCCAGCATTGTCAGGCTATCATTACCACCCGCGACCACCTTGAATACCTGCACCGCAAGTTGGGGCCTTCTGCTTTCGCCTCGATATTGAATCTGAATGTCCTAAATCACAAACTAGCCCTTGAAGGAAGAGAATCGCTTGAGGTAAGGGTAGTGGATGAATTGAAGAGAAAGGATATTTTCAATTACCTGTGTCCAAACTGTCTGAGAGAGGCCCAGGTAAAAATGCTACAATGATGAACCGATCTAGTGCTGACAAATCAGCTGTAATGACAATGCAACAAATCGTCTTTGCCGGTGTGGGTAACGTCCTCAAGCAGGACGATGGGATAGGAGTATACATTTGTCAGCACATCAAGCCCACCGCATATCATCATCCTTTGGCGGTAGAAGTAAGTATTGAAAACTATATTGGGAAGATTCTGTCCCTATTGCCCGACATACTGATTATCCTGGATGCCGTTGACTTTGGTCGTGAAGCAGGTTATTCCCAACTGATCAGGGTTTCGGAATTGATGGACACCACCACCAATACACACAATATTTCACTTCGACAACTGGAGACCTTGTTCCCTGTACCGGTTTATGTATGGGGCATTCAACCTGCAAACCTTGGTTTCGGAGAAGGATTTAGTCCGGCGGTAAAAGAAGCTGCCAGGAAAGTCATTCAAGAAATCCGGACAGGGAATATTCGGCTCATCAATCAAGAAACCCAACAAAAACAGGAAGCATTATGAACTACGATTACTACTGCACCCTTTGCAAAGGACAGCTCAGGCTTGGCGACAAGCTGGTTTTCTCGGCCAAGTCACCAAAGAACAAAAAAGGACTTATTTTTCTCAGTCCGGAGCTCGGCAATTACGCCACGGAGCATCATCCCTCCTTTACAATTTACGAAGGAGAGGAATATACCTTTTACTGTCCTATCTGCCACGCTACCCTCAACGACCCGGAGAATCCAAAGCTCGTGAAGGTATTTATGGAAGATGAGAATGGAGAGCATTATGAGATTTATTTCTCGGGCATAGCAAGCAATAAATGCACATACAAACTTCAGGACAAGAAGCTGGAGGCTATGGGTCCGGATAAGGAAAAATTTGCACGGTATTTTGACCTGCCGGAGGAATACAAGAAATACCTGTAATGGGCGACAGGCTGAAGCGTCACTGTCCAAGTCAATCTTCACTGCCTGATAAAATCTATTAAAAAAAAACACATTATGACTACAGAGATTTATGTGTTGATGGGCAGTGCCGCTGCCTTAGGCTTCGTACACACCCTAGCCGGGCCCGATCATTATCTTCCTTTCGTGGCCCTGAAGGAATCCCGACGATGGTCGATGCGAAAAACACTACTAGTAACCAGCCTTTGTGGTGTGGGCCATACCGGCAGTGCTGTGCTGCTTGGCATCCTTGGAGTCAGCCTGGGATGGAGTCTTCAACAACTGACCTGGTTTGATGGATTAAGAGGAGACTGGGCAGCCTGGCTGCTCTTTCTTTTTGGGCTGGGATACTGTTGCTGGGGATTATATCGCTCCTGGAAACACCCCCGGGTAAGCCTTGTCCTGCAGCAAAATGAAGCGGAAGGTGATGCACAGGCAGCAACTGCACATTCCCCTCTGCATCCCACTGACGAGCAAGCCCATAATCCTTTTCCACATTCGATCACTAAGCGATTATTCTCCAGGAAAGGGCTTAAGGGGGCAACCCCCTGGATTCTTTTTCTGATCTTCGTACTGGGTCCTTGCGAACCCCTCATCCCATTGCTACTCTATCCCGCCGTTGCTGTGAGTTGGTTGAGCCTGGGGCTGATCAGCCTGGTTTTTATGCTTACCACTATCCTGACTATGCTGATTGCTGTAAGCTTACTGGCACAGGGAATATCACTCAGTCCCCGTCTGCGTTTTACGCCCTACGTGCACGCTGCAGCAGGATTCATCATTGCCTTGTGCGGGGCAGGTATTTTATTCTTAGGGTTATAGAGATCCGATGGAAAGCCGGAGCGGATGATTTTTCCTGTTTTCGTCATTACGATAAGCTGATACTGCCATATTTGAGAGCTGACATCCTCATCTATGTTGGGGTAACGAATCGGTTCGGCAGAGGTGAGAAGTAAGAGAATTGGTATAAAAGTACAGATGTCTCTGTTCGTTAACAGCCGTTGACAGCCGTTGACAGCCGTTAATAGCCGTTGATAGCCGTTGATAGCCGTTGATAGCCGTTGACAGCCGTTGACAGCCGTTGATAGCCGTTGATAGCCGTTGATAGCCGTTGATAGCCGTTGATAGCCGTTGACAGCCGTTAACAGCCGTTGACAGCCGATATTAACGGCTGATATCCGTTGACAGCCGTTAGTAGCCGTTGATAGCCGTTGATAGCCGTTGATATCCGTTGACAGCCGTTGATAGCCGATATTAACGGCTGATATCCGTTGACAGCCGTTAGTATCCGTTGACAGCCGTTGATAGCCGTTGATAGCCGTTGATAGCCGTTGACAGCCGATATTAACGGCTGATAACCGTTGAAAGCCGTTGATAGCCGATATTAACGGCTGATATCCGTTGAAAGCCGTTGATAGCCGTTGATAGCCGATATTAACGGCTGATAACCGTTGAAAGCCGTTGATAGCCGATATTAACGGCTGATATCCGTTGACAGCCGTTAGTAGCCGTTGATAGCCGCTGGAAAATTGGTAATGTACTACCACCTAGACTCTCCCTCTCCCTCTCCCTCTCCCTCTCCCTCTCCCTCTCCCTCTCCCTCTCCCTCGTATCTTTCCTGTCATCTTCACTCAATTTTTTCCGTTTTGGTGGGTGGTAATCGTCTATATGAAACAAAAGTCCATTCGATGGAAACGAAACACGCTAACTTCGATCACAAGTCCGGGCAAAAGCCATCCCTGAAAGAGCTAAAGGACCGTATCATACACTATTGCAGATGGTGCGACCAAGCATTGAGTGGGCGAAGCGACAAACGTTTTTGCAGCATCCATTGCAAAAATGCCTGGCATCATTGGACGCTTCAAAACGGGCGAAAGCTGCCCATCATCCGGACAATTATTGCCAATAGCAGAATAATGCAGGCCTTACTGGATGAAGGCAAGGAGAAGGTAAGAATGCAAGAATTGCTCAGAAGAGGGTTCGCCCCGGAATTCAATACGCACCAATGGGTTTCTGAGAACGGCACTACGTACAACTTTTGTTTCCAGCTTGGGTGGTGTATCCTGAAGGAGGAACCGGATATGGTTCATATCATTGAGAAGCCAAATGCAGGAAGGTGAGGAAGAGTGTGGAGGTGAAAAGAGGGCTGAGTGGGGGCATTGAGTTTGAGGAGGAGGATGAGTGTGGAGGTAAAAAGAGGGCTGGGGAGGGGGCATTGAGTTTGATGAGGAGGATGAGTGTGGAGGTGAAAAGAGGGTTGAGGAGGGGTACACCCGGCAGGAGTACTCAGATTCCTTCGTGATCCTTGCTCATCTATGAAGTGGATAAATCCCCTGGCCTCCTCGCTGCGCTCGGAGTCCGGTTTTTTCGTGTGCGGCAGGAGTACTCAGATTCCTTCGTGATCCTTGCTCATCTATGAAGTGGATAAA
>CAZPYJ010000029.1:0-27183 GCA_964590645.1 uncultured Lentimicrobiaceae bacterium
TGGTGTTGCAGTAAAGCCATTCAGATTGATAAAGCAAAGGCCGCTTCCGAATGGGAGCGGCCTTTTTCTATGTGTGATAAGTCCACGCGCGCGCGATTTCAGGCTTCAGTCGCGTGCGCAGAAGGATGTGCGTAGCCATACCTGACGGCAGGAAATCGTCCACGCTACGCACAGCTGCGGGAAGACATTCTAACTCTTGCTGTATGCTCTATGCTCTTGCATTATTAAAATAAGTCTGCGGAAAGCAGAGAGAAGAACAGAAAATACAATCTCTCTCTGATTTGCCCTCAGGCCGGCCCTTCGACAAGCTCAGGGACCAGCGGGCCCACACTTTTGTCTTAAAACAAAAGTGTGCAAAAATTCAAGGCTGCATTGCCTTTCCTTGAAAACTATGGCTTCGGATAGGAGTCGCGATACGAGCCGCATTTCCCGGGAGCTTGATTGTCCTGTCCCAAACCTATGCTCGCGGATCGCTCCGTTTGGAAGACCGCTGACATTAGCCTATGCTATCCTCAGCCTTGTTTTCTACGGAAATGCAATGAGGCCGGAAAAACAGTTTGAGTTTGACCCTTCGGCTGCGCCCTGCTCGCGCGCGACTTCAGCCGCGTGCGCAGAAGGCTGGAATCAATTGAATTGTACTTCCTGAACCGGCAAGGCTTCTGAAGATTTCGCTTTTGCACTGGCTTGCCGGGCTTCAAACTCTTCCACCCCTCTGTCGAGAAATTCTACAAAAGCAGGAACATTCAGATCGTAAGCCCTTGGCTGTACAAGTAGCTCTCCTTCGTGATCCATTAAGACATAATAGGGTTGGGCATTAGTCTGGAACCGGCTTATCTGGAAATCAGCATATTTGCGGCCAACCGTTTTCTTTGTTTTACCATCATATTCTGAAACTATCCACTCCTCTTCCGGAAGCTTGGTCCTATCGTCCACATATAAAGCAATGATCAGATAATCATTCCGAAGTCTTTTGAGCACTTCGGGATTTGACCACACATTGGCTTCCATTTCACGGCAATTCACACAACCGTGTCCGGTAAAGTCGATGAAGATAGGCTTACCCAGTTTGCGGGCACATTCCAGCCCCTGCTCGTAATCAAAGTAGCCCTTCAATCCGTGGGGCAGGTGCAGGAAGCTGCCGTGCTTGGGCTCTTCGCACATTTCCTGTCCAACACTCCCACTACCGCTTCCCGTGCTCATTACTATTTCGGCATTGTCGCGGATAATGGCATTAAGGTTAAAATCGTGGGTGGATTGAGGCGGGAGATATCCCGATAAAGCTTTGAGCGGTGCACCAAACATTCCGGGGATCAAATAGATCACGAAAGTAAAGGTGGCAATACCCAGGAAGAGCCGCGGAACACTCAGAAACTTCATATCGCTGTCGTGGGCAAATTTCAGCTTCCCGATAAAATACATCCCCATCAGGAAGAAGATCACAATCCAGAAGCCCAGGTACACCTCGCGGTCGAGGATGCCCCAATGATAGGTTTGATCCGCCACACTGAGGAACTTGAGGCCCAGGGCAAGCTCGATAAAGCCCAGGGTTACCTTCACAGAATTCAGCCATCCGCCTGATTTGGGCAGGTTGTTAAGCCAGCGCGGGAAGAAAGCAAAAAGGGTAAATGGCAATGCAAAGGCTGTTGAGAAGGCAAACATCGTAATGATGGGTTCCCAAATCTCTCCGTGCGTCGACTTCACGATGATGGTGCCCACGATCGGGCCGGTACAACTGAAGGAAACCAACACCAGCGTCAGGGCCATAAAAAAGGTCCCGATCAATCCGCCCCGGTCAGCTTTGGAATCGGCCTTGCTGATCATCCAACTGGGCAGCACAATTTCAAAGGCCCCAAAGAAGCTGGCTGCAAAGAATACAAAGATGGCAAAGAAGAGCACATTGGGCAACCAGTGGGTGGAAAGCCAGTTAAAGATATCTGCAGTTACAGATTGCCCTCCCACAAAATAGGTTACCATAATGATGACAGCGATAGGAATAGTATAAAGGGCTACTATGGAAATCCCATAGGTGGACGCCATCAGCTTGCTCTTAACTTTGTCTTCCCCGCTTTTCATAAAGAAAGATACGGTCATTGGCACCATTGGGAAAACGCAGGGAGTCAGCAGGGCGGCAAAACCCCATAGTATAGCCTCAATGATGATACCCCAGAGCGAACGTTCACTTTCCGCCTTTACCGGGATGGGAGCCCTGGTTCCGGATGCTTCTGCCGGTCGGAGCTGATCCGGAGAAGTGTCTGCCAGAATTTCATTTCCTGCAGCCTCCCCGCCTTCCTTATCCACCGAACGATTCATCTCCTCATCGGCTTTCCCGGTGGCAGGTGTCCCCGAAGCAAGGGCAGTGGCCGGGGCTCCTTTTACTTTGAAGCTGAAGTCATTGTCGAAGAAGGGAATGCAAGCCTCATCATCACAGGTCATATACTCGAAGACGCCCTCTATCGTGAAATCCTCAGTAGACAGGATGTGTATCCGTTGCCGGAAAATGGCTTCGTGGTCAAAGTACCCCACGTCCATCTTGAATATCTCATCGAAGGATACGATGGGCTTGGGCTCCTTCACCTTACCAATGCGTTCGTAGGCCGGAGAAGCTTCAAACTCAAAAAAGGTAGGAATGGGTCCCCCTTCATCCAGATGCTGTGAGTATAAATGCCACTTATCCTGTATACTCGCCTTGAATATCAGATCCGCTTCCGTATCGCTGATCCTTTCTGTCGAAAAGCTCCACTTGACTGGCTCCAGAATCTGTGCCTGGCTTGCACTGTGAAGCAGTATTAGAAACAGGCTGCTGAATAGAACTTTGTATGCTCTCATACTCATCTTGCTGATGTGAATCATATAATCTTACTGACGTGGACAAGGTTTTACCCTTACAACTTCTGTTTGAAAAGCACAAAAATAGAAATAATGGAGATACTTCAATTGTTTGCTTTGACCGAAGCGCTTATCAAGAAACGGGCCACAGGATTGTTTGTTTATTCACAGAAATCAGGGGGGTTGATTATCTTTGCCCGTCTAATTTGAGAATATAAGCTATCAGTAAACATTAAACCACTATCCTGATGTTCGAAAAAGTAAGTTCAAAAACGGCGATGGCGCTTGAGGACCAGTACGGAGCGCATAACTATCATCCCTTGCCGGTAGTACTGGCTAAGGGAGAAGGAGTATACCTCTGGGATCCTGAAGGAAATGTGTATTACGACTTTCTTTCCGCATACTCCGCCGTCAATCAGGGCCATTGTCACCCCCGCCTGGTAGAAGCGATTTCCACCCAGGCGCGCACGTTGACCCTGACCTCCCGCGCCTTCTTTAATGATGTTCTGGGGCCATTTGAAAAGTACATCACCGAGTACTTTGGCTACGACAAAGTGCTGCCGATGAATAGCGGAGCAGAAGCGGATGAGACCGCATTGAAACTCGCCCGCCGTTGGGGCTACGACGTGAAAGGGGTGGAGGAGAACAAGGCTAAGATCATTGTCTGTGAAGGCAATTTCCACGGACGTACCATTACCATCATTTCAATGAGTACCGATCCGGATTCCAAAGGAGGATTTGGGCCTTATACCCCTGGATTTGAGATTATTCCTTATAATGATATTCCCGCCCTGGAAAAAGCTTTGGAAGACCCGAATGTGGTTGGATTCCTGGTTGAACCTATCCAGGGGGAGGCCGGAGTATATGTACCTGAGGATGGATATCTTGCCAAAGCCTCCAAGCTGTGTAAGGAAAAGAATGTGCTGTTCATCGCAGATGAGGTGCAGACGGGATTGGCCCGTACAGGTAAGCTTCTGGCTTGTGATCACGAAAATGTACGCCCGGATATCCTCATTCTGGGAAAAGCCCTGTCGGGTGGAATGTATCCGGTTTCTGCCGTTCTGGCAGATAATGAGATTATGCTGACGATTAAACCCGGCCAGCACGGATCAACCTATGGCGGCAATCCTATGGCTGCCCGCATTGCAATGGAAGCCCTGCAGATTCTGAAAGATGAGAAGCTGGCAGAGAATGCCGAAATCTTGGGAGCCTATTTCCGGGAGCAGATGAAGAAGATCGACTCTCCGATGATAGAGCTGGTACGCGGAAAGGGCCTGCTCAATGCTGTGGTGATCAAACCCAAAAATGGCAGTGAAGCCTGGGATGTGTGTGTGAAGATGAAAGAGAATGGCGTACTGGCCAAACCAACGCATCAGCACATTATCCGTTTCGCTCCTCCTCTGGTTATCAATCAGGTGCAGATGGACGATGCCATTGAGCGCATCCGGAGGTCCATTCTTTCTTTCTGATAATCCCGGAAGCCGGCGGAATTCTTCCGTTCAAAGGAATAGCCTGTCCATCAGCATTGCTGTGGGCAGGCTGTTTTCTTAAGGGAAAGGTGAGCACAATGTGTAACTTTGGCTTATGGAAGAGGCTTTTCTTGCGTTCTTACGTCTTTTGTGCCCCGATTACCGGGATAAGCGTTTCCTCCTGGCCGTAAGCGGGGGTGTAGATTCTGTGGTGATGGCCCGGCTTTTCCAGAAAAGCGGCCTGCGTTTTGGCCTGGCCCACCTGAACTACGGCTTGCGCACTGCCGAGTCGGATGGAGATGAAGCTTTGGTGCGGAAAATGGCGGAAGAGATGGATGTGCCACTTTTTGCCGTGCAGATGGATGCAGCAAGCATTGCCCGGGAAAGCAATCTGAGCATCCAGGAGGCGGCCCGCGCACTGCGCCTGGATTATCTCCATCACATTAAGACAAAAGAAGGATTCGATCTCGTGGCCCTGGCCCATCACCAGGATGATGCCCTGGAAACCTTTTTTATCAATTTGCTGCGCGGAACAGGCATCAAAGGCCTGGGGGGAATCCCTGCGCAACGGGATGAGCTGATCCGTCCGATGATGTTTACAGGAAGGGTAGAGATTGAGGCGTACGCCCGCAAAGAAGGCCTTACCTGGCGTGAAGACAGCAGCAATGCCACAGATACCTACCTGCGCAACCGTATTCGTCATCATTTGCTGCCTTTGCTGGCAGAGATCCGTCCGGGTGCCCGCCAGCGCCTGCTAAAAAATATGGATCGCCTGGCTGGAGAAAGCCTCCTGCTGGAAACTTTTCTCCAAAGGCCTCCGGATGAAAGTGAAGCTTCTTTTGATTTTACTGTCCCCGTCGGCATTCCCGCCGATGCCATTCCTGTGTTTATCCATTCCGTGATTGCCACCACCGGCTTTTCCTTTGAAACAGCCCGGCAGGTGGCGGAAGCCCTGAACAAAAGCGAAAGCCGGCAGTTCTTTAGTCTTTCGCACCAGATTGTGCTTTCCCAAGGACGAATTACCGTCCGCCCGAAAAGTGAGAAAAAAGCCGATTCATATGCCATCCCGCATTGGCAGGACCTGCCACCATTGCCTGTATATCTGGAAATGGAGGTGGTGGATAGGGAGGCCCTGACGGAGCTGGATGAAGGACCTCAGACAGCCCTGGTCGATTTTGACCGCCTCGAATGGCCCCTGACACTCCGGAGAAGAAAGGATGGCGATGTCTTTCATCCTTTGGGGATGCAGGGCACGAAGAAAGTGAAGGATTTTCTGATCGATCAGAAAATTCCCTTTATCGAAAGGGAAGATCTTTGGCTGCTCTGTTCAGGGACCAGGATAGTGTGGCTGGCAGGCTACCGGCTCGACCACCGTTTCAGGGTCAATGCAGAAACCCGCCAGGTGCTGAGGATCAGGCTGGGGGAAGGGGAGGCCTGAGAAGGAAAAGGAGCTTAACCTGCTTTGGAGTAAGTTGTTTCCTGGTATTCCTCCGGCATTTCATCTTCATTATACTTCGAAGGGCACTTCAGCAAAAGGCTGGACGCCGTAAACTCTCCCTTCTCCATCTTCCCGATGACCACCACCTGTTCCGATTTTTCAAAATCCTGGGGCTTGGCATCATTGTAGATTACCTTTTTTTCAACGCCCTGGTTGTCAACCATAAAGAAGCTGAACTGATTGGCGTTTTCTACCGCATTGTACACAATATCTTTTTCCAGGTTCAGGGTGCCGATGATGTGAAACTCCTTTCCTTCGTGTTTTTCAGCTGTAGCAAAATCCACGTAGGTGCTGGCATCGGTAAAGGTGGTAATGACCACCGCAATGATGCCTACGATGAAGAGTATGCCGATGATATGCAGTGTTTTCATAATGTTCAGTGTGTATGAGGGCTTTTTTCTTCTTTTTCCTTTTTCAATGATTTCAGCTCAGCCGCGAGTTTGCGGGTGCGCATATCCATACTGAAAAGGTAAATCGCAATACCTGCCAGAATAACCAACAGGACGGCGATAACGACAATCATTTTATTTTCTACCATAATCAAGATTCGTTGGCAAGGATGTCATCTAATTGCTCGCGCATATTTCTGATCCTGACCCGGATCTGAACGATCCATATACCCAGGAGTATCCATCCCAGTAATGCGGGGTAGAATACGGTGCGCAGCCTGTCGTCCATTTGGGCAACCGTCATTCCCGGGTCATTGGTGCTGCTCGGGTGCAGGGAGCTGGCTGCCACCCGGGGCAGGATGCCGATGAAAACGATGAGCATTACAAAGGCAAAAATATTGTAGACCGCAGCAATGCGCCCTCTTTTGTGCAGTTCATCCAGACTGCCTCGCAAAACAAAATACGCCAGATAGGCAAGGATACTCACTGCAGCGCCATTGAGCTGAGGGTCAGATACCCAGTATGCGCCCCAGGTATTTTTGGCCCAGATCATCCCCGTGGCAATGCCGAGCAAACCAAACATCAATCCGACGGAAGCTGCTTCGGCTGCCACGATGTCATCGGCCCTTCTAAAACCTTTCAGATGCCGGAGGCTATAGATAAAGGATACCGTAAGCACGGCCATCATTGCAAACCACATCCCCACGTGGTAAAACAGATTGCGGATGGTTTCGTAAATGATGGGCAGATCAGGAACCTTAATGGTGAGTCCCCGCACTATGGCGTATGCCAGAAGCAGGAGACTCAGAAATTTCCACCAATCTTTTTTCAACTGCATAAGTTCATTTATTCGGATTGCCTAAATCAGGCTGCAATCGACAACAAAGATAAATAATTAGATATTAAGCCCTGATTAATCCTGCCAGAGATAGGGGAATAAAAGTATGGAAAGGATGGCCGGGAGGATGCTCAGCAGGAGGATAACCAGAAGGATAGCATTGTTGCCGGTGCTGCTGCCCACCTCCAGCGCCTGACGCGAGGCCTTCATCAAAGTGAGGAGCAGGGGCAGGACGATAGGAAAACTCAGCACTGCCATCAGGGAAAAGTTGTTATTGGTACGGCTGGCGATGGCCGCAATCATCGTCAGCAGGCTGGAAAACCCAATGGCGCCCAAAATGATGGTCCACCCAAAGAGCCACCAATCCTGAATGAAATGATCCATCAATAGGCTGAAGATAAGTAGGTTAAGTATGGAGAGCATCACCATCAGCATTGCATTGTAAATGGTTTTTGAAATGATGATGCTCAGGGGCGCGGCAAGGTTGAAATAATAGAGCTGCCTGCCGGCACTTTCCTGCACAAAGCTCTTACTGACTGCATTTACAGCAGCGAAGAGCATAATAATCCAGAAAAGGGCATTCCAGGTGGCGGGCTCCACAATTTTCCCGAAACTCAGATAGGCGACAAAGACCGTGGACAGGATGTACAGAAGGATGCCATTCAGGGCATAGCGCTGCCTTAATTCAAGCAGCATATCCTTCCTGATAAGATGAAAGATCTCCTTATACATTGTTAAATCTCCACATAATCCCGTCGTTGGGGAACTTCAATATGGGCAAATCCCTTTTCCTGCAGGTAGCTGCGGTAGGTTTCCCTGGAGTGATCTTCTCCGTGTACCAGGAAAAGGGCCTTCACCTGCGCCTTGTCCTGGCAGGAAAGGTAACGGTGCATTTCCCGGTAGTCTCCGTGCGCACTCAGGGAATGCAGCTGCAATATCTCTGCTTTCACCTGATGAATCCGGCCAAAGATAGAGATTTCTTCCGGTCGTTTCAGCAGGCGGGCACCCAGGGTGGAAGGCGCGCAATAGCCTACTGCCAGGATGGTTGCGCGGGGGTCTTCAATATTGTTGGAGATATGGTGCTTCACGCGTCCGGCTTCCATCATCCCCGAGGCGCTGATGATGATGCAGGGATCCTTGCGGGCGTTCAGGGCCTTGCTTTTTTCCACCTCACGGATGTAATACAGCTTGCCGAAGCCGAAAGGATCTTCATCCTTTTCCATATACTCCAGGATTTCCTCATTGAAGCATTCCGGGTGTAGTCGGAAGATATCCGTGGCATTCACAGAGAGGGGGCTGTCCACATAGACGTCGATGCGGGGCAGGCGCCCGCTGCTTTCCAGGCGATCGAGGGCGTACACAATCTGCTGTGTCCGGCCTACACTGAAAGAAGGAATGATGAGCTTGCCCTTCTTCTCCACACAGGTATGCCTGACGACTTCCAGGAGCCTGTCTTCTGCATCCTCGATGCTGTCGTGGAGCCTGTCCCCGTAAGTAGATTCGGTAATGATATAGTCTGCCTGGGGGAAGGCCTGGGGAGCGCGGAGGATTTTATCGTCGTAGCGGCCGATATCGCCGGTATAGCACAGGCGGGTGGTTTCCCCGTTTTTTCTTTCAAATGCCAGATTGACAGCGGCACTCCCGAGGATATGCCCGGTATCCGTGAAGGTCAGGGTAATTCCCGGATGAAGCGGAAAAGGATTATTCAGGGGGATGGTCAGAAACCAGTTCAGGCTTTTGCGTGCATCGTGCTGGTTGTAAATGGGTTCGAGCGGGGGCAAGCCCTGCCTGGCCCGTTTCTTATTGTTGATGCGCGTATCGTATTCCTGGATATGGCCACTGTCGGCAAGCATAATGGAGCAGAGATCGCGTGTGGCCGGGGTGGTGACAATGCGGCCCTGAAAACCGAGCTTGGTGATATAGGGGATCAGCCCGGAATGATCAATGTGGGCGTGCGACAAAATCAGGTAATCGATGGAAGCCGGGTCGAAACCCAGGTCGCGGTTCATCTCATCGGTTTGTTGTCCCTTCCCCTGGAACATCCCGCAATCAAGCAGGATGCGAATGCCATTGTCCGTGGTAATAAGGTGCTTGCTGCCGGTAACCTCTCCGGCAGCCCCGTGAAAAGTAAGGTGCATTTTCGTGCTTTCTGTAATTATTGAATGATCAGCTTACGGCTGAGTTGTTTCTCTCCGTTGGTGATATTCAACAGATACAAGCCGGGTGCGATGCCGTCCAGATGGAGCGACAGCTTATGCGTACCAGTCTTCAGCGCAGGATGTCTTTCTGCATAGACGCGCTGCCCTGTCAGGCTGAGGATATCAATCTGAATATCGCTGTTCGCCCGGAGTTCCAGCCCAAGGCTTGTGCTTCCCGCTGCAGGATTCGGGTAAGGCCCCTGTAGTTCCATCCCAGTCGGTGCTATTTCCGGCAGTGCGTTTATGTATGCATACGCAAAACCCAACCAGGTGATATCATTGTCGGTGGGGGCATCTTCATCTCCCCTTACAGAAAGCCCTGGTTCCTCATCCGATTGGTAGATGATCTGAGCATATGGATAGGCCATTTTCCAGGAATTCGGGGCAAAGGTGGGATACACACATTCATCGAAATTATGGATGATAGAGCCTGTGAGGTCGGTGAATACTTCTGACCAGGCGGGCTCAGTGAATTCTTTGTAGGTGGACCAGATATGCCTGAAATTCTGGGTTCCATTGTCTTTCCCTTCCGTCACCGAGGCATAGACCAGGGCGATGTTGTCATCTCCGTCGATAAGGATATTGGGCATACTGCTCAGGCCCAGGAAGTATGTCCCGATTACTTCGATGCCGCCGGGAAGGAAATCAAGGGTGTCGTTCATATTCACATCCTGCACCCAGGCTACAAGATGACCGCTGGAGTAAAGGCTGTCGGGGTGGAGCGTATATTTGAAATTGGGGGAGCTGAAGGGAGGCATATCCTCATTCCAATAGCCGATGCCATCCACAAAGGGGAAGTAGAAAGTGCCCACGCCATCGCTGTGTGCCCTGTTCACCCCGAAGCAGAGGTGCACCTTGCCCTGGCTGTCGAAAGCCAGGCTGGTGGCCCCATCGGGGCAGTAGAAGGTGTCTGTTACCGTCGGGGTGCTGGTATTGAAGAGGGGGTAGGGATGCTCCCAGATTACGGTCTTGGTCCAGGTAGTCCCGTTATCCGTAGATTTCATCATAAAGAGGTCAGACCAGCTGTCGGAGACGACAAAGGCAAGGGTATCCCCTTTGGGCGGGGCCCAGGTATAGCCGTCGGCTGGGAAGCCATAATATTCGGTCGAACTCATTCCTGTGAGCTGCTGATCTTTAGGGCTCCAGGTCACTCCCCCGTCGGAAGAACGGGAGTAGAGGATGGCGCCTTCCATTCCGTTGTACGGACTTCCGCCGTTCACGGTGGATTTGGTCACATAGATCATATGGATGGTGCCATAGTCGGTGCCTCCGGTAACCATACGGGGCCAGGCGACATCAGGATGAGAAGCGGGTCCCTGGAAGGCAAGTTCAGTCCAGGTTCCCGTCCCTTTATTCTGGCGAATGGAAAGGACCAGTCCGCCGCTCACCGGGGTGAAGTTATGGGAAACGATGATCTCTCCGTTGGTGCCATAAGGCGCATAGGAGGGCCATCCGGTTCTGACCGATTCAATGCGGGTGGTGGGGAGGGCGCTCCAGCTGGTTCCATCGAAATAGTTGTAGCCCGTACCGCGGTCTGCGTAGCCCGGGTCGTTCATCCCCATTGTCCAGGTAGCTCCGGCGGTGCCGTCGTCAAACACCCAGAAACGGTTTTGCGTACTGGTATTCGTCTGCAGATCATAGCGGGTTTCGCCAATGAGTTCCTCGTTGATGGTGAGCTTGGATTGCACACTGGGGTTGGCAGGTTTTTGTGCTGCAGGCAGCATATCTCCGGCCGCGGGGCGCGCCACGGCATAGTCTTTCAGGGGGTTTACAGAGGCTCTCGTCCTGTGGCTGGATTGTGCGGAAACACAGAATGCAAGGACCAGAAATCCGAGCAGGAGGGGTAGGGTTTTTTTCATAATCGGGCTATTGCTGTTGATGGCCGAAAGTACAAAAAAACCTTATAATGTATAGGGGGTTCAATGAAAGATGTCCGTCGCAGTCCAAAGCGTTTGGTTTCAGAACACAATCTTGAGCAATAAGTCATAAGGGGGGGAGGTAGGAAAGACTCAGCAAGAGCTTAGAGCAAGAGCATACAGATTTTCACTCTTGCTGTATGCTGTATGCTCTTGCATCAAAAAACCACCCCCAACTGCTATCAGTCAAACATCTCAAATCAATTAATCTTCAATCAAGTAATCTTCAATCTCCCGAGGATTTCTCCTAAGCGTGATTAGCGTAGCAAAAGCATTTTTTCATAGCTTTACCCGGTGCAAGGATTTTGCCGGGTTTGCGGAAAAGCAGGCTTAGGGTATCAGGGATATAAACGCCAATGGTCACTGCAGTAACGTTAGGGCACATGCAAAAAAGACAACGGACACATTGACAATGACGAGTAAAGACAGACATATCGTATCACAGACCGACTATATCATCGGACTAACTCGACATGAAAGACAATGCAACCGGACAAGGACGACTGACAAAGAAGAAAAAAGAAAAAGCCCCCGCTTCGCATTTTTGAAAATTTCTGCCAGCGCACATTGCACACATTTGCAAAGCCGCACGAGCCAACACACAACCCAAGCTTTGCAAAAGAGTGCAATTTTGCCAACGCACAAAAAAGAGATAAACTGAATGACAGACGTACACGACATAGAAACCAGAAGTTACAACATGAGTCAAATCAAAGGCAAGGATACCAAACCTGAAATCCTTGTTCGGAAATTCTTACATGCAAGTGGCTTTCGGTATAGTCTGTACGATAAAAAACTACCCGGAAAACCGGATATCGTCCTGAAAAAATACAATACTATCATTGACATACGAGGTTGTTTCTGGCATCTGCACTCTGAATGTAAGTATGGAGACAAGATTACAACACAATCAGAAAAAATCACTTCGAGAAGAGAATCTGCAGTAGAGAGAGACAAAAGAAAAGTAGCTAAATGGAAAGAAATGGGTTGGAATGTAATCGTGATATGGGCGGAATGTGAACTGGAACCAAAAAGAAAGAACTCAGCTACAAGAGAAGAAACCTTGAGTAATGTATTAAACAAATTGAAGAGTGGAAATACCAATAATTGACATATTTGCAGGCCCAGGAGGTTTGGGTGAAGGTTTTAGTTCCCTTATTGAACCGGAATCAAAAAAGAGAGCATTCAAAATATCTCTCTCCATAGAGAAGGAATATTTTGCACATCAGACACTTACTTTGAGAAGTTTCTATCGCCAATTTCCACCTGGGCAAGTCCCTCCTGAGTATTATGACTTTGTTCAGGGTAGAATTGCTGTTGACGATCTTTATAAAGCACATCCTAAACAAGCTGCAGATGCCAAAATAGAAGCCTGGAAAGCACAGTTGGGAGAAGACGATAAAGCAGTATCAAATGAGGAGGTGGATCAGAGGATTTCAAATGCACTCAATGGCAAAGACGATTGGTTGTTAATTGGTGGGCCACCGTGTCAGGCATATTCTGTAGTGGGAAGGTCGCGGAGAAGGGATAGACTACTTGACGAAAAGAAAGATGTCCGTGTAGGTTTATACAAACAATACCTGAGAATACTGGCGTTGCATAATCCGGCTGTTTTCGTGATGGAGAATGTCAAAGGACTACTATCTGCCAGAACAAAATCAGACTCTGTTTTTGAGAACATTATTAATGACTTATCCGATCCTGTAAAAGCTCATCGGTCAGAATACGGGAGCAATGGAGTTTCCCTAAAGTGTCCGGGGTATAGAATTTTTTCACTGGTAGCAAAGCCAGGAAGTTTTGATGCTGACAACAACCCTGTTTTCAGACCTGAAGATTTTCTGATCTATTCTGAAAAACATGGCATTCCACAGACCAGGCACCGGGTTATTCTTTTGGGAATCAGAAATAATCTTGATGTTGAAGAACCCGGAATATTACCGGAAGAAAAAGAAGTTGGGGTGGAGCAGGTACTGAATGGACTACCAAAGCTCAGAAGCGGCCTTTCTAAAATTAAGGACTCTCGAGCCAACTGGACATCAACTTTAAAAGCCCTCCGAAACAATGGAATATTAAAGGAGATAGATCAAGATATAAGGGAGGAGATTAAAACTCATTTGCAAGGCTTAAATAACGCTCCGGGGAGTATTGGAGCCGAATTTGTCCCTGACTCCATAGATACTGACTATGAACCACACTGGTTTCTCAATGAAAACCTAAAGGGAGCATGTAACCATCAATCCAGAGGGCACATGGAAAGTGATTTGCTCAGGTATCTTTTTGTCTCATGCTTTGGGAAAGTGCGGGGAAAGTCTCCTAAACTTGAAGATTTCCCGGAAGACCTGCTGCCAGCGCATAAAAATGTTAAGGAAAAGAAGTTTGCAGACCGTTTCCGTGTACAGCTTGCAAATGCTCCCAGCAAAACAATTACGAGCCATATTTCGAAAGACGGTCATTATTACATTCACCCAGATCCTGCGCAATGCAGAAGTTTGACGGTTCGTGAAGCGGCAAGGATTCAAACTTTCCCAGATGATTACTTTTTCTGTGGACCAAGAACAGCGCAGTTTGTGCAGGTTGGAAATGCTGTACCGCCATTATTGGCCAATAAAATTGCTAAGGTTGTTCTTAAGGTATTTAAAAAAATTTACTCGAGTAAAAATATTACATTAGATAGAGATACATTAGTTATATGATAGATAAAAATGATGTTCAGTTTAATCCCAAAGCCAGGATAATACTTCAATTGGGAGATCAGCTTATCCGTAGTGAAAACATTGCGGTATTAGAGCTAATCAAAAACTCGTATGACGCTTGTGCTAATAAAGTGACTATCAGACTAAAAAAACTTGATAACCCTAAAGCTGGGGTTATTATTATAGAAGATGATGGTTTTGGAATGGATTATGATCTAATTCGGGATGTTTGGTTAACCCCCGGGACCACGCATAAAAAGAATCAGATTGAATCAGAAGATTTTATTAGTCCATGTAACCGAGTGCCTTTAGGAGAGAAAGGTATTGGCCGCTTCGGTGCTCATAAACTTGGAGAAGAAATCGAGTTAATTTCAAAAAAAGAAGGAGCCAAAGAAGCACACCTGAAAATTAAATGGGAGGATTTTGACAATGATGATATGCTGGCTAAAGTTCCTATAAACTTATCTGAAAGGAATCCTGAAGAATTTACAGGAGGTAATACGGGCACCAAAATAATCATTAGGGGTCTTAGGAATAAATGGACTCGCGGAGGAGTGCGCAGTTTATATAGAGCCATTAATTCACTCAATTCTCCATTCGAATCAAATAATACATTTCGGGTTGTCTTCAAAACGGATAATCCACGCTGGTTAGAAGGACTACTATCATTTAAAGATATAAAGGACAGTGCATTATATACTGCGGAGGCAGTTTTGCGGGAAAACAAAATTGTACAGCTTAAATACGAATTCAAGCCATGGGCAACACTGAGGGGTCTAAAAGAACGAGAATACTCTGCAACTGACATTGAAATGATGCAGAAAGAATATGATGATAAGGAAGAAAAAAAAGTTATGAAAGACATTGATCTTTCTGAGCACAATATTGGTGAAGTAAGGATCAGGATGCTCATTTTTGACTTAGACACCAATATACTCTCTCTGGGAGGAATACAGGATAAAAGAGGATTCAAAGCATACCTAAAAGACAACGGTGGAATTAGAGTTTATAGAGATGGCGTAAGGGTTTATGATTATGGAGAACCGGGTAATGACTGGCTTAGCTTGGATTTGGAAAGAGTTAACCTTCCAGCAGCAAGAATTAGTAATAACATAGTAATTGGTGCTATATCACTTAACCGTCTTGCAAGCAAAGACCTGGTTGAAAAAACTAACCGTGAAGGTTTTATTGAAAATGATGCCTTTCGGACATTTTATAGTGCTATCCGATTCACGTTAAACCGGATTGTAGCCCAACGGAATATTGATAAAGACAAAATTCGCAGCCATTTTGGCAAGTCTAATAATAAAGTGCCAGTTGTAGATAACCTGGCAATTCTTGAAGAAAAGGTTAAAACTGATCTTCCAGATAGCGATGTTAAAACAGATATTCTCGGAATGATTTCTGAGATTTCAAATGACTACAGGACCATTAGTGAAGTTTATATCCGCAGTGCCAGTGCAGGCCTGAGCCTTAGTATCGTGATCCACGAGATTGAAAAAATCATCCAGGAAATGCTCTACATTGTAGAGGACGGCAAACAATCCGATGCTGATGGCGAAAAGATTAAATCCCTAACATGGCACATGGGTAAATTAATTGATGGTTATAGTGGCTTGATAAGAAGAAGGTCAAGAAATGAATCTGATCTTAAACAAGTTATACGACAAGCACTATGGAATGTTGAGTTTAGGTTAAATGCACATGAAATTGAAGTAATAAAAGCATGGGATGAAGAAAAGGACTTCACTACCAAAATAAAATGCTCTGATAATTTAATAATTGGCACCATCATTAACATCATTGACAATTCTATCTGGTGGTTGAATTATGGAAAAGTTCAACATAAAAAGATATGGACTGAAATCACCGATGAATTGCCAGGGTATTGTACAATAATAATTGCAGATAATGGCCCTGGCTTTACACTACCATCTGAGGAGGTAATAAAACCATTCATATCCAATAAGGAGAGCGGAATTGGTATTGGGCTTCATATTGCTTACGAAATAATGAACAGTCATGGTGGTGAATTGCTCTTTCCTGAACCAGATCAGTTTACTATTCCAGAAGAATTTAGGTCAGGTGCGCTGGTGGCGCTCGCATTTAAAATCGAAAAAAAATGAAATTATGATTTTACCTGAAAATGGATCAATAGTGATCATAGATGATAAAATTAATCAGGCATTACCTCTTATCAATGCATTGTCTGGAAGTGGGTTGTCAACCACGTTTTATACTGGCAAAGAAGAGTGTTTACCAAAAACTCATCTTGAAGGGACACGACTAGTTATTGCTGATCTACAACTAATTGATACTGATAATGACGCACATACTATTGCTACGAGATTGGTCCAGATTCTTCAGAAAATAATTCCCCTTAAAAATGGACCATACATATTATTAATCTGGAGTTTAAAAGAAAGTTTTTATGCGGATGAAGTTAAACGTGAAGTAAGCAAAAAAGAAAATAATGTGGTACCAATTCTTATCGTAGAATTGGAAAAATCAAAATGTATTGAACAGGTTACCAAAGACGATAAGCTCACAGAATTCAGGGAAAAAGTAATGGAGCAGCTTAAAATGAGCACTCTTGAAAGTTCTGATTTAAAGCTTGTGGAAGAAAGTATCAATAGAAATTGGATGCCTGATGAAGAATCCGAGTACAGAATCAAACCTGATGCTCTTAAATTAATAGAACAAAACATTGAGGAAGGTTTGAAGAAGGCAGGTGTATTTCATCTGTTCGTGATATGGGAGAATCTTATACGTAAAGCTGGATACCAAACAGTGAATACGGTGTGTTCCACAATTGAATATACTGATTTATGGGAAATGAATATGCAAGATGTTCTTAGGAGGCTCGGGCAGGCAAGAACCGGCAAAAATGAACTTCCAGATACTTTGTTCCTTAAAGAATCAATGACAACTTTCTCAGGATCGTTCGCTGATGAACTTGAATATGAAATACGTAGGTTTAAATTACCTAATTACATTAAACTTGAATTTCCCTTTTCAATCTCAGGCAAAATTAATGATGATCAATACAGCATCGATATTTATACAAATGATAAAGGAATTCCAAAAGTAAGACTATTAAAGAATGATGAAGTATTTAACGGCAAAGAAGGGATTAAATTAGATAAAATTAATTCCGTATCAAATGATCTTGAAGGAGAAGAAAAACACATGATCGAAGATTTAGTTAATCGTTATTCAGAAATTCCCGACATAATCAACACTAAACTTCATTGTGAATTTGATGTTCACAACATCCATACACCGGGCAATATTTATAAGAGGAAAGTAACAGATGATAAGAAGAAAGAGTACCTTAAATCTTATTTCGAATCTGTCCCGGAAGATGTTTCGAACTACCATTTTATTGAACTGGAAGTTTCACCAATATGTGATTATGCAAATAAGAAATGGAAGAAATCCAGGCTTCTTTCTGGCATAGTCTACCCTGTTTCGTCTAAAAAACCTAAACCGGGACCATTTTACAAGGAGTCTCCAAAAATTATCATTGAAGATAAAAAATACTCCTTAGTTTTTAACTACCTACTCTTTAAAGCATTAGATGTCTCAGATGTTGAAGTTCGTGGAAAACCATGGTTTAGAATTAAAAGAGAGTTGTTATTAGATATTATTACTGGTCTTTCCGGTCATATAAACAGGCCGGGCATAACCACCATAATTTAAAAATATGTTTAAGTTTTTAAAATTTAATAACTACACATTAGATAATCTGAAAAAAGGGCAGTTATGGGGTAACTACTATGATTTCTTTAATGATCCCTTTGAATGCTGGTGTATAGAGAAAACAGGAATACCAGACCCCGATAAGGAAAAAGAAAGGTATGATAATATTGTTGCAACCTGGGGATATGACCCTGGTCCTTACAACCGGGAAGAATATTTTGAATACTGTAGTGAGTTCGATAATCCTTATTCGATGAAGGTGAGTTACTACATAGAAAGCGCAAGGATTTCCTGTTTTTGTAAAAGGCCGGATAATCTTCTTATGTGGTCTCATTATGCAGATGGTCTGAGAGGGTTTTGTCTTGAATTCGACAGATCAGAATTATTGAAACCGGGTTCAATTGATGCGGATGTATTTGATGTTATGTATACAGAAAAACCTCCTTTAGTGGATACAATGCTTTATGAAGTGGCTAAAGATCAGTTTTGGTATCATGAAATGGCCATTGGAGAAGAAAATAGTAAAATTCAACACATTCCGGACTATGCTCCTGATAAATTACTCCCTGAATACCATGCGGCTCTCAAAGATGCACGTCAGCTACTCTTCGATTTGTACTTTAAAATATTATGCTATAAACCAAAAGAATGGCAATATGAAGAAGAAGTTAGGCTTATTTATCATACTGATAAAAAGGATAAATCAGGCCATCCTTTTAAGTATCCAAAATCAGCAATTAAATCAATTATAATAGGGGAAAAGATGCAAAAAAGTGATTTTAATAAACTGATCAAAATACTAAACAAAAATGAAATAGAGGCGCCAATAAAAACAGCAATTAGAGTTAAAGATAGTTATAAACTGATGATCGAATAACCATGGAAGAAAATCACAAACTCACCCTTTATGTTTCATATTACCTTTCAAGGTTTAATGAGAATGGTCTGCATAATTTGGGTTACACCACCTGGAATGAAGCTTTTGGTGATATTGCAAGCCGATTAAACGTAAAGAGACATTCAGTAAAAAACTGGAGGGATGAGTTTGATCCAATTCATGGTCATCGTGCCGGATGGTATCAGCGTCCGATGAGTCCAAGCAGGGTTCGTGTGGTAAAGGCCATGGAACAACTAAATGAACCAGAATTGAGAGGGATAGTATTAGATATCCTCTCAGGCCAAATACAGGAAGATTCGGAAAAATTTAATGAATTAGTTAAAGTAGTTACCGAGGAAAAATCAAGCAAAAGCTCACAATTTATCCTCAGAGGTCCCACCGGTAGAAAGGCAGAAGAGTTTTTTCAAGAATATCATGCTACTCATAATAAACCTGTAAAAGGGGAATTGATTGATACCAGAGATCTTGGATGTGGATACGATTTTGAGATAAGGAATTCAAAAACATTTTTCGTGGAAGTCAAAGGGCTTGCCAATGAAAATGGCGGGGTATTGTTCACAAATAAGGAATGGGAAACAGCACTTCGACTAAAAGACGAATACATACTGGCAATAGTTACGGATGTTAATCAACATCCCACAATTCGCTTTATTTCAAATCCGGCTGAAAAGCTTGAGGCAAAAAAGAATATTGTATCGACCATTCAGATTCAATGGAGTGTTTCTGAAAATCAGTTTGTAAATGATTGACTATTCAAACATAGAGACCACCCAGGCTCCACCGGAAGCCAGTTCAATGATCGAAACTTTCCGGGCGATAGGCTATTCTATTGAAACGGCTGTTGCGGATATTATTGATAACT
The DNA here is from genome assembly GCA_964590645.1 of uncultured Lentimicrobiaceae bacterium. GTDB lineage: Bacteria > Bacteroidota > Bacteroidia > Bacteroidales > JAGNHN01 > JAGNHN01. The sequence continues at coordinate 19,290 of CAZPYJ010000029.1, forward strand.
CCATAACTGCGAATGCTCAAAATATCTGGATTGATTATGAATGGAATGGTCCTTCAACTATTCTGTCAGTTACTGATGATGGTCATGGGATGAACAATGAGGAACTTGTACAGGCCATGAAGCCCGGCAGTACAAGCCCTTTGGAAATACGTAAAGAACATGATCTGGGACGTTTTGGACTCGGACTAAAAACAGCTTCCTTTTCACAGTGCCGAAAGTTTGCAGTTCTGTCTTTGAAGGAGCAATATCAGCCTGTTTATTGGTCCTGGGACTTAGACTATGTGAATCAGCAAAAAAGCTGGTCACTGATTAAATTTTGCCCTGCTGAAGAAAGTTATCTGCAAAAACTGAAAGAGCTGAAGCATGGAACAACTGTGGTATGGTGGGATATTGATCGACTTACATCAAATACCCGCGCTGACAATGAGCAGTCCAAATCACAGTTCCTTGCCACAATGGAAATGATAAAAAGACATCTCGGAATGGTCTTTCACCGGTTTATAGATGATGGACTGAATATTTTCTTTAGAGGTCGAAAGATTGAATCGTGGAATCCTTTTATGATCGGTTCAGATGGATTACAAACCAAACCAGAATCTGCCTTTGAAAACGGTAAAGTCAGAATAAAGGGTTTTGTACTTCCACACCGGTCAAAGCTTTCTGCTGAACAATACTTATATGGGAAGGGTCCACAAGATAGCTGGACAGCACATCAGGGCTTTTATGTTTACAGGAATAAGCGGTTGCTCGTCTCAGGTGACTGGCTTGGAATGTTTAAAAAGGAAGTGCACTACGATTTATGCCGTGTTCGAATAGACCTGACTAATGATCTGGACGAAGAATGGCAAATTGATATTAGAAAGTCTGTTGCCAGACCACCTTCAAGATTAAAGGAAACTATCCTTTCAATTGCGAAAGATGTTCGTGCACAAGCAGTGGAGGTATACAGACATAAGGGTAAAATTGTAAAAAGAAAGCTGGTCAAAGATGAGTACTTCCCTTTTTGGGAAGAAAGAACAAGGCATGGCAAGCGGTTCTATAAGCTTAACCGAAACCACCCTTTAATCAAAGAGCTAAAGGAAAGTTTAGATACGGATACTTCCAGGTTTGAACAATTACTACAGTTTATCGAGGAAACCGTCCCGGTTCCCCTGATCACACTTCAGGAAAGCGAAAACGAAAAGCCACATGGTCAGCCTTTTGAAGGTAAGGGACATGACGCCATTTTAGCAACTATGGCTGCAATGTATGCAAATATGAAAAAAGAGGGCAAAACCGATGAACAGGCGAAAGCGCTGATAATGAATATTGAGCCTTTTAATTTTTACCCTGAATATATCGAACATTTAAAGTAATGCCTATGCATCAAAATGCTATACGAACCATACGGACATTATTGCCATCGTCAGGCTCCGTGAGTCGGGAACAGATTGAAAATGCAGTCAATACCGTCCTGAATATTGAAATGTACAAAGATCTGAACAGGGACGAGCTTATACGTGAAATTGAATCACTTTATCGCGTTCGTGTTGAAGATTACAGAATAATCGAACAGGAAGAAAGGCATATTCCATGGCTCAACACGAAAAAATCAGCCATTGACTGGAAATTCTGGCCGAGATATAGAGATTTCCTGCAAGTAGAAAAGAACTTTCCACCCGAAACAATCAATAAACTGGATCGCCTGACGGACAGAATTCTGGATGGCTTATTTGACCCCACAGAAAATATTCAGGTTGATAAGAAAGGGTTGGTTGTAGGTCAGGTTCAGTCTGGAAAAACATCAAATTATACTGGTTTAATCTGCAAGGCTGCTGATGTTGGTTTTAAACTTATTGTAGTTCTGGCGGGGATTCATAATAACCTGAGAAGTCAAACACAATTAAGGCTTGATGAAGGTTTCCTGGGGTTTGATACTCAACACTCACGGGCGTTTAATCAAAATACAATCAGAATCGGTGTTGGGAGAATCGCTGGTTCAGGAATTGCTCATTCCCTAACCTCAAGTCTTGACAACGGAGATTTCACTCAGGGTGCAGCAAATGCGTTAGGTCTGAATTTTAACACCAATGAGCCAATTATTGCAGTGATAAAGAAAAACCCGCATGTTTTGAGGAGGCTCCATCAATGGTTATCAGCGCAAACGGATGGTGATTCAGAAGATCAGCGAATCATACGAAACAAATCTTTGCTACTGATTGATGATGAAGCTGACAATGCTTCGATTAACATTTCCAATGACCCGGAACGGAGAAGCACAATTAATGATTGGATCACACGCATATTAGGATTGTTTGGTAAAAGTGGTTATGTGGGATATACAGCTACTCCATTTGCAAACATTTTTATTCCACTTGAAGAAGATAATCTATTTCCAAGGGATTTCATTGTTAATATACTACCCCCATCCAATTACATCGGCCCGGAAAAAGTTTTTGGGTTCAGTATGCCTGAAGAAGAGGAAGAACAAGATAATGTGCTTCCAATCATCAACCGGATTGAAGACCATACTAATTTTGTTCCTGACCGTCATAAAAAGGATGATCAATTACCATCTCAATTACCGGATTCGCTTAAACTGTCCATCAGATGTTTTGTCCTGACTTGTGCTGTAAGGAGGTTGCGTGGACAAACCAATATTCACAATTCTATGCTTGTTCATGTTTCTCGTTTTCAACGCTGGCAAGACCATATTACCGAATTAGTCCAAAATCAGTTTGATTATTACAGAAGAGGGATTGACCAAAATGATGACGACATTATCGAATTATTCAGAAGCACATTTGAAGAAGATCAGGAAGGGTATCGTTCCTATCCAACAGTATCAGATCAGATTCTGCAAGGCTCTCTGGGAAACGTTGACACAAGTATAGAAGTTCATTCCTGGAATGAAGTATTACCACATTTATACGATGCTGCATCAAGAATAGAAGTTCGGGCAATTCATGGAGGTTCAGGGGAAGCACTTGACTATTATGATCACAAAGACGGCTTGTCGGTAATCGCGATTGGGGGTAATAAGCTATCGAGAGGCCTTACCCTTGAAGGTTTAACTGTGAGTTATTATCTCAGATCGTCAAGAATGTATGACACACTTATGCAAATGGGGAGGTGGTTTGGTTACCGGCCCGGTTATGTTGATTTGTGCAGACTATTTACAAGCCGGGAACTCAATGAATGGTTTTGTCATATTACCCATGCCTCTGAAGAACTCAGGGAAGAGTTTGACTACATGTCAGATGTGGCTGGTTCTACCCCAGAACAATATGCACTACGGGTAAGAACACATCCGGGCGTTCTTCAAATTTCAGCCACAAACAAACTTCGATCTGCGGTTACAGTCAATGTTTCTCATGCAGGCAGGTTGGTAGAGTCCTACGAATTCAAAAAAGATGTTCAGGTAATTGATCACAATTTTAGCATAACCAAAAAGTATTTCGAATCACTTCCAAATTCTAATAATGTTGAACGTAATAATCTGGTGTGGTATGACAGACCAGCAAATGAGATAATTGAATTTTTAGGTCAATTTCAAACTCTTGAAAATCTTAAGGCCTATGATCCTCAGAATCTGATCAGGTTTATTAATAATCAATTGCCGAATGGCGAACTCACACAATGGCGGGTTGTGCTTATGTCAAAACGAAATGCAACAAACTCTTTTGAGTTCACAATAGATGGGTCTGCTCAGGAAATTGGTGCATTTATCAGGAAAGAGGACGAAAATGAATCCAGTAATGAAATTTACTTCTTGCGAAAATCACACATAATCAGTCCGAGAGATGAGTTTATTGATTTATCTGAAAATGAGTATGAAGATGCTCTTGAGCTAACCAGGGAGCTTCGGGCAAGACAGGGAAAAGATGGTGAACCGACATATCCAAACGGCCAGATAGTCAGAAATGAAATACGCTCACCTCAAAATCCACTTCTGCTCATCTATTTACTGGATACCGATCTCAGCCTTGAATCTTATCCGCTACAAGCAGGAACCAATCCATTTGTCGGCTACGCTATTAGTTTTCCAAAAAGTAACTACAATGCTTTCGTGTCTTATGCTGTAAACGAACAATTACTTGATAGATTCAACATTGAAGATAATTCTGAAGACTTTTATGATGACGAAGATTGAGCAAATATGGCAGGAGCTTGAAAGTGATACGTCATTGCAAAGCGGATTGCTTTACAAAAGGTATTCAGGTAAGATAGTTCCTGATGTTTATGTAGCTCTGAAAGCTCCGGAAAGACTGAGATGTATAGCTGCTCACTTGAGCAATTCATTTGAGTTCGATACCAGAGCGTGGAACAAGTTCAGGGATATAAAGATAGAACGACTACCGGATGAAAAGAATAAGAACAAACAATTCCTGGTGGTGATGCTGCTCAGTAATCAGCACAAGGATGTTTTCTCTACGCTTTGCGAAGATCTTATTCAAAAAATTGCAGATGTTACGGAAGAAAGTAGTCTGGTACAGGAATTAATCACAAGACTTGAGAAATGGCATTTGCTCTTTGAGAAACTTGGTCGCCAGGGACTTTCTGATGAAGCTCAAAGAGGTCTTTATGGAGAGTTGTTTTTCCTTAGAAAATTTCTCAAGAAGTCAACAGATGCAGAATATTGCATCAATTCATGGCGTGGTGCTGAAAAAGCCGTTCAGGACTTTCAATATTCTGACTGGGCAGTTGAAACCAAAACCACGAGTGGCAAAAACCAGCAGAAACTACAGATTGCAAGTGAAAGACAACTTGACACTTCTCTAGTTCCAAAGATTTATCTAACTCATCTCTCAATTGAAGTCCGTGAAAATCATGGGGAAACACTAAATGATATTGTGGAAGAGCTATCTGACATACTATCTCAGAGTCCGGCAGCTTTAAGTGTGTTCAAGTTAAAGTTGCTGGAAGCCGGATATTTCAGTCACCATTACGATGAATATGAAGAAACAGGCTACTCTATCCGGCAGGAAAATATCTACAGAATAACCGATGATTTTCCCAAAATAACAGAAAATATGATACCGGCAGGTGTGGGGGATGTAAGATACTCATTAATCATTTCAGCAAACGAATCATGGCTTATTGATGAAAAGCAATTGTTTGATCAAATCACAGGTGTAAACGATGATTGAAAATAAAGAGTTAAACAAATTCTACAAGGAGATTCAGGAGGAAATTAAGTCATCGTTGATTTCTGAAGAAGACGGGGCATCACCTGAACAACTTTTCACAGAATATGCTTTGGCCATATTAGCAGAAAATGGAGAAACCGAAAATTATCGGGTAAGTTATGATGAGAAGATAAGTAAAAGAGGAACCGAGCACAAAGTGAATGGTTATGCACTCTATGAAAATTATGAAACTCTTGACTTATTTATTAGCATTTACAATCCCAGTAATGATATAGAGACAATTCCCAAACCGGATGCTGATAAAGCCCTGGATCGACTGACCAAATTCTTTCGCAACACGATATATAAGGACTATGTCAATGAAATTGAGGAAAGTTCTGAAATATTTGATTTAGCTCAAACCCTTACAAACGTTAAGGAGGTAAATGAATACCTGACACGTGTAAATATTTTTCTGATTACCAATGGTGAGGTAAAGTCGGAAACACCTCATTCAGCAAAAGTAGCAGGATACCCTGTGTTTTATAGAATAATCGATGTCCAATACCTGTATAATCTTTCAGAAAAATCAGGCATTCCCATTGAAATTAATTTCGCTGAAAATGGCGTTACAATTCCCTGTATTGAAGATTTTAATGATAACGAAGACTATCAGTCCTACCTGGCTATTATTCCTGGACATGCTCTGGCTGATATTTATGAACAATACGGCCCAAGGCTACTTGAACAAAATGTTCGTTCCTTCCTCCAGTTTACCGGTAAGATCAATAAGGGTATACGAAAAACCATTTTAGAGGAATCTCACATGTTTCTCGCCTTTAACAACGGAATAGCAGCGACAGCGGAGGAAATCAGACTTAATGATATGCCTGATAAAAAAGGGAAAGCAATTGAATACGTTAAGGACTTTCAAATAGTCAACGGAGGACAAACTACAGCATCCATTTATCATACCTGGAAAAAGAATAATGCAGATATTTCAAAGATTTTTGTTCAGCTTAAGCTAACCATCATAAAAGATCGTGAAAATTTTGGTGAAATTGTTGGCCGAATAGCGGAATACGCAAATACTCAGAATAAGGTATCTGCTTCTGACTTGAGTTCAAACAGGGAAAATCATGTGATTCTTGAAAAACTATCAAGAACTATTTGGGCTCCACCAAAAGCAGGTGAAGTCCATCAGACAAGATGGTTTTTCGAACGATCCAGAGGACAGTACCGAAATGAAAAATCAAGATTCGGAATAACTCCATCCAGAAGAAAGCAATTTGAAAAACAGAATCCACGTAAACAGATGTTTACAAAGGAGCAGTTGGCAAAGTATGTGAATACTTATAAGGAGGTCTACAAAGGAAAGAAACTTGTAATCGGTCCTCATATTGTTGTTAGGGGGAGTCAAAAAAACTATTCTCAGTTTCTGAATTACAATTTTAATGACAAACCAGATAATATCTTCTTTGAAGATGCAGTAGCATTAGCTATTATTTTTAAAACTGCTGAACAGATCTATGGAGTAAAGCCAAATGCCCTGGGAGATATGAGGTACATAACTGTGCCATATACAATCGCATGGATAAGCTATAAACTGAAATACGAAATTGATCTATACAAAATCTGGAAAAAACAACAGGTCAGCGATGAGCTTTCAGATATACTCCATGAGGCAATGCTAAAAACCGAAGAATTCATCAAACAGAATGCTCCGGGTTCTCTCTATGGAGAATGGGCTAAAAAAGAAGACTGCTGGGAAAAATTGAAAGCTACGAACTTTAGTATGAATTTGGATACGCTGAATAATGACCTATTAGGCAATGATTCAGGCAATAGACGAAAGTTAACCAGGGAAGATACAGACCAGGCAGAAATTGACGCTTCACTTGAACGCATTAAATCAATTCATCCAAAAACCTGGAAAAAGATAGAAAATTGGGGAAGGGAGACTTCAAAATTTTCATATTACCAGATTGATATGGCAAACACTTTAGGAAATCGTATTAGGTCAAATAGAGTCATTTCGGACATTGAAAGAAAGCAGGGAGAAGAAATTCTAAATATCGTGGCGGATGAAAACCCGGAACTATTCTTTGACATGGAAGAATTTTTTGAAGAAGATGAAAACAAAAAACAGGAGTCAGAAGAAATTACGATTGACCTTGTTAAGAAAGTAGTTCAATGGGATAAACGTAATAAACGGCTTAAACCCTATGAATATCGTTTCATGTCAGACCTTGCCGAAGGTAAAAAAGGAATGACCAGCAGGAATTTATACATAGCAGGATTAAACTTGAAAAAAGTCAAAAAGTATGGATTTAGAGATTAGGCCAACGCAGCAGTCACACACATTGGCTGGCCGCTCAATGCCACCCGCAAACCAAAGCCAGCCAAAGAGTGTGCCTGCCCAGCCCGGAAAAAGAAATTTTCAAAAATGCCCCACTCGCGACTGAATAGAAAGACAATGACACGAACGGACAAATATGGACTTCTTAACCGGTTGACAATGTGGACAGAAAAACAAAAATAATGAAAAGCACGATGCCCCAACATGGTATATAAAAAATTGGGCGGACAATGGTAAATTGCAAGGGTGTGGCTCGCATCAATCTTTTGGTTTCGATGGACAACCTATCGCTCCGAAATGCCCAACTTTTCATATACCAGAAACGTTAAGTCCAACAAGAATAGAACGTTCTTTTACATCGCTGACTGAGGTCGGTTTTGGGCTTTTATTGCAAGGCTTGTTTCGAGTTCGCGCCTAAACCCGCGTA
>CAZPYJ010000030.1:0-26112 GCA_964590645.1 uncultured Lentimicrobiaceae bacterium
AACCCTTTATCTTTTCCTTCTTTAAAAACAAGATGCACTTGGCCGGAGGCTTACAATTTAATGCCATAAAACCTGGGCCCGCCGTAACGGCCTAACACACGGGGCCTGCGTTTGCACAGACCGTTAAAAATTATGAAACTCACCATAGCCATCTTACTCTTTCTTCCTTTATCCCTGAAAGCGCAAGAATTTGAACTGCTCAGTTTCATTAGAACAAATTATCCGGAAGCAGTTGATTCCGTTTTAACTCAAATGGCATTGGATTCATTGGCCTATGCTTCAAGGCAGGACCTGGGATATGGGATAGACTGGGACTATGGCTCATTTCATTCATCCAATGACGGTTTATTAAAGATTTACCATTTTGCTGGAGAAGCTTGTGGCGCGTACTGTAATCCGTTCTATCAGTCTATCATTGCAATCGGTGATACAATTGACAAGGCGTATCAATTCCAGGAAGCAGAGGATTTTGATTTCAACATCGATAGCATTATCACCTTGATAGCCGCTAAGGAGTATTTAGCTTTTGGTAATCACAGTGGTCGCCCCAGGGGCGTGGAAGGAGTTTGGGGCCAAAATGTGGTTCACTGTTCCATAGAAAACGGATTCCAGATAAAATGGAGCTTTAGATCCACCACTTCAAGTATGGTTGAGCAGGAATCCCCAATGAGTGAGATTTCTTATGATTCAGAAAAAATGACCATTTCATACAGCTATGATTGGTACGATCAGTATGACAATTTCAGGAACTATCGCGTCAGCGGAGTGTGGAAATTCAATGGAGCCATATTTGAAGAGCAAGAAAAGAAAGTGGAATACGATGACAATTAGAAGCCCTTATGACTGAATTTAGTGAAACCCTTAGCCTTACTTATGATGTTAAATTTTCAAGTTTTCAGGGGAACATATACAACGATATTGTTTTCTCTTCTTGTGAGCTGTAGTTTGCTTGACAAGAACACAGAGAAAAATGCCGCAGACCACGTATTCCTAAATGATAGTCTAAGGTGTGAATGTTATGACCTTAACTCGGTCGTCGATTCACACAGTCTTTTCCATTGTCGATTGTATGACACAAGCACCAATCATTTGCGCATTAGCGGTAATTTCATTTTTTATCCCGTAACTGGCTATCAGGCCTATGGGTGGATTAAGTATTGGGGAGAGGATGGAAAACTTACAGACAAGGTTGAGCACACAATTTTTAAGAATCCTTTTCGAACTGAGATTAATCAATACATTGTATTCGGATTAGACAGCCTGGATACAATAGCGGATAAATCGCATTACTTAACTCACACGCTGGAATATCTAAACACAGACTCCGTATTGATTAGAATGCATTACAATGGTTGGCGAGCTTACTCATCAAAATATTCATACTCTGTCTATACAGAAATAAAGAATGAGTTTGTTTTTCGTACTGGGGAACCCAGAATCTCCTTAAAGCTTCCCATTGCCCGGTTTGTTAAGGACTCTGTCATACAGCTTATTATGATAAAAACAGGCGATTCTGATACGGGAGAAGATATGATTTATATGCACCCAATCTATTATGACATTCCTTTGCAGAAGGATTAGCTTGTATATTCGTAATAAAAAGTAAACTATGTTTCAAGAGCCAAAAGATTATACCGAGAATGACCATTTCTTTTTTACAGCCGACAAAGAATTGGAAAAAGTATGCAATGCACCTAAGGACAAAGACGGTGTTTTTAAAGTCATCGAATTACGAGACGGGAGAATAAACCTGGTTTATATCGGATACTCAAGTTCTGGCGGACTATTTAATGAAATTGTAAATGGAAATCATTACGATAATAAAGCAAGAAAAATAAGTTGGACTTATCAATTAATTAAGGACGGAACAGACGCACTTGACATTTATTGGTATGTAACTAAAGGTAAAGACAGACCGAGAAAAGAACAGCTTGCAATGCTAAAAGACTTTGGTGGGCAAACCGGGGAATTGCCTAAATGGAACAAGTAAGAATCAACGAACCGCACACGCAATAAGCCCTTCCACCAAGAAGAGGACGGTATATTGCCCAGCCCAACACAAAATCCTGCAACTGCGGGCTTACGCACCCTAGAAGCGCTACTCCCGAATCAGTTTTCGAGTGCTGCGGAAGTTGTTTCCCCGGATATCAATCATATACACTCCGGAGGGAATGGCTGCCGGAATCAGGATTTCCTGCCTCATCCCTGCCCTAAGATGCTCCTGCCATTCCATTAATAACTTTCCACGCATATCGAATACAGACAGCATAATGTCCTGGTCGAACTCACTTTGCACAGGAAGCCAGCTTTTTTCGCGCCCGGGATTCGGAAAAGGCATCCCTACCTCCATCCCGGAAACAGGCTGCCACAAAGGCCGGTTTACCGACATCAGAAAATCACTTTTGGGGATGGAGACGTGCACAATGCTGTTGATGCCGGCAGGATCCAGATCGCCCCGCACAGAGAGTCCGGGCTCCCCATCCGCCTGGTACACCAGGTGAATATCTGAAGAGTAAGAGGGGGAGATGGATGGGAAAACACATTCGCTGTAGTTGTGGATAATGCCGCTGTTTATCAGAAAGACAGTATCCCATCCATAGGGTCCGCCCACTTTCCCCCGACCATAAAGGCGGCGGTAATTCTGTAATCCGTTGTGGGAATTCTCGTGAATGGAAGAATACACCACAAAAACATTGTCCACCTCATCCACGTGGATCTGGGGCATAGAAGAAATGGAAAGATAATACTGCCCAATGGCTGTGGTTACGTTGGAGATATAGTCGATGGTTCCGTTCCCATTCAGGTCCTGGGCCCAGCCGATCAGGTTCCCTCGGGCTTCCACCGAATCGATATCAAGGGTAGAGAAAGGCGCTTCGCCTTCCTTCCAGTACACCAGGCCATCGGTGAAAGGGAAATAGGAAGTGGTCAGATCGGTCAGGTCTTCATTCAGCACCCGCATCAGGCCGAAGCAGATATGGGCATCACCGTTTTTATCCAGGGCCACGGCCATTCCGCCGTCACACACCCAGGGCGTATCTGTCACCAGGGTCACGGGTTCCTGGAAGAAAGGGTAGGGGTGTTCAAAGACCACGGTATGGGTCCAGGTTTCTCCTCCATCCGTAGATTTGATCAGCATCAGGTCATACCAATTATCTCCCACCACAAAGGCAAGCGTATCTCCCACCGGATTGGCCCAGGCATAGCGATCTCCGCCCAGGGCCAGGTAATTGGTGGAGGTGAGCCCGGTGGGTTGAATATGAAGTTTGTCGAAAGTATTCCCTCCATTGGGGGAGCGATAATAGAGCAGAGCCCCATCCATCCCGTTATACACCGCGCCGGCGTTGGCTACCGGGGCGGTGAGTGCGATTATATGTACGGTATCGTGGGCATCCCCACTGGTGATCATCCGGGGCCAGAGAATATTTGGGCTGCCTGCCGGGCCTGCCAGGGTCGTCTGGTTCCAGCTCCCGCTGCCTTTGGTATTTCTTCGGCTGATCACCAGGCCTGAAGTGGTGCCCGAATGGGCAACAATGATTTCCCCGCTGTCTCCCAGGGGTGCATACGACGGCCAGCCTGTCTTAATGGACTCTACCCTGTAGTTCGGATAGCTTTGCCAGCTTATGCCATTAAAGAAATTGTATCCTGTCCCCCGGTCGGCATAGGCGGGGCTTTGGTTTCCAAAGGTCCAGCATACCCCCATCGTTCCATCTTGCCATACATACATTCGTTTCTGCATTGTGCTGTTGGATTGCAGGTCGAAGAGGCTTTCCCCAACCGTGGTCTCAGTGGCGGTGGATATGTTTTTGATCCAGGGGGACAATTGTTTTTCTTCCATCAGCACTGCCCTTTGGGGGCTTTCTTTCTTTACTTCCAGATTCGCCAATGGGTTGTGAGGTCTGACCTTAGGCTGGTTTTGGGCCGAAGTGGAGGGTGGCTGTAATAGGAACAGCAAGGTCGAAATGAAGAGAGTAAGTTTGCTTTTCATTGATAGGGGTTTTACGGAAGCTTGAAAATACAGCAGTTCGTTGAAGGCAAAGGCCTAAAGATAAGGAATATCCAAGTCAGAATCAAGCCCGGGTGCGCGGAGAAATGCGTTCCGCCCACTTCGCATAAAATGCCTACCTTTGCCGCAGAAAAACAATGTATGGGAAGATCACAGGAAACGTTCAACAAGAAGGAAGTAAGGAAGAACAAAGAGAAGAAGCGTCAGGAGAAAGAAAAGAAACGCCAGCAGCGCCGCGATGGCGAAAAAGGCAGTCTGGACGATATGATTGCCTGGGTGGATGAGCACGGCAACATCACCGACACCCCTCCCGATCCGGATCGTAAAGTAAAGGAAGTTAAACTGGAAGATATTGAAATCGGTGTGCCCTCAGGCAGAACCCAAACGCCGGTGGATCCCATCCGAAAGGGCACGGTCACTTTTTATAACGACAGCAAGGGGTTTGGTTTCATCCGCGACGGCGAGAGCCGGGAGGATGTTTTTGTTCACGTGAATAATGTGCTGGAAGACATCCGGGAAGGCAACCTGGTAAGTTTTGAAGTGGAAAAAGGCCCTAAAGGCCTCACCGCTGTCAGGGTGAAAGTGGTGCGTTAGCCACCTGAAACCGGTTTTTTCAGGCTGTGCTGTGGCAGGGGTGGATGCCCCTGAAGGGTCTGCAGTAAGGTAATCCAGATAATCTTTATGTCTAACCACAGGGTCCAGTGCTCCAGGTAGTATACATCCTGGGCAATGCGGGATTCCATATCCTCCAGCTTCCGCATCTCTCCCCGCAATCCCCTGACCTGAGCCAAACCCGTCATTCCCGGCTTGGTATAGTGCCGGTACAGATAGTGCGCAACCTGTCCGGCATACTGTTGTGTATGCGCCAGCATATGCGGTCGCGGACCCACCAGCGACATTTGTCCCGCTACCACATTCAGAAGTTGAGGCAGCTCATCCAGGTTGTGTCTGCGCAGAAAGCGCCCCATCCTGGTCAGGCGTTCATCTTCCTTTTCGGCTTGCCTTATGTCTGCCTCAGCATTCAGATGCATCGTCCTGAATTTCCAAATCGTGAAATCCTTGTTCTGGTATCCTGTCCTCTTCTGTCGAAAGAACACAGGTCCCTTTGAGCCTGATCGTATCCATATCGCCATCAGGATGGATATCCAGCTGAAAAAGAACAGCAAAAGGAAAAGCGAGCCCAGCAGATCGAAGAGTCTTTTAATGAAGCGGTTCACGGGAAGAGAAAGAGGACTCCGGCCTATGGAGATCAGGGGGTTCAGGTCAAAGCGCTGGTAATGATGTGCATAAGAAAGAAACCCTTCCAGATCAGGCAAGAGGATTAATTCAATATGCTGATTCAGTGCTATTTCGTGTAAGCGGTCGCGCAGGCTCTGATCAATGCGGGGCAGGTTGATCACCAGGATGTCTACCCGACCCTGATGCAGCATCTCAGAGCGGTTTTCAGTGATACCGGAACGGGCATTTACTTCTGCCGGATCCAGGTAGCCGGAAAAGCGATATCCGGTCCAGGGGTTGGTGAGGATAAAATGGGCCAGCTTTTCAGCCAGCTCATCCTTACCTGCGATAAGGAGGTAAGCACTGTCATATCCCTTCTTCCTGAGGTTTCTTACCCCCCATTCCACCACAAGATGCCACAGCTGCAATGCAGCCAGCAGGATGAGACAATAGTATAGAAAGGTCAGCGAAAGGGTTATATGTTTGTGGATAGCGATGTGGCTGAGCAGGATAATGCTGATAAATGAAAAGACCGCGCCGCTGAGGTTGCGCAGGTTTTTCCAGCGTGCCGGAATGCGGTCCAGGGGTTGTACCTTGAACAACCAGCTGAGAAAAAGCCAGACGATCGCGGAAAGAGGGAACAGTATGGGGTATATGCTTCCCAACACTACCCGGGCATCATCCAGCCAGAAGAGCAGGATAAGGCCGTTGATCAGCAGGATATCCACCAGCAGGCTGACTCCGGCTACCCAGCGGCGCAGCGCAATGGGCCTGTGCTTGCTTTCAGAAGGGCTTGTATCCATATTTTTCCATTAACTCCAGGTATTGAGCCGCAATGCGATCCCAATTATAATGTTGTCTGATCCTTTCCAGGTTTTTCTTTTGCCAGGCAGAGGCGGGCCAGTCGGAAGGAAAAGCATTCAGGTAACTGCAAATATCGTCTTCTGTTTTGAAATAGAGCGCGTTGTTTTCCAGTACTTCGTGGTTGAAAGCATTGTCGTGGGCACAGACCAAAGCCCCGGCCGCCATTGCTTCCAGCAGCGACGGATTGGTTCCCCCGGCTGAATGGCCGTGAAAATACATCCGGGAATGCATCCGCAATGCGCGCAGTTTGTCCGCATCATATATACTGCCAGGAAACATTGCGCCCTTGTTTTCAAATTTTCTCCGGAGATGCTTTCCAAAGCGCGTGTCGGCATTTCCGACCATCACCAGGGGGTGGCGTGGGGCAGATTTTTCCCAGCCGTTCAGGATCATTTCCAGATGATTGTCTTCCTGAAAACGGGCAATGCCCAGGTCGTAACCACCCGCCCGAAGGCCCATCGATTCCAGCCATTTCATATCCTGTTCATCAGGAGCAGGAATATCGGCTCCATAAGCGATCATAGCCGGAGTACAATTATGGCGGGAGGAGAGGTAGCTCCGGATAACACCGGAGTCGGCGATGAGGGCACTACTGTATTTCAGCGCCCTGGCTTCCGACCAGCGCAGGAAGGCCCGGATCAAAGAAGGATACTTGCTCCGGCTCCACTCCAGGCCGTCCATATTGGTGATGAGTGTATGCTTATTGAGGTGGAGAGGAAACCATAGGGCTGAGGTAGTGTAACCCAGATGGAGGATCACATCAAAGGAGCGTCTCCGGCTGTCAAGAATGCAGAAGAGATCATATAGGAAATGGCCTGCAGGACCAGCCCAGGGCTCAGGATCAAAGCATAAAATACGATGAACCCCTTTCCATTTTCTTTCTTTGACCGGATGATGATGAGGCGTGTAAACGCTGACCCTATGCCCTGCTTCTTTCAGTCGCAGTGCAAGTGCCGTGGCAAGTTGCTCGAATCCCCCATAACGGTTCGGGATACCCCGGCTTCCCAGGATGGCGATGTGCAGCTTTGCCTTATCCACAACCATTCGTTTTGCTTTCGTATTTACTACGGAAAAAGCTTCTTCTCTTCAGTAACTTCCCCGGATAAAACAGGGCTGACAGCAGCAGGTAGCCAAATCTTGCTGCTTTGTGGGTGCTGAGCAGGGCTTTGCGATAGTGGCGTATATGAAGGAAGTAGCCCAGCTGGTGGATGGAAGCCGTCTTTGTCCCGAAAACGGCATCGCGCAGGGCAAAGGTTTTTCTGATCGTATCCATTTTCAGGCTGCTGGAAACACTGGCCGTATGGATGCGCATCTCATAAAGAATGTCGGGGAGGTTGGCAAAACGATGTCCATCCTTCACCATTCGCGCCAGCAAGTCATAGTCTTCCGCCGGCACGGTCTCCTGGCGGTAGCGGTATTGCTGCAAAGCTTTTGTCCGGAATGCAATGCTTGGGTGTTGCATCCCGTGTTCCCCTCTGCGGTAGGTTTCACCCACCATTTTCTCCGCTTCCGGGAAAGCGGAATGCCATAAGCTGGCATTGTCCTTATCCCTGAAATACATCACATTGCAACCGGCACCACTCAGCTCAGGGTGCGTTTCCAGAAAATGGATCTGGGCAGCAATGCGATCCGGCAGGAAGCGATCATCCGGGTCGGCCCGGAGGACAAAGGCCGTGTCCACCCTTTCCAGTCCTGCATTCAGGGCATTGGCAAAGCCCTGGTTTTTTTCCAGGTAGATGCAGTGAAGCAGAGGATTGTCCTTGAATTCATCCAGCACGGCCCGGCTCTCATCGGTGGATCCATCATCCACGATGATGATGCGGGAAGGAAGAACACGGGAAGCCATAATGCTGTTGATAAAGGCCCTCAGGAAGCGGCCATTATTGTAGTTGGCGGCGAGTATGCTGGCATCGGCTTTTTTCATTTTTCGGGTCTTGGATGGATCAGCATCCTGATCAGCTTTGGGAGGAGCAAGAGGCCATACAGCAGGATCCCGGGCCGGCGCAGGCAGTGCTTCATCATTTTGGCCCAACGGTTCAGGGCGATGCGCCTTGCGGCGACAGGTCCGATGAGTCCCGCTTTTTGTCCCGCCCCGGCCACTTTTCCAATCCAATGGATAATGGCGGGCAGGCTTGCCACTCGCACAGCTATCGCGGCCTGGCGCAACTGCCGGTGGAGGAATAATTCCTCTTCCGTCGGTTCGAGGCCTATGTCATTTAAAATAAACCGGTGAACACGGGTTTCACAGGCCCAGAGCTTTTCCTTGCCTCCCCCTGTCAGGCTGGCGGGATGTTGCCGGTAAGCGCATAAGAAATCCGGAAGATTCATCCCTTTATGCGATTTCAGTACACGCCACCACATCAGGTAATCTTCACAGATATCTGAACCCGTTTCAAAGGTAAAAGGACGGATGGCATCGGCCCTGACCACGACAGCAGAGTTTACCAGGTAATTGTGGAAAAGCATCCTGGCACGCAGCTTTTCCGAACTGCATCCCAGCTTCCACCTGCCGGTTTTCTCCCCCTTTCCATTGATCAGGTATACCGAGGAGCCCAGGAGGGAGAGCTCAGGATGCGCCTCCAGATATTCGATTTGCCGGGCGAATTTTTCCGGTACTGCCAGATCATCCGCATCAAAAAAGGCAAGATATTTTCCACGGGCTTGTGAAAGCAGGGTGTTCCGGGCGGCCACCACACCCTGGTTTTCCGTATGGCGGGTAAGGCGAATACGGGGATCATTAAAGCCGGAAGCAATGTGCAGACTGTCATCTCCTGAAGCATCATCCAGCAGCAGAAACTCATAATCCGTGAAGTGCTGATTCAGAATGCTCTGTATGGCTGCCCCCAGGTAGGGAGAGGCATTGTAAAACGGCATTAAAATGCTTAAAAATGGCGGCTTCACTCGGTGTCGCAGATTAAAACAAATGCCTACATTCGTGTGGCAATTTTGTGAACGAATGTACTCATATTTCACTCCATCCCAATGGCGAAAAAGACGCTGAAGGAAGCAAGTCTGCACATCCCTGCACCTTTGATGTGGATTTACGTCCTGCTCTTCATTGTGCTCCTGCCACTGTATTTCAATAATGCGGCCATTGATCCCACCTTTTTGCCCAAGCTGCATCTGATGGCCTGGCTGCTGGCAGGCGTTTTTGTGATATTCGGGATAGTTAAGCGAAGCGCGGCGCTGCTGCCGGCACTGCTGCGCGAATGGCCTGTCGTCTTGTGGCTGGGTTTCCTGGTCAGCGGACTAATCTCTCTGACTGTCGCTCGCTTACCCTACGAAGCCCTGCCCGACCTGCTGCGCGGAATGACCCTCTTCTTCTTTCTGATCTCTCTCCTCATAATGCTGCACCATACCGCTCAGTATCGATATATATTGAGTGCAGTGATGTTGTTGTCGCTGGTCCTGATCAGTGTCGGATACGGGCAGTATTTTACCTATGTATTCAGGCAGCAGGATATGCAGTTGATGTATAAGGTGATCGGCTTATGGACGCATAAGAATGTGTTCACCGGAATGGTTTTTCTCACCCTCCCCTTCCTTTTTTATGCCTTGACGGATAACTCCCGCCTATACCGGTCTATAGCGGGCGTATCCCTGGGGGCATCCCTTATCCTCCTCTTTCTGCTGCAAACCCGCTCACTCTGGATTGCTATTTTCATCTTCGCATTGACCATTGGTGTGCTCTACTATCTGAGGCGTAAATTAATGACGAAGGAAGAAAGAAAGGGCTTGCGCCTTGTTTTCCGGCGCACCGCATCGATACTGTTGCTGGCGGTAGCCCTGGCGGCAGGCATCACCTCCTGGTCAGTGGGGCATCCGGCAAATGAAGCGGCGATGGAAAGTACAAGCGAAAGCCAAAGGATTCAATCCCTGGATGAGAGGGCTGCTTCGATTTTTGACACCAAAACCCAGACTCGCCAGTCGAGGCTCTCCATTTGGCGCTATACCCTGGATCTGGTAAGGGATCATCCCTTTCTCGGAGTGGGCCCCGGGAATTGGAAAATCAGGGTAACGGAATACTATGAGCCGGGTTTTATGGATACCTGGTATCATAATTACCGCCGGCCGCACAACGACTTCCTCTTGATTCTGGCCGAAAGAGGCCTTCCCGGATTATTGCTTTTTTCAGGCTTTCTCCTGTCCTTGCTGCTTATTACCCTGGACCTGCTCAAACGCAGTATCCCCGCTCGGGATAAACTCCTGGCAATGGCGATGCTGGGCGGGGTAGCCGGATTCTGTGTGGACGCTTCTTTGTCTTTCCCCTACGAACGTGTGGATATGATGATGATGCTGATGCTTTTCAGCGGGGTTTTACTGGACATCCGGCTCAGATCAAAATCAGAAGCCAGTGGGAAAATACAATCCCCTGGATACAGGCTCTTCTTTGCTGTCGGGGCTTTGTTGTTGATTATGGCAGCAGTACTGAGCAGAAAGATGATAGAAGGGGAAAAAGCGACGAAGATTGCCTATGCGGCCAGCAATGAAAACAAATGGGGTGTTGCGGTAGAACAGATCGACAAGGTGTACGGCAGGTTGAATCAGATTGATCCCAGCAACAATCCCTTGTTGTGGTACCGCGGGCGGGCTCATTCTAATCTGGGGAATCATTCGAAGGCCAGAGCGGATCTGGAGGAAGCCCTGCGTCAGCATCCAGGCAATATTGCCGTACTCACAGAACTGGGAATCCTTTTTGGAAACCTGAAAGACTTTGATCAGGCGGAGTCATACCTGCAGCGCGCCCTGGATATCTACCCCAATCACAGCACCGCCAGGATGAACTTGGGCATAGTGTACTATTTCCGGGAGGATTATGAGAGAGCCCTGGAGCACTTGTATGCCTGCCTGAGGGATAAAGAGGATGCATACCTGAATATGGTGATTCGCGAAGCGGAAAGCAAGCGTTGGGCCGAGGAACGGCAGGAAGATATTTCTCCTGATCAAAGACCTTGAGCAGCGATGCGAACTGAATAAGCCTGTTGTCAAGTGTTTTGAGGATCAGGTCTGGTAAGAGGCCTCCTGGTGTTTTGCGATCTGCCTTTGCTTATTGAAGGGCTTTGCTCAGGTATGACGCAATCCTCTCCTGAGTGGCCGCATTGGGGTGTTTGTCGTATGGACTGATCTTCCAGGCCAGGTTGGATTTATCTCCGTCCGGCAAAATGGCTTCAATGGGATGAATCTCGATCCCGGCTTCCCGCCAGGCATCGAACCAGACTGCATCTTCTCCCTCCGACCAGTCCCACAAGAGCACGTGAAATCGGCTTCCCGGATAGCGAGCTTGCATTAATTGATGGCTGCGAAGGACCACCGCTGTATACAAGGCTTTATCCTGATCGTGAATGCTCCAGGGATGCTGCAGGAAGCGTTTGTAAATATAGGATCGGGCCGAGAGGTAGGGTCTTGCAGCCACGGGAAAATGTGCATCGAATTGTCCCTGGTGCACTGCTACTCCCTCCTTATTGAGTGTATAGCGTGGGCCGCGGGGATCCCATTCATAAAAACCCAGCATCCGGCGGATGTGCTCCGGATAGAGGGTTTGAAAAACGATATGAGAAACCGGTTCTGCGACAAGGGAATCGGTAATTCCGTATTCAATCAGGGCCAGCATCTGATGTGGGCCCCAACCGTGGGAGGCAAAGTTATAGACGCAGTATTGTTCAGCATTGGCCAGCCCGAACTGATATGGCATTGCCTCCTCATCATTTACTCCTTCCCCGAAGGTGAGGCTGTTGCCAAAAAACAGCACTGCCTGGTTTGCCTTCCCTGTGCAGGGCGGGCATACCCTCCAGCCTGACTGATTGATGCTGATGCCAACTTCATAAACCAGACTGTCTTTGTATCGCTTCCTTGCAATGCGGTGGCTTGCAGGAATGGGCCTTGAACCCAGGATGGCATCATCCATCACCTCATACACCCTCTCAGTATGGATATGCTGCTGAAATGAATTCTCCTTTAGCTGGATCAGGTACAGGGCAAATTCCACCAAAGCCAAAACCATTATAAAGAAGGCAAGATTGAACCATAGCGCTTTCCTGGACTCCTTGTGTGCACGATAAGCCAGTACGGCAAAAGCAAGAGAAAGTATGCCGCAAGCTGTCGCCAGACCGGGATCCAGAAAATGAAAAAGCAGAGCCGCCCCGCCACTTCCACTCAGCAGGATTAAAATGCTTACCCTGTATGACTCTTTCCTCTTCATCATCGCTCAACTCCAATATGGCTTCTTCTTTCCTCTTCCTCTGATACTCTGCAAAGATGCTTTTTTTATCTACGGGTGCCTCTATCCCATCGTTTTCCTGACTTGCCCGGGTGAAAATCAGAGCGAATACCCATAGATACTATAGTTTACTTGTATTCAATGTGCTGTTGATTGCCTCCCTGCTTTCGGGATGGTGGATTATGCTTTTGTGGAGAAACAAAGCCTGTACCTGCCAAGCATCTCGTTTTTGTTAACCTGGGACTGAATGATAGTGGCAATCCGCACTTTGTGGTTAATCTCCAGAAAATCTATCGCTTATCGGAGGAGGCTGAAGGTTTTGTCCTCGCCTTCATCCTTGAACCTCTGAAAAGCATACTCCCGGCGCATCAGGAAAACCTTGCGCTTAGGCGTCAGCTTGCCGGAGAGCATCGGATTTACTGTCTGGATATGCCGCGAAGCGTGCAGGATTTTGAAGACGGGGGATTATTGTACTGGGATTTTGTACATTTTACGGACTACGGGCACAGGGTATTTGCCGGGATATTGGAATCGGAAACCCGGGATACGGTGGATTACCTGATCAGCTCTTTTTCAAAGCAAGAAACCCATACCTTTATCCCGAAAGAAAGAAGATGAGGCCTGTGCGATCAAAAACAAGGATGTCCGCAAAACAACTTACAGATGCCGGGATGGCTTTGGTGCTGATCCTGCTCCTCTTAGCTTATTTTACGGCCTGTCTCCCATTCTTCTACCTTGCTATTCCTGCGCTGATCATCACGATGGCTTTTCCACCTTTGCTCTATCCTTTTGCTAAGGCCTGGTTTGCCTTTTCCTCCCTTTTGGGTCGCTTCGTTTCAAGCTTCCTGCTCACGATAATCTTTTTTTTACTCGTTTTGCCGGTAGCTGTGTTCAGAAGGATGGCGGGCAGGGACAGATTGCAGCTCCGGCAATACAATAGATCGGAAAGGAGTGCCTTTCATCGCAGGGATCATCTTTTTACTAAGGAGGATATGGAAAGACCGTTTTAATGTTATAGCGGGATGGAACTATTGAAAGATATATGGGATTTTTTAAGAGTCAGGAAGAAATTCTGGTTGCTGCCCCTGATCACCGTATTGCTGCTATTGGGAGGCCTGTTGGTTCTTACCTCAGGTTCAGCCATTGCCCCTTTTATTTACACTCTTTTTTAATGATGCATTATGCCTGAGGCTTTTTTGGGCATCTCTGCCTATTATCACGACAGTGCTGCAGCCCTGGTCGTGGATGGAGAAATTATTGCAGCCGCTCAGGAGGAGCGTTTTACCCGGAAGAAACACGATCCTGACTTCCCTCATTATGCGGTGCAGTACGTCCTGAAGGAAGGCGGTATACCTTTGGATGAACTGAGTGCTGTGGTTTTTTACGACAAGCCTTTCCTGAAGTTTGAGCGCCTGCTGGAGACCTATCACGCTCTGGCTCCGGACGGGCTGAGGAGTTTCCTGACGGCCATTCCCCTTTGGGTGAAAGAGAAAATGTTTATGAAGAGAATGCTCAGGAAGGAACTCCGGGCATTCGGGAAGGCCCGAATTCCGTTGCTCTTTCCTGAGCACCACCTCTCACACGCAGCCAGTGCTTTTTATCCTTCTCCTTTTCAGAAGGCGGCTATTCTCACCATCGATGGGGTGGGGGAGTGGGCCACGACAACCATCGGTCTGGGGGAAGGCAATGCAATCCGTATCCTGCGTGAACTGCATTTCCCCCATTCCCTGGGCCTGCTGTATTCTGCGTTTACAAGCTATCTGGGTTTCCGGGTGAACAGTGGCGAATACAAACTGATGGGATTGTCTCCCTACGGCAACGAGGAGGATGCGGAGACAATAAGCTTTGTACAGAAGATCAAAGACAAGCTGGTCAGCATTAAAGAAGATGGATCTTTTTTGTTGAATATGGAGTACTTCCGTTTTGCAAGCGGCTTAAAGATGACCGATGATCGGCGCTGGCAAATGCTGTTTAGCCTCAAGCCAAGGCAGGAAGAGGAGGACTTGACCCAGTCTCATATGAACCTGGCCCGCGCCATCCAGATAGTCAGCGAGGAGATCGTCCTGAGGCTGGCCCGCACAGCAAGGGAGATTACAGGAGAAGAAAACCTGGTGATGGCCGGCGGGGTTGCCTTAAATTCGGTGGCTAACGGGAAGTTGGTCAAAGAAGGTATTTTTGATAATGTCTGGATACAGCCGGCGGCTGGAGATGCCGGAGGTGCCCTGGGAGCTGCCCTGCTGGGGGCCTACCTGTGGAAAGAAAGAGAACGAAAACCGGTGCAACCCGACGCAATGAAGAATGCAGCCTTAGGGCCTGCTTTCGGCAGGGAAGCCGTGGAGGCGATGATGCGGCGCTATGATGCAAAGGGAAAAGGCTATGAGGATTTTCAGGAGCTGCTTAGCATAACCGCCCGCAGGCTGGCAGAAGGCAATGTGGTGGGATGGTTTCAGGGTCGTATGGAATTTGGCCCGCGGGCTTTGGGTCAACGAAGCATTCTCGGCGATCCCCGGCGCCGGGATATGCAGAAAAAGATGAATCTGAAGATCAAGTACAGAGAAGGATTTCGCCCTTTTGCCCCCTCAGTGCCTGAAGAGGACAGTCATCGCTACTTTGATAGCCTGCTGCCGTCGCCATATATGCTGCTTGTGGTTCCGCTTAAAGAATCCAGGCGCAAAGCGCTCCCGGAAGGATTTGCCCACCTTCCTCTCTTTGAACGGCTTTACCACGAACGTTCAGATGTTCCGGCCATCACCCATATCGACTTTTCGGCCAGGATACAAACAGTACATCAGAATGGAAATGCAGCTTACTGGGATTTGATGAAAGCTTTTGAAAAGGAAAGCGGATGCCCGGTCTTGCTGAATACCAGTTTTAATGTGCGGGGCGAACCCATCGTTTGCAGTCCGGAAGATGCTTTCCGCTGCTTTATGCGCACTGAGATGGATTATCTCGTGATCGGGAACTTCCTTTTTAGCAAGGATGATCAGGAGCATATCCGGGAGAGCTTGCATTTTAAAGAGTATTTCGGGAAGGATTGAGGGGGGCGTTTACCGCCACCCACAGCGGCATTATGGATTTTGCCCACAATATGCCAGCCACAGGCAGCCATTGTGCTATGTGCATTTGCCTATCTTTGCCCCACAATGGAAACCACGGTATGGCAAGCACTCGGGGAAGGCCGGGACATCACACAGGCGGAAATGCAGAGCCTGCTCTCCCTGGAAGGAGAAGCATTGGATAGTCTTTTCGCACTGGCACGAAGAAAGCGTCTGCAATCTTCCGGCAATAAGGTGTATTTCCGCGGACTGGTTGAGCTTTCAAATACCTGCGCAAAGAACTGCTATTATTGTGGCGTACGTGCCGGGAACACCGCAGTACATCGTTATTTTGTTACCGATGAAGAGGTATTGGAAGCTGCCCGTTATGCCCATCGTGAGCGTTTCGCCTCTATGGTTCTGCAGGCCGGGGAGCGCAGTGATAAGGACTTTACCGGACGCATCAGCCGCTTGCTACGCCTGATCCATAGGGAAACCAATGCCAGCCTGCACATCACCCTCTCTCTGGGAGAGCAAAGCGAAGAAACCTACCGCGAATGGTATGAGCTGGGCGCCCACCGCTACCTGCTGCGGATCGAAGCCTCAGACCCTGACCTCTACCAACGCCTCCATCCCGCCGATGGCAAACACGACTATGCCAATCGCATCCATTGCCTGCACAGCCTGAAAAAACTGGGATACCAGACCGGAACCGGAGTGATGATCGGCCTGCCTTTTCAAACCACCGAACACCTCGCCTCCGACCTGCTTTTCTTTAAAAAGATGGACATCGATATGGTGGGGATGGGCCCGTATATCGAGCACCAGCATACCCCGCTCTTTGCCCACCGTCACCTGCTTTGGACAGAAGAAGAACGCTTTTTGATGAGTATGAAAATGGTGGCCCTGCTCAGGATAATGATGCCCGATATCAATATTGCCGCGACCACCGCAATGCAGACATTGCAGCAGGGTGGACGCGAGTTTGCCCTTAAAGTGGGCGCCAATGTGGTGATGCCCAATCTTACCCCCACACGCTATAGAGATCAGTATCTCCTATACAAAGACAAACCCGGCCTCGAGCAGGATGCAGAAGACAGCACCCGTCACCTGGAAGCAATGATACAGACCGCCGGGATGGAAGTGGGTTATGGAGAATGGGGCGATTCAGCCCATTACCGAAAGAAAAAAGACAATGCAGAAAAAGAGAGATAAGTATCCCCTGCTGAAAGAAGTGCATTTTTTTGATGCTGGCGCAGAAGGAAAAGCCGTGGGCCGAGATGCCGATGGAAAGATTGTATTCGCTGCCTTTGCAATGCCCGGAGATGTTGCCGATGTGCAGGTGGTTAAAAAACGCAAGGGCTTTATGGAAGGCCGGGTTACGCAATTCCATACATTAAGCCCCGAGCGCAGAGAAGCTTTTTGTACCCACTTTGGCACCTGTGGCGGATGCAAATGGCAGCATCTACCTTATGCGCTCCAATTGAAATACAAACAGAAACAAGTGGACGACAACCTGCAGCGGATTGGTGGATTGACAGCGGAACGGGTTCATCCTATTGCCGGTGCTGAAAAAGAAACCCATTACCGCAACAAGCTGGAATATACTTTCTCAAACCGCCGTTGGCTCACCGGTCCCCGCCCCGAAGGAGATTTTCCCCATACCCTCGGGCTGGGATTTCACATTCCAGGGATGTTCGACCGCATCCTTGATATTGAGGAATGCTGGTTGCAGGAAGAACCCTCCAATGAGATCCGTTTGGCGATCCGTGATTTTGCCATCGAAAACGGATACACCTTCTATGATGCCCGCGAACAGCACGGCTTGCTTCGCAACCTCATCCTACGGAACAACCTGAAAGGGGAGTGGATGCTGATCCTGGTTTTTCATCAGAATGACCAGGATGCCATCGAAAACCTGCTTGGCTTTATCCGCGATCGTTTTCCAAAGCTGACCTCCATCCACTACGTCATCAATGCCAAGCAAAACGACAGCATTGCCGACTTGAAAGTGCGCAAGTTCCACGGATCGGACTTCCTGACCGAAGAGATGGAGGGTTTGTATTTCCGCATCGGGCCCAAATCTTTTTTCCAGACCAATACCCATCAGGCTTTGCGCCTGTATCAGATCGTCAAAGAAATGGCTGAGCTGAAGGGCGACGAGCACCTTTACGATCTTTATACCGGTACCGGCACCATTGCTCTCTATCTGGCCCGCCACCTGAAATCGGTGGTGGGAGTGGAATATGTGGAAGAAGCCGTCGCTGATGCCCGCGTGAATGCCCGGGAAAACGGGATTGAGAATGCACAGTTTGTGGCGGGTGACCTGGGAAAGATGTTCGATGATGCTTTTGTGGATAAATACGGAAAACCGGATGTCATCGTCAGCGATCCGCCCAGGGCAGGGATGCACCCGAAGGTAATACAGCAGATTTTGAAGCTGGCACCTGAGAAGATCGTCTATGTGAGCTGCAATCCGGGGACCCAGGCCAGGGATATGGAGATGCTGAAAGAAGCCTATCACCTGAAGCTTACCCAGGCGGTGGATATGTTCCCGCAGACCCAACACGTGGAGAATGTGGCGCTCTTGATTCGCCGCTGAAACTGGTTTTTATCTGCACGGCGGATATCAAATAGGGGTTTACAGACGCCTTCGCACTACATTCGATAAGGCTTCGGTCATCTTGCCCACTGAGCTTGTCGTCTGTGACGACACGCCTGTAGGCAAATAAAGCAAGTTAGCGCGAGGACGCTACGGACAGCGAGGTTTAATTTCCGCGAAGCGGATAAACTCTTTTTTGAGTCTTTCTAAATAAGTCCCTTGTTTTTCTACACAAAAGAATCTTCCTACATTTATCGGCTTCCAAGACCAATCAACCAAGGCCAAGCCATTAATGATGTACACTTACAAGACCTTATGCCGGATCGGGCTTTGCTTATCCCTTTTCCTCTCTGCTCCCTTATTCCTGCAAGCCCAGCTTACAAAGGATTTCAGCCGGCTCAGCGCCGGAGATGAAATTCCCGCTTTTCTGATGAAATATGAGCAGGAAGTTTTTTCTGCAGACCTGGAAAGATGTAAAACCGATCGTGTGGCAGGAGCCACCTATAAGAAGTTTACCCGCAGTGGAGCCGAAGCAATGAAAGAGATTCTCTATTCGGGGAATATCTTATTTGATGACCCGGTTTCAGCATACCTGAAACAGATACTGGAAGTGCTGCTGGTGAATGAACCTGCACTGCGCAACGAAATACAGGTGTATGCCTATAAGTCGAGTGCCGTCAATGCATTTATGCTCCCCAACGGACTGCTGCTGGTGAACCTAGGCCTGATCGCCAATACCACCTGCGAAGCGGAACTGGCCTATATCCTGGCCCACGAGCTGATCCATTATACCGAATGCCATAACCTGGATCAGTATGTTGACCGGGTGGAAAGGAAGTGGACCCAGAAAGGCTATGTCTCGGATTATCTTGAATACCACGCCCGTTCGCGTACCCACGAAAATGAGGCCGACCGCGGTGGAATGGAGCGTTTCTACAAACACACCCCCTACAGCCCTGACGCCGTCACCAATGCTTTCCGCATCCTGGAGTTTGCCCACCTTCCATTCGATGAAGATCCGCTGCGAAAAGAAGAGTTTGCCGCTCCTGTATTTGAGCTGGACGCGGAATATTTCCTGCGTCAGTTTAATCCGGTGAAGAGCCGCTCCCTGGTCTCCGACACTCTCAGCACCCATCCCAACATCACCGCCCGCCGCGTGGCAATGGAGAACCTGATTACCGGTGCATCAAAGGAAGAAAAGCAGAAGTTCATCCAGTCTGAAGAAAAGTATGAGGAGATCCGGCTGCTGGCCAGGATGGAAAGCCTGAACCAGATGATGATAGAAGGCGAGTATGTGGAGGCTTTTTACAATGCCCGTATCGTGGAAAAGGAAATGCCCGGCCATCCCTTCGCCCCTTCTGTAAAAGCAGCTTCCCTCTACGCACTCTCACGCATCCGCAATAAGGGGCTTTTTAAACACCTGCCCGGCAGATCGGATGGCGAGGGCGCTTACCATAGTGCCACCCATTTCATCAATGCCATCGACCGCCAGGAGCTCACCCTGCTTGCTCTGCGTGAATCCTGGAAAGCATTGCAAATGGATCCAGGGGATGCCTATATGAAACTGGTGGTGAATGACCTTCTTAAGGATATGCTCATCGACCTGAAGATGAGTATGGCCGATTTCAGTGATTATGCCTACGGAGACACTTCCTTCCTTTTGGTGGAGCAAGTGGAAGAAGAACAGACCAAATACGAGAAGCTGACCAGCCAGAAGAAAGTAATCCCGCTGGCAGAATGGGAGATGCGGCATTATATGCTGGCCGACCTGAAACAGGATTCCGCCTTTATGAAAGCCTTCGAAGCAGCCTACCTTGAAGCACAGGCTGAAAAATTAGGAGAGATATTGAGTCAGGAAGCAAGTCCGCGTGAAGTGAAGCGTGGTGAGGTTGCCATTTTCCTTCAGAATCCTGTTTTTGCGAAGTTCAAGCCCCGCTCCGCTCAGAATCCGGAAGGACTGCATTATCGGAAATCCAGGAGCCAGTCGCTGGCCCGGACCATCCGCCGGCTGGGGCGACCGCTCAATGCCAGAATCATCCTGGAGGAAAGCAGGGACATCCACGAAAAAGGTGGCTACCAGGCCCTGAGCCTGGCCCGGGAATCCAGCCGTGAATACCGGCAGATCAGCGACCTGAATATCCACGCCTGGTCGTGCCGCGACTATATCCGGGGCAAGGAAACCCCGGATGCAAGCCTCCTGATGCAAACCATCGTCCAGCGGGAAAGGGTCCGCCGTATTTCAGGGTCAAACTTCTTCCCCCTGGCTGCCAGTGCCTTCCTCAATCCAATGCTTCCGGCTACCCTCTTTCTGAGCTTTTCAGGCGAATACCAGACAGAAGTCCGGGTGGGTGTGATGGACCTGACGACCGGAAAACGTGCCTATGAATCCTCTACCCTCTTCCAGGGTTGGGGAGGATTGGATTATGCCCGCAATTTCATCTACCAGACCCTGTATCAAACCAAAGCTTCCGTTTACGCCAATGAGAAATCAAAATACTAAGACCTCACTCACCCTCTTTGTACTGGGGCTACTGCTCTGCCAACTGCCCCTGCAGGCGCAAACAGGCTTTCTGGGAAAACATCTCGAACTGCAATTGGATACGCGCCTGACTCCGGCCTGGTTGACAGAAAACAGCAGTGATGAGCTTGGGGCGTTCAAATATGATGTTTCCTGGTGCCCGGGGATACAATACACCCTTACGGAAAATGCCTCCGTGGGTTTGAACTACCAGATTTCCAAGGTGCGCTATCCTGAACATTACCGCGAAGGAGAATGGGATGGAGGGAAACCTTATGCCTGGAGTGATTTATCCGTCAAGGGAATCAGCGCCTATTACCGCTACTACTATCTCCTGCAGGCACCCCTGGGACCCTATGCGCAACTCGGCCTGAACTACTACACTTATTCTGCGCCCTTTTCGGTGCCTTACTCCAGTGAAGAGATGAAAGTATTCAAGTCTTACGGAATCACTGTGCCTTATACCAGCAAAGAGGTTGAAATTTCTTCTCGTATGTTCGGGCTGCATATCGAATTTGGAAGCACTTATACCCTGGCGGATTATCTGAGTATCAGCCCCTATATGTCGAGTGGGTTCAGCATAGGGAAAGGAAAGATCACCAACGATTATCATAAACTCAGAAATCCCATCAACCCCAATACTTACGCGGAAAAGAAGATCCGGCAGATGGGATACCTGCAGTTTGGCGTCCGTATAGGCATTATTGCAATCTGATAAACCCATCATCAACCCAAAGCAAAACCAATGAAGCATTTCTTTCCACGATTCCTGATTACTTTCCTGATTGGATTCGCTGCCATCTGGAATATTCAGGCACAGAAAGTACAATGGGGCCAGCCCATTGATGACGTATTGAGCGGTTCCACCATCCATTATGTCGGCAAGAACACCCACGGATATCTTTTCCGGGATGGCTCGGATGTGCTGGTCAGACGTTCCGGCCGACAGGAGGTTGGATTCTTTTATGTGGATGAAAATCAAAAGATCAGCAAAACCAGCGACCTGATAGAATGCGACGGGGATGTGATCTTCGCAAAGGTGACGGATGAATTCATCGCCATCGTGACCCGAAGCAGGGAAGGAAAGGAACGCCAGCTGGATATCCTCTTCTATGACCCTGCTAATTTCAGGGAATTGCGCAGGACGTCCATTTTGAGAGAATTTGTCAGCAACAAAGAACGCTTAACTGTCAATATCGTCCAATCGGAAGATGAGTCACACCTGCTGATGAGCTGGTTGCAGGTGAACCGCAAGACGAATGATGGGGAGCTGGCTTTTAAAGTATTCGACAAGGATTTGCGGCAGGTATGGGAAACGGCTTATTATCCCGATATCCGTGTCCCAATGTCCATCGTAGCACCTTATGAGTTCGCCATCGACAATGAAGGGGTGATCACGGCATTGTTCGGCTCATACAGGGAGAAGGACCGCAAGGTAACCGACAATTACTATCTGCATATCTCTCAGATCAGCCGGGAGGGAGCCAGGACCAGTTCCTTCAAGGCACCCTATGTCGGGAATCCCTTGTCGGCAAGGGCCTTTATTACCCGGGATGGCAATGTGTTCATCGCTGCGTATTATGAGGGAAAATTCAACTCCCTCCTGATTGATCCCAAGGGAGATCAACTGATCGGGAGTGGCAGCCAAAAAGCCAATCGCTACCGTGGTGCCGTGATCAAGAAAATCCAGGAGTTGCCCAATGGGAACATTGTGGTACTGGGATATAAAAGCATCACAATGGTCGGAGATGCCTATACCTATAACAACGACTATATTTTCGTGGATGCCACCAATGCGGATGGACAGGCCCTGTACAGCAAAACCCTCTCCCGTGCCAATCAGATCGCTTCCAACACATATATCCGTCCACCATTCGTGCATTACGATTATTTCTTCAAGGGCAATGACATTTACTGTTTGTATTCTGCCGATATCCGCGACAGGGTAGAGATTAAGCACGAGAAAGAGTACAGCAAGATTGTGCCCCTGGGAAAGAAGCCCAGAAAAGCGGCCTTTTTCATTGCCCGCATCGACGAAACGGGGCAGGTGGAACGCAAGATGATTTATGATTACAAGAGTGTGGACGCATATTTCTATCCGGCATCCTACATAATTGATGACGAAAGCTTGGGTATCTTCCGGGCAGACAGACGCTTCATCACCCCCGGGAAAGTGAACTTCACCTTATAAGTGTGTTTTCGGGCAAAAGAAATCCCGGCGGCCTCCAGAGGCACCGCCGGGATTTTTCTTTTAAGGAATGGAGGGCAGGTTTTTCAAACAGCGTACACTGAAACCGTAATTCCGGTCATAGTCCGGGTCACGATAGACCCCCGGATCATCTGCCACCAGGTTGCGGATATAGGCCGTTCCTCCCCATCCGGGACTGGAGGTCCAGAAATAGGCTTCCCAGCGGTCATCCTGGTAGGTCCACCCGTAAAAATCCCGATATTGTCCGGGTAAGGCCCCGAATCCACTCTGGTTATTCGGATAGAAACTGGAAAAGCCGGGATTCCAATTCATTGGATTTGCATCCATTAGTTTAGCTCCGGCGTCGGCGCCGCGGAAAATGAAGACCCACTCCCATTCCGAATCGCCTACCCCGTAAGTGCTGTCCAGGCTTCCTTCCAGTATTTTCCAGTCATCGTCTGTCGGCACAAACCATCCTCCGGTGGGAGGGCATATCCCTGCACTCCCCGGGATCTCGGAATAGGCCATCATCTCATCCCAGGAATACAATCCCCCGTACCTGTTGCAGAGGTTGGTGTCATTATCCAGGCAGAACTTCTCAATGATGCCATTGTCGGTGAGCTCAGAATGGATGGTTCCATCATAAGCACTCTCCCGGTACACTCCTACATTCAGGTTGCGGGCCATCCAGCACTGACTGGCAATCTGTACTGTCGGGTACTTCTGTCCGTCACGCACATCGGTGATGGTGTCTCCACAAGTGAAGGAAAGCGTATCGGCAAAGCTGATCTGCACAATATCGCTCCTTTTGCCACAGGCATTGCTGACATTCCAGCGCAGGATATAGCTCCCCCCGGGTAGCCCGTGGAACATCGAATGCGGATTGGCTGGTTCTGCGATATGGCCCTGCCATCCGGCCATCAGTTCCCATTCACCTACGCCACTTACAGGCAGCTGGGCCGACAATTGATACGTGGTTCCGGGGATATTGAAGCTGTCGGGGCCGGCATTGGCCTGGTCGGGCTGTGGCTCACAAGGAGGCAGGGTTTTTATGCAGCGGACTGAATTTCCAAGGGTTTTGTATGCAGCATAGCGGCTCACTCCCTGGTAGTTTTTGCTCAGACTGCGGATATTGGCGTAGGAGGCAATGGTGACATCCGGTGTGGAGGTCCAGAATACCGCATTGTCCTTCGGAAATCCGAAACTGCCATTAAAATAGCGCCATCCGCCTGCCCTGGCGGAAAAGCCGCTGGCATTGGTGGCTCCTTCATTGGGTGCATTCCAATAGGTATAACCCGTTTCCTTCAGCTTTCCACCTACATCTAATCCCCTGAAACCGGTACCATCCCAAACCGGATCACCCACATCATACTCACTGTCCACAATGCCTTCCATTATTTTCCACTCGGCATCCGTGGGGAGGTGCCATCCACTGTCGGGCGGACAAATCCCCACCGTGCCTTCCGCAGTAGTGTAACCCATCATTTCATTCCAATCATAGAGGCCTCCATAAATCGCACAATTGGCCGGATCATTATTGAAGCAATACTTTTCGATGATGCCATTGTCGCTAACATTGCTCCACACCTGATACAGTGTTCCGGTGATACTTGGCGTATAGGTTCCTATATCCAGGTTGCGGGCCATCCAGCACTGGCGGTCGAGCTGTATTACCGGGTACACCTGTCCATCGCGGGTATCCACAAGGCTGTCAGGGCAGGTATCCGGCTGGGCGAATCCAATAATGACCGTGTCGCTGGAACTGCCACAAATCGTACTGATCGTCCAGACCAGGTGATAGGTTTGTCCCGACTGCCCGAAAAATACCGCTGCAGGATCTGTGGTATCCGAGAATCCGAACCCTTCTCCCACAGCGATCGTCCAGGCTCCATTCCCAACTGTTGGCACATTGGCCTCCAGGGTATATGAGTGTCCCTCAATACCCAGGCTGTCAGGTCCTGCATTGGCCTGATCGGGTTCGGGTTGACAGGGAGGAATGGCACGGATGCAGCGTACTGAAAGTCCGCTGACCCGGTAATTGTCCACCGAAATCAATGTCCCGGCATAACTGGCTATCGTCCGGAGCCAGGCGAAAGACCCGATGGTGTTTCCCGATGTGGTGGATGTCCAGAAGAGGGCACTACCCCCCAGGTGGAACATCTCTCCATACATATTTCTGAATCCGCCCGGCAGAGCTGAAAAACCGGTGCTGTTGGTGGCCCCTGCATTCGGACTGAACCAATGGACTGTGCCGGTATCTTTCAAATGTCCCCCGGCATAAACGACCCCACCCAGGAAATCGGTCAGTTCATCCCAGTCGGCCTTAGTGGGGATATACCAGTCGTAATAAGGTGGACAAATCCCCTGCCCTCCTTCCGTACTGTCATAAGCCATCATTTCGTCCCAATCATACAATCCTCCATAGACTGCACAGTTGGCATCATTATTTCCAAAGCAGTATTTTTCAATCAGGCCGTTATCCGAGGCGCCGGAGTGGATGAAGCCATTGTAATTACTGGGAATGCGCTGCCCTATATCCAGGTTTTGAGCCATCCAGCATTGTTGCCCTATCTGAACAGTGGGATATTTCTTTCCATCCCGATAATCAGTCAGGCTATCCCCGCATTGGAAGGGTGGGAGGCTCCCAAAGGTGATGCTGACCGTATCGCTGCTGCTGCCGCAAAGGGTGGTGATGGTCCAGCTCAGCTGATAGGTCTCCATTGGTTGGCCGCTAAGTAAGCAGTTGGGAAGACTGCTGTCGGACAAGAAGCCCCCAATCCCACTTAGGATCTCCCATTGCCCGCTGCCATTGACAGGGGTGTTCCCTTGCAAAATATAGGAGGTCCCCGGGGCAAAAGCCTGGTCGGTACCAGCATCAGCCTGATCGGGCTGGGGGGAGCAGGCAAAGGAAATAAGTACCGTGTCGCTGCTGCTGCCACATTGGTTGCTGATGGTCCAGACCAGAGTATAAGAGGAATCCGACATTCCGTAAAACCAGGTATTCGCCAGGCCGGGGTCACTGAACACCAAGCCTGCCGAAACACTGCCACTGACCACTGCCCACTGCCCATTGCCCACGGAAGGCACATTCGCCCACAACTGCACACTGTCGCCTGCAATCTCGAGACTATCCTGCCCGGCATTGGCCTGATCGGGATAGGGCGCACAGTCGAAGCCCAGGTTAAGGGTATCGCTGCTGCTGCCGCAGACGGTGGTGATGGTCCATTCCAGGGTATAGGTCTCGAAGAATTGTCCGGTGAAGAGGGACTGGGGGTTGGTGGCCTCTGTGAGGCTGCCCCCCTGCCCTGAAAGGATGGTCCACAGCCCAGTGCCGTGGGTGGGGGTGTTCCCTGTCAGGGTGAAGGTATTCCCCCCGATATTGTAGGCATCCTGCCCGGCATTGGCCTGATCAGGATAGGGCGCACAGTCGAAGCCCAGGTTAAGGGTATCGCTGCTGCTGCCGCAGA
>CAZPYJ010000030.1:26212-26399 GCA_964590645.1 uncultured Lentimicrobiaceae bacterium
GGGTGAAGGTATTCCCCCCGATATTGTAGGCATCCTGCCCGGCATTGGCCTGATCGGGTTGAGGCTGGCAGGGGGGGATGCTGTCGCGGAGGCAACGAATGGACATTCCATACTCCGGTTCGTGTAAATAATTCCTGATCTGAGCAGAATTGTAACGTATCTCCCGCAAAAAGAACTCAGACTGATA
>CAZPYJ010000031.1:0-23401 GCA_964590645.1 uncultured Lentimicrobiaceae bacterium
AAAAAGCTTATCAGAGGGAGCGACAAATCAAGGCCTGGAAATCCAGAAAAATGATAGAACAGTTGTTTGTTTGACAAAACCAAGGTTCAGAGCATCCCGACTTAAGTCGGGAGGGTCACTGGTTCGAATCCAGTATCGCCCACAACACAAGCCACCCATTCCGGTGGCTTTTTTTATGCTATGCACGACATACATATTGTATTCCTCATCCCTTGATCGATATTATATCGGGCATACAGCTGATGAAATTTCTGAGCGCATCCGAAGACACAATTCAGACCACAAAGGCTTTACTGGTAAAGCAAATGATTGGGAGTTAAAGTACAAAGAGCATTTTGACACCAAAGAAAAAGCTTATCAGAGGGAGCGACAAATCAAGGCCTGGAAATCCAGAAAAATGATCGAACAGTTGTTTGTTTGATATAACCAGGGTTCAGAGCATCCCGACTTAAGTCGGGAGGGTCACTGGTTCGAACCGAGACCGACGAAGTCGGGTGAGCTCACGAGTCCCGCATTTGCGGGACGAGTAATCCAGTATCGCCCACAACACAAGCCACCCATTCCGGTGGCTTTTTTTATGACTTTTATCACCTACATAGTATTCTCGAAAAACCTGGACCGATATTATGTCGGTCATACGGGAGAAGCTGTTGAGGAGAGAATCCGAAAGCACAATTCCAATCATAAAGGTTATACCGGGCCAGCGAATGACTGGGTGCTGGTGTTTCAGGAAAGATTTGACTCAAAGGAAGAAGCCTATGCCCGGGAGCGTGAGATCAAGGCCTGGAAATCCAGAAAAATGATCGAACAGTTGTTTGTTTGATATAACCAGGGTTCAGAGCATCCCGACTTAAGTCGGGAGGGTCACTGGTTCGAACCGAGACCGACGAAGTCGGGTGAGCTCACGAGTCCCGCATTTGCGGGACGAGTAATCCAGTATCGCCCACAACACAAGCCACCCATTCCGGTGGCTTTTTTTATTCACAAGGATTTATCTATCTTTGCACCCCCTGAAAATCAGGTGGTATTTATCATTAATCACTCAAATCTGAAAAGAATGCAGAGAAATTATGAAACCGTTTTCATTATGACTCCCGTTTTGTCTGATGATCAGATGAAGGAAACGGTTCAGAAGTTCCGCAATTTTCTGAAGGATAATGGGGCAAACATCATTTTCGAGGACAATTGGGGCCTGCGGAAACTTGCCTATCCTATCCAGAAAAAATCCACAGGATTCTATCACCTGGTGGAATTTGCGGCCGATCCGAACCTTATCCGGGACTGGGAAGTCACCTTCAAACGCGATGAGCGTATCCTGCGCTTCCTCACCGTTAGCCTCGACAAGCACGCCGTAGCCTACAACGAGAAAAAACGCAAGAACAAGGCTGAAAAAGAAAAAGTGGAAGAAAAGGCAGAAGCCTGATCTCTTCGTAATCCTAATCCTACGGAATAATGGCACAACAAGGAAAATCAGAAATCAAATACCTCACCCCCATTGCGGTGGATATCAAGCGCAAAAAGTATTGCCGCTTTAAGCGCTCCGGTATTAAGTACATCGACTATAAAGACGCCGACTTCCTCCTGAAGTTCGTGAATGAGCAGGGCAAACTGCTGCCCCGCCGTATCACCGGCACCTCTACCAAGTACCAGAAGAAAGTCGCTCAGGCTGTGAAACGTGCCCGCCACCTCGCCCTGATGCCTTATGTCGCAGACCTTTTAAAATAAGGAGGAAAGCCCTATGGAAATCATTCTTAAACAAGATATGCCCAGCCTGGGATATAAAGATGACATCGTTACGGTGAAAGACGGCTACGCCCGGAATTACCTCATCCCCCAGGGTATGGCCATCCCCGCCACCGCCACCAACCGTAAGGTGGTAGAGGAAGTGCAACGCCAGAGAGCTTTCAAGGAAGAAAAGCTTCGTAAAGAAGCCGAAGCCCTTGCCGCAGCCCTCGAAAAAGTAAAAGTGCGCATCCCGGCCAAAGCTGCTACCACCGGTAAAATCTTCGGCTCGGTAAACAACCTGCAGATTGCGGAAGCCATCAAGGAACAATACAATTACGATATCGACCGCAAGAAGATCCACCTGGACGGAGAATCGGTGAAGGAACTCGGTTCCTACAAAGCTACCGTGAATATCTTCCGGGAAATCAAAGCAGAGATCGAATTTGAGGTCTTTGAAGAGTAGAGAAATCTTCTCCCATAAAGTACAGGCCGGACTAACCCTCCGGCCTTTTTTGTGTAATGCGGCTTGATGCCGCTTACCAGGGAGTTCATTCAAGTTCGCGCTCGAACCCGGACTCGCTGTGCAGCCTTTTCACACTGATGCAGTGACTGACGCTTCAGCAGGAATCTACAAGGTGCCCAATGATGTTTCTGCCTGGTCGTCTTTGTTCCCTGTTCTTACTGATTTCGTAGCAATGACTTAAACTGCCTGCCTTATCCAGGACCCTTGAATTTTTACCGTCGCCGCCAGCGGTTGCCCGGGATTGCTTCCACCCACCCTTCCAATTCCATTTCCAATAAAAGTGCCCGCAACCTTCCCTGGCTCAAACCGCTCTCCGGCTGCAATTCATCCAAACTCCGGCATTCCGTCAAAATATCCCAGATACCTTCCGCCAGGGGGTTGGTGCCCGGAAAGAGGCTGGTCTGATGGCCCGAAGAAGCCTTCTCTTCATCCCAGTTCATATCATACAGGACGTCTTCCGCACTGCTGATCAGGCCTGCTTTTTGCGAGCGGATCAGCTTGAGGCATCCACTCGACATCGGATCGTTGGTGCGCCCGGGTAAGGCAAACACATCCCTGTTGTATGAGTCGGCCAGATCGGCAGTAATCAGGGCACCCCCTTTTTCTGCTGCTTCCACCACGATAGTGGCATCGCACATTCCGGCAATAATGCGGTTGCGGCGGGGAAAATGCTCACGGTCGGGCAGGGATCCGGAGGCAAATTCTGTGATCAGGCCACCCTTTTCCAGCATCCGGCCTGCCAGCTTACGGTGAACCGCCGGGTAAAGGTGGTCCAGTCCGTGAGCCAGCACGGCAAAGGTAGGGATCCCATTGTCCAGGGCTGATTTGTGGGCTTCCGCATCGATGCCGTATGCCAGACCGCTGATCACCTGATCTACCTTGCCGGCCAGGCCCTGGACCAGCTTCCGGGTGCACTCTCTTCCGTAATCCGTTGCCTTGCGTGTGCCCACCACAGCCACATTTCTCCGGCATTCCAAGCCTCCGGCACCTTTCACATATAATACCACCGGGCCGTCTTCACACATCTTCAGCCGCTCAGGATAGTGCTGATCCAAATACACCAGAATACGGATCTGCTCCTTCCGGATGAATGCCATCTCCGATTCGGCCAGTCGTAAGGCTTGCCCCTGGCTCAGTGCCCTGGACAGTCCGGGGCCAATGCCCGGGATGCGCTGGAGGCTCGAGGGTGTTTGCCGGTAAACTCCCTCCAGTCCGCCGCAGAAAGCAATCAGCCTTTTGGCTGTAATGTTTCCTATGCCCGGTAGGAGGGTCAGTCCTACCGCCCAAAGAACCTCTTGTTCACTCAGGCTTTGTATTGCCGTGTTTTCATAACTTGCCACGCCCATATAGACGAATGAAGACCTCCAAAGCGGAAGAAAAAAGTATATTGATTTCAGTCCTTGATTGGGGCCTGGGGCACGCCACCCGTTGTATTCCTTTGATCAGCAGGATGATAAAGAAAAATGTCCCGCTCATCCTCGGGGGCAGCGGGGCTTCGCTGCGCTTGCTCCGGGAGGCTTTTCCTGCACTTCCCTGGCTGGAACTTCCGGCCTATGGCTTTCAATACCCGAAAAAGGCCTCAGGTATGGGTTTCGCGCTGCTGAGCCAATTGCCGCACTTGTGGAGGGTTCGGCAAGCGGAAAAAGCATTGCTGGCTAAGCTGGTGCAATCAGGGAGAGTAGGAGGGGTAATATCGGATCATCGCTACGGAATGTTTCATCCTGATATCCCATCCCGCCTGCTGGCACATCAGTTATGTCCGCAGGTTCCAGGCAGTTTTCTTGCTTTGGCCCCCTTCTTTCATCTTTTTCATCGTCAGCTGCTTATGGGCTTCTCAGGGATATGGGTGCCCGATCATATCGGCTCGCCCCTGAGCGGGGTCCTTTCCTCCGGAATGAAAGCTGATGGGCGACTGCGTTTCATCGGTCCCCTCAGCCGTTTTGAAGGACTGCAAGCCTCAAAGGAGAAGCGGTATGCAATGGGGTTTCTGCTGAGTGGCCCGGAGCCGCAACGCAGCATTGTTGAAGACCGCATCCTGGCGCAGCTGGATACTTCTCCCTATCCCGTCCTGCTGATTCGTGGTTTGCCGGGAGCGGATGAACTGCCTGCATTACCGCCAGAGGTGGAAGTGCATTCTCATCTTCCGCCGGAAGACTTGTTTCGGAAGCTGAGCCAGTGCCGCAGACTGCTCTGCCGTCCGGGTTATTCAAGCGGGATGGACCTGTGCCATATTGATGTACCTGTCTGTTTCGTACCTACCCCCGGACAGACTGAACAGGAATACCTGGCACAGCATTGGGCGAAGCAATGGGGAATCCCCTTTGTCAGCCAGAACCGCTTCTCAGTGGCGGAGGTTATGGCCGCGCCTTCTGCAGGAATGTGCGGGGCTTTAGAGGGCGGACAAAATGAATTTGAGCGGGCGATGGAGGAATTCCTGGGCGAAGTCAGGAAAAATGCGGATTTTTGAGCGCTTTTTCACTCCTTAGTCTTATGCCAGGTTTTTTGCTTAAGGAATTGTTGATCAAATTTCTCCGCTTCAGCCTCGTGGGCTTATCCGGGGTATTGGTGGATTTTGGTTTCACCTGGCTCTGTAAAGAAGTCTTCCGTATACAAAAATATGTTTCCAATGCCATTGGCTTCACCATTGCCGCCACAACCAATTATTACCTCAACCGCATCTGGACTTTTCAAAGCCTGAATCCGGATATAGTCACGGAATACCTGAAGTTCATTGGGATATCGGCTATCGGTTTGGGCATCAATACATTGATCTTATGGATACTGGTAAGTAAGTATCGCCAGCACTTCTATTTCTCCAAGCTTTTCGCCATTGGTGTGGCCACGATCTGGAATTTCCTGGCCAATCTGTTCTACACTTTTGTTTCCTGAGGTTTGGGCTAACTATACGCCATTTTGCAGACGGATTATCGTCCTGCTCTTCTTTGTGCTGCGATATACAATATCCGGGCAAACTTGCCCCGGGGCTGGCAAATGCAGTTCAAATTAAGATGAATGCCTACAGTTGAAACAGCTTACGGAAGTGCGGTACCAGGTCGTCCTGTTCCCAGGGGAAGAAAGTCACCTTTTTGAAATATCGGGTTTTGCCATCGGCCTCACGGGCGATGGTGTCTTTGTCCTGGTAAAAAACTTCGATTTCTTTGGTAAAGGAATCACGGCCGAAATGGCCGTAGCGGGCTGTAGGGCCATAAATGGGATTCTTCAGGCCAAAACGGCGCACGATGACGCCAGGTCGCATATCGTAGTGATCTTTCAGCATTTCTGCAATCCGGGCATCGCTCAGGATATAGCCATCCTTGTCTTTCACTTTGGCCGTGCCGTAGGTATTGATATTGAGGCTGACCGGAGCGGCCACGCCAATGGCATAGGCTACCTGCACCGCCAGCTTTGAAGCCACGCCGGCTGCTACCAGGTTACGGGCCAGGTGTCGGGCGGCGTAGGCTGCAGAGCGATCCACCTTTGAAGGATCTTTGCCTGAGAATGCACCACCTCCGTGGGGGGCACTGCCTCCATAGGTATCCACGATGATCTTGCGGCCGGTCAGCCCGGTATCCCCGTGGGGCCCACCAATCACAAATTTGCCTGTGGGATTCACCAGAAGGGTAAAATCTCCATCAAAGAGCGCTTTCTCCGCGGGGTTCATCAGGGTGGCCTTCACCCTGGGGATGAGGTAGGACTCGATATCTTTCCGGATGCGGGCCAGCATCGCCTCATCGGCAGCGGCCTGACTTGCAGGGTCGTCCTGCAGCTCTGGCAGGATAAAAGGATCGTGCTGGGTGGAGACTACGATGGTATCTATGGCTTCGGCCTGATGGTCTTCGCTATAGCGGATGCTCACCTGCGATTTGCTGTCGGGCCGCAGGTAGGTCATTACTTGCTTCTCCTTCCGGATTGCGGCCAGTTCCTGCACAAAGCGGTGGGCCAGCTCCAGGGGTAGGGGCATATAATTGTACATCTCATCGGAGGCATAGCCGAACATCATTCCCTGATCACCGGCACCCTGGGATTCTTCTCCCTCCCGCTCCACACCCCGGTTGATATCCGGTGATTGCTCGTGTATGGCTGAGAGGATACCACAGGAGTTGTATTCAAAGCCATAATCTGTCTTGTCATAACCTATCTCACAGATGGTTTTTCGCACGATAGAGGGGATATCCACCCAGGCTTTCGACTTGACCTCCCCGGAGCAGATCACCATTCCGGTGGTGACAAGGGTTTCACACGCTACTTTGGACTCCGGGTCCTGGCGGAGAAAATCGTCCAGGAGTGCATCAGAGATCTGGTCGGCAACCTTGTCGGGATGCCCTTCCGAAACGGATTCGGATGTAAAAAGATAAGCCATACAGTAATGTTTTTTCTCCCCTGCCCTCAGGCGAAAAGTCGGACAAAAATAGAAATAATGTGGAAAGGAGTTTTCAGGCTTTTTGGGTGAGGGATTGAAAAACATCTTCCATCCGGCTTTCCACTTTATGCAGCGAAAGAACTTTGGCTTGTTTGGCCACGGCCAGGTTAAAGAGGGCTTCGCGGATGTCTTCCTTTCCGCTCACCGTGATGGTGTATATTCCGGGAGCCTTTTCGCTGACCTGACTGATTGCGGAAATTTCACGGAAAGCTGCGGTGGGAATGGGGGGATTGAGTTCCATTTCGAGGATTTGTCCGCCTGTCATCAGGTGTCCCAGGGCTTCGGTACCGGCATCGGCTACAATGCGTCCCTTATCGATGATCACCACCCGGTTGCAGACGGCTTCCACTTCCTGCATAATATGGGTGGAAAGGACGACAGTGCGGGAAGTTCCGATATCCTGGATGAGTTTACGAATTTCTGCCAGTTGGTTGGGATCCAGTCCGGAGGTAGGTTCATCCAGGATAAGTACGGGGGGGTTATGGATCAGGGCCTGCGCCAGTCCGACCCTTTGCCGGAAACCTTTGGACAGGGCACCAATGCGTTTATGCTGTTCCTTTTCCAGTCCGGTCAGGGCGATCATCTCCTTCACCCTCTCCTCCTTCTTTTTTATTTTATGTATGCCGGCGATAAAGCCGAGGTATTCGCGGATATACATTTCCGGGTAAAGGGGGTTGTGTTCGGGCAGATAGCCTATCTTACTGCGTATCCGGAGGCTGTCGCTGAAAATGCTGTCTCCGTCCACCCAAATCTCCCCTGTGCTTGGTGGCAGGAAGCAGGTGATGATTTTCATCAGTGTGGATTTGCCGGCCCCGTTAGGTCCCAGCAGGCCGACTACCTCTCCTTTGCTTATTTTCAGGTTAACCGCATCCAGGGCCTTCTGGCTGCCGTATGTTTTACTTACATTTGTGACCTCAATGGAATACTGCATCCGACCGGGTTAAGAATTGTGGTATTTTTTATCTGCCACGAAATTACAAATTTGTCATAATCAAAATAATATTCTACTTTTGCAGCCCCTTTTGGGTTAGAAAATTTTGTAAAAGCATAGAAATGAACACCCTTAGCTACAAGACAAAGTCCATCAGCGTGGAAGCGGCCCGCGAACAGAAAGAGTGGGTACTGATTGATGCAGAGGACCAGATACTGGGCCGTTTGGCAGCCAAGATCGCTACGATTCTTCGCGGCAAGCACAAGCCATTATACACTCCCCACATTGATTGCGGTGACAACGTCATTGTGATCAATGCTGAGAAGGTTAAGCTGACCGGCAATAAGCTGGCAGGGAAAGAATACATTCGCCATACCGGTTATCCGGGTGGACAGCGGATTACCACGGCGGAAGAGATGCTGGCCAAGCATCCGGAGCGCCTGGTTGAGAAGGCTGTAAAAGGGATGCTTCCGAAGAATCGCCTGGGACGCCAGATGTACCGCAATCTCAGGGTGTTTATCGGCCCCGAGCACAGTCATCAGGCACAAGCCCCCCGCAACATTGATCTGAAAGACATTAAGTAATCTGAATCATCACGGATGGAAACCATTAACACCATTGGAAGAAGAAAAACTGCGGTAGCCCGCCTGTATTTGACGGAAGGGAATGGTGCTGTCAGCATTAACGGACGCAGCCTGGAAACATACTTCCCTGCGCCTACCCTGCAGTACGTCGTCAGGCAGGCCTTTGAGGTCACCGAAACCAGCGGAAAATATGATATTAAGGTGAATCTCGATGGAGGAGGGATCAAAGGACAGGCAGAAGCCCTGCGCCTGGCGATCGCCCGTGCCTTGTGTGAGATTGACGAAACTTACCGCCCGGCTCTCAAAGCAAAGGGACTGATGCGCCGCGACCCGCGAATGGTGGAGCGCAAAAAGCCCGGCCAGCCCAAAGCCCGTAAGAAATTCCAGTTTAGCAAACGTTAATCCTGGTTTAGTATCTAAATTGGTGAGACTGTCCTCCTCCTTTGCGATGGCACTACTCTCCGATTGCTTAATCAGAAGGTAAACCAATACATTATGCCAAGAACAAATTTCGACGAATTACTGGACGCAGGGGTGCATTTCGGTCACCTCAAACGCAAATGGAATCCCAATATGGCTCCCTATATCTTTATGGAGCGCAATGGGATACACATCATCGACCTGCACAAAACCATAGCCAAGCTCGATGAGGCCGCCAGCGCCATCACGCAAATCGCACGCTCGGGAAGAAAGATTCTCTTCGTAGCCACAAAAAAACAGGCTAAAGAAATTGTAGCACAGAATGTGCAGAAAGTAGGAATGCCCTACGTGACAGAACGTTGGCCGGGAGGAATGCTTACCAACTTTGCCACCATCCGCAAAGCCGTGCGCAAAATGTCCTCTATCGACAAGCTGATCGCCAGCCCGGGCTGGACAAACCTGTCGAAACGTGAACGCCTCCAGATTACCCGCGAAAGAGCCAAGCTTGAAAAGACGCTCGGCAGTATCTCTGACCTGAGCAAATTGCCGGCCGCACTCTTTATCGTGGATATCTCCAAAGAGCATATCGCAGTGCACGAAGCACGAAAACTCAATATCCCAACCTTCGCTATTGTGGATACCAATTCCGATCCACAACTCATCGATTTTCCCATCCCGGCCAATGATGATGCCTCGAAATCCATCGACATCATTACCCGCCTGATGTGCCAGGCCATAGAAGAAGGACTGCAGGAAAGAAAGATGGATAAGGACCGGAAAGCAGAAGAAGAAAGAGAAGAGGAAGAAGCTGAAAAGGAAGCCGCCGCCCGCAACCTGGAACTGGATGAAGAGGACGAGGTGGATAAACCCAAGCGGAAGCGCA
This sequence comes from uncultured Lentimicrobiaceae bacterium, assembly GCA_964590645.1. Classification (GTDB taxonomy): domain Bacteria; phylum Bacteroidota; class Bacteroidia; order Bacteroidales; family JAGNHN01; genus JAGNHN01. Next base: position 9,487 of record CAZPYJ010000031.1, read on the forward strand.
TCACGGTGAAGAAAAAACCGGAAGCAGTCAAGAAAGCCACACCCAAAGAAGATGAAATAGAGTAATCTTCCCGGGTATCACAAGAAACACAACCATTAAAGCATACAGGAATGACCCAGATAAGTGCAGCAGAAGTAAATAAACTCCGAAAAATGACCGGAGCCGGGATGATGGACTGCAAAAAAGCCTTGCAGGAAAGCGAAGGCGATGTTGAAAAAGCCATCGACTATCTCCGCAAGAAAGGCCAGAAAGTGGCTTCCAAGCGTGCCGACCGTGAAGCCAACGAAGGAATGGTGATCGCCCGTACAACCGCAGATAAGCAATTCGGGGTGGTGCTGATGCTCAACTGCGAAACAGACTTTGTTGGTAAAAACCAGGAGTTCCAGGATTTTGCCAATATGCTTACCGATCTTGCCATCCAAAACCAATGCAAGTCAACAGAAGAACTGATGGCAGTTAAGCTGGATGGCATTACCGTGAGCGACAAACTGGCGGAGATGATCGGAAAAACCGGAGAGAAAATGGATATCTCCGGCTATGCCCATATTGAAGCCGCTGAAGTGGCCGCATACAATCATCAGGGAAATCGCCTGGCTACCATCCTGGGCCTGAATAAGGTAGGCTTTGGTGAGCTCGGTCACGAAATCGCAATGCAGGTGGCCGCAATGGCCCCGGTGGCAGTGGATGAAAACGGCGTTCCTGCCGACATCCGCGAGCGCGAACTCGAGATTGGACGGGAACAGGCCCGCCAGGAAGGAAAACCTGAAAATATGATTGATCGCATCGCCGAAGGTAAATTGAATAAGTTCTTCAAGGAAAATACCCTCCTCAATCAACAGTATATCCGCGATAGCAAACTGAATGTGGCAGAGCATATCAAAGCCCAGGATAAAGACTTACAGATCACCGGATTCTTCCGCCTGATGTTGGGAGAATAATCCTGTGAAGCACGAGATCATACAGGCCTGCCCCCCCGGCAGGCCTTTTCTATTTTCTCCACCAGACGCCTCCTTACTCCCCATTTGTGTCTGTGGAGATAGTCAAACCGAAACATCGATCCTATGCACCCCCGGAAGGCTCGTCCCGCATTCAGCTTCCTGTTTCTGCTGCTTTCATTGTGGCCTGTCCTGGTATTCCCCGCTGATTACTACTGGGTGGGCGGTTCGGGAAACTGGTCGGACATAAACCATTGGGCTACCACATCCGGCGGCAATGTGAATCACTTCACCGTTCCTTCTCCCAATGATAATGTCTACTTCGATCAGCATTCATTTGGCCAGGCAGGAGGAATCGTCAACCTGAACCTGAACCTGGTGACCTGCCACGATTTCGATGCCAGCCAGGTATTGCACAGCCCCCTCTTCATCAGTAATCCCGCAACCACCATCGAAGTGTACGGATCGTTCTTCTTAAACAGCGGGGCCGATTATCAACTGAATTCGGATTTTTTCTTCCGTGCTGAGCAGTCCGGAAACCTGATTCAAACTGCAGGCCACTCCTTCCGGCGGAATGTGTTTTTTTCGGGCACGGGAGGAGAATGGACCCTGCAATCCGAACTGAGCGTCCCAGCCTATGCCCTGCATCTGGTGGAAGGCAGCCTGAATGCCGCCGGATATCCGGTTTCTGCCGCACAGTTCAATTCCAATTACACCTTTACCCGCAGTCTGGATATCAGTCAAGCCACGATTGCTATTCTCTCTTCTTTTTCAATCAATAATTCCGGTCTTAGCTTCAATGCCACCGGTTCTGTGATCTTTATGAACGGGCTCATCGCTTCACTGGTGAGCAGTGGTAGCGGCAGTCCCCATTTTCATAAGGTCTTTTTCACGGCTGAAGACGGGAACGTGAATCTGAATACCAACAATGCGTCCTTCGACCGGGTTCACTTCTCCGGCAGTGCCAAAATATACGGAAACAATACCTATGGTGATCTGGTGATGAGTGCGGGGGAAGAGTATATCTTCCAGCCACAATCCACGCAGCTTTTCCTGGATTCCCTCATTGCTGAGGGGCATTGCCTGTCACCGATTGAGATTCGTGCCTCTTCAGCCTTTGCCACCTTCTCCAAATCGGCGGGAAACCTCCGGATCGCTTATGTACAACTGAAGAACATCCATACGGGCGGATCAGCCGTGTTCGAAGCGATCGATTGTGAAGACCTGGGAAACAATACCGGATGGACCTTTTTGCCTTCTCCTTCACGGACTTTGTATTGGGTGAAAGGGACAGGCGTGTGGACGGATACCACAAACTGGTCTCTGAGTAGCGGTGGGCCTGGTGGGGAATGCCCGCCCCGGATGGTGGATGATGTTGTCTTCGACAACCAGTCTTTCCCTAATATGACCGACAGCGTGCTGGTGAACGAAGACATCGCATATTGCCACAATATGACCTGGCAGGCCGGCCTGTGTCATCCTTCTCTGATCGGTGCCGGCGGAAGCTTCCTGCACATATACGGTTCGCTGCAGTTTCAGGAAACGATGGCGCTGGAACTGAGCGGACCGCTGCTCTTCAGGGCGACCGACACCGGGAACACCATTAAAATGGCAGGACAGCTGCTCACAATGGTGGCCTACTTTGACGGCGACGGAGGCAGCTGGACTCTGCTGGACAGCTTTGAGGTGGAAGAGCATAATATTGACTTTATGCGTGGTCATCTGATCACGGCAGGGAACAAAGTGCGTTGCTACCGTTTCATTTCTCCTTATTCCCATACAAGGGAATTAAGCCTCGGACAAAGTAAGGTAATCATCGAGAGTGGCAATGCCGATGCCGCCGAGCTGCAAGGACAAAACCTGAGCCTCAATGCCGGTACTTCAGAGATCATTTTTACCGCGGCGGATGCCGGATTTGTGATCGGATCGGGGAATAACCTCCTTTTTCACAATGTCACCTTTGCCAGCAATCAGGGAAATGCACGGCTTAACAAGACCTTCGGCACCTTCAATCGCGTCCGCTTCTTTTCCAATGCAAGAATAATTGGGAGTGATAGTATTGATACGCTCTGGCTTGCAGCCGGTAAGGCTTATCGTTTTCAGAAATTCAGCAGCCACAACCTTAGCGAACTGATCGCCGAAGCCAATTGCAGGGAACCCATACTGCTGTTCACGGATTCTACCGGTGGACCCACCTATTTCCACGGCGGTCCGGGAATCGTGGAAGGCTGGCATCTCATCCTGCAAGACATTTATGCCAGCACCGGAAACTTCATTGCCTACGAAACGGTTGACCTGGGGAATAACCACGGCTGGCAGATTTATGAGCGCGATAGCGCCGACTATTACTGGATCAACGGTCAGGGTTACTGGCACGATACCCTGCACTGGTCACTGAGTTCAGGAGGAGCACCCGGCGGCTGCATTCCGTCACCGGTGGATAATGTGATCTTTGACCAGCAGTCTTTCAACACCTTGACCGATAGTGTGCTGGTCATCCAAGAGAGAATTATGTGCCGGGATATGCGCTGGATTACGACCCTGCACCAGGCGGTTTTTTCCGGCCCTGTGAGCTCACAGGCCCGCATCTACGGTTCCCTGCTGCTTTCTCCTTTGATGGATTATCAATTTAAGGGTCCCCTGTATTTTCTGGCAGATACCCTCGGAAAAACACTGACCCTGGCAGGGAATAAACTACTGAACAACCTTTCTTTCGACCACAGGGAAGGAGGATGGACCCTGACTGACACTTTGTGGCAGGATTGCATCAGCTGCCGCCTGAACCTGGTAAGCGGGAGTCTGGATATGCAAGAGCGTTTTGCCCGCATCAGCGGTTTTACTTCCGACGAGAAAATGCAAAAACTACTGGATATACGCCAGGCAGAGATTCAGGTAGCCTATGGCAACTGGCATATCGATGCCGATAGTGGGTTTGTGCTGGGGGACTCTTCGCACATTCTGATGATGAGCGCCCAGGCCTCCTTTTGGCATCATAGTCCTGACACTACAGCCTATGGGACTCTGATTTTCGATGATCCGACCGGAAATACCATCCTGGATGCCTCCGATGCGCCCTGCTCCTTCCTCAAAGCCGATTTTGCAGGCAGCGCCAGCATCAGAGGCAACCACATTTACGACAGCCTTTTCCTGGCTCCCGGAGGTGCCTACACATTTGACGCCCTGCATACACAGCGCTTTCATCACTTGCGTGCCAGAGGGAATTGCTTCAGTCCGATTTTCCTGTTCTCCGATCTTCCCAACAACGGATCTGTCTTTTTCTCCGATCAGGATAGTATCCTTATCGACTTTTGTCTCCTGAAAGGAATTCAGGCGCAGGGGAGTGCCGTGTTCCAGGCAGAGAACACGGAAGACCTGGGTTTTAACCAGAACTGGCTCATTGATGGAATTACTCCCAATGAGCTCTACTGGGTGAACGGGACAGGTAACTGGCACGATTCAGCTCACTGGGCATACAGCAGCGGAGGCGCTTCCGGAGCCTGTATTCCTACTTCCCGGGATAATGTGTTTTTTGACAGCCATTCTTTCACAGGATCTTCAGAGATGGTAAACATCCAAAAAGCGGCAGAATGCAAGGATATGCACTGGCTTGGAAGTTTGAATGCAGCAGAAATTAAGGGGAATTATGAATTATCCATTTATGGTAGCCTCTATCTACACACAGATATGCGCAATACGCTTTTGGCCAATTGGAATTTCAGATCGGATTCTACCGGGAACATCATACATACGGCAGGGCATCCCTTCCTGCGCTCAATCTACTTCGATGGATCCGGGGGCTGGCTGCTAACCGACTCCCTGGAGGCCTATCATTCTGTGAATCTGGTTCAGGGAAATCTCAATACCTCAGGCCATAAACTCAAATGCAGCAACTTCAACTCAGACGGGGCTATGCCACGCTCTCTCCTTCTGGGTTCTTCCCTTGTGGAAATCCTGGGGGGAGTCCAGTTTTCCTGGGTGATCAATCGGATCAACCTCACCCTGGATGCCGGTACTTCCCTGATCCGTTTTCCATATACCACCGGGATGTACAGCCTTGGAAGCGGCAACCTGCAATATCACAATGTCGAGTTTCTTTCCCCGAATGGCCAGAGTACGCTGCGCAGCAGTCAGGTTCACTCAAGCTATAATCACGTCCGCTTTCTGAATAATGGACGCTTACTTGGCAACAATACCTTCGACAGCCTTACTTTCACACCGGATCATACCTATCGTCTGGATACCGACTACCCGCAAAGCATCGTGGATCACCTTTGGGTAAGGGGAAACAATTGCTTTCCTGTTCGCCTTGAGTCCACACAGGAGGGAGTGCAGGCTGATCTGAATAAAGCCAGTGGAACCGTGGCCGGAGATTTCATTCATATCCGCGACATCAATGCCGGGGGAGGAGCGGTTTTTTACGCCGGAGCCAACAGCACGGATATCGGCAACAACAGCGGATGGATTTTTAACAATGCCCCTTCCTATGTATATGGTTTTCCCTCCGACACTTTCCTGCTGAAAGGCACCCCCCTGGTCCTGCAAACCACCAACTTCAATGGAGGGCCCAATACCAGCTACCTATGGGACGACGGGAGTACAGGCCTCACCCTGACTGTTACCGATCCGGGTATGTACTATATCACGGTTACCTACGACAACAACTGCACCGTATATGATTCCATCCGCGTTTCCTGCCGCCTCGGCCTGGATTTTACGCCTATTGAACCTACTTGTAATGCCTATGCCGACGGAGCCCTGCAGCTGTCAGTTCAGGGCGATCCTGCTCCATATCAATATCTGTGGTCGACAGGCGATACCACTCCGGGCATTAGCGGAATCCCTTCCGCCTGGTACAGTGTAAGTGTTACAGATAGTGTGTGTACAGGCGTGGATTCCATATTTCTCGGAGAGCCACCGCTTCCGGAAGCCCACCTTCAGGATACCGCTTTTTGTGAAGATACGCTGATACAGATTACCGCAAAACCCGGTTTTGCGCATTATTTATGGTACGATGGCACTACCGGTCCGGTTCTGAGCCTGAACAGGGAAGACAGCATCTGGCTGGTTGTCACCGACAGCAACGGATGTGTCAGCGTTCCTTTCGAAGCATTCGTACGTGCCGATCCCCTTCCTGAGCCCCTGCTTACCTCCGGAGACAGTTGCCTGCAGTTCGACCGGGAACTGTGGCTCTACCCCGGCGAATTTGATGCCTACTTATGGCAGGATGGTTCCACCGGGCAGGAATTCCGCGTCGATGAAGCAGGAAGCTATGCCGTGCAAGTAAAGCTGGCCACCTGTTATGCTGGGGATACCCTTTATGTGGACGTCTGTCCTCCTGAACTCCGGCTTCCGAATGTATTCACACCCAATGGGGATGGATACAATGATGCGTTCCGGCCCGAAAGTGTCAATATTGTCCGTTTTCACCTACGCATTGTAAATCGATGGGGTATGGTGCTGTTCGAGACCTATGCCCCGGATGAAGGCTGGAATGGTCGCTATCAGGGTGGAGAATGCGCCGAAGGCACCTATTTCTACGAGGCAGAATATGCAATGTTTCCGGATGAAAGCCGCACTTACAGGGAGACAGGTGTGGTGACCCTACTGCGTTAAGGCTCTATCTTTTACCCTTGAAAACCAGCTGGTGGATATGGTATTTCCATTCGGGAAAGATGGATCTGGCCACCAGGAAAGCTGCCAGTCCGGCCAGTAGGTATAAAGGGATCAGAGCACGGAAAGCATTGCTCCAGAACATTATGGTCAGCATCATTGCCGCAAACATAGTCAGGAAAGAAGAAAGGCTTGATGTAGGCTTACGCTGAAATGATTTATGGATCCTGAGCGGGCTGCGCAAGGACCAGAAAGGGGCACTACCTGCATAAAAGAAGGAGATCGTCAGGTAGTATACGATGATGCCGGTGATATTATCCCAATAGAGCGCCAGGACGCTTAAGCTCAAACTACCGTCGATGAGCAGGGGCAAAGCCATCATCCGCCACTGAAAAAGTGCAAAAGGGAGGAAGCCGCTCCGCGACAGGCGCATCCGCAGCCATACCTCCCGCCAATATCCCCAGCTGTTGTTGAAGAGATAAGAGAACAGGGCCAGGGGGGAGGCCAGAAACCAGAGCGACAATTCTTCACCCAGTAAATGCTCCCCCTTCCATTGAAAATGACCGTAATCTATTGCCAGAAAAAGGATCTTGACCAGTAAAGCCACCATCAGGGGCTGGCGGGCCCGTGGATGGAGAAATGTCTGTTTGATGAAAGGAGCCAGGGGGACTGGTGCATTCCTGCTCCGACGCGGATGCTTTTCCACGGCCTGTTGTTCGAGCAGTACAGAAGTCCATCCCAGAAGCAGAACCCCCATCAGGTTTACCCAGATCAGGGCAGACAGGTGGCCGGAGAAGTGCATCCATACAGCTGTAATCAGGACCGCCACACTGATGGAAAGTAGGATTGTACGTGGTTTTTGCCTGAAATCAATAAGATACTGGAGCAGGCGGCGCAGCAGTTCCGTTCCCATTATCGTGAGGAGGGCATTGGCCAGGAAGAGGGCTTCGATGAATGGAGAGAGCAGGCTGGCAGCAATCAGGAAAATACTGAGATAAAGAAAATAGGCTTGCAGGAAGCCGTCCAAAAGGCTGAGCAGGGTACGGCGGAAAGCATCCAATGGAAAGTAAGCCGGCACCAGAGGCTTGAGCGGGCTATAGGAGGGAAGAATCATTCTCACCAGGCCCAGCACTACCATACCATAAAGCAAGTACCTGAGGATGGTTTCCGGAGCGATGTCCGTGTCGTCGGTTTGTAACAATATCTTTATCCCTTCAGCCAGCACCCAGGCATAGAGCAGGCTGGAAAGAAGCAGAAAGGCATTGAGGATCAATACTTCCGTTTTTTCCAGCTTGCGCCAGGCGGTTCTTAGCCTCAGCATTACAAGGAAGCGGATCATAGCCATTCCATTTTGGGAGCTTCAGGGGTATCCGCTTGCAAAGCTTTAAAAAGAGCCTCATCAAGCTGAGCGCGGCTGTTCTCAGTAAATGCTTTCAGGCTATCGTCAAAGCAAATTCTTGATTTGTCGATTACAGCAATGCGGTTCACCAGTTGGGCGAGATAGGACAGATCGTGGCTTGAGATCAGGATGCAGCGCCTGCCATTCTGATATTGAGAGATGAAGCTTAGCATCTGTCTGGCCATCAATGGATCAAGCCCCGAAAAGGGTTCATCAAGCAACAGCAGCTCAGGACGGTGCAGGACGGCAGCACAGAAAGCCAGCTTCTTTTTCATTCCGGCAGAGAAATGGCCCACCGGCCGCTTCCAGTCTGTTTTTTCCGGAAAAAAGAAAGCCAGAAGGTCCTGGGTTCTGTTGCGTAATTCCGCAGCAGAAAGTCCATAGAGTTTACCTGAAAAAGTGAGAAACTCTTTTGCATTCAGTTCTTCGGTCAGTGCCAGCTCTTCTCCCAGCAAACCTATCCTGCGCTTATCCTCTGCGCCAAGCGACGTATGTTTATTTCCAAAGACAAGTATGCTTCCTTCTTCAGCCCGGATCAGATCCACGATAAGATGGATCAGGGTGGTTTTCCCTGCACCGTTCTTTCCCAGCAGACCAAGAATATCCCCCGGCATCAGATGCAGTTGTATGTCCTGCAACACGGTTGTTCTGCCATAAGTCTTGTATAATCCTTTTATTTCGAGCATATCAATGGGCTTGGAATAGCGGAATGCAGATCACTGCGATTGCTGGTACACAGTGGAGGATGCTGTTAATGATTTGTTCAGCCTTCATTGTGGTAAGGTTCATTGCGGAGGATGCTCATAGCACGGTAAAGCTGTTCCAGAAAGATCAGGCGCACCAGTTGGTGGGGGAAGGTCATTTTGGATAAGCTCAAGCTGAAAAAGGCCCTGGATTTCAGGGAATCATCCGCGCCAAAGGCGCCGGCGATCAAGAAGACCACTTGCTTGTATCCCTGATGGCTCTCCTTTTCAATAAAAGCGGCCAGCTCTATAGAACTCAAGTGATTTCCTTTTTCGTCGAGCAATACGAGGCGGTCGTCCGGAGCCAGGCGTGCCAGCACTGCTTCTGCTTCTTTTTTTCGCAAAGTTTCCGGTAAGTATTTTCCTTTTACCCGGATATCAGGGATGACCTCTGTCTCGAAGGGCCAGTAATGTCGTAGGCGCCGCTGGTACTGTTCACAGCCCCTGATAAGCCATTCGCCCTCGGTCTTGCCTACCATCATCAATCGTAGCTTCATAATCGCAGTCGGAGATGCTGCCCCGCATTAAGTTTGTATATTTGATCCCTGTTGTGCTTTGGTGTGGTATTTGCTCGTGAAAATAAAACCATTCTTCGATGAATAAAAGTTTTCTTGTCCTCTTCAGTCTTCTGGCTTTTTTCTTTTGCTCCTCTTCCGCTTCAGCACAGGGAAGCCAGCTTGCTACAGATCAGGTAGCCGGGCTGCTGAAGCGTGGAGATGGAAGCCGCCTGGCCATTATGCTGAATTCACGGGTTGATCTTGATCTTCCGGGAAGCATAGGGATTTACAGCCGCAAGCAGGCAGAGGAGATACTGAAGGCTTTTTTCAAACGCTATCCGCCAGATGACTTTATCCTGAAGCATAGTGGGCAATCAGGAGAAAAAGCGACTTACAGCATTGGCCACTACCAGAGTGGTGCGCATCAGTTTCGGGTTTATTATCTTTTGAAGCCTGATGGAGATGCTTTTCTTATCCATCAATTGCGCTTCGAACAACAATCCTGATGTTTATGAAAGACCCCCGGCTTACTATGGAAGGGATCGTTGCCCTGGCCCTTCTGGAAGATTTGGGTGACGGTGACCATACCTCACTGGCGGTGATCCCGGCTGAGGCTACAGGCAGGGCCCGCCTGATTGTGAAGCAGGAAGGAATTCTGGCAGGTCTGGCTGTTGCAAAGGAGGTTTTCCGCCAGGTGGATCCGGCCCTGAAGGTGCTGAGCACCATCGAAGATGGCAACCACATCTGGCCGGGGATGACCGCTTTTACGCTTGAAGGACCCGTGAGGGGTATACTGGCAGCAGAAAGGCTGGCGCTGAATTTCCTTCAAAGAATGAGCGCCATTGCTACCCATACCCATCGCCTGAGCGAGCTCATCCAGGACACCGGAACCCGCATTCTGGATACCCGGAAAACCACTCCGGTATTGCGCCTGATGGAGAAAGAGGCGGTCAGGATTGGAGGAGGGGGCAACCACCGTATGGGCTTGTATGATATGATTATGATCAAAGACAATCACGTGGATTTTGCAGGGGGCATACCTCAGGCTATCGATGCGGTATGGCATTATCTGCACGAAACGGGCAGGGAACTGCAGATTGAAATTGAAGTGCGCAACGTGGATGAGCTTGAACAGGTGTTGCGCCGTGGCGGGGTGGATCGCATTATGCTGGATAACTTCTCCCTTCCAGAATTAAAACGGGCGGTGGAACGCATTGGCGGTGGCTATGAAACGGAAGCCAGTGGCGGCATTACAGAAGAAAGCATCCGCCCGGTAGCCGAAGCCGGAGTGGACTATATCAGCCTGGGCGCCCTCACCCACCAGATCGCCAGCCTGGATATGAGCCTGAAAGCATACTGATTTGAAGCCTTCGGAAAAATACCTGAAGCTGTTCCTCGATTGGGAGCCCGTAGCCCGGATCATCCGACTGTCAAAAAAAATCATATTGCCCGGATTTGATGGACTGCCGCTCTACAATGTAGCTCGTTTTTTTATCGAAGGACTGCAGAAAGGCGCCCTGACGATGCGCGCCGCTTCAATGTCATTCAGTTTTTTCCTGGCTTTCTTTCCCGGTATCCTCTTTTTCTTCACCCTGATCCCCTACGTCCCTATCGAGGATTTTCATCAAAAGCTGATGGAATTGCTGATGCAGCTCTTGCCGGCCAGTGCTTTCGATACCATTTGGACCACGGTGGAAGATATTCTTAATCGACCGCGCGGAGGCCTGCTATCCCTGGGGTTTGTTCTGGCAATGTATTTCAGTACGAATGGGGTGAGCAGTATGATCGAAGCTTTTAACCAAACCCACCACGCCCTCGAAACCCGATCCTGGATCAAACAACGCCTGATTGCCATCCTTCTGGTGGTCATTACCTCGGTGATCGTTATTCTGGCTATCGCATTGCTCACGGCAGGAAATGCCGCCATCGACTATCTTGTGGAAAAGGATCTGCTGCGGGGGAGCCTGAATATCTTTTTTGTACAACTCTCCAAATGGGTGGTCATTCTCGGGATGGTCTTCTTTGTCATTTCTTTCTCCTATTACCTGGCTCCGGCCCGTTCCAGCCACTTTCGTTTCATTTCTGCCGGGTCCAGCCTGTCCACCCTCTTGTCTTTGCTGACAATGGTGGGCTTTAACTTTTACATCAGCAATTTCAACCGCTATAATGCCCTCTATGGTTCGATCGGGACTTTACTGGTGCTGATGCTCTGGATCTATTTCAATGCCATCATCCTGTTGATCGGTTTTGAACTCAACGCCAGCATCTCCGGCGCACGAAAGGACACAGGTTCAGAAAGTCAGCCGGAACAATAGGTCTTTTGCTTAGCATTATTTAGGCAAGCTCACTGACCCCCATTTATGAAGAGCATTATCTCTCACTCTTCCTCATTCCACCACCAGCTTCCCACTAAACACCTTGCCATCTTCAAATACCAGGTTGACAAGGTATAGGCCGGACGGCAGGTTTTGAGTGTTGATTTCCTGTACCTGTGTGCCGGGAGGAAGAGTGGTGGTTTGTACCAGTTTTCCATTGATGTTAAAGAGTTTGAGTGTGGAGCCTGCCTGCCGGCCAGGCAGGGATGAGTGTGGAAGGTGTTTTACATCCAGCTCCAGCCAGCTTATGCCACTTGTTGGATTTGGGTAAAGTTTGAGCTCTGAAACCATTGGCTCCGGTTTAAAGATGCCCGTAGGATAAGCCCCGGGGGCATAGCCATTGCTATCCGTACGCACTAGCCAGGCTCCGGCATTTACTGTACCGGGGAAATGATAACCCACAGCCAGAAAACCCCCATCTTCCATTACCAGCACATCATTGAACTGGCATTGATCGCCAAAATCTCCGTATTGGTAGTATTTCACCCAGACACTGTCTCCGTTATTGTCCAGCTTGAACAACACTCCTTTGTGTTCTGTCTCAGACGAGTCTGGGGCTACCACTGTTGCCGTTGCGGCGATAATAAATCCATCATTTAGAGGCTGAAGTTTGAAGTTCTGATGTATGGTGGCGCACAGAATGTTCTTAAACAACCTGAATTCTTTATTCATTATCATTTGCTGATTATTCAGGTTGAACAAATAGAAATCTATTCCACATAATGGTATGGCTGGCGTATCATCATAAACATATTGCCCGGCAATTGCTAAAACACTGTCATTGATTAATTCTAAATCCTGCCCCGTTAGATGAACGTAGCTTGAATTCAACGGAACTATCCATTGAATCACTCCATTCTTATCAAGTTTTACAACATCGAATCCCGAAGCTTTTGAATCGAGAAACAAATAACCACTGTCGGGTGCAGTCTCAATATCGAATATTCTTTTTTGATTCGGATACACCCGCCACCACTCCACCTCCCCGGCGGTATCTACCTTGAGCAGGCAGGCGCGGTCGCTGATGGTGCCCGGCTGGCTGTTGAGGCGGTAGTTGCCCGCGATAATATAGCCCCCGTCGGGAGTTTGGCGGATGGCGGTGAAGTTATTCCAGACCGATGTGTCAGGTTGATATCCAGCCAGTACAGGAGGGATGGAATATGTGCGTGTCCATTGAGTGTCAAGACTGGGGGTAAGCTTTGCTATGTAACCATCAGTCGGGCCAGGAGTGGTAGGCATCGCACTGCTTACAACAATAATATCACCGTGTTTATCCACCAATACTGAGTTACCGGGATATATAACCATACTTGCTCCGGCAACAAATAGGCTTACCTGATTAAGCTTATTTCCTGATGAATCTATTTCAATAACAGTATTATATTGCCCCTGATGATCCACATTTGTAAGAACCAGGTATATCCTATTGGCAACATTGATCATACACTCTACATAATTCAAGGTGTTTGATGGCGACCCTACATAATAAAAAGTACTATTGTAAATCGCACTGTTCTGGGCACCCGTATAAAAGCATACCAGAACTATGGTAGAAATAATGAGTAAGTGTTTCATTGGAGTAGAAAGGTCTCCGCTTTCCCAGCGGAGACCTTGTAAATAATTAATAAACTTTGGAGAACTTCTCAACACCGATAATGCTACCGTCTGCAACTAATTGCAGCAGATAGCTTCCTTTGGCATATTTTCGAAGATCAATTAAGTGTTCGAGTGAGCCGAGAGGGATTTCTTGCACAAACAATAGCCGGCCTTTCACATCAATAATCTGAATGCTCAACCGCCTGTATTCAAACTCATTCACCCAATATTTTACCGTAATATAGTCCATCGCCGGGTTGGGATAAAGCTTCAGTAAGCTTTCTTTCTTGCTTTTCAAGCTTGCCAATGCTTGTTTGGGAACAGAGTTAGTATCCGGTTCCAGGATGATCTCATTGAACACGAAGTCCGGATCATTTTGCTTTAGCATCGCTACCGCAGCAGCGGTAATCAGCGGACGATTGGCTTCCACATAATCCATCAGATTGTCAGTTTGAGCCTGACTTAAGCATCCGATTGGTACGCTGCTTTCCATCAGCGTTTCTTTGATGCCCAGCAAGGTAGTGAATTTTTGGTGGTCTGCTGCTTCTGTTTCACTCAGCTCGTATGCTGTGGGAATATCCTCCAGGGTCAGGTTTGCGGCCTGTGCGTTAATTCCTGGAAGGTTATTCCTGTCAGATGTCTTGCTGAAGGTTTGTCCCCAGTGGTCACATTTGCCCCAGATTATCCGAGATAATTCTCCCAATTTTAATCTGTGTTAATCTGTGCTATCTGTGGTGCATATTTCTGCGCTGATCTTCGG
>CAZPYJ010000032.1:0-20642 GCA_964590645.1 uncultured Lentimicrobiaceae bacterium
ATCAGGGGGGTCAACATCACCGGAATAGGGGGTCAGCTTGGCTGGAATAAACATTAGCACAAGTCCCTATTCCAAATGGAATCAGCGACAATTTAAAATATAGCATTCGCCCTTATCAGGAAGAAGCATTCAAACGATACTTATACACAGAGCAGGAAGATTTTGATGAAAAGCCAAAAAAGCCCTTGCACTTGCTTTACAATATGGCCACAGGTAGTGGTAAAACAATGGTGATGGCAGGTTTAATCTTGCATCTTTATGAGCAAGGCTATCGCAATTATTTATTCTTCGTCAATAGCAACAATATCATTCAAAAGACGAAAGAGAACTTTCTCAATCCGCAAGCTTCAAAATATCTGTTCACAGACAAAATCGTAATTGACGGCAAAGAAATACTCATCAAAGAGATTGACAACTTTGATGAAGCGGATGACCGGAACATCAACATCAAGTTTGTTTCCATTCAAATGCTTACTTCGGGCTTACTCCTAAATGTTCGAGAAAACGGATTAAGCTTAGAGGATTTTGAAGACCGCAAATTGGTTCTGATTGGCGATGAAGCCCATCACAACAATGCTGACGTTTGGGGAGATTTGGTGGAGAAAATCCATCAGATGAATTTCGAAAACATCCTTTTGGAATTTACCGCTACCTTAGATTATGAAAGCCAGAAGATTGTAGAGAAGTATCAAGATAAGGTCATTTACAAATATGACCTTGCTCAGTTCAGAATTGACAAGTATTCCAAAGAAATCAATCTGATTCGCTCGCTTTATGATGAGCAGGAACGGATTTTGCAAGCTTTGGTTTTAAACCTGTATCGTCAGGAATTGGCTACATCCAATAATGTAAATCTAAAGCCAGTTATTCTTTTTAAAGCAAAACGAACCATTGCAGAATCAGAACGGAATAAGACTAGTTTTCATAAGCTCATTGAAAACCTTTCAACTGATCAGATAGAGAAGATCAAGAAAACAGCTACGGTTGGTATCGTTCAACAAGCGTTTCAATTCTTCCAGAAAAGAGGAATATCTGCCCCTGCAATGGTAAAACGCATTCAAACCAATTTCAGAGAAGAAAACTGCCTTAGCGCCAACAATGATAAGGAAACGGAGAAAAACCAAATCCTGTTGAACACGCTTGAAGATGAAAACAACCCGATAAGAGCTATTTTTGCCGTTCAAAAACTTAATGAAGGTTGGGACGTACTAAACCTCTTCGATATAGTTCGTCTTTACGATGGTCGAGATGGACGCGCAGGAAATCCAGGAAAAACTACTTTAGCAGAAGCTCAGTTAATTGGTCGGGGAGCAAGGTATTTTCCATTTACAACTGAAGACGGGCAAGACAAGTTTACCCGAAAATTTGATGATGATGTTTCTAATGACTTAAAGACATTAGAAGAACTCTACTACCACACAAAAGAAGACAGCAAGTACATTTCTGAATTGAAGAAAGCCCTTGTTGATTCTGGTATCTATGAAGATGATGAGAACTTGGTGAAGAAACAGCTCACTTTGAAATTTGAGTTTAAAGAAACAGACTTTTATCGTGAGGGACAGGTTTTTTTCAATAAAAAAGTACCCAAGAGCTTTGACAATGTAAAATCATTTGCTGACTTAGGAGTAGCCAAGCAAAACCATCGTCATACACTCTCGTCCGGCGTTGGTCGTATGTCCAGCGCATTCTTTGAAATGGAGAATCCTACTTCAAACGAAGAAGTAATCAAATCAAAGGATATTAAACTGATTGATATTCCAAAACATACCGTTCGATTCGCATTAAGTAAGTTTCCTTTTTTTCATTTCGATCATCTGACGAAATTTTTTCCAAACATTGAATCGCTTTCTGAATTCATTGAAAATGATAATTACTTGGCAGGTCTAGAGATAACCTTTCGCGGAACACCAGATCGAGTAAAGAACCTCAGCAATTTCGATTATTTACAAGCTTTGAGCGGACTACTGCAAAGTATCGAATCGGAAATTAAGGGCAGTACCACCGAGTATGAAGGCTCTCATTACATTAAAAAACCTGTTCACGAAGTATTCAAAGACAAAGAAATCAGAGTGAACAAAAACGATGAACGAGCCACTGGTCAAGAAGATTTGGTAGCAAATGAACCTTGGTATGTTTACAATGCAAACTACGGAACATCGGAAGAGAAGCAGTTTGTAGAACTTTTCTCCAGACGCTTAGAAGGGCTTAACCAAAAATTTAAAAATATATACCTGATTCGCAACGAGAGAGAATTAAAAATATACGACAAGCAAGGTCGAGCATTTGAGCCTGACTTCTTGCTGTTCTGTAAGCAGCGTGAAGGCGAACAACTAACTTTTCAAGTATTCATTGAACCAAAAGGGAACGGCTTTATCGCTAAAGACAAGTGGAAAGAAGACTTCTTGGAAGAAATACGGACAGAAAAAATGACCATTGAAATACACACAGACAAGTATTTGATAACAGCGGTACCATTCTACAATTACGCAAATGAGAATGAGTTCAAAGAAACTTTTGATAAGGTATTGAATGAGTAATTAAATGAAAAAAGAAGTCAAACACTTGTACTGTAAAGCAGTCGATTCATTGGTTTTGAGTATTGAATTATTCAATCGTCCCAATGACGTTGCGCGTGTTCATAGTGTTTTGATTATGATGGATCATTCTTTTGAAATGCTCCTCAAATCATCTATTCTACATAAAGGCGGTAAAATAAAAGAGGGACGAGCGACACAGACTATTGGTTTTGAATCATGCGTAAGAAAAGCATTCAGTGATGCAGAGATTAAATTCCTGAATGAAGATGAAGTTTTGACACTTCAGTCATTAAATGGATTACGTGATGCAGCACAACATTATACGTTGGAGATATCCGAACAGCATCTTTATTTTCAAGCACAATCAGGCTTAACATTGTTCAGAGATATTGTAAATCGAGTGTTTCAGGTTGATTTAAAGGAATATTTACCTGTGCGCGTCTTGCCGTTATCCACAACACCACCGACTGACATAAAAGCATTTTTTGCAAACGAAATCAATGACATCAAGAAACTCCTTGGTCCAAACAAGCGAAAAGATATAGAAGCAAAAGAAAAACTTCGTGCATTGGCCATTATGGAAAACGCAGTGCAGGGTGATAATACTCAACCAACTGACCGTGAATTAAAAAAGACTCTGAAAATACTAGAACAAGGGGGTAACTTTGGTCAACTTTTTCCAGGAGTTTCTACTTTGAATTTTACAGCAAGTGGATATGGACCTTCCCTTGATTTGCGAATATCAAGGAAGGATGGTATACCAGTACAAGTTGTTCCTAAAGGTACTCCGGGTGCACATGTGATAGCACTGAAGAGAGTTAATGAATTGGACTATTACAATTTAGGACGCGATCAACTAGCAAAAAAAGTTGGACTTACGGGGCCGAAAACAAGCGCAGTAATACACCATTTAAATTTGAAAGATGATATTGAGAGTTTCAAACGAATTTCAGTTGGAAACGTCCACCACGACAGATACTCTCAAAAAGCGATTGGACTTATTAAAAATGCTATAACTGAGACTCCTATTGCGGAGATTTGGGAAAACTACAAAAAGCGATAATATGGCATCGCTTCACAGCCACACACAACTTGTCCCGACTATTCGGGATTGCCAAGCCACTCAAGCCAAACGCACCAGCCAAAGCTTGTCAATAAGTGTGTCTGAGCCATCGCACGGACAGAAAAGAAAAAGCACGATAGCCCAACATCGCATAAGAACAATAGCGGGTATAGTGGTAAATCGAAGGTCTGTGCTTCTAATCCTCTAGTGGGCATACACGCAAAACTTTGACATTGAACAAAGCCATTGGACATAGGATGTTGAATATTGGCCCTTGAGCCTAGCCTCCCGACCTGATCGCCACCACCGGATCCATCCGGCTGGCAATCCAGGCGGGGATGATGCCGGAAACCAATCCAATGACAAAGGATACACCCAGGCCCAACCCAATATTGAATAAGGTCAGACTGATCTGCATTTGCATCGCTGCAGACATAAGAAAGGTGATGCCAAAGACGAAAAGCAGGCCCAGCATCCCTCCAAAGAGGGATAGGATTACTGACTCGAAGAGAAACTCCAGCAGAATGAAATAACGCTTGGCACCCAGGGCCTTTTGTATACCGATAATACTGGTGCGTTCCCTGACCGACACAAACATAATATTGGCGATCCCAAAGCCCCCTACCAAAAGGGAGAAGCCCCCTATGATCCATCCCACCATTGCAATGACGGCGAAGAGCTGATCGAATCCTTTGGATATCAGGTCGGTTTCATTGATGGCAAAATCATCGTCTGCCGAAGGCTTCAGCTTGCGTACCGAGCGCAAAATGCCCCGCAGCTCATCCCGCATCTCATCATTGCTCACGCCGGGCCTTGCCTTCACTACAATGCTGCCGTCTGCTTCGCGCAACGTATAAAGCTTGCGCATATACTGTACCGGCAGCACCACCTGATTGTCGGGGCTGTTCCCAAACATATCCTCCCCCTCTTTCTGCAGGGTGCCGATGACGATAAACTTCCGCCCGAAAACCTTAATGGCTTCATTCAGGGGATCGCGATTACGAAACAAGTTCTCGGCAATCTCTGCCCCGATGATGGCCACATTCTGGCCGTGTGCCGATTCGGATGGAGTAAAATATCGTCCTTCGCCAATGTTAACCGTCATTACGGCGGCATAATCGTGGGAGACTCCCAGTACGCTCACCCCCTCCATTGCATTGTTTTCACGCTTGACGGTTTTACTCACCCCCATCATATAGGCTGCGGCTTCAGCTGTGCGGCTCTGGCGCTGTATCCAGCGCAGATCGTCCAGGTCGGGCTGTGGACGGCGATAATACTTCCACCAGGGATAGTCGCCACCCATTGCCCAGGGCCATTTCTGAACGAAAAGCACATTGGAACCCAATGAATCAATGCTTTTCCGGATCTGAGACTCCATCGCATCGAAAATGGTGAAAACAGTAATGATGGCAAAGATGCCAATGGTGATCCCGGAGAGCGAAAGGAAGGTGCGCAGCTTATTCACAACGATGGCATTGACCGCAAACCGATAGCTTTCGTGAAAGAGCTTCAGGAAAAGAATAAGTCGTTTCATCAGCGCTGCTTGTCGTGAGGCCCAAAGATAAAGAAAGATGCAAGGGAAAGAAACTTTCCGGAAAGCAGGAGAATATCAAAAGCATTCTCCTTCAAGGTCTGTTTTTTTGGTAAACTTGCAGAGCCTTATTGCAAATGCCAAAGTACTGATAATGATGGTCGAAACGCCCAAAAAAATACGGAAAGCCCTGATCTCTGTGTATCACAAGGAAGGACTGGAACCGATTGTCACATACTTACACCGCCTCGGCGTGGAAATCCTGTCCACGGGAGGCACTTACGACTGGATTGCTGCCCGCGGAATCCCGGTGCAAGCCGTGGAGTCTCTGACGGATTATCCCTCCATCCTGGGAGGGCGTGTTAAAACCCTGCATCCCAAAATCTTCGGGGGCATCCTCGGAATGCGTGAAGATGAATCACACCAGAAGGAGATGCAGCAATACGATATTCCGGCCATCGACCTGGTCATTGTTGATCTCTACCCATTCCGGGAAACCCTGGCTGCCGGAGGGAGTGAAGACGACATTATTGAAAAGATCGACATTGGAGGCATCTCTTTGATCCGTGCAGCCGCGAAGAATTTTAGTGATGTGCTTGTGGTGGCTTCCCGCGACAGATACGCTGCCCTGCTGAAAGTCCTTGAGACGGGCGAATGCACCACAAAGATGCAGGAGCGCCGGGAGTTTGCCCGCCACGCTTTTTCGGTGAGCAGTGAATACGATACGGCCATTTATCATTATTTCTCGGGCGGTGTACCGGAAGACGGCTTGCGCCAGGCTGCTTCGCCGGCACATCCCCTGCGCTACGGAGAGAACCCCCACCAGCAAGCTTGGTTTTGCGGGGAGCTGGATAAGATCGCAACGCACCTGCACGGGAAAGCCCTTTCATACAATAACCTGGTGGACCTGGACGCAGCCCTGCAGTTGCTGGCCGAATTCAGCGATCCCAGCTTTGCGGTCGTCAAGCACAACAATGCCTGCGGACTGGCCAGCCGGGAAAGCATCCTGGAAGCCTGGGAAGCCGCCCTGGCCGGGGACCCCAAGTCGGCCTTTGGAGGGGTGATCGTATGCAACAGGATCATTGATTCCGAAACAGCAAAAGCCATCGACCGCATCTTTTTTGAGATACTCTATGCCCCGGGTTTTTCCCGGGAAGCCCTGGATATCCTGAGCCGCAGAAAAAATGCCATCCTGCTGAAAGCCGGAAGCGTGGAATGGGCCGGACATACCAGCCGCAGCCTGCTCAACGGAATCATCCTCCAAAGCCGCGACCATATCGTTGGCGGCGACGAGGAATGGGAAGTAAAAACCCGGCGCCGACCTGATGCCCGGGAAGCCGCCGACCTCCATTTCGCCAACCGCATCGTCAAACATACACGCTCCAATGCCATCGTGCTGGTGAAAGACAGGCAGCTTGTCGGAAGCGGAATGGGACAAACATCCCGCGTGGATGCTTTGCAACAGGCTATTGCCAAAGCAAAGCAATTCGGATTTGACCTGCAGAATGCTGTATTGGCCTCCGATGCCTTCTTCCCCTTTTCCGACTCGGTGGAGATGGCCAGTGCCGCCGGTATCCGGGCAGTAATACAACCTGGCGGATCAGTGCGCGACCAGGACAGCATAGATTTCTGCAATGCCAATGATATGGCAATGGTATTCACGGGAATACGGCATTTCAGACACTAATAACATCAGAACCTTTATTGATTTTTTCCGTATGACGGAAATCCTGACACACAGGACGTAATATTTTCGAAAGCTATGGGATTGTTTTCCTTTCTGACTAAAGAGATTGCCATCGACCTTGGCACGGCCAATACCATCATAATTTTTAACGATAAAGTGGTGGTGGATGAGCCTTCTATTGTGGCCCTGGAGCGTTCTACCCAGAAAATCATCGCCGTGGGCAAAAGGGCGATGATGATGCACGGGAAAACCCACGAGAATATCAAAACCATTCGTCCGCTCCGTGATGGCGTTATCGCCGATTTTCATTCTGCCGAGGCAATGCTGCGCGAGATGATCCGGATGGTATTCCCCAAAAGAACCCTGTTCCCGCCAGCCCTGAAAATGGTGATTTGTATTCCTTCCGGGATCACAGAGGTGGAAGAACGGGCAGTAAAAGACAGCGCCGAACAGGCCGGAGCCAAGGAGGTCAGGCTGATCCACGAACCGATGGCCGCCGCCATCGGGATCGGAATAGATGTACTTGAGCCTACCGGGAATATGATCATCGACATCGGAGGGGGAACCTGTGAGATTGCGGTCATCGCCCTGGGCGGGATCGTGAACAACAAATCCATTCGCATCGCCGGGGATGATTTCAACTCCGACATTGAAGAGTATATGCGCAAGCAGCATAATATCAACATTGGAGAACGCACTTCGGAACAAATCAAAATTGAAGTGGGCGCCGCAATGGCCGAGATCGACAATCCGCCCGACGATTATGCCGTGCACGGAAGGGATATGCTCACCGGTATCCCCAAGGAGATCAAAGTGAATTACGTGGAGATCGCACACGCCCTGGATAAGTCCATCTCAAAAATCGAAACGGCTGTGCTGAATGCGCTGGAAATGACTCCCCCAGAGCTTTCTGCCGACATTTACCGTACCGGAATTTATCTGGCGGGAGGGGGCTCTTTGCTGCGCGGACTGGACAAGCGACTCTCCCTGAAAACCAAACTTCCGGTACACGTGGCCGAAGACCCGCTGCGTGCGGTGGCCCAGGGAACCGGCATCGCACTGAAAAACTTCGATAAGTTCACCTTCCTTATTAAATAATCCGCAGGGAAATTCCTTCCGCTTGCGTACTTTTGGACTATGCGGAACATCCTGGACTTTCTCCTTCGCATCCGTTTCTTTCTGCTGTTTGCCTTGTTGGAGGTGATCGCAATGATCTTTGTGTTCAGGCACAACGGATACCAGCAATCGGTGATGCTATCGGCCTCAAGCAGCTTCACCGGCAGGATTCAGGAGCGCTTCAATAATGTGGTATACTATTTTTCGCTCAGGCAAGCCAATGATTTCCTGATGGAAGAGAACGCCCGCCTGAGGGCAAGTATCCCGGAATCTTTTGTCCAAAACAGCCGGCAGGTGTTTTTTGAGAGCGATACTTTGTACCGGCAACGCTACACCTATGTGCCGGCCCGGGTTATCCGTTCCACTTTCGACCGGCGAAGCAACTATCTGGTCATCGATAAAGGCAGCAAGGATGGCATAGAAAAAGATATGGGTGTGATTACCTCGAATGGGGTGGTGGGAATTGTGCACAGTGTTTCCGCACATTATGCTTCTGTCATATCCCTTTTGCACAAGGATATTCGCATTAGCGGGCGTATCCTGCGCAATGGATATGTGGGCACTTTCCGCTGGGATAAGGCTTTGCCTGAAGAAGCCAGTTTGAATGAAATCCCTGCCCACGTGGATTTGGTAGCCGGAGATACGGTGGTGACCAGTGGCTACAGCCTGATGTTTCCAGCGGGCATCCCGCTGGGGATGGTTCAGGATTTCCATCTCCCGGAAGGGGACTATTTTTATGAGATCACCCTGCGCATCAGTACGCCTTTCCGGCAGCTCAGTCACGTGTACGTGGTGAAAGACCTGGCCCGCGAAGAATTGAACCGCTTAAACCTGCCCGAGAATGAATAACACCATTCTGAACAATAGCCTCCGTTTTATCGCCCTGCTGCTGGTACAGGTGTTTGTCCTCGACAATATTCATTTGAGCGGTTATATTAATCCCTACCTCTATGTATTGTTCGTTCTACTCCTTCCTTTTGAGATTCCCGGCTGGGCCCTGCTGATTTCGGCCTTTGCGATGGGTTTCGGGGTGGATATGTTCAGCGGTACAGGAGGGATACACGCAGCGGCAACTACCCTGATGGCCTTCACCCGTCCTTTTGTGACCCGTTTCGTGGCCAGCCGCCGGGAATATGAGCCCGGAATTCAACCCGGCATCGCCGACCTGGGCCTGCGCTGGTTCATCACCTATGCCGGCAGCCTGATCCTGGTGCACCATACTGCTTTGTTCCTGTTGGAGGTGTTCAGTTTCGCCGGGTTTTACGATACCTTCCAGCGCATCGTCCTGAGCAGCCTGGTCAGCTTTGGTATGGTGCTGCTGGTGCAATATCTGTTCTATCCCGTTCGCGCCAAGCGCTGAGGCGGATTGGTTTTTGATGGAATGAGGTTGAACTGTGCCGGTCTGTAGATCTATTCACCCCGCTGATCTTCTGCCCTTTTGTTTCTCATATCATTGAGGCATTGACTATTTTTGCCCAACACCTTAATATTTAATTCTCGAAATATGATGTTTCGCCTTTTCTTCACCGCCATCCTGAGCATTGTGCTGTTTGCCTGCCACACTCACTCCCACGATCACCCGGATTCTGATCACGATGAGCATACACACGAGCAGGAGGGACACAAATTCCTGTATACGGCATACAGCGATGATTTTGAAGTTTTTGCCGAAGCTGATCCTTTTGTGGTCGGAGAGAAAGCGGAATTGCTCGCACATTTCTCCAGTTTACCGGATTTCAGGGCTCTGGAATCCGGAAGGGTCAGTATGGTTCTGAAGCTTGAAGGGAATGAGATCAGCCAAAGCCTGGAGGCACCCCTGCGCAAGGGCATCTATTTATTTGAGATACAAGCCGACCGGGCAGGGGAAGGCAGCCTGCGCTTTGAGATCGAGAAGCCGGAAGGACTTTTTACTATCCTTGTCCCCGGCGTGAAGGTATTTGCCAGCCAGTCAGAGGGCGAGGAGGCTGCGGAAAGCCTGGAGATATCCGAAGTGAATACTACTGTTTTTACCAGAGAACAAGCGTGGAAGACTGATTTTGCCAGTGGACATCCCCGGCTTGAAGCTTTCGGACAGATAATCAAAACCACGGCCCTGGTAGAGCCAGCCATAGATCAGGAATGGATTGTCAGTGCCAGTGCGTCCGGAATAGCGCTTTTTTCGGCCGGAGATATCCTGGAAGGGAAAGAGGTGCAGGCCGGACAGCCCCTGATCAAGATCTCAGGGAAAGGGGTGGCTGAAAACAGCCTTGCGGTCAGGTATGCCGAAGCCGCCTCCAATTATGAACGCAGCAAGGCAGAATACGAGCGGGCCAAAGTACTTGCACAGGATCAGATCGTATCCGCTAAAGATCTGATGGCAGTCAGGAACGAATATGAGAAAGCCAAGGCCCGCTTTGATAACCTGAGCGAAAGTACAGATGAGTCTGGACAATCCGTAAGCAGCCCCACCTCTGGCTATGTGCAGCAGGTTTTTGTGAAACACGGTGCTTATGTAGAAGGCGGCCAGCCCCTGATGGTGATAAGCCGGATGCAAAAACTGATGCTTTCCGCCGAGCTACCGCCACGCTTCGCCCCCCTTTTGGGATCCATTCGTTCGGCCAACATTCGCAACCTGAATAACCATCAATACTATACCCTGGAAGAATTGGATGGCCGCCTGCTTTCATACGGAAAGGCGATGGGTTCCGGTCGTTTTCTGCTTCCCCTAAAACTGCAGATTGTCAACAACGGAAGCTTTATTCCGGGAAGTTTCGTGGAGGTGTATCTCAAAACCTTCGCTGCACATCAGGCGATGACCCTCCCCCTTACCGCTTTACTGGAGGAGCAGGGCCTGTATTTTGTCTGGGTGCAGCTAACGCCGGAATTATTTGAGAAGCGGGAGGTGCGCATAGGGGCTGAAGATGGCATCAGGGCCGAGATCCTGTCGGGCATCACCGAAGAAGAACGCATTGTAACACGCGGAGCGATGATGATCAAACTTGCCCAGGCCACCGGCGGGCTCGATCCGCACGCAGGTCACTTCCATTAAACCCCGGAACTTATGCTGAACAACATCATACGCTTCTCCCTCACCAATAAGTACCTTGTTCTTCTGGCTTCGGTGCTGCTGGTGGTTTTCGGATTGAGGTCCGTGGACTCAATGGATATTGATGTTTTCCCCGACCTCACCGCTCCCACAGTTGTGGTGATGACAGATGCGCACGGAATGGCTGCAGAAGAAGTAGAACGCCTGGTCACTTTTCCCATCGAGTCGGCGGTGAACGGAGCCACCGATGTGAGGCGGGTTCGTTCAGCCAGTTCACAGGGCTTTTCCTTTATCTGGGTTGAATTTGACTGGGGGACAGATATTTTCAAAGCCAGACAGATCGTGAGCGAAAAGTTGATAACGGTCGCTTCCGTGATGCCAATGGGTGTCGCTCAACCGGTTCTGGCACCGCAAACCAGTGTAATGGGCGAGATATTTTTTGTGGGGATGCAGGCAGACTCTACCGGTATGATGGAGCTGCGTACCCTTGCCGAATGGGAGGTGAAGCCACTCATACTGGCAACCAATGGCGTATCGCAAGTCAGTATCATTGGTGGTGACTACAAAGAGTACCAGGTGCAGGCCGATCCCATTAAGATGATGCATTACCAGGTTTCGCTGGGAGAGCTGGCCGAAGTGTGCCGCGGAATCAGCGACAACGCATCCGGGGGAGTGCTTCGCCAGTATAGCAATGAGTATGTGGTGCGGGGCATCGCCCGTTCGTCCGATGTGGAAACCCTGGGACAGACCTGGGTGAAATCCCTCAATGGCAAGCCGGTAAGGATAAACGATGTAGCCAGCGTGGGCATCGGCAGCGCCCCCAAAATGGGTTATGCCTCAGGCAACGCCAGGCCGGCTGTAATCCTTGCCATATCTAAACAACCCAATGCAAACACACTGGAACTGACCGAGCGCATTGAGGCAAAAATTGCCGAACTGGAGAAGACCCTGCCCCCGGATGTAAAACTTGAAACCCGGATTTTCCGCCAGGCTGATTTCATCGAAACCTCAGTAAGAAATGTACGCAATGCCCTGCTTGAAGGAGCAGTCTTTGTAAGCATCATCCTGTTTCTTTTCCTGGGGAGTTTCCGGACTACCCTGATATCCCTTCTTGCCATCCCTCTCTCTTTGCTAGGCGCTTTCCTGGTGCTCAATGCCCTGGGAATGAACATCAATACGATGAGCCTGGGAGGAATGGCCATTGCCATTGGCTCACTGGTGGATGATGCCATTATTGATGTGGAGAATGTCTACAGGCGATTGCGGCAGAACCGGGTAATGCCGGAGCAGCAGCGTCAGTCCGCATTCACCGTGGTGTATGAAGCTTCAAAAGAAATCAGGGCTTCCATTCTCAATGCCACCCTCATCATTATCGTTGCTTTCCTGCCTCTCTTTTTCCTTTCCGGAATGGAAGGGCGGATGCTGAAGCCCCTGGGGATTGCCTTTATTGTATCCCTCTTTGTATCCCTGATCGTGGCGATGACCCTGACCCCATTGCTGGCAAAAATGATGCTGTCGGGACCGGCCTACCTGAGCCGGAACGAAAAAGACAAATGGCTGGTCCGGCAGCTTACCCATTATTACGAGCGTTCCCTGGCCTGGTCACTGAGGCATAAAAAAGCAGTCCTGATCCCGGTTTTTGCGGCCTTTATTCTGGCTCTTGTGGTTTTCAGTAATTTGGGACGCAGTTTTTTGCCTGAGTTCAACGAAGGGGCCTTGACCCTTTCTGTGGTCACCCAGCCGGGCGTTTCGCTGGAAGAGAGCAACCGCCTGGGCAATCTGGTGGAACAGGAGCTGCTGTCCATTCCTGAGGTGGTGAGCACAGCCCGGCGTACAGGGCGGGGGGAGCTGGATGAGCATTCCCAACCCACCCACAGTGCTGAAATAGATGTGAACTACAGCCTGGGCGACCGCCCTCAGCAGGTATTCCTGGGTGATGTCCGTTCACGACTTTCTGAAATACCGGGCATCGCCTATACCCTTGGACAGCCCCTCAGTCACCGGATTGATCATATGTTGTCGGGTACCCGCGCCAATATTGCGATCAAGCTTTTCGGCCCCGACCTGAACCGCTTGTTCCTCACCGGGAATGAAATAAAGGCTGCCATCAGCGGTATTGAAGGCCTGGTGGATGTGAACGTGGATCAACAGATCGATATTCCGCAAATCCAGATCCGGGCACGCAGGGATATGCTGGCTTATTATGGCATTACGATCCACGAATTCAACTCCTTTGTGGATATCGCCTTTGCCGGAGAGAAAATGGCGGATATCTACGAAGGGCAGCGCAACTTCAAGCTGGTACTGCGCTTCAATAATGATTATACCCAAAGCCTCGACGGAATGCGTTCAGCCCTGATCGATACCTACGATGGCCGGAAAGTCGCTTTATCACAAGTGGCTGATATTGTTTCCGTTTCAGGGCCTGGGGCCATCAGCAGGGAAAATGTGCAGCGAAACCTGGTTATTGCCGCCAATGTAAGCGGACGCGATCTGAGGAGCGTGGTAAAGGATATTCAGGAACAGATTGAGGAAAGGGTCGCTCTGGCCGAGGGATACCGCATTGAATACGGGGGTCAGTTTGAAAATGAAGCCAGGGCTTCCCGAACCCTACTGCTGGCCTCTATCCTCGCCATATTTGTGATTTTTCTGCTTCTTTATCAGGAGTTTAAGGATTTCAGGCTTGCCGGCATCATCCTGCTCAACCTCCCGCTGGCACTCATCGGCGGGGTGTTTACTGTTTATTTCACCTCCGGAATGCTCAGCATCCCGGCCATTATCGGCTTCATCACCCTCTTTGGCATTGCCACCCGCAACGGGATTTTGCTTATCGCTAATTATCAGCGTCTTAAGGAGCAGGGCTTATCCTCTTACGCAAGCCTGATCCGGGGCTCCTCCGACCGGCTCAATGCCATCCTGATGACTGCCCTGACGGCTGCCCTGGCTTTGATTCCCCTGGCTCTGGGAGGGCATCTGCCCGGAAATGAGATACAAAGTCCGATGGCTAAAGTGATCCTGGGCGGATTGATTACCTCCACCCTTCTCAATATCTTTATCATACCTATCGTGTATAGTCTCATAAACTCAAGAAAAACCGCTTAAGTCCAAAAGAATGAGAAGCATCCTCATAATAATTCTGTCTGTGCTTTGCATCAATGTGTTCTCTCAAACAAATATGGAGAGCATACTGGCAGAGATTGAAAGCAGGAATACCAGCCTTTTGGCTTTCAGGCAAAGCATTGAAGCAGAGAAGACCGGATACAAGACTGGTTTGATGCCGGTGAATCCCGAGCTTGGCTTCAATTATTTGTGGAACCAGGCTCAGCCCATAGGTAATCGTCAGGATTTTAGCATTATACAGTCCTTTGATTTCCCGTCGGCCTATGTCTACCGTCATCAGATCTCCGGAATGAAAACCGAGCAGGCGGAAACGGAGTATCGGCATAAAAAACGGGAAATTCTGAACCAGGCTCGTTTGCTGATCGTCGAAATCCTGTACCAGAATGCCCTTCAGTTTGAATACACAAAGCGAAAGAGCAATGCCCGTCAGCTTGCCGATGCTTACGAGAGAAAACGTACGGCAGGGGAAACGGGCATCCTGGAACTCAACAGAGCACGCATCCATTTACTGAATCTCACCAAGGAACTCGAAGGCATTGAGATTGAAAGAAGCAGCCTGTTGTCTGGCCTGGCCAGGCTTAACGGGGGTCAACCCATTGAACTGAATGATCGTGATCTGCAGGCGCCGCCTATACCCGGGCTTTTTGATGAATGGTATGCCGGGGCAGAGGACAACAACCCATTCTTGCAATGGCAGGAGCAGGAGGTCGCAATTGCACAGAAACGGGAGCAGTTGCAGCTTGCCCGGAATCTGCCCGGGTTTTACGCAGGTTATATGAGTGAAAAGGTCGTGGGTGAGCATTTTCAGGGGATTAGCCTTGGTGTGAGTATTCCCTTGTGGGAAAGCAGGAACACAGTCCAATATGCCAAAGCCAAAACCATCGCTGCTCAGGGCTTACAGGAAGATGCCAGGCTACAGTACTACAACGAAAAGAAAGCCCTCCATTCCAGAGCACTGGCACTCCGGGAAAGTGCAGACACTTACAGGGATGAGCTTAAGCGTTTCAGCAACGAGGAATTGCTGGCCCTTGCCCTCGACAAAGGCGAGATATCCCTGGCTGAGTATCTCCTCGCCTTGACATTACAATACGAAAGCATAGATCAATGGCTGGAAATGGAGCGCGCAGCAAATAAGGCTTATATCGCACTTATTCACTGACTCTTGTGAACCTGTTGTCATAAGGATCTGCCGGTCTCATTGGCCCACAGCTCCTCCTCTATCTCCTCCAGCACTGCCAAAGCAGCCATTACATCGGGAACCTCGCGAAAAGTCAGGCTGAGCCTGCCCTCTTTCTCTTTCATAGCGCAACGCCGGGAGTAGCGCTGCACATAACGCAGTATCTGCTGAAACTCCCGGGATTGATAAAAGGGAGCCTCCGGATCCTGGATGAACCAGGCGATCATCCGCTTGTTTTTCAGCAAGAGTTTTTCCATCCCAAGCCTTCCGGCTTTCCAGCGCATCCGTATAGATAGGATCAGTGACTCCGTGCTCTCCGGCAGGGGCCCGAACCGGTCGTGCAATTCCTGGCGAAAAGCAGATAGACCTTCCTCATCAGCCACGTTATCCAACTTTTTATACAGACTTAAGCGCTCTGCGATCTGGCTGACATAGTGATCCGGGATCAGGATTTCCAGGTCGGTTTCAATAACACAATCCCTGACAAAATCCTTCTCCTGCTCGTCACTGAAATAGGCTTTAAACTCTCCCTGCTTCAATTCCGCCATTGCTTCATCCAGAATCTTCTGATACATCTCATATCCTATCTCAGAGATGAAGCCACTTTGTTCTGCGCCCAGAATATTGCCTGCTCCGCGGATATCCAGGTCACGCATCGCAATGCTGAAACCGCTGCCCAGGCCTGAGAACTCTTCGATGGCGCGCAGGCGTTTGCGGCCTTCTGTAGAGATGACCGACAAAGGAGGGGTGAGCAGGTAACAAAATGCTTTTCGGTTGGATCGCCCCACGCGGCCCCTGAGCTGATGCAGGTCGCTGAGCCCGTAGTTTTGCGCATCATTGATGATGATGGTGTTGGCATTGGGAATATCCAGTCCGGACTCAATGATGGTGGTGGAAACCAGGACGTCGTACTGCCCTTCAATAAAGTCGAGCATAATCTGCTCCAGCACAGCGCCATCCATTTGTCCGTGGGCTGCGATCACCGATATACCCGGAACAAACTTCCGTATCATTGCTGCGACATCTTCAATGTTCTGGATGCGGTTATGCACAAAAAACACCTGACCGCTTCGGGAGGCTTCATATTGGATGGCCTCGCGGATCACTTCCTCTCCGAAAGCCCGCAATTCGGTATGTACCGGCTGGCGATTTGGAGGTGGGGTGTTGATGACCGAGAGGTCGCGGGCACCCATCAGCGAAAACTGCAGGGTTCTGGGGATAGGGGTAGCCGTCAGGGTCAGGCTGTCCACATTCACCCGCATTTCTTTGAGTTTTTCCTTGGCTCCAACCCCGAATCGTTGTTCTTCATCGATGATGAGCAGCCCCAGATCTTTGAACTTCACGTCCCTGCTCAGCAGGCGGTGAGTTCCGATCAGGATATCAATTTTGCCCCCGGCCAGCCTGGCGAGGGTTTCTTTTTGTTTTGCTGTGGATTTGAAGCGGTTGATATAGTCCACGGTCACCGGAAATGCCTCCAGGCGTTCCGAAAAGGTCTTATAATGCTGGAGTGCCAGAATGGTGGTAGGAACCAATATGGCCACCTGTTTGCTGTCGCTTACCACCTTAAAGGCGGCTCTGATCGCTACTTCCGTCTTCCCGAAACCCACATCTCCGCATACCAGACGGTCCATAGGCCAGGAGGCTTCGAGGTCTCTTTTTACATCCACCGTAGCTTTGAACTGATCCGGAGTGTCTTCATAGATAAAGGAAGCCTCCAGCTCGTGTTGCAGGTATGAATCGGGGGCGAAAGCAAAGCCATCGCTGGCTTTACGCCGGGCATACAGGCGGATCAGGTCTTTGGCAATGTCCTGAACCTTTTTCTTGGTTTTATTTTTCAGCTTTGTCCAGGCTCCGGATCCCAGTTTATCCAAACCGGGTTCTGTGCCCTCCTTGCCCACGTATTTGGTGATGCGGTGCAGGGAATGTATGCTGACATACAACAGGTCTCCGTTTTTATAGACCAGCCGGATCGCCTCCTGCATACGACCGTTGTTTTCAATCTTTTCCAAGCCGTCGAAACGTCCCACTCCGTGATCGATGTGGGTCACATAATCGCCCGGTTGCAGATTGCTGAGCTCCTTGATAGTTAGGGCTTCCTTGCTTTTATATGAATCCCGCAGCCTGAAGCGGTGATAGCGGTCGAAGATCTGATGGTCGGTATAGCAGGCCAGACCGATGTCCGGATCAGTGAAACCCTCGTGCAGGGCGAAATGGATGATGGAGAAGAGGCTTTCCTCATCCCCAGCCCCGATGTCTTCCATTATGGCATATATCCGCTCAGCCTGCCGGGGATTCCCTGTAAAGATCAGATTGCTTATCCCTGCTTCCTTGTTCTTTCTGAGTTGTTCCAGCAGGAGCTTGAAGTTCTTATTGAAGGAGGGCTGAGGCTCCTGTTGCATTTGCAGAACCTCGCCGCTTTTCCCGGAGCTGGCAAATTCGACCAGGAGGAATGGTTTTAAGTCTGCCAGAAAAGCATTCCCACCGACATAATCCTGGCAGAGATCCTGGTCTTGCTCCTCCTCCGCGAGGGTGGCACAGACATTATCGTATGCGGCGTTCATTCTTTCTCTGACGAAATCCTCATTGTAAAGCCACCAGATGCTTCCTTCATCCAGCACCTGTCCCAGTGGACGTTTCTGCCGGCTGAGATCCTGTTTCTCCACATCCGGAAGCAGGGTGATATGGGCAAGATTGTCGCGGGAAAGCTGATCCTGTGGATTGAAGGTGCGCAGGGATTCAATGCGGTTTCCTGCAAATTCAATCCGGAAAGGATATTCATTGGCAAAGGAAAACACATCAATGATGCCGCCACGCATTGCAAATTGTCCGGGCTCAACCACAAAATCCACCCGTTCAAAGGCAAAATCAATGAGCACATCCGCAACAAAGTCCAGGTCCACCGCCTCACCCTTACGCAGGCTGAGCGTCTTGTCCTGGATATCGGTATGGCTGAGCACTTTCTCACAGATAGCTTCAGGATAGGTCAGAATGATGCTGCGTCCGCTGCGGGCCCCGATGCGATTCATCACCTCGGTACGCTGTAGGATGTGGTCGCTGTCGCGCTGACCCGGGGCATAATGCCGGCGGTAGGAGGCCGGAAAATAGAGTACCCGCTTCTTGTTCAGGTCTTTCTGCCCTTCGTCAAAGAGGCTTTCCAGATCGTTCAGGGCATAGGCAGCGGCTTCCTGATCGGGCATTACAATCCAGTGATCGCAGCTTGTACGCAGATAGCTTGCCGCCACAAGGAGGGCCAGGGATGATCCGGCACTGCCCCGGATTTGCCAATGCCGGAGAGGAGTGGAATGGGCAGCCTGAAAAAATGGCTGTAAAACAGGGTGATCCAGATAGCGGCCGATCAGGGTTTTCTTGTCCAAAGCGCGATTTTTGCGCTTGCAAAAATACAGAAGTATGATGGAAGAGGGCTTCTTCAAAAAAACAGGCACTCTTCAGGCATATCTCTGAACATTAATATTAACTTGCCGCCGCT
Source organism: uncultured Lentimicrobiaceae bacterium (assembly GCA_964590645.1). GTDB lineage: Bacteria > Bacteroidota > Bacteroidia > Bacteroidales > JAGNHN01 > JAGNHN01. Next base: position 18,744 of record CAZPYJ010000032.1, read on the forward strand.
CAATTTGCTTTGGTCCTTTCGTTTTCCGTGAAAACCTGAGGATATGGGCGTACATAGAAAAGGCTTTGATACAGGTTGTTTAATGATTATATTTCAGGATGTTTTGGTCAAGAAAAAATAGGGATGCAAAGACAGGGAAGCCGGACAAGTATCCATTAAGAAACGAAAGGGAGCAAACTGAACATTCTCCTCATCGTCTTTCTGAACCGGAAGCAGCCTACGAGCCCGGACGCGAGGGGTTTTATCAATCCCTCCTGGAAAACCTGAGTGAAGTGGCTTTTGAGATGGAAGCCGATGGCAGGATCATCTACCTCAGCCCTGCTGTCACAAAAATGCTCGGATTTCAGCCCGATGCGCTCCTCGGAAGCCATCTGGAGCATTGGATCCACCCTGAGGACAAAGGGGTTTTCCATCTGATGATGCGCGACCTGCAAAGGGAACCTTACGCTAAGTTTGAATACCGTATCCAAAACAAAGAAGGAGGATTCCAATGGGTTCGTTCCTCCCTTACACCGGTATATGAGAAAGCATCGATCATCCGTGCCCGTGGCTGCCTGGTGGATATCCAGGAAAGGAAATCCGCGGAAGAAGAGATCCGATTAAGTGAGGCGAAGTTCAGGGCATTGTTCGATTATTCCCCGGACGCCTATCTGCTTCAGGTGGAGGATATTTTTGTTGAGGTCAATCCGGCTGCCGCCGGCTTGTTCGGTACTGACCGGTCTTTTCTTATCGGGAAAACTCCTGTTGATATCAGTCCTGAGTTTCAACCGGATGGGTCAAGATCAAGCGAAAAAGCAGAGCAAATAATTCAAAAGGCCACCCGTGAAAAGTCCATCCGGTTTGAGTGGGAGCACCTGCGAAAGGATGGAACGCCCTTGTTTGTTTCCGTAAGCCTCAGTTGCCTTGAAGCCGGAGATAAACACCTCTATTTTGCCAGCTGGCGCGATATTTCTGAATCCAGAGAGATACAAAGGAAGTTGGAAACAAGCGAAGAGCGTTTCAGAGCTCTGGCCAACCTGAGTGGATTCCTCGTTTGGGAGGTGGATCTTGAAGGCCGCTTTACATATAATAATGAGGCAGTCAAATCAGTATTGGGATATGCTCCCGAAGAATTGATCGGAAAAAAATATTTCTATGACCTCCAACCAGAAGCAATGCGGGAAGAATACAAAGCGAAAGGATTGGAATTGTTGCAGAGTGGAAAGGAGATCAGAGAGCATATCAATCCTGCCTTCAACCGAGATGGCAGCATTCGATGGCTCAATACCTCCGGTATGCCTGTTAAAGATGAAAAGGGCCAGCTTACAGGATACCGGGGTGCAGATAAAGATATCACAGAAGAATTGGAGATGCGGAAAGCCCTGGAAAGACAAAACAAAAAGCTCAATGCCATCATCAATGCCATTCCGGATCTTTTGTTTGTCATCGACCGGGATGGGATCATCCGGGATTATCACATCCAGGAAAAAGGGGTGACGTATGTTCCGGAAGAGGAAATCATCGGCACGGATCTCCGCAGTATTTTCGATGAGAAAACAGCCGGGGAACAATTTGCCTTGATCCAGCGCTGCCTGGAGCGGGAATCACGCTTCGATTACACCTATTCAATGCTTATTTCGGGGGAGACAAACTGGTTTGAAGCACGCTTTCTCCCCTGGGAAGAAGACAGGGTGATGGCTTTTGTCAGGAAATTGGGGGGACCCGGACGAGTTTGAGGATGAGGATGAGCCTGCCTGCCAGCAGACAGGAAGAAACCCCTTTGCGCCCATAGCGTCTTCTCTGCGATCCCTGCGGTTAATTAAGTACGAGTCCGAGCTCGAGTGCGAATCCCGAAAACCCCGAAAGGGGCAACTTTTAAGTAATAAGTCAGAATTCATAAGGAATAAGTCATAGGGATTG
>CAZPYJ010000033.1:0-19586 GCA_964590645.1 uncultured Lentimicrobiaceae bacterium
CCAGTGTGGGGGATCACCCTCTCAGGACCCCTAGACATCGTAGCCTTGGTGAGCCTTTACCTCACCAACTAGCTAATGTCACGCATGCCCATCCTTAACCGCCGGAGCTTTGATCACAATCAGATGCCTGATCGTAATGTTATGGGGTATTAATCCCGATTTCTCGGAGCTATTCCCCAGTCAAGGGTAGGTTGCATACGCGTTACGCACCCGTGCGCCACTCGTGTATCTCCGAAGAGACCTTACCGTTCGACTTGCATGTATTAGGCCTGCCGCTAGCGTTCATCCTGAGCCAGGATCAAACTCTTCATTGTAAAAGTTGATCTTTAATGTCTCAAGGATTCACTCATCAAAAGAATTGTATTCTTAAGTGCATTTGCTGCATTCTTTACTTCCTCAACCTGTCAAAGAACTATTCTCTTTTTCCCTTATCTCCTCGCCTCGTATCAGCATCTCTTCGTAAGGGGCTGCAAAGGTAATAAGATTTATTATCCGTGCAAACTTTTTAAGAAAATTATTTCAAAAGAACGTATGTGAATTATCTTTTCTCCCTTAAAAGGGACGGCAAAATTAAGCACTAAGCCTGTATCCTCCAAATATTATTTCAAATATTTTCTCTCAGATAAATCCACACTCTCAAAAAACGTCCCCGTAAGGGGCTGCAAAGATAAATCCTAATTTTTTACTTAAACAAGCCCCAATAGAAAAAAAACAAAATAAAACTATCAAAACACAGATAATCAACCTTATACACTTATCAACAAAGCATCTGATCGTCTGAATATCCCGCTTATACGCTCCCTCACACTATAAGGTTCACCCCCCTGACAAAATTTATAACTGCACAAAAATATGCGTGAACTTAATCCGTATTTTTGTCTAAGTCAGCGAATCATAATTTCTAATATATATATATGTGTCGAGTCATTCCACTCTTTCTCCTCCTAACGCTACATTTTGGTTCCCTATCAGGGCAATCCCGTGAAAGGGGGCAGCACCAAAACCGCTTCTTTACCGGTGGCGGGCTCGGATTACAGATCGGTACCGTCACCCTGATTGATGTGTCGCCCCATATCGGATACTACCTCACTGAAAGAATTGCCCTGGGCATTGGAGCAACATACCAGTATTACAGCATCAAAACCAAACAATTTGACTACAGCACAGATATCTGGGGAGGCCGCACTTTTGGGCGCTACTATTTTCTGGAAAACATCTTCGGCCACATCGAGTATGAATACCTGAACTACGAGGCCGCCCTGATCGACCCTTACGGCTTCTATACTGGCAATATTAAGCGTGTTGGTGTAAACAATGTGCTCGTTGGAGCAGGTTACCGGGAAAATATTTTCGGCAACAGCTACATCAACGCCCTCCTCCTATGGAACCTGAACGAAACAGTATACACATTATATAGTAATCCCATCCTACGTGTAGGCATCGACGTGGGTTTGTAAACAAAAATGCCCGGCTGAGCGCAGGGAACAGCCGGGCATTGGATTCTATCCTCTGCGCTGATCAGCCTTCGGGAATATTCCGCAACACTTCCAGCGTCAATTCCCAAAAACGTGCTACAGTATCAATCTTTATTCTTTCATCCGGACTATGGGCTCCCTTGATCGTAGGACCGTAAGAGATCATATCCATTCCCGGGTATTTCTCCCCGATCAATCCACACTCCAGCCCGGCGTGAATGGCCAATACCTTCGGCTTTTCTCCATAAAGGCGTTCCCAGGATGCAGCGGTAATGCGGGTGATTTCACTGTCGGGATTGGGAGTCCAGCCAGGGTAACCATCACTGTGCGCAGCCTCAGCCCCGCCCAGGGCGAAGACCGATGCCACCATAGTGCAAATGTCTTCCTTGGCGGTTTCCACTGAACTGCGCTGGCTGGTCGTGATCTCATAATACCCTTCCTGAGCACGCACAGCAGCCAGATTAGTGGAGGTTTCCACAAAATCAGCAATATCCTGCGACCAGGCTATGACCCCGTGTGGACAAGCATACAAGACCCTGGACAAGCGCAGGGCATCTTCCGGAAGAATGCATTTTTCCGGAAGACTGATCTCCTCTGATTTGATCCACAGAGCTGGCTCGCTGCCGTGATATTCCCGGGTGAATATCGTGCTTATCTTTTCCAGGTATTCCTGAAAAGGCTTGTATTGCGCTAATGGCAATGCCAAACTGATCCATCCTTCCCGCGCAATGGCATTGCGAAGATTCCCGGCTTTGATGTCGACCAGGCAAGCATCATAAGTGCTCAATGCCTCCAGAAGAATGCGGTTGACAAGTTTAACCGCATTACCCCTTCCTTTGTGAATATCATCTCCGGAATGCCCCCCAACCAGACCGCCCAAACTCACCGACAGTCCTTTCATACCGGGTTTCAGGCTTGTTTTTCGGTAAAACAGTTTTGCTACGGTATCCTTTCCTCCCGCACATCCGATGAAGAGTTCCCCTTCATCCTCCGAATCGAGATTGAGCAGGATCTTCCCCTGCAGAAAACCGGGATCCAGACCAAAGGCTCCACTCAGGCCTGTTTCCTCATCAACTGTAATCAAGCACTCCAGCGGTCCGTGAGCGATGTCATTCGCTTCCAGCAGGGCGAGTTGTGCCGCCATCCCTATCCCGTCATCGGCACCCAGGGTTGTCCCGCTTGCTTTTACCCATCCATCCACGATGTGCGCAAGGATGGGATCCTTATCAAAATCGTGATCCACATCGGTATTCTTCTCGCATACCATATCCATATGGCTTTGCAAGACTACTGTTTTCCGCTTTTCCATCCCTTTTGTTGCGGGCTTTCTGATGAGCACGTTGCCCACCGTATCCTGCAGGCTTTCCAGTCCCTGCCTGCGGCCAAACTCCAGTAGCCAGGCCGCAATTTTTTCTTCTTTTTTCGAAGGGCGTGGGATTTCCAGAATTTCTGCGAAATAATGCCAGAGTCGTTCCGGCTTCAGTCCTCGGATTTCTTTGTTCAGCATATTCAATGATGTTTTAACATTATTTTTCGGGTACACTCCTCAAGGCAGCGATCATTGCCAGTGGGTCATCGGCCGAGAAAACCGTATTTCCCGCTACCAAAACATCTACCCCGGCTTTAAGCAGTTCGGGTGCATTCTCCAGGGTCACCCCTCCGTCCACTTCAATCAGAAATGAGGCATTGGTTTCTTCCTGCAGCTTGTTTGCTTCATTTATGCGTGCCAAGGTACGTGGAATGAATTTTTGTCCTCCAAATCCGGGGTTGACGCTCATAATGAGCAGAAGATCGATTTCCGTGGCTATTTCGCGCACCGCAGAAACGGGGGTATGCGGATTCAGGGCAAGTCCGGCTTTCATTCCCAGTTGCCGGATGCGCACCAGGGTGCGCTGCAGGTGGATGCAGCTTTCATAGTGCACGCTCAGATAATCGGCTCCGGCATCCTTAAAAGCCTCCAGATAGTCATCCGGATGAGAGATCATCAGGTGAACATCGAAGACTTTCCGGGTATAAGGACGGATGGCTTTAATTACGGGCGGTCCAAACGTAAGGTTGGGCACAAAATGTCCATCCATTACGTCCAGATGCACCCAGCTGGCCTCCGAACGGGCCACCATCTCCACTGCCTCCCCTAAACGGGCAAAATCGGCACTGAGCAATGAAGGTGCAATGATTGGTGTCATATCAGATCATTTGCGCAAATATACCCTATTCATAAAAGGAGCCAATACACAAAGCAAGAATATCAGTAAGGCTTTTCAGGAATCTGCTCCGTCGGCTGAAACAGTTTGATCAGGATTTTCAAGCTTGCTTGCCAGAATGTCGATCAGGTGGATCGTTTGAATCGGATTCCCCTTTTTGTCAATGCAGGCCTGTTGATGCATCAGGCAGGAGGCGTCGGTAGAGGTGATAAATTCTGCGCCGGTTTCCATAGCGTTCATCACTTTCTGCTCGCCCATAGCCACGGAAATCCCTTCGTGCTTCACCGCAAATGTTCCACCGAAACCACAGCAAACCTCCGTATCCTTCATCTCCACCAATTCGAGCCCCTTCACCCCTTTTAAAAGGGTCCGGGCTTCCTCTCTGATGCCATATTCCCTGAGCGCTGCACAGGAGTCGTGATAGGTCACCCGGTGTGGGAATTCAGCACCTACATCTGTGATTTTCAATACATTGACCAGAAAATCAGTGAATTCATACATATTACGCTTAAGCTGCCGGTATTCGTTGTGCAGGGCTGAATTGTAAAAGAGCTCATCATAGTAATTCCGTACCATTCCTGCACAGGAGGCAGATGGGGTTATGATATAACGATCGTTGGGGAAATCTCGAATGAATTTTTCGCCGATGGATTTGGCTTCATCCCAGAATCCGGCATTGAAAGCCATTTGTCCGCAGCAGGTCTGATTGGGATTGTAATGCACCCCAATTCCTAACTTTTCCAGCACACGAACCATATTCATCCCTGTGGAGGGAAAAAACTGATCGACGAAGCAGGGGATAAAAATGTCAACTATCATTGTTCTTCGCTGTGGAAGCAAAGTTAGAAATTGCAGCTTTTCTTCCCGCCTCTTTTCCTGTGAGATACTAACAAGCTTTCCTCCGTTTTTTTGCGGCATATAATCTTTCTAAATTTGTTGCTTGAACTTGCTCATCCGTCCACCTATACAATGGCGCGAGCCCGCGATGGAGCTCCCCTATTCTAAGTCGTACAGCACACGATTGCTGGCACTGTCATTTCTGAGTAAGGGAAGAATTATTCCAGGGCAGATTTCAAATTGTGGAGATGTGAAGGTTTTTATGCGCTTACTGGAGTCTTTAGGCCTGCCCGACAGAAACAGGGTTCATCTCGATGCCGGAGATGGGGCTGCGGTGGCGCGTTTCGGGCTGGCCATTGCAGCGGCCAGTCCCGGGGATTATTCCCTGGATGGATCTGCTCAGCTCAGAAAAAGGCCTATGGGTGCCCTGGTTGATGCACTTCGTAATCTGGGTGCAGACATTCAGTATGCCGGTGCTTCAGGTTACCTTCCCCTGATCATCCGGGGGAAAAAGCTGTGTGGAGGTAAGTTGTCCATATCTTCCTCAGAAAGCAGCCAATACGCTTCTGCCCTGGTGATGCTGGGCAGCATATTGCCCTCTCCCCTGTTTCTGCATCTGGAAGGCAATCCGGTTTCCCTCCCCTATCTTGATCTCAGCCTTGAATTGCTTCGTGAGGCTGGTATTGATGCAAAACGGAACGGAGCGGAGATTGAGATACATCCTGGGGGATTTAAGACCCTGCAAATGGATGCTCCTGCCGATTGGAGTGCGGCCTCCTATGCCTTTGCACTTTATTCATTGTCTGCATTGCCTTTCCTCGCCCTTCCCGCGCTGCAACCCGACGGGCGACAGGCCGATGTGGATTCAATCCAGCACTTTCATTTTTTCGGGGTGGATACCGGGTTTTCGGAAAGTGGTCTTATCCTGAAGAGGATTCCGAAATTTGCCTATCCCTTCAAGGCCGATCTCCGGAATTCCCCTGATTTGCTGCCCGCCCTGGCCATCAGTGCAGCCGGCAACGGGATGGAAGCTTATTTTTGCGGGCTTCCTCATCTCAAGCTGAAAGAATCCAACCGTATTGATGCCATCCGGGCAGGATTGTATCAGGTGGGTATAGAAACAGAAAGTGGAAGGGATTGGCTCAGAATAAAGCCCGGAGCGCTGAAAGAGGGATGCTTTGAATTTGATTCCTTCGGGGATCACCGGATTGCGATGGCATTCTCCCTCCTAAGTATGAAATGCGGTGCGGCGGTCATCCAGCAAGCGGAATGTGTGGAAAAATCCTGGCCCGGATGGTGGGAAACGCTTAAATTGTTGGGGTTTGAGTTAATAGAGACAAAGGCGGGCTAGGCCGTCTTAATGCATCTTCTGTCTTTTCATCAGATAAGGCAGGAGCACCTGTCGGAAGCCCAGGTGTATATCAGCCTCCACAAAATCAATCCGATACTGGGCACAACGCAGTTTTAAGGCATCATTGAATTTTCTGATCCTCTCCAGGTATTGCTGACGAACCTCCGCAGGCTGGATCTTCACTTCTTTACCGCTTTCCATATCAATAAAGCGATAAGGACGGTTTTCGAATTCAAACTTGAACTCACGTGCGTGATCGGCCACGTGGAAGAGGATCACTTCGTGCTTGTTGTGTTTGAGATGCTGCAGGGCGCTGAAGAGGGCATCTTCCTCTGCACCACTGTCCATCATATCGCTAAAGATCACGACCAAAGCGCGTTTATGGATTTGATCGGCGATCAGGTGAAGGGTTTCGGTGGCCGAGGTCGTCTTTCTGTCAGCTGGATCGGGGCGCTGCAGCAGCTTTTCCAATTCACTGTAAAGGTAGCGCAGGTGTACCGACGAGGATTTGGCCCGGGTGTGCAAACTGATTTGGTCGCTAAAGAGGCTCAGGCCAAAAGCATCACGCTGTCGCTTAAGCAGGTTCATCACTGCTGCAGCGGCATACACCGAGAAAACCATTTTATTGGGATTATCCAGGGATGGCTTTTCGATAAAGGGGAAATACATTGAGGAGGAAACATCCAGCACAATCTGGCAGCGCAGGTTGGTTTCTTCCTCAAAGCGCTTGACAAACATCTTCTCAGTCCGTCCAAAAAGCTTCCAGTCGATATGCCTGGTAGACTCCCCGCTGTTGTAGAGCCGATGTTCAGCAAATTCCACAGAAAAGCCGTGAAAAGGGCTTTTATGCAGGCCTGTAATGAAGCCCTCCACCACTTGCCGGGCAATCAGCTCGAGGGAGGAGAATTGTTGCAGCTTTGTTTGATCAATGTAGCTTTCAGCCATATCCATAAACAGGAACTACCACAATGCCGGACTGCCTTGTGGTAGTTTCTGCCGTGTTTCGTAGGTTATTAAAGCAGTGCTTCTATTTTAGACTGAAGCACGGATTTTGGAACAGCGCCTACCTGTTTGTCTACCACTTCTCCTCCTTTAAAAAAGAGGATGGTGGGGATATTGCGGACGCCGAATTGGGCAGTAACACCAGGATTACTGTCCACATCCAATTTACAAACCACAGCTTTGCCTTCATACTCTTTGGCAAGTTCTTCGACGATGGGTCCTACCATCCGGCAAGGTCCGCACCACTCCGCCCAAAGGTCAATAAGTACCGGCTTGTCAGCCTGCATTACGATCTGGTCGAAATTCGCATCAGTCAGTTCAATGGCCATTTTTATCAGTTTTACAGGGTTTATGCTTAGGTGCAAAGATATGTTTTTTGTTTCAGGCATTATCCCCTATCAGGACAGATTGATGCGCACTGCTTTTATATCCTGCATTTTCCTGAGAAAGCCGGCAGCATTGACCTTATGGCGGGCATTGGAGAGATCGACGGAGAGGTCTTTATCCTCATAAACCTGTAATACCAGCGGACACTCACCCTTCTCCGAAGCGATGAGATTTTCTATCCGGCCTATCATTTCGGAATTCAATACAGTCACAGGGATTTTGAGTGTAATGGTTTTGTGCTGTTTTTCCAGGGCATCAGCCAGGAGATTGATGTGTTGGATGCGAATATTCAGCTGATTATTATTGCGATAAGAGGGCTGAACCCGGGCAGTGATGAAGAGGAAGAGGCCTGGCTCAAGAAACTTCTTGAAATTCAGGTAATCTTCAGCAAACAGGGTGAAGTTCATCGTATCCGTAAAATCTTCAAGCTGAAAAGTGCCGAAGGGATTGCCGTTTTTTGCTGTTTTACTGCTTGATTCCGTCAACATTCCTGCAAAGCGTATTTCCTTATTGGCGTAGCGCGGCAGCAGATGTTTCAGGCTGCTCAGGTCGCTGTTGGTAAGGTATTGCATCTCTGTTTTATACTCATCGAGTGGATGGCCGGAGATGTAGAAACCTGTCACATCTTTTTCGTTCCTCAGCTGCTCTATGCGGGTCCAGGCTTTGCATTCCGGCATTACAGGATCCTCCATTGCCAGGGTGGCTTCGGTTCCGAAAAGGGATGCCTGGGCTGCATTCTTTCGCTCCTGCCAGTTTTGTCCGTATTTGATCACCCTTTCAAGGAAGGAGGTATCTTCTTCATTTTCTTTGTAGAAAAACTGAGCACGGTGAGTTAGCTTAAATCCGTCGAATGCTCCGGCCTGGGCCAGGCACTCCAGGTTTTTCCGGTTTACGGTACGCAGGTTGATTCGCCGGGCCAGGTCAAAGACATTATGAAAGGGCCCATTGTTTTCTCTTTCCCGAATGATCTCTTTCACTGCGGCTTCGCCGACACCTTTGATGGCGGCCAGGCCAAAGCGGATCTGGCCCTGGTCGTTGACAGTAAACTCCAGCTGGCTTTCATTGATATCCGGGCCCAGCACCGGAATACGCTGATGATGACATTCTTCAATAAAAAAGGTGATCTTCTTGATGTCGCTGATGTTATGCGTCAAAACTGCCGCCATATATTCAGCTGGGTAATGGGCTTTAAGGTATCCGGTGCGATAAGCCACCAGTGAATAGGCTGCAGAATGAGAGCGATTGAATCCATAGTTGGCGAATTCCTGCATTATACCAAACACCTCTTCCGCTTTGCTCTTGCCGATCCCTCGTTTGGCTGCGCCTTCCACGAAAAGAATCTTCTGTTTTTCCATCACATCCATCTTCTTCTTCCCCATTGCACGCCGCAGCACATCGGCGTGGCCCAGGCTGAAGCCGGCCAGGATCTGAGCTGCCTGCATAATCTGCTCCTGATAGACCATAATTCCGTACGAAGGCCGGAGGATATCCTCGAGATCAGGATGAGGGTACTCCACTTTCTCCAGACTGTGTTTACGACGAATAAACTGAGGAATGAACTTCATTGGTCCGGGACGGTATAGGGCATTCATCGCAATGAGGTCTTCCAGATCAGTGGGTTTTAACTCTTTCAGATACTGCCGCATTCCTTCCGATTCGAACTGAAAGGTACCGATGGTATCGCCCCTTTGGTACAATTCAAAGGCTTTCGGATCATCCAGGGGGATGGTTTCTATATCCAACTGAACTTTATGTCGCAGGGCAATATTCTTCAGGGCTGATTTCAGGATGGAAAGGGTTTTCAAACCCAGGAAGTCCATCTTCAGCATTCCGGCTTCCTCTACGATTTTGCCCTCATACTGGGTTACCATCAGCGTACTGTCTTTGGCTGTACTGAGGGGCACCAGGTTTTCCAGGTTCTCCGGCCCGATGATCACACCACAGGCGTGGGTACCAGTATGCCTGGCAGAGCCTTCGAGTGTTTGGGCAAAGCGGAGTGTCTTCTTTTCCAGCTCACTTCCGTCCTTCAGTACCTGTGCAAGCTCAGGCACATTGGCATAGGCATTGGCCAGGCTTTCCTTGGGTCCTTCAGGCACAAGCTTGGCCAGGCGATCAGCATCGGGCAGCGGAAGTTTCAAGACGCGCGCCACATCCCGGATAGCAAGCCGGGCGGCCATAGTGCCAAAAGTTACGATCTGGGCAACTTTATCCTCTCCATATTTCTCTACCACATAATCCAAAACCTTTTCCCGTCCCTCATCATCAAAATCCACGTCAATATCCGGCATTGAAATGCGCTCGGGATTAAGAAATCGCTCAAAAAGCAGATTATAGGCGATGGGGTCAATGGAAGTAATGCCGGTACAATAAGCCACGGCACTCCCGGCAGCAGATCCCCGTCCCGGACCTACCATCACATCCATTTCCCGGGCTTTGTTAATGAAATCGGCCACAATGAGGAAATAGCCGGCGAAGCCCATATTGCGTATCACTTCCAATTCAAAATCCAGGCGCGCCCGAATCTGCTCACTCAGATCCGGATACAGGGCTTTGGCTCCTTCATAGCTTAGGTGGCGCAAATAGGCATCTTCATTTTCAAAGCCTTCCGGAAGAGGAAAGTGAGGCAATATCACTTTATCCAGGGTAATATCATACTCCTCCACTTTTTGCACGATTTCCTGTGTATTGGCAATGACCTCCGGAAGGTCGGGGAAGAGAGCTGCCATCTCCTCAGGAGATTTCAGATACTCCTGTCCCGAATAATGCAGGCCATCGGCATCGCTGAGATCCTTTCCAGTATTCAGGCAGATCAGGATTTTATGCGCATCAAAATCTTCCTGTTTCACAAAATGCACATCATTGGCGGCGATACACTTAAGCCCGAACTTTTCGGCCATTTCCAGCAATTGCGGATTGACCTGATCCTGCTCTTGCAAACCGTGTCGCTGCAATTCCAGATAGAAGTCCTCTCCAAAAATATCCAGGTACTGCTCCAAAACTTCCTCTGCTTTCTCACGCCCTTTATTTAACAAAGTATAAGGAATCTCTCCTCCCAGACAGGCACTGGTGGCAATAAGGCCTTCGCTGTACTGCTTGAGCAACTCCTTATCAACACGAGGATTGTAATAGAACCCCTCTTTGTATCCCCTGGAAGTAAGCCTGGCCAGGTTGTGGTATCCGGTTTTGTTTTTGGCCAACAGGATCAGATGATAACTGAGTTTCTCCTTGCGGGCCTGCTTATCAAAGCGAGACCCCTCGGCCACATAAATCTCACAACCCAGGATAGGTTTGATTCCTTTACTGCGAGCCGTCTTGAAAAAATCCAGCGCGCCATACATATTGCCGTGATCGGTAATGGCAAGGCTATTCATTCCAAAACTCAGGGCCTGATCAATCAGGCTGTCTACTTTGGCTGCACCATCAAGGATGGAGTATTGGGTATGTACGTGAAGATGTGTAAAATTACTCATAAACATATAGTTGATTCACAGCACATTGAAAGAATTTTTGGCTGCAATTTGCGGGTGCCTAAAGATAGGGATATGTGCCTAAGCGGGGGATAATGTTGAATATTTCTGGAAAAATTGAAAAACTTCGTCCTGCCCGAAGAGGATGGCTTTCAGTATTAAAAACTTAGCCCTATCTTTGCACCCCCAATTCAAGGAAGGATGTATCCTTCAGGGAAACGGGCGCTGGCCGACGGGCGGCCAGCAGCATTTTCAAATCATTAATTATCAATTAAATGCCAACAAAGATCAGATTACAAAGAAGAGGCAAAAAAGGTAAACCCTTCTATCACATTGTGATCGCGGATGGTCGTGCACCACGAGACGGACGTTTTATTGAGAGTATTGGCACGTACAACCCCATTACCAATCCCGCCGACATTCAGCTGAAATTTGACCGCGCCCTCTACTGGCTCCAAAATGGAGCTCAGCCGACAGATACGGTCAGGGCCCTGCTGTCTTACACCGGTGTTCTGTACCGCAATCATCTGGAGCGCGGCATTGCCAAGGGGGCACTTAGCCTTGAAATGGCCGATGCCAAATTCAATGCCTGGCAGGAAGAAAAGCAACTCAAGATCGAGCGCAAGCAAAAAGAAAGTGAGTTGAAGCTAAAGGATGGCAAGAAAGCGGACCTGGACCGGGAAAAGAGAATCAATGAAGAAAGGGCGGCAGCCATTGCCAAAAAGCGGGCCGCAGAGGTAGAAGCTAAAGTAGCTGCCAGTCAGGCAGAAATGGCGGCAGTTGCCCCTGAAGTGGAAGAAACCCGTTTGCCGGAGGAAGCTCCGGTAACAGAGGCAAGCCCGGCAAAGGAAGGATCTCCCGCCGCAGAAGAAGCACCGGCTACGGAAGAAGCACCGGCTACGGAAGAAGCACCGGCTGCGGAAGAAGCACCGGCTGCGGAAGAAGCACCGGCTGTGGAAGAAGCACCGGCTGTGGAAGAAGCCCCGGCTGTGGAAGAAGCACCGGCTGCGGAAGAAGCCCCGGCTGTGGAAGAAGCCAAACCCGAAGAGGGGGAAGAAAAACCCCAGGCGTAATCATCAGGTCGGACCAATAATCCACCGGATGCAACCGGATTTAATCCGCATCGGAAAGCTCAATAAGACTTTCGGCACACGTGGAGAGGTTCTTCTCGACCTGGATATACCGGATACCATACTTCAAACAGGAATGCCCGTGTTTCTCGGTATAGCAGAAACACGGGTTCCTTTTATGATCACGGAAATCTTTCTTCGTCCCGATGGACGTTACCAGCTACTGCTGGATAGCATCCTCAGTCCCGAGCAAGCAGGCAGCATTGTCAATGCCGTTGCATACCTTGAGCGGAAATACCTTCCTGCCCCCGGGGAAGGCCAGATGTACCTCACAGAGCTCATTGGCTATAGTGCTACAGATCAGCAGGAGGGGAAGCTGGGCATCATCAGGGATATTCTGGCATATCCGGAGCAGGATATGCTGGAGATTATAGATTCCCGGGAGCGTATACTCTTGCTTCCCCTTGTTGAAGCTTACCTGGTTGAGATTGATGACAGGGAGAAGGTAGTCAGCCTGGATTGCCCTACCGGACTGATCAGGCTGTTGCGCGGAGAATCGTGAACCAGCCAGCCTAAACCTCTTCACGTGAAAGATACAGGGCTTTTTCGATTCAGACAGTTTGCCGTAATGCACCATCGGGCTACGATGAAAGTGGGCACGGATGCTGTGCTGCTCGGAGCCTGGGCTCCTCTTGCCCAAGCTAAGCACATCCTGGACATAGGTACAGGCTGCGGGATCCTCGCACTGATGGCTGCCCAGCGTTCAAGGGGCCGAATTGATGCCATCGACCCTGATGCCGCCTCTGTGATAGAGGCCGCAGAGAACTTCGCCCGTTCTCCCTGGTCGGAAAGATTGCAGGCAAAGCAAGCAGAGGTGCAGGAATGGAGCAAAGAAGCATACTACGACCATATTCTCTGCAACCCGCCCTACTTTTTGCACAAGCTTCTGTCGCCCAGCGCCAGAAGAAACCTTGCCCGCCACGCCCGGCAACTCACTCCGAAGCTTCTTGCCTTTCATATTGATCGCTTGCTGTCACCCGCAGGTGTGTTTTCAATGGTATGTAGTGCTGCCTCCTTTCCGGTTTTCCTGAACGAAATGGAGGCAAACCATTTATATCTTATACAAATGTGCCAGGTTAAAAGCAACAAACACGCAAGCCCCGGCCTCACTCTGGCTGCTTTTGGCAGATACACGCCTTCAAGAATGGTTCAGAATGAGCTTGTTCTGATGCAAGCTGATGGCAAGCGCAGTGAAACATACCACCACCTGACGAAAGGCTTTTACCTTTAAAGCAATCTTGGCACGAAGATTGCAACTTATTATACACAAATCAGGGAAACCGTTCCCTGATCGCAGAGGGCAGAAAACTTAAAGTATGTTAATGCGAGCAACAATAAGAAGACCTTTGAGTTAATTGTTCATTCGTTATTTGAAAAGCTTATTCCCCGACCGCCCCGGACATTTTTCCTTCCTATCACTTGCGGCAGAGTTGTCTTATCAGTCCGGCGTGGTCGGGGAATTCTTTTACCAGCATTTCCGCTTCCCCCATTTCAAAATCAGCAAAATCAAAACCAGGAACAACGGCCGTTCCCACTAAGGCATAATGGCCTCCATCCATTAAGCGGGCAGCAAACCAATGTCTGGCTGGAATACTAAGCTGACAACAAATTTCATCGGGTTTGTCCAAACCCAGGACAAATTGCCTCAATTTCCCATCCGGCATCAGTACTAACAATTCGAGGGGATCTCCTTTCAGGAAATACCACAACTCATCCGATTGTATGCGGTGGAAAGCCGAAAAATCATCTTTTCCCAGCAGGTAATAGATGGAAGTGCCCAGACTGCGTCCTGAAGTATACCTGGCAGGAAGGGCATCTGCGGGAATACGCTCGGGAGAGCGATACATTTCCTTATACCATCCCCCTTCGGGATGGGGCTGCAAATCCAAGCCAGTGATCAGGGAGTGCATTTCTCCTGCTTTAGCATCCATCATTCCTTCCTTCTGTTTTGCAAAGGCAAATCCTCGTTAAAAATATAGATGAGACGGAAAGCGATCACATTATTATATTGCTCGCGGATAAAACGCTGTGTACCCACGGTAAACTCCCTGCTGCGGATTTTACCCAGGCTGTATGCATAGCGGGCATTAAAATGAATTCTGCCACGGAGGCGGAAACGGATATCGGCCAGGAAGGAATAATCATCTCTTTTATACGGCCCCCCAAGCAGGGTAGTGCCGGACACCCTCTTACCGTGTTCCCATTCCTGCACATTGACCAGTCTTCCCCAGGCAAATCCCAGGCCGGCAGTGACAACATCTTTATCGGTATAGTGGATCATCACCGGCACCTCTGCATAATCAAGTTTGATCTTGTATTCAAAACTCAGGCTATCGTTATACTGTGGCGACTGATAGGCTCCTTTCTGAATATAGGTTGTTTCCAGACTGATGGACCACTTTTCGCCAAAAGGGATAATAGCTGCAGCTCCGCCGCTAAGGCCCAGCTTATGAAAACCATACACCTCATCTCCATCTACCTGAGTAAGGGTGAAGCCTCCCAGGAGGGCACCCCGGATAATCTGTCCCTGAAGCATAAGGGGTATCCCAATTGCAAGGCAAAGCAGATAAGAAATGATCCTTCTTTTCATCCGGTCAAAAATACATCAAGCACTTCAATTGGGTTTCTTTCACAAACAAAAAAAGGCCACCTGAATGAGGCAGCCTCTTTTTCTATTCCGCATTTGCAGTTTACTTCACCATCAGTTTCTGACGATAAACCTGGGTACCATTCTCGGCAGTGAACATATACATTCCGCTGCTCAGGCTGCTCAGGTCGGCTGAAGTCCTGCCACTCAGCTGAGCTTCAAAAACACTTTTTCCATTCAGGTCAAGGATGACTACATTCCAATCGCCGGCAGGCAGATCCATATTGAATTGACCATTGACGGGATTTGGCCAGGTCTGAATATGGGCGGCAGTCATTTCTTCCGTTCCCGTTACCACATCTCCGTATACATTGATTACCAGGTGTACATTGGGGAAGTTGATCGAAGCAAAGGAAGCAGGGTTAGCGATGCCACAAGAGTCGGCGGCAATGTAGCTGGGAGAATTTTCGCCCAGGTTATTGGAACCCACGAAGAAAGTATGTCCGTCAATCTGGCCATTCAGTGCGCCCACATCAACCACAAGAATGCTTCCGGCAGGAACAGTGGCGTTCACCGGAACACTCCAGGTGCTCAGGCTCATATCAGGGATGGCTGTATCCAGGGAGGAAAGCAGGGTCATAGATGCGAAGTTCAGACTGCCTGAAGTAGAATACAGATCGACAAAGATGGGCTGAGTTGTCCCTATCCCTGTCACGGCATTCTCTACTCCAAACTCAATATTGGTCACATTGAAAGCCTGGGTGATTTGAAAATCATTGGAGAGATCGAACTTTCTGATGAAGTGGTTCTCAGATGTGAAGCCAGTAGTTTGACTGGCACAGGCCACCGTACCCTGTACGATGGTCTGCGAGGTGGACTGGGTCAACATCAGCCGGCCGTCTTTCAGGTTTTGCTGGCCTGAAGTGTGGCTCGGGGTGAGTTGCACGGCACCTGGTACAAAAGCAGAACCTGCCTTATACTGAGCCTGGACAGTGACAGCCATCATAAACAGCGCGGCCATCATCACAAAGAGTACATTTCTTTTCATTGTAAGAATTTTGATTAGTAATTAAGAATGGGGGCGAAAATAACCCAATTAAGGGAGTTTCACGGCTGATGCTGCATTATTTAGAACAAATCAACATAAAAAATAAGAAAGGACAAGGATTCGCCTATTTTTTCAGGTTCATTATCTGTTCTTTCAGCAAACCTATTCTGGCTTTGGCATCAGACTCTTTTCTCCTTTCGGCTTCCACTACCGCTTCCGGGGCATTGTCTACAAAACGTGCATTAGAAAGTTTCTTTTCTACTGTTTTCAGGAAACCTTCTGTATAGGCCAGATCTGCTTCCAGCTTTCTGATCTCCTCTTCGGGATCGATCAGGTTACCGGCCGGCACGAAATACTCTGTTTTATCGATCATAAACCCAAAAGCACCTTCGGGCTTTTCTGCCGTATACTCGAGTCGGCTCAGGCGTGCCATCTTGATCAATAGAGCATCCATCGACCTGTCCGGCTGCTGGCCCTGCTTATGACGTACTATCAGCATCAGTTCAAGCTTTGGAGATATTCCTTTCTCTGCTCTCAGGCTGCGCAAGGCGGTAACAACTTCTTTCGCACCTTCCATCCTGCGAATCACACTTTCATCATAGGGTCCAGCCAGTGGCATCTGCGATATCATAATGCTTTCGTTATCCTGCCTGTCCTCCAGCCGCTGCCAGATATCCTCACTGACAAAAGGCATAAAGGGGTGAATCAGCTGCATTAACTTTCCGAAGAAACGAACACTTTGCTGGAGGCTGACCGGATCGATGGGTTCACCAAAAGGAGGTTTGATCAGCTCGAGGTACCACGAGCAGAAGTCATCCCACACAAGTTTATACAAAGCCATCAGGGCATCGGAAAGGCGATACTTATTGAACTGATCCTCGACAAAAGCCAGGGTTTCATTCATCCGGGCTTCAAACCATTCGGCGGCCAAAACAGCAACGGGATCCTGGGTTATGGCAGTCTCTTCCTCCCATCCTTTGATCAGGCGGAGGGCATTCCATATCTTGTTACTGAAATTCCTTCCCTGTTCACACAGGACGGCATCAAAAGGAAGGTCGTTGCCCGCAGGAGAAGTCAGCAGCATTCCGACCCTCACCCCATCGGCACCGAATTCACGGATCAGCTCAAGGGGGTCGGGGGAATTGCCCAGGGATTTGGACATTTTTCTTCCCAGTTTATCGCGGACGATACCGGTCAGGTAGACATTTTTGAAAGGCACCTCGCCCCGGTATTCCAATCCGGCCATAATCATCCTGGCAACCCAGAAAAAGAGAATCTCCGGTGCGGTAACCAGGTCGTTGGTTGGGTAGTAGTAGCGGATATCCTTATTATCCGGCTCCCTTATCCCGTCAAAAACAGAAATTGGCCAGAGCCAGGAGCTGAACCAGGTATCGAGCACATCCTCATCCTGTTTCATATCCGTGGCTTTCAGGGCCGGATTGAATTGTTCACGGGCCAATTTCAAGGCTTCCTCTTCATTATCCGCAACAACCACATCACCATCAGGGGTGTAATAAGCCGGGATGCGCTGCCCCCACCATAGTTGCCGGGAGATACACCAATCGCGCACATTTTCCATCCAGTGGCGGTAGGTATTGACGAATTTTTTTGGATGGAACTGAACCCTGCCATCCTCGACGGCCTCCAGGGCCGGTTTGGCCATATTTTCCATTTTCAGGAACCACTGCATCGAAAGCTTTGGTTCAATGATGGCATCCGTACGTTCTGAAAAACCAACCTTATTGGTGTAATCCTCAACCTTCACCAGGTGTCCGGCTGCTTCCAGGTCTCCTATGATCTTCTCCCGCACTTCAAATCGGTCTTCTCCGATGTACAGACCCGCCTCACGGCTGAGTGTACCGTCATCATTGAGGATGTCAATGGAAGGCAGTCTGTGCCGTATGCCAATATGGTAGTCGTTCTCATCGTGTGCTGGCGTGATCTTCAGGCATCCCGTCCCGAATTCCCTGTCCACGTATTCATCCAGGATCACAGGAATGGTGCGTCCAAGTAAAGGCAAAAGCACCTTCTTCCCTTTCAGTTGCGCATACCTTTCATCCTCAGGATGAACACAGACAGCGGTATCGCCCAGGATAGTTTCAGGCCGGGTAGTGGCAATGGTAACCCAGCTGTCCTCCTCCCCTTCCACAGCATAGCGGACATAGTAGAGCTTCGACTGCACTTCTTTGTAGATTACTTCCTCATCGCTGAGGGCGGTCAAAGCCTTCGGATCCCAATTGACCATCCTGATACCCCGATAGATCAGCCCTTTCTTGTACAGATCCACGAAAACCCGGATTACCGACTCATACAAAGCAGGATCCATCGTAAAGCGGGTACGGTTCCAATCGCAGGAAGCGCCCAGGTGACGCAGTTGTTGCAGAATGATGCCTCCGTGCTTCTCCTTCCATTTCCAGGCGTGTTCAAGGAAGGCATCCCGTCCTATTTCGGATTTCTCGATGCCCTCGGCTTTCAGCTTGGCTACTACTTTGGCCTCTGTAGCAATGGAAGCGTGGTCTGTCCCGGGAAGCCACAAGGCGTTTTTGCCCAGCATCCGGGCCCTGCGTACCAGCACATCCTGAATGGTATTATTAAGCATATGACCCATATGGAGCACTCCCGTAACATTGGGAGGAGGGATCACCACGCAATAGGGCTCTCTCTCATCGGGTTCGGAGTGAAAGAAACCCTGGTCGAGCCAATACTGGTACCATTTCTCTTCGGTTTGAGCCGGATCGTATTTCGGAGGAATTTCCATATTCTCGGGAGCGGAATTTTTTAAAACAAGCCACAAAGATAAGAAGTTGCGCTACACCCGTAATCGCATCGGCTCAAATCCTATTTTTCCGGAGGTTTTGGCTGTGTGATCAAGGCCGTAGATTATCTTTGTGCTATGACGAATCAAAATCCACTCCCTGCCTTTGCTTCCGGGGAAGGCCTTTGTGCCAGCCTCGATGCGTTTATCTGGAAAGCAGCACCTGAGATTAGCGCTGTATTTGTACTCACCGACACCAACACCCGCAGAGAGTGCCTTCCCCTGCTTCAGCACTGCGACTGTATGGAAGAGGCCACGATCCTTGAGATGAAGCCGGGGGAAGAGCATAAAGACCTTTACACCTGCATTGGCTTATGGCGCCAGCTTGCGGAGAACGGAGCAGACAGGCAGAGCTTGCTCATCAATCTGGGGGGAGGTGTGGTTACTGACCTGGGTGGTTTTGTGGCTGCCGGATTCAAGAGAGGGATACGCTTTATTCATATCCCCACATCCTTGATGGCAATGGTGGATGCTTCGGGTGGGGGAAAGACCGGGGTTGATATGGACGGGCTCAAGAATCAGATCGGATTTTTTGCTTTCCCCTCCCAAATCCTTATCTATACAGGGTTTCTGGAGACATTAGGCAGCAGGCATATGCGCGCCGGTTTTGCCGAGGTGATCAAGCACGGGCTCATTGCCGACCCACGCTTGTGGGAGGTGGTGCTGGAGCACAACGGCGTATTGGAAAGTCAGGATGAAGATGGCATTGCCTTCAGGGAAAAGATCATCCGGCGCAGTGTGGAGATTAAATATCATATCACTTCCTCCGATCCGCGGGAACACGGACCCCGTAAAGTACTCAACTTCGGACATACCATCGGTCACGCGCTGGAAACCTGGGGGATGGAACAAGGAAGCGGCCTGTCTCACGGTGAAGCAGTGGCCGCAGGGATGCTTGCAGAATCCTGGCTTTCGGAGAAAAAAACAGGATTCGATGCCGATGCCTTCCGGCATTTGATCCAATTGGTAAAGAAACTATACAGGCTGCCGGAAATTCAGGATGAAGACATAAACTGGCTGACAGAAATTATGCTCCACGACAAAAAAAATGTAGGTGGAGAGTTGCGCTTCACCCTGCTGGAAAAACCAGGAAAAGCCCTGATTAATCAGGTTGTAAGAATAGATGAAGTAGGCGAAGCCCTGCGCTGGTTAAAGGAACAAGCGTGATAAGCAGGGAAAGCGAGGAAAACGGACAAGGGGACCCTCAGGGGGAGCGCTCAGGGTAATTGGTGAGGGTGAGGGTGAGGGTGAGGGTGAGGGTGAGGGTGAGGGTGAGGGTGAGG
>CAZPYJ010000034.1:0-16627 GCA_964590645.1 uncultured Lentimicrobiaceae bacterium
ATTATCCCAATTTTAATCTGTGTTAATCTGTGTTATCTGTGGTAAAAATGGCTGAGGCGCTGCAGCAGGTTTCTGCGCTGATCTGCGGGAGAAAAAAGAAAACCAGCTTGTCAGGAATAGCCGTTGATCAAGGTTGTCAACTGCTATTTGCCGTTAATATCGGATAACAACGGATAGTAATGGTCTCTGACGGATAGAGCAAGTGGTTTAAATTATAATTCAGAAGGCATAAGTATGAAGGCATAAGGTGGGGAGGAAGAAAAACTGATCTGTGAACCTCTGTGACTCCTCTGAGCTCTCCGTGTGATCTCTTTTTTCATAGCATTTCTTACACAAAGGTGCACGGAGAATGCACAGAACCTCCCTGAGGATGTGCCAGGTCCATAAGCCCAGGTGAACTTTGTGTTTTGCCTCGTGTCCTTGTGTTTAAAAACAAGTGCGAATGCGAATGCGAGTGCGAGTGCGAGTGCGAGTGCGAGCGCGAATTATTGAGGAATAGGAGAAACCCCTTTGCGGCCTTGGCGTTAATCTTGGCGCCTCTGCGTTAAAATTTCGAAAAACTATTCTTGCCGGATAATTGGCTAAGGGTTTGTCCTTATTGGACAGATGTACCACTCAGGCACGAAGAACACCTAGATGCACTAAGATTATCTGAGCTTCCAACTTAGTGTTCCTTAGTGCCCTCGGTGACTTAGTGGTTTTTCTCACCATCATACCAAAACACCAGCAACATAAAAATTGGTCGGCGAAAGGATCATCATTTACCCAAGATTTTCTGAGATGATTATCCCAATTTTAATCTGTGTTAATCTGTGTTATCTGTGGTAAAAATGGCTGAAGCGCTGCAGCAGGTTTCTGCGCTGATCTGCGGGAGAAAAAACAGAAGCGAGCCCTTCGGCTGCGCTCAGGGCAGGCGATCAGGGCAGGCGATCAGGCCGAGCGCTCAGGGTACGCGAGAAGGGAACATCGTGTCAACTTGGTTCAGGCATTAACACTGACCCCCGAAATCAAATAAATTTGCCGGGAATGATGTATACTAAACGACCAGGTTTCATAGCACCAGGAAGGCTGATTTGGACACTTCCCGTTCTCATCGCTGTAATCACCGGCCTGTGGGTTTGGAAAGGAACTTCCTTACAAACCTATCTGCAAAGAAATGCAAGCGAAAAAATAAAGAGCATCGGCACAAGCATCCTATCTCCTTCCGGTCCCTGGGTGGAAGGCCTGGATCTTTCCCACCATCAAAGGCATATCGACTGGGAACTGCTGACCCGTGAAAACAAGCCGGCCTTTATCTTCTTTAAAGCCACCGAAGGAACAACACACCAGGATTCCCGATACCACAATTACATCAAGGAGGGAAGGAAACGGGATATCCTGAGCGGTGCCTATCACTTTTTCAGTTATACCAGCCCTGGAGAGTCGCAGGCAAAGAACTTCATCAAAACAGCTCGTTTAAAATCCGGTGACCTTTTTCCTGTTTTGGATGTGGAATTTCGGAGAAATATGCCCTCTGATGCCTGGATCATCTCCAACATCGCCACTTTCTGTAATGAGATAGAAAAAGAGTATGGCATCAAACCTATTATCTATTGTGAATGTGATTATTATGAGAAATATCTTCAAATAGGTTTTTCGGATTATGCCTACTGGATATCCGATATGCACCGGACGCCCCGATGTAACTGGATATTATGGCAATACACCGATAAGGCTGAAATCAGAGGGATCAGGGGTGGCGTAGATAAAAACCGTGTGCATCCGGAAACAAATCTGTTGGATTACATCCTGAAATAATACTCGTGAAATCCCTTCCCTCTTTGCCCGCATCCGGGCTCAGGATCTTCCTTCTTCGTGTAAAATGCGCGTACGGTGCTTTATCGTGCGCAGCACCAATGCCCCGATGAGAAATAATGCAAAGAAAAGGACACTCCAGCGATCCCAGGAAATAGTTTGGCCGTGACAAAACATCCGGAGGCTGTCTATGAAAAAGAAACCAAAAGCCGCCGCCGCCCAGCCGGAATACTCGCGGCGCAACACAGAGCGGAAGGAAAAAGGGATGCTGGATTTGATAAACTGTCGCAGGCGGGGAAAGAAAGCCGGCGCAGTGAGGGACCAATCGACATAGGCCTGTCCGAACTTCTTTTCCAGAAAACGCTCTTCGGCAAACATAATCCGCTCATAATAAATCCAATATACCAGGGAGATGATGCCCACAAACCAGAAATGCCCGGTATATACCAGGAGTCCGGCCCACATCAGGTAATTACCCAGGTACAAAGGATGTCTGACCACACTGTAGATGCCGGTGCTGTTGAGCTGCTCCGCCACCTGGGCCTCAGTATTGCGCCCGGAGGTCCCTGCCGGGGTGGTCCCGATGGTATAAGCCCGGATGACGATGCCCGAAAGGCTTAATCCCAGCGCTAAAAGGATCAGGATGATTTCGTTGGAAGCATTCAGCCAGGGATAGTTGGTGAAACAAACCACCGGGGCTGCCAGCAGGAAGAAGATCACCGGAATCTGTCCCCGGTAGCGAAAAAGGAAGTTCCCCGTTCTTTCAAACTCGTGTATCAGGCTCATCTATGGATATATCAGTGGCGCAAAAGTACAAATACACCGCGCTTATGCAAGACCCAGCATTTCGCGGAAAGCCTCCTCGCTCAATACCGGGATGCCCAAGTTCTCCGCTTTGACTCGTTTAGCAGGCCCCATATTCTCTCCGGCCAGCAGGAAATCTGTTTTCGCACTGAGGCTTCCAGTATTTCTTCCCCCAAGCTGTTCAATAAGAACTTTGATCTCATCCCGGGAATAATGGCTGAAAACACCACTAACAACAATGTTCTTCCCAGCCAGGGGGCCGGATTGTTCCTCCGGTCCATCATATTGCATCTGCAGACCCTGCTTTTCAAGACGGGCGATCATCCGAAGGTTTTCTTCTTTCTCAAAGAAGCGGCAGACACTTTCAGCAATGCGCGGACCCACTTCATCCACCTCAATAAGCTCTTCTTCGGTAGCCAGTGCCAGTGCTTCCATCGACCGAAAATGGCGGGCCAGCTTTTTGGCCGTCGTCTCTCCCACATAACGAATCCCCAAGGCAAAAAGCAGACGCTCAAAAGCTATCTTTCGGCTGGCATCTATCCCTCTGAGGATGTTCTCCACCGTCTTCTCCCTGAATCGCATCACGCGTTCCGCGCCACTGACCTCATCCGTGAACACCTTCTCTAATCCCAAAAGCTGATCTTCTCTCAAATCATATAAATCCGCAGCATTCTTTATCAAACCCTGATCAAATAATAACTCCACCTTTCCTTCCCCCAGACTTTCTATGTCCATCGCACGACGGCTGATGAAGTGCTCAATGCGACCTTTGATCTGGGGCGGACAGGCCTCCCGGTTGGGACAATAATGGGCAGCTTCTTCTTCCGCTCGTTCCAGCGGGGTAGCACATTCAGGGCATAATACCGGGAAACGCACCGCGACAGCATTCTCTGGCCGCAATGCCTCTACCACGGCGGTGATCTTGGGAATGATTTCGCCCCCTTTTTCCACCACCACCGTATCCCCCAGGTGGAGATCGAGCCCCGCAATAATGTCGGCATTATGCAGGGAAGCCCGTTTTACAATGGTTCCGGCCAGGGGAACCGCCTGCAGATTGGCTACCGGGGTAACTGCACCGGTACGGCCCACCTGGAAATCGACAGAGAGCAAAGGGGTACGGGCCTCTTCCGCTTTGTATTTATAGGCGATGGCCCATCGGGGAGATTTGGCGGTGTTGCCCAATATCGACTGTTGTGACAGGGCATCTACTTTGATCACCACTCCATCGGTATCAAAAGGCAGGGAATGCCGGGCTTCTTCCCAGTATGTGATGAAAGCGTGCACCTCCTCCATACGGTTGCAGCGCCGGATGTGCTCCGGAACCTTGAAGCCCCAGCTTCTTGCAGCTGCCAGGCTCTCAAAATGTGAACTGAAGCCCTTCTCTTCCTCAATCACATTATAAAGCAAACAATCAAGACTTCGTTTGGCGACTTCCGCGGCATCCTGGAGTTTGAGGCTGCCCGCGGCGGCATTGCGCGGGTTGGCAAAGAGCGCTTTCCCTTCCGATTCGCGGGACGCATTCAGCATCTGAAAAACAGCATCAGGCATCAGCACCTCGCCCCGGATAATCAGTTGCCTTGGATAATCCCCGCGCAGGCGCAGGGGGATGGATCGGATGGTACGGATGTTTTCGGTCACCACATCCCCCCTTTGCCCGTCACCCCGGGTGAGTGCCTCCGTCAGGAAGCCATCTTCATATTTGAGGCTGATGGCTACCCCGTCATATTTCAATTCACAACAAAAAGCCACCTCCCCGCTCACCTCCCTGCTGGCCCTTTGCAAAAAATCATTCACCTCTTCCGGAGAATAGGTATTGGAGAGAGAAAGCATCGGGACAGGGTGCACCGCAGAAGAAAAAACCTTTGTAACAGCGCCACCCACCCTGCGGGAGGGAGAATTCGGATCATCCCATTCCGGAAACGCCTTCTCCAGCCTCTCCAGTTCGTGCATCATCTGGTCAAAAGCAGTGTCGGAGATCAGCGGTTCCGCCAAGACATAATAGCGATAGTTATGCGCCTCCAGGTCCTCCCGGAGCTGTAGTATCCGCTGTCTTGCCTCGTTTCTTTCCATACAGGGTAAAATTACAAAGTTTTGCCTGATCGCCACCGAAGCGATCTGAGATGAATAAACCAGAAGCACCCCCCGGGAACCCAGCTTAAGCGTATTCATTCTTTTAGATACTTGATTTATCCTACCTTTGCATTAGAAAACCCAATGAAAACATCTGAAACTATGAAGTCATTTCTTCTGACCACCACGGCTGCGTTAAGCCTACTGTTCCTTAGCATCTCCTGCCAGTCGGGACAGGAAAAGGCAGCCAATGATAACCCGGATTCCATTGAGATCGTCGCCAAGGAGGTGATCCAGGCCAATAGCTACACTTATGTATTGGCAGAAAAAGGGAAGGAAACTTACTGGCTGGCCATTCCTACGGATGCCATAGAAGAGGGTAAAACCTATTATCACGGCCCGGGAATGATAATGCAGAATTTTGAAAGCAAAGACCTGGAGCGGGTTTTTGAGGAAGTGCTCTTCCTGGAGAGCTTGTCCGTCACCCCCATTCAGGCTGGAGTTGAAAAAGATATGTCGATGGATAACCCACACGCAGGACAGCCTCAATCCACAGGAGCCCATATCAAAACCGATGCTGCCCCTATATCGGTTAAACCTGCGGAAGACGGCATTACCCTGGCTGAACTTTTTGAAAATAAGGCCAAATATGCCGGGCAGAAGGTGGTTCTTCGCGGCCAGATCGTAAAGGTGAATAATGAGATTATGGATCGCAATTGGATCCACATTCAGGACGGAACGAACTTCGGAGAGGAATACAATCTGGTGGTGACCAGTGATGAGTACCACGAAACAGGAGCGGTAGTGACCTTCGAGGGCATCGTGGCTGTAGATAAAGATTTTGGAGCCGGATATTTCTATAAAGTGATTGTAGAAGAAGGCAAAGCCCGAATTGGGCAGCAGAAGATCTGATTGCGTTCTCCAGCACAGTATGCAACAAGCAGAAAGCGGCTCAGGGCAAAACCTGGTCTCTTTTGCATTGCCACTTCAGATCCAGATATACAGGAAGGTGGTCGCTGAAACCATATTGGTAAAAGGTCCCGGCAAAGCTGCGGAAAGGACGATGCCCGGTGCGGTTTAGCTCTTCTGTTAATAAATACGGAGCAGTCAGTATTCCCAAGCCGGCATAGCGCAGGGAAGTCCTGGTCGAGTCGGCCAGCAAGCCGGGAGAAATCAGAAACTGATCCAGCATTTCCCACTGCCCGGCGTGTTTATGCGTTCCGGCACCCAACTGAGGCAAGCATTTCATCAGGTTCAGAAAAGGGGGATCTGCTCCCTCATCCAGCAAGGAAAGCGAAGCGGAAGCAGGCCCGTCATTGAAGTCGCCGCAGGCTACCAGAATGGCATTGGCTTTATCGGAAAGGATGGAATCCGCCACGGCACGGAGAAAACGGCCGGCCTGGAGGCGGTAGGTTTCAGTTGCTTGTGCCCCACCGTATTTGGATGGCCAGTGGTTGACGAAATAATGCAAGATTTGCCCCTGGGATAAAGCAAAACGGGCATACAGGATATCGCGGCTTCGTTTGTGTGGCTCCCCTTCGAAGCACAAACGAAGGGGACGGGCATCAAGGGGTCTGAGCCGGGCAGGATCATACAACAGGGCTACATCAATTCCGCGGTGATCCTCAGAGTTGAAATGAATGATCTCATAGCGATAGTACCAAAGCGGTGTACGCTGAAGCAAGTCGTGCAGCACTTTCCGGTTTTCCACCTCACACAAACCGATCAATGCCGGTTTCCTCCAACCGCCGCAGTGCATCAACACCCTGGAAATCCGCATAAGTTTATCGCGGTATTTACCGTAATGCCATTCCCGCTTTCCGGCCGGTGTGAAGTCCTCATCCGCAATCCGGGGGTCATCCAGGGTGTCGAAGAGATTCTCAACATTGTAAAAGACCAATCGCAGCACATCGTCTTCTGCAAGGTGGGCATTGAGGAGTCTGCCGGCTTGCTGTGCCGTGAGGATGCTGGGTATGTGCATTGAAATGGTCAACAGTAGGCAAAAATGAAGAAATTGAAGCCTGAAATAAACCAAAGAGTAAATCCGCATAAGCTCATCATTTTAGATAATAGACGAACTCCTTACCGAAAACGGAAAATTTGTCCTGTCTTTTTTCACCCTCCGGACTTCTGCCCAACTCTTAAATATTGTACATCTTTGTAAGCCAAAAATGAGAGAATGGAAACTTTGAAGACTCTACTGGAGCATCGTACGATTCGAAAATATAAATCAGACCCTGTCCCGGATAAAGTGCTGGACAAAATTCTGCAGGCGGCTATCCGTACTTCCACCACCGGGAATATGCAGGTATACAGCATTATTGTTACCCGCGATGCGGACCTGAAAGAAAAGCTGCTGCCCCTGCACTTCGGGCAGGGGATGGTCACGCAGGCTCCGGCAATATTGACTTTCTGCGCCGATTTCAACCGTTTCAATAAGTGGTGCCTTCAGCGCAAGGCCGAGCCGGGCTACAACAATTTCCTATCATTCTACACCGCCTCCATCGACGCACTGCTGGCTGCCCAGAATGCAGCCGTAGCCGCCGAGGATCAGGGCCTGGGTATATGTTATCTGGGCACCACCACCTATATGGCGGAAGAGATTGCTACCGTGCTGGATTGCCCAAAAGGTGTCGTTCCTGTAACGACCCTGGTGATCGGTTATCCGGATGAGCAACCCGGCCTCACCGATCGCCTTCCCGCAGCAGCAGTAGTCCATCAGGAGAAATACCAGGATTTTGATAAAGACAGGATTGAGGCATTGTATGCAGAGAAAGAAGCCCTGCCTTTGACAAAGGAATTGCTGGAAGAGAATCAGCTGGAAACCCTGGCACAGATCTTCACCCAAAAGCGCTATACAAAAAAAGACAACGAACACTTCAGTGCGAAGTTCCTGGCCTTTATTCAGCGGCAGGGGTTTATGGATCAGTGATCAGCCTGCCTGTCGGCAGGCAGGTGGGCAGTTGAATTGAGACTGTGGTTTGGTGAGCCTTGAGCAAGGGACTTTGAAACTACGAACATCCTATGCAAAAAAAATCCTACCCGAGGTAGGACTTTAAGATTTTGCTGCGCGAGGTGTGCTTGAGTCGCCGGATGGCTTTCTCCTTAATTTGCCTAACCCGTTCGCGCGTCAGGTCGAAGCGCTCGCCGATTTCCTCCAGGGTCATCGGATGCCGCTGATTCAAACCAAAGTACATCCGGATCACATCTGCCTCACGAGAGGTGAGGGTAGACACTGCCCGGTCGATCTCCTTCTTCAGGGATTCGTAAAGCAGTCCTGACTCCGGCGTAGGGCCTTCGTCGTTCCGCAATACATCATACATAGTATTATCCTCGTCCTGGATCAGGGGGGCATCCATAGAGATATGACGCCCGGAATTGCGCATTGATTCCTTGACTTCATTTTCAGGGATCTCCAGCATCTTAGCAATTTCGCCGGCATTGGGCTCACGCTCGAATTCCTGCTCCAGGTGGGCAAAAGCCTTATTGATCTTATTGATGGCTCCGATCTTATTCAGGGGAAGGCGCACGATGCGCGATTGCTCGGCCAGGGCCTGAAGGATCGACTGGCGTATCCACCAGACAGCATAAGAGATGAATTTGAATCCACGCGTTTCGTCAAAACGCTGTGCGGCCTTGATCAGCCCCAGGTTGCCTTCATTGATCAGGTCGGGCAGGCTGAGCCCCTGGTTCTGGTATTGCTTGGAAACGGAAACCACAAAGCGCAGATTGGCTTTGGTCAGCTTCTCCAGGGCGAGTTGATCGCCTTGCTTAATGCGCTGGGCCAGTGACACCTCCTCCTCGGCGGTGATCAGATCCACTTTCCCGATTTCCTGAAGGTATTTATCCAGAGACGCGGTCTCGCGGTTGGTAACCTGTTTCGTAATTTTCAGTTGCCTCATAAAACTTCGTCGCTCAATTAGTGCTGCGGGAGGATTTTACGCTGAATTGACAGATGGGTTACAACTAATCTCTATGACGGTTTCCGCCATCGGGTCTGCGTGGGCGGTCTCCGCGTCCGCCGCGGTCTCCGCGATCCGGACGATCTCCGCGATCCTGACGGGGAGGACGTTCCACATAGCCTTCCGGTTTTTCCATCAGCGCCTTGCGGGAAAGGCGGAGTTTTCCGGTCTTGGCATCTACCTCAATGAGTTTTACTTCCACTTCATCGCCTACCTTGATTGCATCTTCCACATTCTCTACTCGTTTATAATCAATTTCGGAAATATGCAGCAGGCCATCTTTGCCCGGCATAATTTCAACGAAAGCACCAAAAGGCAGAATGCTTTTCACTTTTCCGTGATACACCTGGCCTACTTCAGGAACGGCAGTGATGCGGGCGATCATTTCCTTGGCACGGCGGATGGCTTCCACTTCAGGGGCAAAAATATCGATGATTCCAAATTCTCCCACTTCCTCGATGATGATGGTGGTATTGGTTTCTTTCTGCATCTCCTGAATGATCTTTCCTCCCGGTCCGATAACCGCACCGATGAACTCCTTGGGGATGCGGATCTGCTCGATCCTGGGAACGTGGGGTTTGTAGTCGGCGCGGGGCTCTGAGATCGTCTGGGTCATCTTGTCCAGGATATGCATACGGCCGGCTTTGGCTTGCTCGAGCGCCTGGCTGAGGATGTCGAAAGACAGTCCTTCGAGTTTGATATCCATCTGGCAAGCCGTGATCCCGTCGCGGGTACCAGTGACTTTAAAGTCCATATCACCCAGGTGATCCTCATCACCGAGAATATCAGAGAGGACGGCAAATTTTCCGGTATCCGGATCAGAAATGAGTCCCATTGCGATGCCGGAAACCGGTTTGCGGAGCTTCACACCAGCATCCATCAGGGCCAGTGTGCCTGCACAGACTGTGGCCATTGAGGAAGAGCCGTTGGACTCAAGGATATCGGAAACGACACGGATGGTGTATGGGTTCTCCTCTCCGTTGGGGAGTTGATTTTTCAGGGCACGCAGGGCCAGGTTTCCGTGACCGATCTCGCGGCGTCCTGTACGCATAAAGCGGACTTCACCAGTGGAGAATCCGGGGAAATTATAGTGCAAATAGAAATTGCTTTTTCCTTCAAGGATGGCACCATCGATGATCTGTTCATCCATTTTGGTTCCCAGGGTCACAGTGGTTAGGGATTGTGTTTCCCCTCGGGTAAAGAGGGCCGATCCGTGAGCGGCAGGCAGATAATCCACCTCGCACCAGATGGGTCGCACCTCATCCAGGGCACGCCCGTCGAGGCGGCGGCGATGCTCCAGCACGGCTTTGCGTATGGCTTGCTTCTGTACTTTCTTCCAATAGCGGCTGATCAGTGGTGCTTTCTCTGTGGCCACCTCTTCCGGGAGACTTTGCACAAAAGCTTCCTTGATGGAAGCAAAAGCGTCTTGTCTTTCCGCTTTATTGGCATTGCCTTGCTTCGCTACTTCATATACCTGGTCGAAAGTAGCCTGGTGAATCTGTTGCTCCAGTTCGGGGTCATTGCTTTCGTGGCTGTATTCGCGCTTGGGTCTTCCCCCGAGCATCTCCACGAGCTCGAGCTGGGCCCGGCACTGCAGCTTGATGGCTTCGTGGGCCACCTGAATGGCTTCCAGCATCAGGCTTTCGGGTACTTCTTTCATCTCGCCTTCCACCATCATAATCTCATTGAGGCTGGCGGCCACCATCAGGTCGAGCGTTGCCCGCTCCTGATCGGCAATAGAAGGATTGATGACCATCTGCCCATCGATATAGGCTACACGCACCTCAGAAACCGGCCCGTGGAAAGGTACATCGGAAACCATCAGGGCGGTAGATGCGGCCAGGCAGGCCAGGGTATCCGGAAGGTTCTTCTTGTCACCGGAGATCAGAAACAAAATAACCTGGGTTTCAGCGTGGTAATCATCGGGAAAAAGGGGGCGAAGGGCACGGTCCACCAGGCGGGCAATCAGCACCTCATAGTCGGAAGGACGAGCTTCCCGCTTGAAGAAACCGCCGGGAAAACGGCCGGTGGCGGAATATTTCTCCTGGTATTCCACCGAGAGGGGCATAAAATCCACATTGTCTGCCGCTTCCTTGCGGGAAACCACGGTGGCCAGAATCATTGTGTCGCCCATACGGATCACCGCGGATCCGTCCGCTTGCTTGGCGAGTTTTCCGGTCTCCAGGCTCACTTGCCTGCCGTCACCGAGGTCAAAAGTCTTTACTGTTCCTTGCATCATACTGTCGTTTATTCCATACAAAAAAAGGCAATGCCTTGATTGCCTTTCCCTGCCAGGTAATTCTTTATTGAAGATTATTTCCTGATTCCGAGTTTCTTGATAATGGCCCTGTAGCGCTCAACATCCTTGCGCTTGAGATAATCAAGCAGCTTACGTCTTTTACCTACCAGGCGCACCAGGGAACGCTCGGTAACCTTGTCTTTCTTATTTTCCTTCAGATGACCGGTGAGATGGGCGATACGGAAGGTAAAAAGGGCAATCTGACCCTCTGTGGTACCGGTATCGAACTCCGACTTTCCGTGTTCTTTAAAAAATTCCTTCTTCTTGTCCGCTGTAAGATACATTGTATATCCTTGTTAATAAGTGATTTTGTTCCGTAAAAGGGCTGGCAAAAATACACAATTCTTTTTAATGCAACAAGTACCGCTTATTTTTCCTCCCGAGAGAAATCCGTCATTCTTTCTGTCGCGTCTGAAAATACTTATATTCAACAACTGACGGCATTTTGGGAAGGCGGGGAGAAATGAACCCGAATGGGCTCTCTGCGTTATGATTCTTGAAAAACAATTAAAATGAAGGTACTTCTTACCGGAGCCAATGGTTATGTGGGACGGCGACTGCTTCCGATCCTGCTGTCGAAAGGACACCAGGTGTATTGCTGTGTCAGGGACAAGGCCCGCTTTGATGTTTCCGCCTATCCACAGGCAAGTCTTAAGGTACTGGAAGTTGATTTTCTGGACCCTGCCTCTTTGAAGTCCATCCCGGAAGAGATCGACGCAGCCTATTATCTTATTCATTCAATGTCTTCCTCCACCTCGGATTTTACTGAGCTGGAGAAGAACACGGCCCGGAATTTTATCAACAGGATGCGCCATACCCGCTTGCGGCAGCTCATCTACCTGGGGGGCATTGCCAATGAGGAGAAGCTCTCTCGCCATCTGCGCTCGCGCAAGGCAGTGGAGGAAATACTCAGGGAGGGCGACTATGCGCTCACCACCCTCAGGGCCGGTATCATCGTGGGCTCTGGCAGTGCTTCTTTTGAAATCATTCGCGATCTGGTAGAGAAGCTGCCGGTGATGGTGGCGCCGCGCTGGCTGCTGACACACTCTCAGCCTATCGCCGTGCGCAATGTATTGGAGTTCCTGGAAGGGGTACTGATGCGGGAGGATACTTTCAACCAGGTCTATGATATCGGTGGCCCGGAAGTGTTGACATACAAGGAGATGTTGCTGCAATTTGCCCTGGTCCGGGGACTGAAGCGCCGCATTTACATTGTGCCGGTGATGACGCCCAAACTCTCTTCCTACTGGCTTTACTTCATTACTTCCACCTCTTATAAACTGGCGGTGAACCTGGTGCACAGTATGAAGGTGGAAGTGGTGGGCCGTCCCAATGATTTGGCAGCACGTCTGGGGATCCGACCCATCCCCTACCCTGAGGCGGTAAGCCGGGCTTTGAGCCAGACAGCGAACGACACCGTCCCTTCCAGTTGGATCAATGCCCGCAGCGGAGATTTACTGCAAGCAGGGATACATCATTTGTCCAGCGTTCCGGAATTTGGTTGTTTCTCCGATAAGCGCAGCCGGGAAGTGGCTGATCCGGAATTGAGCTGGCAGCGGGTGATACAGATCGGGGGCAAAAACGGATGGTATTATGCCAATGCTTTATGGGGCTTCCGGGGCTTCCTGGATAAGCTGGTGGGCGGCGTTGGGCTGAGGCGCGGACGCAGAAACCAGCACAGCCTGCAAGCAGGGGAGGCATTGGACTTCTGGAGGGTGGTGGAAGTTGATCCTGAGAAGAAGCATTTGTTATTGTATGCTGAGATGAAGCTTCCCGGAGAAGCCTGGCTGGAGTTCAAAATCTCCGGAAACAGCCTGGTCCAGACTGCCACCTTCCGTCCGCTCGGCCTCTGGGGCAGGATGTATTGGTACAGCGTCCTTCCTTTCCACGCCATCATCTTCAATGGCTTGATTGACAAGCTTGGACGGGCTTAAAGAATGCTCTGTGAATCCTTTGTGTGCTTTGTGTTTTGCCTTGTGTCTTTGTGGTAAAAAAAAAGTGCGAGTGCCTACCTGCCGGTAGGCAGGCGAGTGCGAATTGTTGAGAAGAATGAGATAAGCCTTTGCGTCCATAGCGTTTTTCTTTGCGATCCCTGCGGTAAAAAGGCGCTTAAATCCTTTCCTGGCGAATAAGCTTCGCAGGAATAATCAAACTAAAGATTATCTGAGTTTTTCCAGCTCATACGAGAACCCTTCAAAAGCTGGTTGCTCCTGCTTCAAAAAAGGAGTCTTTAACGCGCAAATCCGGCAATGAATAGTCCCGGTCTCAGAAACTCAACACTTTATCGCATTCCACCGTCCAGGCAGCAAATTCTTTCATATTGCTCAGATGTACCCCTTCAATGAAAGGTGTCAGGTGGATGCCGCGGGCTTCTGAACACCCTCCGCATATCTTCACCTCTCCGCCATTGCGGATCACTGATTTCAGCATACGCCCAATATTGTAGTAAGCATTAGCGGTTTGCTGATCAGGCAATGCACAGAAAACGGCATCGGCCAGAAGAAATATCTTCACCGAAACCTCTTCGCTGTGCTCCTTTTGCAAGCTCATCGCCATTCTGAAGGCATTGTAGGCCTTCTCCGTTCCGTAAGGTGCATCGTTGATGATGATCAGGATTTTTTGCATCTTCTCACTATAATCCAGTTAGCATACAAAGTTAAGCCTTATAGAAAGTCTATCCGGACCGACCTTACCACTGATCAATCACTGCTTGCAAATCTTTCAAATAATTACATAAGAATAATTCTCCTTTTTATATCTTTGTAAAGCTCACCCAACGATCTAAGCGTTGGTGAGGGTGCCTAATGTTCAGCGCTGCCGAAGCACAGAGATCATAATAGAAACGAATAAGCGACAAACTAAACTCTTTAACAAATGGAAGCACACACACATCCGGGTCACTCCGAAAAACAAGGAAAGTGCCCTGTGACAGGAATGACCGCCAGACACGCTGCCGGCAAAGGAACCTCAAACCGTGACTGGTGGCCGAACAAACTAAACCTGAATATTCTGCGTCTGCACTCACCCCTGGTGGATCCGATGGGCAAGGATTTCAACTACGCGGATGCATTTCGATCTCTTGACCTGACAGCGCTGAAGCAAGACCTCTATGCCCTTATGACAGACTCACAGGATTGGTGGCCGGCAGACTATGGCCACTACGGCCCCCTCTTTATCCGGATGGCCTGGCATAGTGCCGGGACCTACCGCATATCCGACGGCCGCGGTGGCGGAGGCACCGGAAACCAACGTTTCGCCCCCCTGAACAGCTGGCCCGACAATGTAAACCTCGATAAGGCCCGCCTCCTCCTGTGGCCCGTCAAAAAGAAATATGGACAAAAAATTTCCTGGGCCGACCTGATGATCCTGGCCGGGAATTGTGCCCTGGAGTCGATGGGACTGAAAACCTTCGGCTTTGCCGGCGGACGGGAAGATATCTGGCAGCCGGAAGAGGACATCTATTGGGGCGCGGAAAGCGAATGGCTGGGTGATAAGCGCTACGAAGGCGACCGTGAGCTAGAGAATCCCCTTGCGGCGGTGCAGATGGGGCTGATCTATGTGAACCCCGAAGGCCCCAACGGGAATCCTGATCCGGTGGCTTCCGGCCGGGATATACGGGAAACCTTCAAAAGGATGGCAATGAATGACGAAGAAACGGTGGCCCTGGTAGCCGGGGGACATACCTTCGGGAAGTGCCACGGAGCCGGAGATGCCGCCTTGCTGGGGCCCGAACCGGAGGCCGCAGGACTGGAAGAACAAGGCCTGGGGTGGAAGAGTAAATTCGGAAGCGGAAAGGCAGGCGATACCATCACCAGTGGGATAGAAGGAGCCTGGACCCCAACCCCTATTGAGTGGGATAACAGCTATTTTGACGTACTTTTTGGCTATGAATGGGAACTGACCAAAAGCCCGGCAGGCGCGCATCAGTGGCAGCCCAAAGATAGTGCAGGCAAGAATACTGTGCCCGATGCCCACGATCCGGCCAAACGCCACGCCCCGATGATGACCACCGCCGATATGGCTCTGCGGATGGACCCTGTGTATGAACCGATCTCCCGTTATTTCCAAAGAAATCCGGAGGCATTTGCCGATGCCTTTGCCCGGGCCTGGTTTAAGCTCACCCACCGTGATATGGGTCCGAAAGCACGCTATCTCGGACCCGAAGTGCCCAAAGAAGACCTGATCTGGCAGGATCCGGTGCCGGCTGTAGATCATACCCTCATCAATGAGAAAGATATTGCAACCCTGAAGGAGATGATCCTGAATACAGGTCTTTCTGTCTCGCAGCTGGTATATACCGCCTGGTCGTCTGCGGCTACTTTCAGAGGATCAGATATGCGGGGCGGCGCCAATGGGGCCCGCATCAGGCTGGCGCCCCAGAAAGACTGGGAAGTCAACGAGCCCGCACAACTGGCCGGGGTAATGGAGAAACTGGAGCAGGTCAAACACGCTTTCAACCAAAACCAGGACGGAGACAAGATAGTCTCCCTCGCCGACCTTATCGTACTGGGAGGCGCAGCAGCGATCGAGAAAGCCGCCCGCAAAGCTGGTGTCGAAATAACCGTACCCTTTGCTCCCGGCAGGACAGATGCGATGCAGGAACAAACCGATGTGGAAGCCTTCGAAGTGCTCGAACCCGAAGCCGATGGGTTCCGGAACTACCTGAAAAAGAAATACAGTGTACCTTCTGAAGAGATGCTGGTGGACAAGGCCCAGCTGCTGAGGCTTACCGCTCCTGAGATGACGGTACTGCTTGGCGGGATGAGGGTGCTGAACGCCAACCATCGCCAATCTCCATATGGCGTATTCACCCATCAGCCAGAGAGCCTTAGCAATGATTTCTTTGTCCACCTTCTGGATCTTTCGACCACCTGGAAAGATATTTCCGGGTCGGGAGATGTTTTTGAGGGCTATGATCGCGTGACGGGCCAAAAGAGATGGACAGGAACGCGTGTGGACCTGATCTTTGGTTCCAACTCAGAGCTTCGGGCTTTGGCCGAGGTATACGCCAGCGAAGATGCGAAGGAGAAGTTTGTGCAGGATTTCGTCGCTGCCTGGACGAAAGTGATGAACCTGGATCGCTTTGATCGAAAGTGATTTTTGATTGTTGAAGGAGATCCTCTTTCTTTTACTTCAAGGGCCTAATCTTACTCATACTGAATCACTATTGTCGTCACAGACGACAAGCCCTTGCACCCGTGATGCAATCGCGTGCCAAGGCCTCCTGCGCTGTTCTGTGAAATCTGAGGGAAGAAATATTTAAAGCCAGCCGTTAAGACATAGCCGTTGGTAACGGTTAACAACGGCTATCAACAGTTATCATCGGCTATCAGCCGTTAATATCGGATATCAACGGATAGTAACGGCTATTAACGGCTGAAATAGTCCCCTGAAAAAGCAAGTTGTTTAAGTCATAATTCAGAAGGCATAAGTAAGAAGGCATAAGATAGGGAGAGTGTGCCAAGGATTGGGAACGAAGGATGATGCGGTGAGTTTGCCCTTCGACACACTTCGACTGCCCTTCGGCTGCCCTTCGGCTGCGCTCAGGGCGAGCGCTCAGGGTAAACGCTCAGTGCAGGTGCTCAGGGACCGGAGGAGTTTGAGGATGAGCTATAGGAGAAACCCCTTAGCGCCCTTCGAGTCATTCTTTGCGAATTCTAAGATAAAGTCAAGCACTAATTGACAAGATTTGCATAGG
>CAZPYJ010000035.1:0-14223 GCA_964590645.1 uncultured Lentimicrobiaceae bacterium
CCCTTCGACAGGCTCAGGAACCGGATGAGGATGAGGATGAGCCTGCCTGCCAGCAAGCAGGGATGAGGAGAAACCCCTTTGCGACCTTGGCGTTAATCTTGGCGCCTCTGCGTTAAAATTTCGAAAAACTATTCTTGCCGGATACTTTGCTAAGGGTTTGTCCTTATTGGGCAGATTTACCACTGAGACACTTAGAACACTTAGAGGCACTAAGAAGGTCTGTCATTCCAGCTTAGTGTTCCTCAGTGCCCTATGTGACTTAATGGGTTTTCTTACAATCACCCCAAATACCAGCCACATAAAAAAACTATCCGCTAAATAATCATCCATTACCCCGGATTTTCTGAGATGATTATCCCAATTCTAATCTGTGTTAAGCTGTGAAAATCTGTGGTGTATATTTCTAAGACCATCTGCTAAATCTGCTGTAGAATAATTTGTCTGCAGGCACAGCCTACGGACAACAAATGAAAACCTTTACTTCGGCTCAAAGGCCTCAACCCTGAGGTCGTCGAAATACACCACCCCTTCCCCTTGGAGCCAGAGGTACACATAAAGCTTATCCCGCCGCGTACGTACCTCAGGTGTCATATAATCCATCTCCAGTTTGTTCCACTGCCCCGGCACCACCTCCACAAAATCCAGGCTGGGACCGTAAGTGCGGTATTTATAGTTTTCACCCTTGTGTGCAAAGGTCACCACCAGGTGATACGGCCCCCGGCTGCTGTCGGGCACAGGGTAAACCCATACGGAGGTGCGTATCCAGGCATAATACTGATTCGTGATATCCTTGTAGCGCCATTCCAGGGGCTGGGAAAAGCGATGTTCCGGACTAAGCCGAAGCGCATACCTGCCACTCCTTACCGGGGCATCGACATATTGCGCTGCCCTGCCCTCCACCGGATGCTCAAAACCTTCCTCACCGAGCAAACGATAGCGGAAAGCAC
This sequence comes from uncultured Lentimicrobiaceae bacterium, assembly GCA_964590645.1. Classification (GTDB taxonomy): domain Bacteria; phylum Bacteroidota; class Bacteroidia; order Bacteroidales; family JAGNHN01; genus JAGNHN01. Next base: position 948 of record CAZPYJ010000035.1, read on the forward strand.
TCAGGTCTTCCGGCATATATTCATAGGTTTCCGCAGATCGCCGAACAAGCAAAAGATCACGCTGCCCCTCCGATACCGAGGTTTTCAGAAAAATGGATTTGTAGTAGTCCCACGTCATCCTGCTCGAATCAATGATCCTCCGGGTATATTGCCAGGTCTGAAAGAGATTCAAAAAGAGCAGCAGGGTGATCCCAAGCATTACAGCGATTTTTATTTTCAGTTGCCGCGACAAGACCCATTCCAAAGCATAAGCCAGTCCGAAAGCCATAACAGGATAGGATTGCACCAGGGCGCGCTGGCTGAAACTGCCGGCATAATACCAGCAGGTCCAGGACGACACCAGCCAGAGATTGAGCAGAAAATACACCATCAGGGACCATCCATAGGGGCGACCCTTGCGCAGCAGCCCCACAAGGCCGAGAATGCCCATCGCCATCAAAGGGGTGTAGATCAGCCATCCCTTGCGAAAGCTGAACAGCACTTTCAGGGTATAAGGCCACCACACCTCCAGGCCTTCGCCCGGGTTGCCATAGCTGTAAAACAGCCAGCTTCCTGTATGAAGTTTCCAGTAAAGCAATTGTGGACTTCCCGCCAGCATAAAGGCAAGCAGGGTAGTAAGAAATGCTTTCCTGTGCTGCCGCAGAAAAGCCAACTTTTGGCGGAAAGATTCCCGGGAGGTAACATTCCATAATAAGGGAATGAAAATGACCACCACTTCTGTCGGGCGACTCATTGTCATCACCCCCATCACCCCGCCAAGAAAAATGGAATTCCAGAAGCCGGGTTTGCGGTGCCAGTGCCAGGTGAGCCAGAGCACGGCTGCGTAGAGGGTGAAGAGAAAATTGTGGCTCATCAGTCCATTTCGTCCGGCCATTTCCAGGTAATTGGTCCCAAAAACCAGCAATAGCAGGCTCAGGGCCACGATCTTATCCGAAAAGAACTTCCGGAGCACCTTTCCCGTAAGGGCGATCCCAATGACGGCATACAGCAGGCCGCCCATCGCCACAGCATATTGATAGGGTTCGGAAAAACCATCGGCCAGCCAGGGGCCGGAGAGGGCAACCCAATGTCCGATCAGAAAGAAAGGAAGATACAGGACAGCCATTCCTAAGGAATAGCGAAAAAGATGGGTACCGTCGGGGAGGGTGATGACCTGGTAGAGGGTGGAGGAATTCTGATATTGCTCGATGATCTGCTGGTAGAGGCCAATGTCTTTGATCCCTAAATCTTGATAAATAAAAAGGGCGGGCAGGTAGAAGTAATAACCCAGGACATCCCAGGAGAGCACGTTTTCAATCGGAGCCGTAAAGCGCAAGGCCAGGATCCCGGCTGCTGCGAGTAGCCAGGCTTGGGTTGTATGTGACAGGCTGAATGCGCGCACGATGATTTATTTCAGATATCTGCGGCAGAAAATATTGTACTTCAGAATGCAATAGATGGCCCGGAAGCCGTCCTTGGCCCCGATCTTTTTGCCCTCATCGTAAGTGCGCCCGTAATAGGATATCCCAACCTCATAAATCCGGATGCCCGGGAAACGGGATATTTTGGCTGTGACCTCAGGCTCAAATCCAAAGCGGTTTTCTTTGAAATAGATCTGCTTCAGCTTTCCGGCATCGAAGAGCTTATAACAGGTTTCCATATCCGTCAGGTTCAGGTTGGTGAACATATTGGAGAGAAAGGTCAGGAATTTATTGCCGATGGTATGCCAGAAGAAGAGGATACGGTGAGGGGTGCCGCCCATAAAGCGAGACCCGTAGACCACATCGGCCACCCCGTCCACCACTGGCTTGAGCAGGAGGTTATATTCTTCCGGATCGTATTCCAGGTCGGCATCCTGGATAATAATGTAGTCGCCCGTCGCTTCGGCAATCCCCCTGTGGAGGGCTGCTCCTTTTCCCATATTCACCGGTTGATTGAAAAGCTTCATATCGGCTTCCGGATGGGCTTTTATATAGTGGGCAATGGCATCCGCTGTTCCATCCTTCGAACAGTCATTCACCAGGATGATTTCCTTGGTGAATTCACCTATAAGATTGACTGCTAACACTTTGTTAAGGATGTGATGGATGGTGGCTTCCTCATTGTAAGCCGGAATGATCACAGATAATTTCTTCGCCATCATAGGATTGTGCCTTCAAAAGTGGGTAAAATTAGCGGTTTTCTTTGAGCCGGGCTTGCGGATATCATACAATACCGCATTCCCGCGCATATCCAGGGTATCTCCGCGTATGGCTTCCAGCCAGGGTGGAAGGGCTGTTTCCTTGTTCAGATGGAGCAAAAACCCGGCACCTCTTTGCAGGGCCTTTTCTACTCCCACGGATTCATTGGCATCCAGCACAAAGCCTGTCCAGCCTTTCCTGTTGATCATATACAAGCTGTAACAGGAGGTATAGTCGGGCCAGGAAATACCGGGCATTTCAGGAGGGATGCCTGCCTCATCCATCCACGCCCTGTTTTCCATCACCACCCCAAAGTGTTCTTTTTCACTCCCCCAGCCGTGGTAGCGTAGCTTTTGTTTGTTTGCAGCGTGATTCAGGAAGAAGATAAAAAGCGGAACACTGAGCAGCTTTACCCACCAGGCACCCATCCAGCGGGGCATCCATTCTCGGAGCCCGGCCAGGGTCATCAAAAAGAGGAAGGCAGGCAGGATAAAGGCATTCAACAGGTAGTAGTCGTGATCGCGGAATGCGGCATAGAACAAGACAAAATAGATCAGGTTCCCCATAAGCAGCAGGAGCAGCCCCAGGCCTGCAAGGGCGTGTCTTCTGAAAGCGTACCCCAGGGAGAAAAGCAAGAGGAGGGGAAGGCTCAGCATCATAAAATGGTGAAAATACTCCTGATACCAGGTGTGGGCAATGCCGTCCCACACTGTACTTCTTCCCACTGTGTCAAGACTCCAGAGCGGAAGGATGCGGGTACCGAAATAGTGGCTCTGGTGGCTGGCATTGAAATACAATGCGTAGGCATACCAGGCCACCACCACCATAAACGCAAGGAGAACGGGCAGGAGAAGCGGCATTTTCGCTTCCACCCTTTTCGGCTTCCTGCTCAAAAGCCCAAATAGCAGCAATAGCACATAGGTGACCAGGCTCACTCCGGCGCTGATTTTTAATAATGCAGCCAGGGCGAAGAAAGCCAAAGCAAGATGGTTCCAGCGCCTGTTCTTTTCCAGAAAATAGCGATGGGCATAATACCAACCGGGGAAGACCATTGCAAAGGCGGCGCTGTCGCTGAGGAAGTTTGGGGCATAGTACACCAGGACAGGAGAAGTGAAGAGCAGGGCAGGAACCATCAAGGACCAGAAATCATCCTTTATCCAACTTCTGGCGAGAAGAAAAAGATAGAACAAGCCCGTGAAAAAGAACAGCAGATTGAGGGTGCGGAAATTTCCTTCAGAGAAACCGCTGAGGTGATAGCTGAGGGCCGTCAGGTAGGGGAGAAGGGGCAATTCGCTTGCGGCATAACTGCTTTGACCCTCCTGAGCCAGCAGGGCGTGAATTTGCGGATGGAAGAACGCCATTCCGTCCTGATAATAGTTCAGGGCCATTGAGGCACAATCGGCCTGGCGCCACTGATGCACCCCCTGAGGGGCATAGGAGATGATGTGATGGTAATCCAGGCGGAGGCCCAGTCCGGCTAGCAACAGCAGCATCCATATCCACGGTCTGGAAGTGAGGAAATGAAGGGCAGCTTTCCATCCTGACTCAGGCATAGTAGTAGACTCTTTTAACCCGGGCAGAGATGCCGGTAAGGATTTCATAAGGGATGCTTCCGATGGCGGAGGCCAGTGTTCCAACCGGCAAAGCTTCTCCGAAGAGGATCACTTCCTCTCCTTCCGTTGCTTCCGCCTCACCCAGGTGAACCATAATCATATCCATACATACCTTGCCGATCACCGGAACGGTATTCCCCCGGATCAAAACACGACCAAGGCCATTCCCCAGGCGCATATCATATCCGTCGGCATAGCCCACCGGAATAATGGCAATGCGTGTATCTTCAGCGGCTGTCCATTGCCGGTTATATCCCACGCTTTCCCCTTTCCGGATGTTTTTTATCTGGGAGATCACAGAGCGCAGGGTGCTCACGTTTTCCAGGTATCCCTGTTCTGCGGGCGTACCAGCGACACCGTAGAGGCCAATCCCCAGGCGCACCATCTCAAAATGGTATTCAGGGAAGCGGCTGATCCCGGCCGAATTGAGCAGATGGCGCATAAGGGAATATCCCAGGGCATCCTGCAGGTCGGACCAGGCTTCCAGGAAAACGCCTGCCTGTTGGCGGGTAAAGGCATCCTGTGCTGGATCTTCGCTGGCAGCCAGGTGAGAGAAAACACTGATTACCTGTATCTCCGGATGGTTTTTCAGTCGGGAGATGAGCCAGGGTATTTCTTCCGGAAGAAAGCCGAGGCGGTGCATACCGCTGTCAATCTTCAGGTGGATGCGTGCAGGAAGAGGAGGGCTATCCGGCGCACCTGTTCCGGCGATCAGCTCCTCCAGGATACCGGCACTGTATATCTCCGGCTCCAGGCCGTAACGCAGGGCCGGGATCACACTTTCGCTGTCGGGATTCATCACCATTATCGGACATTGTATGCCCGCCTTGCGTAGCGCATACCCTTCATCCACATAGGCCACCCCCAGGTAGTCCACCTTATGAAACTGAAGCAGATTGGCCAGCTCCCACGAGCCACTTCCGTAGCCGAAAGCTTTGATCATCGCCATTGTGCGGGTACCCGGCTGCAACAAGGACTGATAATATTTCAGGTTGTGCGTCAGCGCATTCAGGTTGATCTGAAGCACTGTTTCGTGTGCCTTCTGCTGCAATGCTTTGCCTATGCGTTCGAACCCGAAAGCCCGGGCTCCTTTGATCAGAATAAAGCATCGCCGGAAGGAGGAAAAGGGGTGCTTGCTGAGAAAACTTTCCGTATCCGGATAGAAATGGGCCTGCACTTGAAAAAGACGGCGGTGGGCGGAGATTTCCGCTCCGATGCCGATGAGGCGATCTACCCTCCTGGTTTGCAGCAATTGGTTAAGTGAGGAATAGAGCGCCTGCGGGGGCATTCCGCTTTGGAGGATATCAGAAAGGATCAGCACCCGCTCGCGCGGGTCATCCTGCTGATCCATAAAGTCGAGGGCCACCTGAAGCGACATCAGGTCGGAGCTGTAACTGTCGTTGATGATCGTACTGGCATTGATGCCTTCTTTCAGTTCCAGGCGCATCTCGAGCGCCTGCAGGTTTTGCAGCCCTTCTGCAATAAAGTCCGGCTCATAATCCAACAGGCTAAGTACACTGGCAACAGTCAGGGCGTTGCTGACCGAAGCCAGGTCGCAAAATGGAATCCTGACATCCTTAGGGCCTGTGGGAAAAGCGATCTGCATTTGTGTACCAGTCGCACTGATCTCCTTATGCAAGAGTTGAATGCCTCCCTCTTTTCCCCATCCGCAGGCCCGGATGTCCCATTTTTCTTTTTGAAGGAATGCAGGTATTTCGTGGATTTCACCAGGAAAGACAAGCGTCTGTGCATTCCGGAAGAGTTGCATCTTTTCTTCCAACTTCTGCTTGCGGGAAGCAAAATGGGCATCGTGTGCCGGTCCGAGGGACGTAAAAACACCAAAGTCCGCTTGTATCATTGCTGCCAGTCTCTGCATTTCACCGGCCTGGGAAATGCCGGCTTCGATGATGGCCATCGAATGATAGGGTTCGAGCTGAAGCAGGCTGAGGGCCACACCCAGTTGTGAATTATAACTGTGCGGACTGCGATAGACCGGAATGTCCCGGGAAAGAATCTGAAAGAGCCATTCCTTGACTATGGTTTTTCCGTTGGATCCGCTAATCCCGATCACCTTGCCGGGGAATTGTTGGCGGTGCCAGGCTGCCAGTCGCTGAAGTGCAGCAAGGCTGTCCTCCGCCAGGATTACATTGGCCGGCCCGGGAAGGGATACGGGTTTGGAAACCAAAAAATTCCGTATTCCTTTTTGATACAAGGGCAGTATATAGTCGTGCCCGTCCTGGTGTTTTCCAGGGATGGCCACAAAAAGGCTTCCCCTGGCCAGGCTGAATTTTCTGGAGTCAAAGAGAAAGCGCGTCACCTGGGTATCCCCGGCGGTTTGAGAGAGGATCTGGGAGTGCGTTACCCTGGCTATGCCCGGAATATCGAAAGTAGGCACATTTTAAGGTTTTGGTTTCTTATCGCCCTGGCCGGGTTGCGGCATCGCATTATCCCGGAGTGCTTTCAGGCTGCTGCGGTTACGATGCACATCCAGAGCAAGGTAAATGGCCTCCCGCAGGGAATCGGGGCTGGCCCGATCCTTCCCGGCAAGATCGAATGCAGTGCCGTGGGCAGGAGAGGTACGAATGACGGGCAGGCCGGCTGTATAGTTCACACCATTGTGGAATGCCAGCATCTTGAAAGGGATGAGACCCTGATCGTGGTACATTGCCAGGACGGCATCAAACTTCCGGTAGGCCAGAGAGCCAAAAAAACCGTCGGCCGGAAAGGGACCGAAAATGAGCTGGCCTTCCTGCTGCGCCTTTTCGATGGCCGGCTTGATGATCCGATCTTCTTCCTTGCCCAGCAATCCCCCGTCTCCGGAATGGGGATTCAGTCCAAGCACCGCGATCCGGGGGCGGGATATGCCAAAATCTTCCACCAGGCAGCGGTGCATCACCCTCAATCTGGAAAAAATGATTTCTTCGTTCAGAAAAGAGGAAACCTCCTGCAAGGGAAGGTGGCCGCTTGCCATCCCGATGCGCAGCTCGGGGCTGATCATCAGCATCAGGTAATCCTTTGTTTTGGTCTTTTCAGCCAGATATTCCGTATGCCCGTGAAACTGGAAAGATTCAGATTGAACGCTGTGCTTATCGATAGGTGCAGTAAGCAGGGCGTCAAGCTGTCCGCTGAGCAGGTCATTCACAGCGGAATCCAGTGCCCGCACCGCCATTTCACCGCTCACCTCGGTGGCCTTTCCCAGCTCAATGCGGATTTCGTCATCTGTAATATTGATGATATTGATCCCTTTGCTGCCCGCTTCACCCGGATGACGAATGGGATTGAATGAAACATCAATGCCTTTGATGGTTTTGCGGTGGTACGACGCTACCTTGGCAGAGCCATAAACAATCGGGGTGATTAATTCGAGTAAGCGGGGATCTGCCAGGGCTTTTAGAATGACCTCGTAGGAAATACCGTTGACATCCCCGTGGGATATACCAAGCCGGAAGCGGGTTTCAGTGGACATAGGAATAAGCAGAATGATGAACCCACAAATATAGGGGCTTTTCTGCTCACGGATCAACCGGCCAGTAAAGCACAGCTTTTCCTTCAGCCAGGGCGCGGGACAAATCCCCGATGCTTGTTTCCAAAGCCAGTTTTTTTAATGCTCCCCGGATGGGCGCATATTGGGAGTGAAAGGGACAAGGGCGATCATCAGAACAATGCGGCAGGCCCATTCCGCAGGCCCGGAATCTGTGTTCGCCTTCTGTGGCCACAATAATCTCGTACAGACTTGCCTGATCGTTCATCACGAGAAATCCACCTCCCCTGCCCCGTCCGGCCCACACCAGGGAATGGCTTGAGAGCTGCTGCATCACCTTGGCCAGAAAGTGAGGCGGCGCCCCAATCTGCTTCGCAATCTCCCTGTAACCCGGCCGCTCACCCAAACCATTGCGCCAGGCAGTATAGACCAGGGCGCGAACGGCGTATTCAGTGGATTTGGATAACATAAGCCTGGCGTTTTTTACGCCCTGATTTCAGCTTCCAGTTGTAGTGCCTTGGGAAATAATATATTGTTTTCCAGATGAATATGACGATGTAAATCGCTTTCAAAAGCCTTCAGTTTCTCCAGTGCTACTTTGTAAGTATTGCAGGCATCTTCCGGCAAGGCATATTGGTTTGTAAGGCGGCTTATTTCTTCAAAGCGATCCCCCTCCGCACTGTGCTCCGCCATCATTACTTCCACCGGAGCTTTTGCCGAGACAAAAGTTGGAACAGGAGGTACTGCACCTTTGTGATAGGCTTTGACCAGGGATGAAATATAGGGAAACAGCATTATTTCCTCTTTCTGCATATGCTGTGTCAGTGCAATGGCCGATTCCTGAAATGCCCGCTGCACTTTCTCCAGTTCAGGGTGACGATCACCGTGTGCCATCACAATACGCGCCAGATAATCCGCCACCAATGGCAGGTTTTCCCGCACATAAGTATGATGGGTTTCAAGGATGTAATCGCATAACTCATTGAGCGGAAGACGTCTGAGGAGGTCAGATTCACGGTCAGGCGTTTCCATCGCCCTGTCCAGCTCCTCCTGCAGGGCCGAAACACTTATGCCTGCCTTTTCCGCCGCTTCATCCAGGGAAATACCCCCTCCGCAACAGAAATCTACTCCATACTTACTGAACACATCGGCTGCACGGTAATTCCGGGCTACCAGATCTTTTACTAATATTTTTTCACTCATCTTGCTCGTTTTTAGTGGACATTAATATCCACCAAAAATACAAAATTTTACAAACAAGGGCTTTTCGTTGAAGAAATCCGCCTCCTTTCTCACGGCAGAGGGATTCAATTTGTTTCCACTTTCTCGGCATTGGCGATCTGCATCTAATTGAACTTTCTCAATATGAAATTGTATTTTTGAGCATCAATAATGTTCAATGCTCAGGCCGTATCGTATTCTCCTCCTTTTCCTTCTGGGTTGTTTCGCAGTGCCTGCCTATGCGGGCAATGCAATTGCCGACAGCCTTAAAGGCTTGTTAAGGAAGGCGCCGGATACGCAAAAGGTATTGCTGATGTCGGATCTCTGTTGGGAATACCGACTGATCGACAGGGATTCGGCCCTCCATTACGGTGAGCAAGCCCTGGTCCTGGCCCGGAACAGCGCATTCAAAAATGGGGAAGCCCAGGCCCTGAATGATTTGGGGATCATCCTCATCGACCAGAACCGCTTTCAAACCGCCCTGGATTATTTCTCCCAGGCCCTGAAAATCCGTCAGGAGACGGGCGACAGTGCCGGAGTCGCTTCGCTTTATAACAAACAAGGAATCATATATCAGAAGCAGGGCAACCATAGTGCGGCCCTGGAAAGACAGCTTAAAGCCCTGAGTATTTATGAGAAACTGAAGGAGGATCGCTGGATCAGCTATTCACTGAACAATATCGCCATCATACATTACAATTTGGGGAACCTTCCCAAGTCACTGGAATATCATCAGAAAGCCCTGGATATTCGCCATCAGATAGGAGATGCATACGGAATCGGGGCATCCCTGGGCAATATGGCGAATGTGCACCTGCAAAGCGGGGACACCCCAAGGGCCCTGAATTATATTCAGGAAGCCATAGCGTATTTCGGACAAACCAACGATGCCGAAGCGCTGGCGGTACAGTTGAATAATTATGGCGCCATTATGCTCTCGTCAGGTTCCCTGGATACCGCCCTGGTGTATCTTCAGCAGGCTATAGCGCTCCGCCGCGGACTGGATGATAAGAAGGCGATTGCATCCACCCTGGCCAGCCTGGGAGAGGTTTATCTTCGAAAGAACCAATTTGAACGCGCCGAAAACTCCCTCAATGAAGCCCTCTCGCTTGCCACCGATGCCGGGGTCAAAGAAGAACAAATCCACACCCTCAACCGCTTATCCGAACTATATGCACTCACCGGAAGAAGAGACCTGGCTTTACAAACCCTACGGGAATACATCCGGATAAAAGATGAAGTCTATAACGACCAGGTCAATGCCCGCATCCTGGAAATGCAAACCCGTTATGATGCCGAAAAGAGTGAACAACAAATTGCCCTGCTTACCAGCCGCCAGCAACTTTCCGAACTCAAGGTCCAGCAGCAACGCAGCCAGATTATCCTCCTGGTCGGTCTGGCGCTGATCCTGCTGGGTGGTGGCTTCTTCGAATACTACCGCTATCGGCAGAAACAAAAGGCACTCTGGCAGGCAGAAAAGCTCCGTCAACAGGAAATACGAATGCAGGCCGTGATGGAAGCACAGGAAAATGAACGGAAGCGCATTGCGGAAGACCTTCACGATGGCATCGGACAGACACTAAGCGGACTCAAAATGGTATGCGAGGGAATTGTCGAAAATGCAAGCCTGGAAATGGATGAAAAAGGCCGGCTCAAAGCACTCGGACAGTCTCTGGACAATGCCTGCACTGAAGTCAGGTCGCTCTCGCATCAGATGCGCCCCAAGGCCCTCAGTGCGCTGGGACTCATTCCCGCCATTGAAGAAATGCTTGCCTCGGCATTCAATCACGCACAAACCAATTATCAATTCGATCATTATGGCGTTGTCGGGGAACGCCTGCCTGAAATCGTTGAAGTAAGCATCTATCGCATACTGCAGGAATTGGTCAACAATATCCTGAAGCACAGCGAGGCAGACGAAGCCTCTTTTCAATTGATCAAAAACAAACAAGGCCTGGTGCTGATGGTGGAAGACAATGGGAAAGGCTTTGATACCAAAGCACAGAGTGGCAAAGGCATAGGCTTGCTGAACCTCGACAGCCGGGTCAGCCTTATCAAAGGAGAAATCCATTATGAAAGCAGGCCGGGAGAAGGAAGCCTGGTCACTATCCGTATTCCATTGTGAAAGAATTTCTCCATATCGCCATTGCCGATGACCATCAATTGGTGATCGATGGGATCCGATCCCTCCTGAGCACAGAGGATGGGATTAAAATCGTGATGGAAGCCAATGATGGCCCCAGCCTGCTGCAGCAGGTGGAGTTGATCATCCCGGATATTTTGTTGCTCGACATCAATATGCCTGGGATGAGCGGGATGGAGGTAATGGCCGTCCTTCGAAAAAAACAGCCCGGCATTAAAGTCATCGTGCTCTCAATGCATAATGAAAGTGCCATTGTCAAACGCTTCGCCGAACTCGGTGCAATGGGTTATGTGTTAAAAAATGCAGACAAGGCCGAATTGATGGAAGCGATACGACAAGTGGCCGCCGGAACACCCTATTTCAGCGGAGAAGTTACCCTTTCCCTGCTCAAACCGGAAGGCAGAGGAAAAGTCAGGGCCGACAAATTGCAGGATATTCCGGTACTGACCAGCCGGGAAAGTGAGATACTGCGCCTCGTGGCGGAAGGCCTTTCCAACAAAGAGATCAGCGACCGCCTCTTTATCAGTCACCGCACCGTAGATACCCATCGCACCAATTTGATGCGTAAAATCGGCGTCACCAACGTCGCCGGCCTTATTCGCTTTGCCATCCGGCACGGATATATTTCCTGAATTACGGTAAACCACTTAGTCAAATAGGGCAATAGACGGAGGTTTCCCGCCTTCCGCAGAACCTATGTTTGCCACGTTCAACCTTGTCCTCAAAGCCAAAGAACTAAAAAACCAGGGTGCTCTTCCTCCATCCAATTGCTTTGAGGTTATGGGATGAACAGGGAAGAGCCCCTGTATTAATCTCAAAGCAATGAAAACAAAAACGGCAATGCTGATGATGGCCTTGATGGCCCTGCCCCTGTGGATGACCACAGCCCAGAAAACCGAGTTCAAAACGATGTGGGAAGGCAAGCTCGATAACAAGGGCAGCCTTTACGCCAATGCCTCCCCTTCCGGGCATTTGATCGTGGGTTCCACACCCACGGAATTTTGTTTGATGGATGGGAATACCGGAAAACTTATATACAGCTATAAGTTCAAAGAGATCAGCGGTGGTGAGTTGAACAATACGAATTATCAGATCGTGATGTGGGATGCCAATGCGATCTTGGTTTTTGACAATAAACTGGGAAAGGACCGAATGGCTGCCATCAACCTTAAGGACGGGAAAATGCTGTGGGTGAAAGACCGCTTCAGTTTTCCCAAACCCAAGAAAAACGCTTCCGGAAATCAGGCCCAACTGGAAGATATGATCATCTACATTGATGAAATCCAATCCTTTGCTTTTGCCCAGAAGGAGTCTTTGATTATGATAGACCTGATAAGCGGAAAGGAAGAGTGGGAAACCAGCAGGTTCAGGGGAGCCGTAGGGCAGTACCTCTATCTTCCCGGCACCAACGAGCTGGTAATGGTGAACTACCAGCCTAAGGGTTTGATGGCCTTGTTTACAGGTTTTAAAAACCAACTGATGCGGATCAATGCGGACAACGGGAACGTAGTTTGGGAAGCTACCTACCGGGGGAAGGTAGATAAGAAACTCCTGACCCGCGATCCGCTGGTGACACTCAGCATCCACAATGACAAACTCTTCCTCCAGCTGGGGGGACTTCAGGTATTCGATCTGGCAACTGGAGAGAATCTTTGGGGTGCCCATTATGAGCCGGATATGGCTGGGGTGAAGTATTCCGGTGGGGGGAAAAACATCGCTGCCGGGATTTATGGTGCCATTGCCGAACCCCTCATTACGAAAGATGCTGTTTATATCGTACTGGGAGACAATAAGATGAAGAATAAATTCGTACAGAAGTTCGATCTGGAGTCAGGGCGTGAGCTGTGGACCAGTGAGAAGATCACCAAGGCCAATGCCATCCCTCAGCTTGCCCTTTCCGGCAATACCCTGGTGATGCAGATCGGAGGTTACGTAAACCAGCAGCGCATTACCCGTGAAGGGAGTGCCAATGAGGGCTATTCCTACACCTACGTGAATGAGTATATCTGGCTGGGCCGCTTTGCCCTGGCCGGACTGGATGTGAATACAGGACAGTATACCTGGCGATCGGAAAAGTTCAAAAAGCGCATCACCGATATGGTGGTGGAAGATGGGAAAGTCTATGCGGCATCGGGTGTAGCCTTTTATGCCTATGATACGGACAGCGGCAGGGAACTCTTCTCATCCGACCTGAAGAGTGCCAAAGTTGGGCCGGGCCTCTTCGCTTTCGATGCCGGGGAAAAAGTAGCCATTGTGGGAGACAAAGGAATGGCAGCATTCAACAAGTATGACGGAAAGATGATGTATTCGACGGATAAATTCCGCGGGGTGAATGCTTATGTTAGGAAAGGAGACAATGTCTTTTTGCAGAATAAGAAATACGACATCGCCGGGGTGGACCTGAACAACGGGAACATCAAAGGAATTGTGAAGATCAAACCCAGCAAGCATACCCAGAACGAGAAATTCGCCAACGACTCGGAATTCAGCGGCGGCGTGGATATGACTGCAGACGGGAACTATATCTATGCTTTCAAAAAGGACGACGTGGCCAAATTAAGCGTAAACTAATGCGCATTGGAAAGAAGGGGGGGGAGAATTCCCCCTCTTCCTCTTCCTCTTCCTCTTCCTCTTCCTCTTCCTCTTCCTCTTCCTCTTC
>CAZPYJ010000036.1:0-13965 GCA_964590645.1 uncultured Lentimicrobiaceae bacterium
CAGTGTTCAGTGGGCAGTGTTCAGTGGGCAGTGTTCAGTGGGCAGTGTTCAGTGGGCAGTGTTCAGTGTGTCAATGCCTGAATAAGCTTGACCTTTGGGGCTTCTCGCTTCCCTCGCTTGTCCGCTTTCCTCGCTTGTCCCTGCCCCTCCTCCAAAACAGCCCAAACTATCCCGCTTCCCAAATGTTTTATACATTTGTAGACTTATGCTAATTAATTTAGAACTAATCTAAATAAACAAATGCCCAACAACAATCAGGATAAGATACTTGCGGAAGTAACCGGCAGTGAATATAAGTACGGATTTTTTACTGATATAGATACAGAGACGGCACCCAAAGGGCTGACCGAAGATACCATCCGATTCATCTCTGCCAAGAAAGATGAACCGGAATGGCTCCTGGAGTTCAGGCTCAATGCCTTCAGGCATTGGCAGCAGATGAAAGAACCCAAATGGGCGCACGTGAAATACCCTGATATCGACTTTCAGGATATCATCTATTACGCGGCACCCAAGCGCAAGAAGGAACTCAAAAGCCTCGACGAGGTGGACCCGGAATTGCTGGACACCTTTAATAAACTGGGGATCAGCCTGGAAGAGCAGAAACGCCTGAGTGGTGTGGCCGTGGATGCCGTCATCGACAGTGTATCGGTCAAAACTACTTTTCAGGACACCCTCAAAAAGTACGGTATTATCTTCTGTTCCTTCAGCGAAGCTGTAAAAAACCATCCCGAGCTGGTGAGGCAGTATCTGGCATCGGTAGTCCCGATGCACGATAACTACTACGCCGCCCTTAACTCGGCCGTTTTCAGCGATGGCTCTTTCTGCTATATCCCCAAAGGGGTGCGTTGCCCGCTGGAACTTTCCACCTATTTCCGCATCAACACGGCCGGTACGGGTCAGTTTGAACGTACACTCATCATTGCCGATGAAGGCAGCTATGTGAGCTATATGGAAGGCTGCACCGCCCCGATGCGCGATGAAAACCAATTGCACGCCGCAGTGGTGGAAATTGTGGCCCTGAAAGATGCCGAAGTAAAGTATTCCACAGTCCAGAACTGGTATCCCGGCAACAAGGACGGGGCAGGCGGAATCTATAATTTCGTGACCAAACGCGGCATCTGTAAAGGATCCAATTCCAGGATCAGCTGGACCCAGGTAGAGACCGGTTCGGCGGTAACCTGGAAGTATCCAAGCTGTGTGTTGCTGGGCGACAACAGCGTGGGGGAATTCTATTCGGTGGCTGTAACCAATAACCACCAGCAGGCCGATACCGGAAGCAAGATGATCCATCTGGGACGCAATACCCGGAGTACCATCATTTCCAAGGGCATCTCGGCCGGCAAGAGCAACAACAGCTACCGGGGCCTGGTCCGGATCGGGAAGAAAGCGGAAAACGCCAGGAACTTCTCCCAATGCGATTCCCTGCTGCTTGGAGATCAATGTGGAGCGCATACTTATCCCTATATCAGTGCTGAAAACCGCTCCAGCGTGGTAGAGCACGAGGCTACCACCTCAAAGATCTCCGAAGATCAGCTCTTTTACTGTAACCAGCGAGGAATCGATACGGAAAAAGCCATCGGTTTGATCGTGAATGGCTATGCGAAAGAAGTGCTGAGTAAACTCCCTATGGAGTTTGCCGTGGAGGCACAGAAATTATTGTCCATCAGTTTGGAAGGAAGTGTTGGTTAAACAAGAAAGGATAAAATAATGTTGAAGATTCACAATTTAACGGTTTCGATTGAAGACAAGAAGATACTCGATGGGCTAAGCCTTGAAGTGAAGCCCGGGGAGATCCACGCCATAATGGGACCAAACGGGACCGGCAAAAGCACCCTCGCCAATGTGATCGCCGGTAAGGAAGGCTATGAAATTGAAAGCGGGAGCATTGTCTATAAAGGAAAAGACATCCTGGAGATGTCGGTAGACGAAAGGGCCAACGAAGGCATTTTCCTGGGCTTTCAATATCCCGTGGAAATCCCCGGTGTGAGTATGACCCATTTTCTCCGGACCGCCGTCAATGAAAGACGGGCTTATCACGGCCTGGATCCAATGCCGGCGGGTGAGTTCCTGAAGATGATGGAAGCACGCAAACAATTGGTGGAAATTCAATCCCAGCTGGCAAGCCGCTCGGTTAACGAAGGTTTCTCGGGCGGAGAGAAGAAGCGCAATGAGATTTTTCAAATGGCGATGCTCGAACCTGAACTGGCCATACTGGATGAAACCGACTCAGGCCTGGATATTGACGCCCTGAAGGTGGTAGCCAATGGCGTAAATAAGCTGCGCACCAAAGAGAATGCTTTCATTGTCATCACCCATTACCAGCGCCTGCTCGACTACATAATCCCCGATTTTGTGCACGTACTCTTCGGGGGAAAGATTGTTCGCACCGGCGACAAATCCCTGGCCCTGGAACTGGAAGAAAAAGGATACGAATGGCTGAAAGAAGGCCACCAGGCAATGGCCGACTAAAGCAAAGGAGAGAAGAATGAGTGCTATTATCACGGAAGGCGGACTGAAGGAGAAGATGCTCCAGCTCTACGAAGAACTCCGTCAGCAGAACTTCAGCAAGGATTCGGAGCACATCCGACAGGTCAGGCAACAAGCTATTGAAAGCTTCAAAAAGCTGGGGTTCCCTCAAGCAAGCCAGGAAAAGTGGAGACAGACCAATCTGAGTAAACCCCTGATGCTGGAGTATGTCCATCATTTCGAACCACTTCAACAACAGATCGACATTCAAAAGATCTTTCAATGCGAGGTATTCGACCTGGATACCATATTGGTTACCCAATACAATGGCTGGCTGGTAAGCGATGGGTTAGCCTTGCAGAATCTGCCCGATGGCATCATCATCGGCAGCCTGGCCGAAGCGATGCAGCATTACCCTGACCTTATCCGGAAGCATTACAACCGCTATACCGACAGCGACAGGGACGGGATGAACGCCCTGAATACGGCCTTTGCCCAGGACGGGCTGTTTATATACGTCCCCAAGGGTGTTGTTGTGGAGAAACCTGTCCAGATCATCAATCTGGTCGATCTCAAAGAAAACATCTTCGTACAACCCCGGAACCTGATCATCCTGGAAAAAAATGCCAGCCTGAAGCTCATCCACTGCGATCATTCACTAAAACATAGGGAAAGTCTGATCAATTCTGTTTCAGAGTTTTATGTAGGAGAGGGCGCATCTTTGGATCACTATAAAATCCAGAATAAAGACAACAGCTCGACCCTGATTACCACTACCTTCTTCCACCAGGAGAAAGAAAGCAATATGTCTACCAACACCATAGTACTGCACGGCGGCCTGGTTCGCAACAATACCCACGCCCATCTTGCAGGAGAGCACGCCAACGCGAATATCCTGGGCCTGTCGCTGGTGGATGGAGAGCAGCACGTTGACTCACAGGTTTTTGTAGATCACGCTGTTCCGCATTGTACCAGCAATGAGATGTTTAAAGGCATATTGGACGACAAGGCCAGCGGGGCTTTCAACGGACATATTCTGGTAAGAAAAGATGCACAGAAGACCCTGGCCTACCAGAACAACCGTAATCTTTTGCTCACCGACAAGGCGCGGATACATACCAAACCTCATCTGGAGATTTACGCCGACGATGTAAAATGCAGCCACGGGGCCACCATCGGACAACTGGATCCGGAAGCAATGTTCTATTTGCGCACCCGGGGTATCTCCGCCCAGGCTGCCCGTATGCTGCTGATGTACGCCTTTGCGGCTGAGGTGATCCGCGAAATCAAAATTCCGGCCCTGAGGGAGCGAATTGATGAGCTGGTAGCCAAGCGCCTGAGAGGGGAACTCACAATCTGTGATCAATGTGTGATTGATTGCCGTGAAAAAAGAGTGGTTTCCTTCGATATCGATATGAGTAAAGTCTGATACCTCATCCCTATGAGCCTGAACATTGATGCGCTGCGCAGGCAGTTCCCCATCCTTTCAAGGAAAATCGGCAAGCATACGCTTGTTTACCTCGACAATGCCGCCACCACCCAGAAACCGGAGCGGGTGCTGCAAATTGAAACGGATTACTACCGCAGCATCAACAGCAATATTCACCGCGGGGTGTATCATATCAGTCAGGATGCCACAGCCCGATTTGAAGCAGCACGGGAGAAGGTAAGACAGTTTCTGGGTGCTGCCGAAGCCAGAGAGATCATCTTTACCCGTGGCACGACTGAGTCTGTCAATCTGCTTGCCCATAGCTTTTCACAGGCTTTCCTGAAACCCGGAGATGAAATCCTGATCAGCGGGATGGAGCATCATTCCAATATCGTCCCCTGGCAAATGGCCTGCGAGCGTCATCAGGCTAAACTCAAAGTTTTACCGCTGCATCCCGATGGCAATCTGCAGCTGGATGCCCTGGATGCAATGTTGAGCCCGCGCACCCGCCTGCTTGCCCTCACTCACATTTCCAATGTATGTGGCATCGTCAATCCGGTGAAAGAAATCATCGCCCGCGCAAAAGCCAAAGGAATTCCGGTTTTCCTCGACGGGGCCCAGGCTGCACCCCACCTTAAAGTGGATGTACAAGACCTGGATTGTGACTTCTATGCTTTCTCGGGCCATAAAATGTACGCTCCGATGGGCATTGGCATCCTTTACGGGAAGGCAACACAGCTTGAAACTATGCCTCCCTGGCAGGGCGGAGGAGAAATGATTGCAGAAGTGCGTTTTGACCAGACTACCTACAATGAGATCCCTTACAAATTTGAAGCAGGAACCCCGGCGGTGGCCCAGGTGCTCGGACTGGCGGAGGCCATCGATTTTCTGATGGAATGCGGGATGGACGAAATCCATCAGCGAGAGCAAATGCTGCTGGAATACGCCCGCAAAGAACTGAGAAAAATCCCCGGCATACGCTTTTATGGCGACCATCCCGGGAATGCCAGCGTCCTTTCTTTCCTGGTTGGAGAAATACACCCCTACGATCTGGGAACCCTCTTGGATCATTTCGGCATCGCCATCCGTACCGGTCATCATTGCGCTCAGCCTTTGATGGACTTCTGGGAAATCCCGGGGACAATGCGGATGTCGCTGGCCTTTTATAACACTACGCAAGAGATTGATATCTTTGCAACATCATTGCGGAAAGCCATCGCAATGCTGCAATAATCCCCTGAAAAGGAACCCATAAGCGAAGCATAATGAGCATAGCGGAAAAAGCGCAAGCCCTGGTGAACGAGTTTTCGATGTTTGAGGAATGGCTGGACAAGTATAACTATCTCATTGAATTAGGAAAATCCGTTCCTCCGATCGACCCGGCCTATCGAACCGATCAATACCTGATCAAAGGATGCCAGTCGCGTGTTTGGCTGCACGCCCGGATGGAGGATGGCAGGGTTCTGTTTTCAGGCGACAGCGATGCAGTGATTACCCGTGGCATTGCCAGTATGTTGATCAGGGTGTTTAGTGGCCATCGCCCGGACGAAATTTTAAATGCGGACCAGGGATTTGTCGACCAGATCGGACTGAAAGAACACCTGAGTCCTACCCGCTCCAACGGCCTGGTCAGTATGCTACGGCAAATCCGCCTCTATGCCTTGGCCTTCAAAGCCAAAGCCGGAGAGAAATAAGGAAAGGAAGCAGAATGACTTTGCAGGAACAGAAAGTAGTTTTGGAAAGTGCCATCATTGCAGCACTCAGAGAGATTTATGATCCGGAGATCCCGGTTAATATTTATGATCTGGGCTTGATCTACGAGATATCCCTGGATGACGAACTCAATGCACATATCCTGATGACCCTGACCACCCCCAATTGTCCGGTGGCCGAATCCCTTCCTGCAGATGTAAGGGAAAGGGCTTCGAAGGTGGAGGGCGTGAAGTCGGCGGAGATTGAACTCACCTTTGATCCACCCTGGACGCAGGATATGCTGACGGAGGAAGCGCGTTTGGATCTGGGCTTATTTTAGCGAGCCATTTAAGTCAGCCTTTAGAAGGCATAAGTCATAAGGGACAGTGGACAGTGAATCAGTGATTTAGTGACATTTATCCTTGCTCCTTTCTCGCTACTTGCTCTGAGTTAGTCGATGGATGTCGAAGGGTTCCTCGCTGCCTGCCAGCTGGGAGTGATTAAAACAGAAAGTACAAGCTATTCGGACTTGACCATTCAGAGGAGATGGTTTTACTATCAAAAAACGTGAATAAGAAACCAATAAAGAATGGACAAGCTTTTATTGAATGCGGTTCGGTGACAAAACTTCCGTTTGAGAATGAGACAATGGATATCGTTACAGCAAATGAGACTGTTCAATTTTGGCCTGATATTTCCGAATGCTTTTCCAAGATTTATCGAGTTTTAAAAAAAGATGGACGTTTTTATATCATCAACAGATATCCTCCTGAAGGTTCAAAATGGTGGAAAATGGCCAAATTGAAAAATGAGAAAGATTTTAATAATTCTTTTCTTAAAGCTGGTTTTACACAAATTGACTTAGACCTTAAAACAAGGAATCCTATGTACACAGGAATGACGATACTGTTATTTGGATTTTCAATATTCTCAACGAACGTTCTTGCCTTGTTTTTACCCTTATTTTTTATGACAATAGTCAGATTGATTTTTATCAAAAGAGAAGAACAACTAATGTTTGAAACTTTTGGAAAGGAATATCTTGAGTATAAAAAGAAAGTAAGACGATGGATATAAATCAACTCCACACAATCGAGTAGGCCGCCCCGCCAGCCAGCGCTAGCGGGGAGAGCCTATCACACGGGGCACGCGATTGCAAAGAGCGTTGGCAACAATTTAAAGATGAATCTGCATCTACCGGAAAGTATGGGTAAGTGGAAAATCGAATCTAACTTTCGATTAACATTTTTAGAAGACAAAAACTGTTGCCAATAAGTAAGGTCTTGCGCCAGGGCGAGACAAGGTGTGCGGCGCGTAATGGAGAATGGCATATTTTTAATCCGGAATAAAATTATGCCCCTCGCGAAAAGGTCTGCAAGGCCCTGGGCGGTATGCAAAAACCAAATAAGATGAAAATAGCGCCTTTCATTCTGATCATCCTCCTCTCCACAATCGTGGCTTGCACCAAAAAAAGTGTGGAAAAACCTGACGTTCCGATCGTGGACGGGATAATATACACTGAACTTGACCCCCTGATACACCTAAGTTCCGTGGACACGCTGATCGCCCACGGTTCAGGATGTGGAAATATTCCTTCCCCTGCAGACTCCATCACAAGTATTTCGTTCGATATCAACAATGACGATACCCTTGACTTCACGCTCTCCTGCAAGTCCTGGTACTACTTCGTCAGTGCGAGCTCCCCCTGTGCAAACTACCACACAAGCATTTATCTCTCTGGAACCGCTGAGGAACATAAAGTGGGCATCACGGAGCCTTTCAATAGTGTTAAACGATACCTGCCCGATGAAGTGATTGATGCTTCCCAAAACTGGTCAAATCCAGCGATGCTGATGTTGTCGTCTGCGACCGCCCCTTTTTCCACCAACTTCAATGACACGGCCTATGTAGGCCTTAAAATTCACACAGATCAGGGAGATTACTTCGGATGGATTTATTTTGATAAACAGGGATATGACCTTACCGTAATATCCTACGCAGTGCATCAAACGGTAAACAGCCCGATCAGGGCGGGACAAACTGAATAGTGAAGATGCGCGGTAGTTTTTAGCATAAACGATGTGAAAGCAACTCCCCTTGAGGTATGAATGAATGCGCGCAGGAAATCATTGAAAAGATCCGCGGAAAACGAAATGCGGAGATGAAGAAAGATTTTGTAAAACAGCCGTTGGCTGGGTTTTGAGGGAATACTCCAAAACTGACCAGCCACTTGTGCGCCACTTTTTGGCGCATCATAATGAATGGACCACAAAAGAAGTCAATAAAAATGCGTCTAAGTATTTCGGAGACAAATAAGGGGGATTTTCCATAACCCTCCGCTGAAACACCATAGTGTATCCAGGCAATAGGGTCAAAGGGCAAGGCTTTTTTCTTAACTTTGGGTATGCGTGCCTTGCGAAAACAATGAAGGAATCTTTGCCCGAACAATATTACAGGCTGCTCCCTTATCTTCGCCTCTACGGCCCTGTCGGACGGAAAATGACTCTTAATAAGCACATAAAATGAAGCCTCTTCCTCTCTTCCTGTGGCTGCTCACGGGCCTTCTCCTGCCCCTTGCCCTGGCCGGCCAGCCCTGTTTCCCCAATGGCATTGTCTTCTCAAACCAGGCAGAAATTGACAGTTTTCCCATACACTACCCCCACTGTCATCATATAGGGGGCGATGTGCGCATTTATGGCGCCGGAAGCATCCGCAACTTATTGGGAGTTAGCATCATTGATACTATTGACGGGTCGCTGGATATCAGTGGAAATGACTCCATCCTTCAGCTTGGCGGCCTCCAAAATCTGAAGTTCATCGGCAATAATCTTTATATCTTTGATAATGGCCAATTGGAAGCGGTC
The DNA here is from genome assembly GCA_964590645.1 of uncultured Lentimicrobiaceae bacterium. GTDB lineage: Bacteria > Bacteroidota > Bacteroidia > Bacteroidales > JAGNHN01 > JAGNHN01. The sequence continues at coordinate 8,455 of CAZPYJ010000036.1, forward strand.
AATGCGCTATCCGGCCTGGTCCATATAGGTGGGTTGGTGCATATTCAAAGCAATCCGCAATTAAGCAGCCTTAATGGTCTGAATGCAATAAAGTACATCCCCGGGGACCTGGTCATCCTGGAAAACGACCTCCTGCAAGACCTGTCGGGAATGGCACCCGATTCCATTGGCGGCACCCTGCTTATTGGGGAGAACCACGGATTGCGCTCCTTAGACAGTCTGCAATGCCTGCAAGGGGTGGGAGGTGATCTGGAAGTTTACTTTAATGCGCAATTACAAACAATTTCAGCCCTCACAAACCTGAAGCGAATAGGACGGAACCTCACTATCTCCGGTAACCACAATCTGACATCCCTCCTCGGACTGGAAGGCATTGATTATGTGCCCGGACACTTCCTGCTGGGGCGCAGCCGGTGCGTGAAAGACCTGCACGGAATGCAAAACCTTGGAATGATCGGCCAGTCTTTGTTTATTTCAGACAATGACTCCCTGGAAAACCTTCATCATCTTCTCGGCCTGCGAAGTGTGGGCACCTTCATCAGCCTGCAATCCAATCCACTTCTTGCAGATATCACCGGACTGATGAACCTGAAAACAATGGGTGGAATGCTCGAAATCAGGGATAACCAGGTTCTGACACATTTAAGCGGCCTGGATAGCCTGGACTATGCATCCATCTCCAGAATAAACCTGGAAGAGAATCCTGCGCTGTCCTACTGTGAAGTGAGAAGTATTTGTGATTTTCTGGATCATCACCATCACCCATCGTATTTCTCCATCGAAAATAATGCCTTGGGATGCAGCAGTGAGTCAGAAATTAAATCAGCCTGCGATGCGATAGGCATTTCTGAATATATATGGGCAGATCAGGCGATCGCTTTTCCAAACCCCAGCAGTGGCCTCATTCATTTTCAGCCCGGAGATTATGCGAAGGATGCCAGGGTAATGATCTTTGACGCCTATGGCAGGCTGGTACACGCCACAAAGGGGATCCCAATGTCCCTCGATCTGTCAGCCAATGCTGAAGGAATGTTTATCATTGAAATCAGAAGTGCCGACAGAATGGTAAGAGAAAGGCTCATCAAGTTATAAAACAAGGATCTGAAAAGGAGCCTTAAAGCACCCGGGCCGTATGGAAAAAAAAGCAAGCAATAGCATATTTATCGCCACCAGTCTGGATGGCTACATCGCGGACAAATCCGGGGGCATCGATTGGTTGCAGGCGTTGCCAAATCCCGGGAATGAGGATATGGGATATCAGGAGTTCATCCAAAGAATGGACGCAGTGGTAATGGGAAGGGGCACTTTTGAAACGGTGCTCGGATTCGATATCCCCTGGCCATATCAGAAAAGGGTATTCGTTTTATCTGAAAGTCTGAAGGAAATTCCGGAAGCATACAGAGACAAGGTATTCCTATTAAAAGGAAAGCCTGCAGAGGTCTTAGACCAGATACACGCGAAAGGGTATCACAAACTTTACATTGATGGGGGGAATACGATCCGGAATTTTCTGAAGGCGGACCTGATAGATGAAATGGTGCTGACCACCATTCCGGTGCTGCTGGGAGGGGGCTCCCCCTTATTTGGGGATCTGCCCTGCCCATTATCCTTTGAATTAAAGGGCAGCAAAACTTTTTTAAATCAAATAACACAGCGCCATTATGTACGGAAACGCTAAAGTCCTGCCGGCTTGCGCTGCTTGTTTGAGCCTGCATTAAATAATCCTTCCTTTGCAAATCAGAACTTAATCATTTATCAAAGCATTTAAAATGAAAAACAGGACGATTTTACTGCTGGGGTGCTTGCTGGGAATGCTTGGCCAGAGCCGGGCCAATGATCCGATTTCCACCTCCATCATCGGGCATTGGTTTGTGGTGGAAAGAAATTATCACTACGCAAGCAACGAGGGGGTCAATGAGGAAGAAAATGTGACCTATCATTTTGTCTTTCAAGAGGATGGCACAGGCTATTGGATGGTTGAAACAGAAAAAACACCTTCCAATGGCAAGCCGGAAAAAAAGGAAGAGAAATTCAACTACAAATGGAGAGTACTGGATAATAAGGTCATCCTGGACTTTTATGAAATGAATAGAACTTTCGAAAGTGTTTTTGATTTGTCGGATGATGTCCTGACCCTAAGCGATCCGGAGAATAAAACCAGACAGTATTCCAAAAAGCAGGATTAGAAGGCCGTTCTGCGCCCGGGCTATGCCGGCGCACTTCGCTTGTCGCGTGTTCCGCAATGGAGGTGAGATTACTTGATATATGATGTGGGATTTTTGAAGGAAGGTATCTGCAGATCAAGCACATAACGCATTCATACCCTTACTGTATGCTCTTGCCTGCCTGCCGGCCTTTAGATTCGCACTCCAATTATCTTACTTAATCATTGTTATTAAACGAGGGGGGTCTGGGGGGAGACTCATAACTTATGGTTTAGGTTGATAACTTTACATAAATCAAAAAGAACGGGGTGAACTTTCCTGCCGGTTAGGCTACAGACCTACCGCCTGTATTAGTCTCCGCTGTCCGTAGCGTCCTCGCTACGGACTTGTAGATCCTTGCTAAAATTGTCAAAACGCATTCCTGCATCCCAGGCTGGAGCCAACGCATTTTATCTTACATAGCGAAGACGGTTTCCAGCCGCCAGGTATGGCTACGAATTGCGGAAGGTGATCAAAATGCGATTTTCTTTTTTTTCGTGCTCGAACTCGAACTCGAGCTCGCGCTGAATTACGCTAACTGCTCAATGGGTGTCGTCACAGACGACAAGCCCTTACGCACGCGCTGCAAGCGCCTGCCTACCGGCAGGTAGGCGCGCGAACTCAGCCTTGTTTTCATACGGAAATGCAATGAGACCGTAAAAACAGTTTGAGTTTACAGGATGAGTGTGGTGAAGAAGCTTAGTTTCTGTTGGGTTTAATATCCGCACAGCGGATAAAGTCTTTTTTCGCAGGATAATAGCTGATTGGCGCTAAAAATTTCCGAATCCTTGTAGGAAATTTAGCCAATCAGCTATGGTTTTCAGCCGCCAAGGGCGGATGAAAAACCCCTTGAACACTTCGTCGGCCGATTTCTATCGGCCTCCTCAGTGACCCTGGACTGGTCCCTGAGCAATTTTGCGCAGCAAAATTTGTCGAAGGGTGGGCGAGCAAAGAAATGAACAAAGAATAGAAAATCTGGTCGCATCAATCAAAACTAGAGATACTGGTATTTCCTCAGTCTTGCCTTCAGGCCGGCCCTTCGACACCCTTCGACAGGCTCAGGGCAAGCGCTCAGGGACCAGCTGGCCCTACTTTTTTCTTGATAAAAAAGTAGCAAAAAATCAAGGCTGCATTGCCTTTCCTTGAAAACTACGGCTTCGGATGGGAGTCGCGATCCGAGCCGCTTTTTCAGTGCACTTGATCATCCTCTCCCAAACCTATGCTCGCGGATCGCTCCATTTGGAAGACCGCTGACACTTGCCGACGCCATCCTCAGCCTTGTTTTCATACGGAAATGCAGTGAGGCCGCAAAAACAGATTGGGTTTAACCCTTCGTCTGGCCTTATGATCTTGCTGGCCTTATGGCCTTCTGTCGCCTCTTCCAGCACTAGTGTTAGAAACTTAACACTAGAATTTGGAGATTTGAAATATATTTTTATAGCTTTACGCGGCGCAAGGATTTGGCTGGATTTTCGGGAGAGTGGCTAGTGTTGGGTATAGCAGTTATAACCACCAAAGTTCGCTTGCATTTACGTTATACGGCATTTAAAACAACCGACAGCAAAAAATAACCTAAAAATAATGTGCTAAGTGCAAAGTCCTAACAAATTCAAAATTAACTTTATCTTGTATTTTATAAATAAACACAAATGAGCAAACTGAAATATTTACTTGTACTGGCTTTATCCATTATAACAGTTTTCACTAGCTGTGAAAAAGACGAAGAAAATGACAAAATTGATCCGTCTGACAGATTAGAACAATATGGTATTCTCGGGAAATGGAGGCTTCAAGGATTGACAATTGGCGGAATTACTGATATGTCAATTCATTTTGACACCCTCGAATTAATAGGAGATGGTGAATTAGATGATTTAAAAGGAGAATTTACAAAAACACAATACGGACCTGATATCAATGGCACATTTGAACTCGACACTGCAAATAGTATAATTCATTTTGATATTAATAATACTCAAAAGTCATTTGTAGGTGCTGTTTCAGATAACTGGTTGACCTTTACGTTTTATGAGGATAGTGTAAAAATTATTGAAGATTGGAAAAAAGAAGAATAAAAACGACCGTACAACATCACCTATACGCAAGCAGGAGTTTTGTGCTTCGTAGGACAGGTAATTGCTAAATTTGAAGTTCAGTTCTTCGTAGGTAGTTCAGTGGTTAAAATCCCTGCCTGCGTATAGCTGCAACTCGTTATGGGCAAGTTAGATGAAATAGAAGCTTCCCACGCAAACATTACTTCTTAGTCCTAATAAAAAACCTAAGTGGAGTCCAGCAACCACAAGTTAAACGGGGCGATATCGAAAAGCCTTACGAGTAGAATCCCTTAAAATAAACATTATGAGAACATTAGCAAACATTCTTTGGCACGTGCCGTTTTTAGGATTTCTTTCGGCTCTCGGAACCTTTATCATTGGTGGTCTATTTGTTATCACTGTCATTGGTGCTCCAATTGGTCTTGGTCTTATTCAGCTTTCAAAGTTTTTGTTGACTCCCTTTTCTTCTGCAATGGTGAGCAAAAAGGAATTAAAGAATGAGCAAAATAAGCTTTGGCAATCTTTTAGTCTAATCGTTAGAATAATCTACTTCCCATTTGGTCTATTCTTAGCAGTAGTGACAATTTTTCAAATTGCAGGCTTGTTTGTGACAATTATTGGTATTCCTGTTGCGCTTGTTTTGGCTAAATCTCTGGGCACATATTTTAATCCTGTTAATAAAACTTGTGTTCCAAAAGCAGTACAAACTGAATTAGAGCAGAGAAAAGCTAAAATTCAAGTTGAAAAACACTTAGGATAAAGTAAACCTGCCCATAATCGAGTAGGCCGCCCCGCCAGCCAGCGCTAGCGGGGAGAGCCTCTCACAGTTCTGCTGAGCCTGTCGAAGTACCACTGTACCCTTCGGCTGCACTTCGGCACTCATACCCATACTGTATGCTGTATGCTCTTGCCTGCCGGCGGCAGGCAGGCTCTTGCATAGAAAACAACTTCCACAATCATCAGGCTACCATCTCAAATCAAGTAATCTTCAATCGAGTTTTGCAGTATCCCTTTGACTCCTTGTCACTCTTGCATAAAATATCTCCCGTAGGTCAGAAGATCAGCAGGCCAGAAGGTCAGAAGAGCAGCAGGTCAGAAGAACAGCAGGTCAGAAGATCAGCAAGTCAGAAGATCAGCAAGTCAGAAGGTCAACGGTATTCAGGCATTGACACACTGATCACTGAACACTGAACACTGACGTAAGCCTCCGGCCAAGTGCATCTTGTTTTTAAAGAAGGAAAAGATAAAGGGTT
>CAZPYJ010000037.1:0-8866 GCA_964590645.1 uncultured Lentimicrobiaceae bacterium
AGGGTTCGGCTGTTCGCCGATTAAAGTGGCACGCGAGCTGGGTTCAGAACGTCGCGAGACAGTTCGGTCCCTATCTGTTGTGGGCGTTAGAAGCTTGAGGGCACCTGACATTAGTACGAGAGGACCGTGTCGGACATACCTCTGGTGTACCTGTTGTGGCGCCAGCCGCACCGCAGGGTAGCTACGTATGGATGAGATAAGTGCTGAAAGCATCTAAGCACGAAACTCAGCCCAAGATGAGGCTTCTTTTAAGGGCCGTTATAGACGATGACGTTGATAGGCTGCAGGTGTAAAGACAGTAATGTCAAAGCCGAGCAGTACTAATTGCCCGTAGATTTTCTCGACATCAGTGACCAATGATATCGCTGACGAAAATTGTTCTCCTCCTTCATATGTCTAAGGTATTTAAGGCCTTATGGTGACTATAGCGGCGGGGTCCACCTCTTCCCATCCCGAACAGAGAAGTTAAGCCCGCCAGCGCAGATGGTACTGCATCCGTGGGAGAGTATGTCGTCGCCAGCCTTTATTGAAAACCCCGCTTTTGCGGGGTTTTTTTTATGCCTATCCATTCCTATTGCTCCTTCTTGCTCTCTGCCTTCCCCTCATTCCCAAACCCCGATTACTCCCGATTACAATAGGGCCAGGCTCGCCTCCGACATCTTATCCAGGCTTAAACGGCTGCAGTTGTAAGTGACGTCGTATAAGGAGGAAGTATCCCGCCCGCCGGCAAAACTCCTGATCAGCTTCAGGCGGCCCTCATCCCATTGACGCATCGTGGCGTGGGCTTCCTCAGCCTTCCATCCGTATTTCCGCACTAAACGTTCCACACGCCACTCCTCCGGCGCCTCCAAACGGATGTGAAGCGTGTGAGTGCGATCCTGCAACAGCGCCGCCGCACCCCGGCCAATGATGATGACCGATCCGCTAGCAGCTATACTGCGGATTACCTCGGATATGGTATTTCGAATCCTAATGTCACTCTTGTAATACTTGCTGGCCAGCGCCTCAATGATTTCTTCAATCGTTGTGCGGTGGCTTGCCTCCACAATCTCATTTATCTTTTTCTCCGACATCCCCAACTCCCGGGCCGCCTCACTCAATATCTCCTTGCTGATAATCCGGATTTCCGCCTCACTTCGTTTATTTGCCTGCTTCTCCAGGTTCTCTTTCAGGCGTTCCGCAAATAATCCGGCCGGACAGCCCGCCTGCCTCGAAATGGTGATCAGCGGCCCCTTTTCCGCCATCGTCCTGTTGCGCAAGCCCACCTGGGCAAAACGCTCATTGAAATAGTGCATCAGAATATTGTCCATCGCAGTAAAGTATTGGAGAGAAGGCTTGAATATACGCATTTATTTCGCATATATCAAGTTGGGAAGCGTCCGTTGTCCGCAGGCGGACGAGTTCGCCTTCGCTAGAACTAAGGTGGGCAAGGGGGGCGTCTTCCGACGACCATCATAAACAGCGTCGACTTTGAGGGATCATCGTAATACTATGACCCGAACATCTCTATCTGGCTGAGCGTGTACATCGAGCGCAGCCTGGATGTGGATTCCCTGAGAGATAAGACACCGATGGACTGTGAAAAAAAACAGCTGCCAGGATCACAATGATCCGGCAGCTGTTTGTCAATGTTCTTATGCTTTAGCGCACATTGGCCTGGGCGGCAGCCAGACGGGCAATCGGCACACGGAAAGGGCTACAGCTTACATAGTCGAGGCCGGTGCGGTGACAGAACTCTACTGAACTGGGCTCACCGCCGTGCTCACCGCAGATACCGAGTTTGATATCCGGGCGGGCCTTGCGACCCCGCTCACAAGCCATCTCCACCAGCTGTCCAACCCCCTCCTGATCCAGCACCTGGAAAGGATCGTGCTTCAGGATGCCGTTGTCGAGATAGACCTTGAGGAATTTTCCGGCATCATCGCGGGAATAACCAAAGGCCATCTGGGTAAGGTCGTTGGTGCCAAAGCTGAAAAACTCTGCACTTTCTGCGATCTTATCGGCGGTCAGGGCGGCACGGGGAATCTCGATCATTGTGCCTACAAGGTATTCAATGCGTTCCCCCCTTTCTTCCATTACTTTTTCAGCTGTACTTCGCACAATGCCTTCCTGCATCCTCATCTCCTCAACTGTACCGGTGAGAGGGATCATAATTTCCGGAATAGCACGTACACCTTTTGCTTTGAGGTTCAGGGCTGCCTCGATGATGGCGCGGCTCTGCATTTCAGATATCTCGGGATAGGTGTTTCCAAGACGGCAACCCCGGTGTCCCAGCATCGGGTTGAATTCGCTGAGGCTTTCCACTGTTGCCTTGACTTCTTCCACGGGGATACCCATCACCTCTGCCATTTCCTGCTGTCCTTTGTCATCGTGAGGCACAAACTCGTGCAGGGGCGGGTCAAGCAGACGAACCGTCACCGGCAGGTCGTGCATTGCTTCAAAGATGCCTTCAAAGTCTTCGCGCTGGATGGGTAGCAGTTTTTCGAGTGCTTTGCGCCTTCCCATTTCATCTTTGGCCAGGATCATCTCCCGCATTGCAATAATCTTATCGCCACCAAAGAACATATGTTCTGTACGGCAGAGCCCAATTCCTTTTGCACCAAAGTCGCGGGCGACCTGGGCATCGTGAGGAGTATCGGCATTGGTACGGACATACATCCGTGCGTGCTTGTCGGACAGTTCCATCAGGGAACCGAAGTCACCACTGAGTTCCGGATCGCGGGTATCAATCTTTCCTTCGTACACATCACCGGTGGAACCGTTCAGCGACATCCAGTCACCTTCCTTCATCACCACATCGCCGACAGTAAGTGTACGCTCTTTATAGCTGATCTTGAGTGCGCCGGCGCCGGAAACGCAGCACTTGCCCATTCCGCGGGCAACAACGGCAGCGTGGGAGGTCATCCCGCCGCGGGCGGTAAGGATGCCTTCTGCCACATTCATTCCTTTGAGGTCTTCCGGAGAAGTCTCTACCCTAACCAGGATCACCTTATGGCCTTTGGCAACCCATTCTTCAGCCTCATCGGCGTGGAATACGATCTGGCCAGTGGCAGCGCCCGGAGAGGCTGGAAGGCCCTGTGCAATTGAAGTGGCCCTGTTTAGTGCGCCCTGGTCAAAAACGGGGTGCAGGAGCTCGTCCAGTTTGTTGGGCTCCATCCTGAGCAGGGCTTCCTTTTCTGTGAGCATACCTTCACGCAGCATATCCATTGCAATCTTCACCATTGCAGCACCGGTACGCTTTCCGTTACGGGTTTGCAGCAGCCAGAGTTTGCCTTCCTGGATGGTGAACTCCAGATCCTGCATATCGCGGTAATGATCTTCCAGCTTCTGCTGGGTTTCGAGTAGCTCGTGATAGAGGGATGGCATTGCTTCTTCCAGAGAAGGAAAATTGGCAGCCCGATCCTCTTCACTCACTTTAGCCAGCTCAGCCCAGCGCTGTGATCCTTCTTTGGTGATCTGCTGAGGCGTCCGGATCCCGGCTACCACATCTTCACCCTGCGCATTCACCAGGTATTCTCCATTGAAAAGGTCTTCTCCGGTAGCAGCATCACGGGTAAAAGCCACGCCAGTGGCAGAGCTGTCTCCCATATTTCCGAAAACCATTGCCTGAACATTGACGGCTGTACCCCATTCTTCCGGGATATTGTTAAGCTTACGGTAGTATACGGCCCGATCATTCCCCCAGGAATTGAATACGGCCACAATAGAGCCCCAGAGCTGTTCCCAGGGATCGGCGGGAAAATCTTTTCCTGTGCCCTCTTTCACGGCAGCCTTGAAGCGGCGCACCATTTCTTTCAGATCATCGGTGGTCAGATCATTGTCATTGTGCACGCCCTTTTCTTCCTTCATCTGCTCAATGATCACTTCAAAGGGGTCTTCATCTTCTTTGGAAGCGGGTTTCATTCCCAGTACCACATCGCCAAACATTTGCACAAAACGGCGATAGCTGTCCCAGGCAAAGCGCTCATTGCCGGTTTTGCGGGCGATGCCTTCCACGGCGGCCTCATTCAGGCCGAGGTTAAGCACGGTGTCCATCATTCCCGGCATCGAGGCGCGGCTTCCCGAGCGAACAGAAAGGAGACAGGGATTTTCGGTATCCCCGAAACGGGTTCCCATAATCCCCTCCACATAGCGAACCCCGGCTTCTACCTCAAGACGAATCTTCTCAATCGCGGCTTCCTTACCAATGGTATAATACTCATTGCAGACCTCTGTGGTGATGGTAAAGCCCGGAGGCACCGGTACCCCGATCAGGTTCATCTCGGCCAGGTTGGCACCCTTGCCACCCAGCAATTCCTTCATTTTGGCATTCCCCTCAGCGCGTTTATCGCCAAAAGTGTACACGTGTTTTCTTTCCATAATTTTAAAGTAAAAGTATTGATATGTAATGCTTTAAAGCCACTATTCCCTTTAAGCCTGCAAATTTACGAGTTTTCAGGATAGCAGCATTAAAATACGGTTAAGAAGCGCAGGAAAGACGAAGTAAGCAGGGGAGGGCTCACACCACTTCGCAAGGGCCCGGCAGAAGGACTGCAGCAGCAATCAGCGTAGCGACTGGCGTTTGTTTTCGTGGATAAAGACCAGGGGTTCATTGCCCAACAACTCCTTCACTCCTTTGACAAATGCCAGGGCTTTTTCTTCCGGGAACCCAAAGAGGGGATAACAGTATTCCATCTCTCCTTCCCTGCCTTTGGGCTGACGGCGAGGGCGCATCGGAAGGCCCTCGTCCATAGAGAACTTCATCTGATAGTGCTCCAGTGCCAGCCTTGCCTGGTTGTTGATGCCCTGTCCGGCGCTGCCAAACTCCACCACGACGCGGCAGTCGATAGAGTCATAAGCAGGCATTTCCCCGGGCTCATCCGGCTCGGGTGGCGGGGGAGGAACATCAGCCTCAGCAGGCGGCGGAGATGCTGCAACAGGGGCATCCTGGGCGGCAGGAGGCCGGGTTTTGCAGGAAGCAAGAAACAAGAAAAATGCAAGAGGCAGGATCAGCAGAAATGCACATCGTGGATTCATAAGGGAGGATTTGTCTCTCAAATATACATCATCCCCAACGAAATCCAAGCTGAGGGAAAGGCTCTGTGCTTCACTCCTCCATCTTTGAATACTACATATAAGAATAGGATCGGAAAATTTTCCCGATTTCACTATGTTTGCAGGTCTTGCTCAGTATCAACCCAAAAAACAAACCCACTTCCACTATGAACAAAGCATTTGGCATCCGGCACGAAGACAAATACCCGATGGAAAGAAGGGTCGCCCTGACACCCGCACACATTCAGAAACTCATCCGGGACCAAGGCCTCAAAGCCCTCATTCAGGACTCACCCAAACGCATCTTTTCCAATGAACAGTTTAAGGAGGCCGGAGCCGAAATTGTGGAAGAACTTCAGGAAGCACCCGTCATCTTCGGGGTGAAAGAAATGCCTGTTCCCTTTTTTGAAGCGGGAAAGACCTATGTTTTTTTCTCCCACGTCATCAAAGGACAGCAGTACAATATGCCGATGCTCAGGCGGATGATGGAGCTGGGTTGCAATCTGATCGATTATGAGAAGATAGAGGATGAGATGGGAAGGCGGATGATCTTCTTTGGCCGCTTCGCCGGCCTCGCCGGGATGATCAATACCCTGTGGACCCTGGGCCTCCGTTTGCATCATAAGGGTATACATACCCCCTTTCTCCATTTGAAGCAAGCCAAAGACTATGCATCCCTGGAAGAAGCACGCCAGGCGATCTCCGCCGTAGGGATGGAAATTGCGGAGAAAGGGCTGCCAGAGGAGCTCCTTCCCTTCACCCTTGGCTTCACCGGATATGGCAATGTGACAAACGGGGCCAGGGAAATCGCCGCCCTACTGCCCGTACAGGAAATAGATCCGGCAGAATTGCTGTCCCTGAAAGATAGAAATGCGCTCCCCAATAATGTCATCTTTACCACCGTCTTCAAGGAACAACACCTGAGTCAGCCCCTGAATCCCAGGGAAGAGTTTGAACTCCAGGATTATTACCAGAACCCTCAGTTCTACCGCAGTGCCTTTGACCCCTATATTCCGCAACTGAGCGTATTGGTGAATGGAATGTACTGGGATACCCGCTACCCCAAGCTGATCACCAAAACCCATCTGGAGCAGATGTACTTCGACTCCGAGCCCAAATTAGAGGTCATTGGAGACATCACCTGCGACATCAACGGCTCCATTGAGAGTACAGTCAAGGCCGCTCCCATTGAAGATCCCATCTTTGTGTATCATCCTTTCAGTCAGGAAATCAGCTCCGGTTATGAAGGAAAAGGGATGCAGATGATGACCGTGGATATCCTGCCCAGCGAATTGCCCAAAGAAGCATCAGAACATTTTAGCAATGCTTTGCTTCCGTTTGTTCCTGCTATCGTGCTTGCCGATTACAAGCAGCCACTGGAAAAGCTGAGCCTTCCCGGACCTGTCCGGAAAGCCCTCATCCTGCACCAGGGAAAACTCACCCCCGACTATCAATACATCCAAAAATACATCTGAAGGGAAGTACCCAAAGGATCATTGAACCATAGCTGATACACGCCGAAAATGCGGCTGCAGCGCTTTCCCGTAAGCGCTTTGGCAGAAGTTTTCCGAAATTCTTCTTCAGGCCTTGCAGGGCAGGGAATACTTCTTAATTTCGCAGCCAACTGTTATTTTTTTAACATTAATCGAACACAATGAAAAAAGTACTGATCCTTGGGGCTGGAATGGTAGTTCGTCCCATCGTGCATTATCTTCTCGACAAAGGGTATCAGGTGACGGTAGCCAGCCGCACCAAATCCAAAGCCGATGCAATGATCGGCGGACATCCGAACGGCACAGCAGTGGCCTGGACGGTAGAAAAGGAAGTGGAGTTGGACGAGATGGTGCGCACCCACGACCTGAGCGTGTCCCTCCTTCCCTATGCCCATCACGTAATGGTGGCAAAAAAATGCATCGCGCATAAGAAAGATATGGTCACCACCTCCTACGTCAAACCAGAGATGAAAGCCCTGGATGCAGAAGCCCGCGAGGCCGGCATCCTGATCCTGAATGAACTGGGTGTGGACCCGGGCATCGACCATATGTCCACAATGCGCATCATCGACGAGGTGCGTGCCAAGGGTGGGAAAATTGAAGCATTTTATTCCATCACCGGCGCCCTGGTGGCTCCGGAAGTAGAAAAGAACCCTTTCAATTACAAATTCACCTGGGCCCCCAAAGGAGTGGTGATGGCCAGCAATAACGATGGGCGCTATCTCCTGAATGGCAAGGAGACCTATATCCCCACCGAAGACTATTTCAAGCATCCTTTCCGCGTGAACTTCCCCGGCGTGGGCCTGCTCGAATCATACCCTAACCGGGACTCTATGCCCTACATCGAATTGTACGGCATCCCGGAGGTGCAAACGATGTACCGCGGCACCTTCCGCTATGAAAAATGGTGCGAGATAATGGATGCAATGAAGTCGCTGAATCTGATCTCTTACGAAGAATACGACTGGAGCGGTATGACCTATGCCGACTTCACCGCAAGGGTGAGTGGCGTTGCCAATCCGGCTATTGTGAAGGAGCTGGTATCCAAGAAACTGGGCGTGCCGGAAGAGGCCAACCCCATTGTGGCGATGGAATGGCTGGGACTGTTCAGCCAGCAGCCGGTTCACCTGGAAAAGGGCTCTGCTTTTGACATTACCTCCGACCTGATGATTGAAAAAATGATGATCGGGGATGAAGAAAGAGATATGGTTGCGATGCAGCACACTTTCGTCGCTTCCTACCCCGATGGCCATAAAGAGGTCATCAAATCCCGCCTGCTCGATTTTGGCACCCCGGCCACAGATACCAGTATCGCCCGTACAGTCGCCCTCCCGGCCGCCTGCGGCGTGGATATGATTTTACAGGGTCAGATCGATGCTAAGGGCGTTCATATTCCCGTGATTCCCGCCATCTACAATCCTATTCTTGATCAACTCGAAACAATGGGCATCAGGATGGAGGAAGAGTACGGGCTGCCGATTACTACAGAGATTCCTTAGGGAGCGCCCCCCTCGACTACGCTCGGGAAGCGAGGGAAGCAAGAGAAGCAAGAAAAGCGAGGGAAGCGGACAAACGGAGTGCTGACGGTCAGGCTTGTGTATTATTATTCATATTGTTTTTGGCTGTTCTTATGCTTGCATAGATCATTGAAGCCAATTCTTTTGCTTCCTTGATTAGTCTATCCAGCGTCTCAGGATCAGGATATCTTGACGATAATTGCAGGATTTCTAATCCTGTGCAAACTTCGTGGATTTCCTTCTGAGCTATCCGAAGCTTATGAATGAAGTCACGTGGTGAGGAAGCAACACGAGCCTCCGAATGGTTTAAGCTTACCGATGTTGATGCTCTCACAAGTTGCATCGACATTACCTTTCCAAGGCTATCCACCTCAATGGAATTGCAATATGAACTCACACTGACTGCAAAAACCTTCAACCTATTGCTTAGTATTTCTCCTTTTCTCACGTGCGTTTTTGATATATATACGATATACCACCCCCGGAACGGAAAAAATCATCGAGAAAATATTTTAATAAATATCCTACCCCCCGCTTGCCCGCTTTCCCCGCTTGTCCGCTTGTCCGCTTGTCCGCTTCCCCTGTTTGCCCGCTTTCCCCGTTTGTCCGCTTGTCCGCTTCCCCCGCTTGTCCGCTTTCCCCGCTTGCCCGCTTTCCCCGCTTGTCCGCTTCCCCCGCTTGTCCGCTTCCCCCGCTTGTCCGCTTCCCCCGCTTGTCCGCTTTCCCCGCTTGTCCGCTTCCCCCGCTTGTCCGCTTCCCCCGCTTGCCCGCTTCCCCCGCTTGTCCGCTTCCCCCGCTTGTCCGCTTCCCCCGCTTGTCCGC
>CAZPYJ010000038.1:0-7285 GCA_964590645.1 uncultured Lentimicrobiaceae bacterium
CTGGTGGTTAAAAATGAGGAACCTGGATAACCCAAAGGATCCTCTTCGCGCTCGTGCTCAAACTCGAACTCGCACTTGCACTGAATCGCTATTGTCGTCACAGACGACAAGCCCTTGCACCCGCGATGCAATCGCGGGCGAACAAGCGCTGTGGTAAAAATGACTCAGGGCTTTCCGAAAACCACCACCTTTAGCGCTCGCCCCTTACCACCCTCTTCCTGCAATTCAAAAAGGTAAAAACCTGAAGGAAGGGAGAAAGGAAGCTGAAAAGCCGTCTGTCCGGCAGGGATAACAGCACTCCCCTGCCAGCGACCATCAGTAGAAAATACCCGCAGCCGGTAAGCATCCATCGGGATGTTACTTCGAATTGTGACCCGGTCCTGGCTTACACTTTCCGTCCATATCCTTGGCTTTGGCTTTTCAGCCATCCCTGTACCCGGTCCATATAAAAGCCCCATCATAATAGGGAGATGATCGGAAATGGTATGCAGGGCCAGAGCCACATCCTGAGGAACAGCCTGGTTTTCAGGATCATAAATGTTTCCATTGAAACGGAGACCATCCTGGCCAACTGCCTCATAACTTCCGCTGGCATACTGCAAGCCCAGGCTTCCATCCAGGATGGCCTGACTCACCAGAATAAAATCGAAGCGGTCGTCCATTCCACCGCTGGCCGCACATCCGCCTTGTGTATTGTGTGTGGATTGGCTGTGCAGATGGGCAAACTGCATATTATCATACCAATTCCCCGGGGTGTTGACAGGATCATAAAAGCGCACGGCCGCATTCGGGAACTGGGTCAGGTTGTACCAGGCCGTTTCCTGACTGGTCTTGAGGTTCAAATCACCCAACAGGAGATTATTCCCGGTAAATCCCTGGTTGCTGAGCCAGTTTAGGATATCGGAAACCATTCCTGCACGCTTTTGCTCATCACTGCTGCTGCTGCCGGCCTTCAGGTGGGTGACGGCCATCAGCAGGCTGGCTGTGTCTCCAAAACCTCCCGGAGGCAAAATGCCTACCCGGTATGCATCGGCATCCCGCACATCGGAATATATGCCCAGTGCATCCTCCAGCCAGACTTTCTGCACATCATAATACATCTCATTGACGATATTCGAGCCGTTCACATTGCTAAAACCCGCTCTGGCGTAGCGGCCCGGAAAAACGAAATTCAGTACGCTGTCGAGCAGCAATTCGTGGGCAGATACTTCTTTGGAGATCTCATTCACCGTCAGGATATCGGGACTGGTATGCGCGATGAGGGTGCGGAGGGCGGCGTTCTTGGCCGGAGTGCCATTGTTATTATTGTTACAAAAGCCCGTCACAACATCGTAATACAACAAATTGTAGTGCATCACGCGCAAGGTGTCCTGGGCAGAAAGGGGTAGAAAAAACGACAGGATCATTGCGGCAAGGAGAGCATCCTTCCACCGCCGCTTTGCCCTGACAATCCTCCCTGTCCGGGAATGTTTCGGCTTAATATTTTGGATCATTTATGCACTTTACGGATAAACTCTTCCACTTCAGGAACGCCCCCCTGGTATACCAGGTAACCATTATAGGGCTCCCTTTCCGTGATCTCGTCGTTGATGGGTGTGAGCATTAGTTTTTTTACCTCTTCAGGATCGTGGGTTTGCCCCAGTGCCCATCCCAGTTTGATAAAAGCTACTTCAGGAAGCATATTCCCTGCCGGGATAATGCCTTTGGCCATCATATCACGGCCGGTATCGTACACAAACATATGCACATAGCCCCAGATGGTCTGCAGGGTCATATACATATGGACGCCGGCAGCCTGTGCCCTTTCAATGGCGGGGTAAAGTTCCTTATTGACGTGCCCCAGACCGGTGCCGATGAAGACCACTCCCTTATATCCCTGATCCACAATGGCATCCAGGATGTCCGGCTTCATCGCCGGGTAGTAATACAACATCGTAACCCGCTCATCGAAGGTGGGAATGATGGTCACCTTGCGGTCTTTGCGGCGGTGGTTATATTCAGGATGCATCGGTATGATCTCCTTCCGGGTGATGCGTGCCACCGGAATATCCCCGATGGTGCGGAAAGTACTTCGGTAGCTGGAATGCATCTTACGCACCCGGGTTCCTTTATGCAAGAGTCCGTACTCATCAGAGGTGGGCCCAAACATACAGACCAGCGTCTCTGCGATATCGGAATGCCCTGCGGCAAACATTGCGTGCATCAGGTTGAGGGCCGCATCGGAACTCGGGCGGTCGGAGGAGCGCTGTGAGCCAACAAGGATAATGGGCACCGGGGAATTCTGAATCATAAAAGTCAATGCCGCCCCGGTATGGTGCAGCGTATCGGTACCGTGTCCGATCACAATGCCGTCCACCCCTTTTTCAATCTCCTTCCCAATGGCTACGGCCAGTTTCTTATATTGGTCCGGACCCATATTCTCACTGAAAACGGCAAAGAGTTTTTCCGTTTCCAGATTGCAGATATCGGCCAGCTCGGGTACGGCGCCATAGAGTTCTCCGGGCGAGAAGGCCGGGATTACGGCACCGGTGCGGTAGTCGAGCCGCGATGCGATGGTGCCTCCCGTTCCGAACAGTTTCACCCTGGGCAAACCGGGAGTCACCGGGAACTCCTTTTCCGGGATCTTATAATTGGCCTTTTTATACCCGGTTTCCTCCATCGACAGGATGGTAAGAATATCTATTCCCACATTATAGCCTGTGGCAATCTTCAAAACGATATGCTTGTCGTCGTCATTCTCGGCACGGGGCAATACCGTACCCTGAAAGGACCCCCTGGTGGTTTCGATGCGGGTTTGTCCCCAAACCCTGACATTATACTTTTTCAGTACCTGCAGTGCATCTCCTTTATAACCCTGAAACAGATCTTCGCTCATTTTCTCGTGGTGCTTTTCTGTAAATGATCAGGCAATTTCATCAACTTTCTGCCGCAGGGCATTCAGCGGCATATTTCCACAGGCCATTTTTGCAAGCTGGCCCATCACCCAGCGGCTTTCAGCCTCAGGGCCTTCAGACAGCCGTATTTTGTTGAATTTTTCTTTCAGGAAGGGAATATGAGATAGGATATCTTCCTCTTTGATACGCTTAAATTTCAAGAGATTAAGCACAGATTCAAAATCCATTTTCGGGTGATCATAAATCAGGGGCAGCATACGGTATGCCAGTTCGGCCTGAAGTTTTTCCTGCTTTAGATAGCGGAACAGGGCGAAGATGACATCATAAGAGGCGATGCCTTCCTGCCGCCGGTGCTGACCTTCGGCCCACTTCACCCGGTGGGCGAAAAAAGTGGCCGTGAAAACCGGATCCATACCCAGTTCCTCCACACATCTTTCCAGGAGGGGGAAGAGGTCTTTGCTGAAGATCCAGGTGAAGGTATCCTCCGGGATATTCCATTCTTTCAGTTTGTGGTAGCGCTCGATGAAGGCCTGAGGTAGTTTCTTCTCGAGTGCGGCAATATGGGCATCTTCCAGGGGGATGGGTGGGGAGTCGGTATCGGGATACATTCTGTCGGCGCCCGGCAATACCCTTTCGAAGATGGTGGTGCCATCCTCAAAGGATTTTCTCGTCTCATTCGGTACCCCTTCCAGGGCCATTTGGCAGCGTTCTTCGATGGTCTCCAGGGCGGTCTTCATATCCGCTTCCGGCCCCCAGAGGATGATTTGCGCATCCTCTTCGGCAGCGCAGAAAAGATCTCTGACTTTCTGCAAGAGGGCTTCCTCTACCAGTGGCTCCAGATCTTCCGAGCACACCATATTGGGTTTCTCCAGGCAGGCGATCACTTTGAGGCGGTCGCGAAGCTCATCGGCGAAGCATTTTTCCGGCTGGGTGAAATGGGACAGTGCATTCTGGAATCCGGGCAGATTCAGGGCCATCACCTTCCAGTCCTGGCGCCTGGCCTCCCTGAGGGGTTCGTAGGAAATCCCGTTGAGCAGGTGATGGGGCAGGAATTGATGTTGGACTCTCCATTGTGTGGGTTCGGCAATGCGGGTTTTCAGGAAATCACGCAGGTGGAGCAGGGCCCATTGGCGGAAGGCTTCGATGTGGGTCAGCTCGGGGATCCATTTGGTATGGGCCACCCCTTTTATCTCCACACGTGTGCCACCGCGGCAGCTCACATTCACATCCTGGCGGCCGCTTCCGATGCCGGTGAGCACACGGCCTGTGCTGCGGTTCATAAAGCGGATCACATCACAGGCTTCCTTCACTTCCTCGGGATTGATCATTTCCGGATAGGTCACCGTTTCGATCAACGGCATCCCCAGGCGGTCCGTTTTATAAACACGGGTATGACCGATGTCGGAAATTTCACGGCAACTGTCTTCTTCCAGGCTCAGCTGTATGAGTCGTACCTTTTTATGCTTTAGTTCGATCTCCCCTTCCACCCCGATGATGGCTGTCCTTTGAAAGCCGGTCGGGATGCTGCCATCCAGGTATTGTTTGCGGGTGATGTGCACCTCTCCCACCACATTCAGTTTGCATAAGAGGGAAATTAAGATGGCATTATCGAGCGCCTCCCTGTCGATGGGAAAGGGCGGAGTATCGTCCACCTCGTAAGTACAGGCCGTTTCATTCTTGATACGGTAGATGATTTCCTTGCGGGTTTTGAATTCCATCAGTGCCGTTCCATCATATTCGCCCAGCTCGCTGAGGGTGGGACGCATATGACGGATGATCTCGGCATCGAAGTCATCGCTGTGATTATATTTCCCCGCCGGGCAGCGACAAAAGAGTTTTGTCCGCGTTTTTAACTGCTGATGTACTTCCAGGCCCGACATAAACCCGATGCGGTCGTAGTCGGCCTGGCTGGCTTGCTTTCTATCCACATAGCCAATCAGTTCTTTGGTTTTCAGGTAATTGTCTTTCGGTGACCATACCTTTTTTGACTTCTTCGCCATAGCTTGCTCTTCCATTTCCAAAACAGGGAGCTAAAGTAGGAAAAAGGCGGGGATAAGGAGTGGGGAGCGAAAAGCAAGGCAAGCGCGAAGAGAATCCCATACCGATCGGGTTCCCAAGCCCCGAAGGGGCGGACCATTTATGTAGTAAGTCAGATTTTAGAATTCATAAGTCATAAGGAGGAAGGTACGTAGGAGCGCCTACCTGCCGGTAGACAGGCGAGTGTCTACCTGCCGGTAGGCAGGCGAATTCAGAAAAGGCTGAAGAAGTTATATTGCCCCATAGGGGCGAAACCTGATTAGTAGTAGATGTTTGTTTCCATTAATGCGTTCCATCGGAGCGCGATCCGATTGATTATTTATTCAGCAGGCCAGAAGGCCGGCAGGTCAGCAGATCAGAAGGTCAGAAGATCAGAAGGTCAGAAGATCAGAAGGTCAGAAGGTCAGAAGATCAGAAGGTCAGAAGGTCAGCAGATCAGAAGGTCAGCGGATCAGAAGGTCAGCAGATCAGAAGGTCAGCGGATCAGAAGGCCAGAAGGACAAATTTATTTTCGAATTGACACACTGCCCACTGATCCACTATACACTGTTCACTGATCACTGGAGACGCCGCTTCGCGAGTTTTGATTGTTCTTGGCGCATTGACAAAGGGCGCAAGCTTCATAAGCTATTGATATATTGAACATTGACATTGATTATTACCATTGAATGTTAATATTGGCTGTTGAAAATTGACAATTTTTCTCCGTTTTCCCCCTCCTATTCGTCTATTATATCAAATGCTCCCCTCGCATACTCTCAGATAAGGAAGTATATACGCAAGAAAGGGCGGGTTTATTGACGAATATTAATCTTATATGCTATGAACGCTTCTTCTTCCCGTGTCGAGATTATCCGCACCCAACGTCATTATTTGCTGAAGCTGCCCCGCTCCGAGCCGGACCTTGCTTTTCTGCGTGTGCTGCCCGGGGCGCGATGGGACCGGGCTGCGTTCTGTTGGGTAGTGCCGGCCGGCAAAGAAACACAGCAAAAACTTGAGGCCTATTTTGGCAAAAGGCTGGATTGGAAAGGCAGGGAGACAAATGCAGGGAGTCCGGCCCCTGCGACGGCGGACCGTCTGGTGAAAATCGTCCGCTATCATAATGGTCGATTGCGGCTGGCTTTCCGTTACAATGATGCCCTGGTTTTTCTGATCCGCAGTTTTCCGCTTGCGGTTTGGGAAGCCGAAACCCGCACCTGGTCGGTACCACACACCGAAACCATTCTCCACGACATTAAGGCCTTTTGTGAAAGAGAGGCTTGGACCTGGGAGTATCAGGACGACTGTAAGGTGACGCAGGTCAGGCCGAAGAAGGGTCCGGAGGAGATTCCCAATTACCGGAAAGTCCCGGAGGTGTATCACGAAAAGCTGGTGGTATTGCGATACAGCAAGAACACACAGAAGGTATATGAGTCTTGTTTTGAGGAATTTATCAACTATTATCATTGGAAGCCCCCTGGTGAGATTTCGGATCAGGAGATCCAGGCGTATTTGCGATATCTGATTGAAGAGCGGGGCATTTCAACCTCATACCAGAACCAGGCCATCAATGCGATTAAATTCTATTTCGAAAAGGTATTGGGTGGCGCGCGCAAGGTGTATTATATTGAGCGTCCGCGTCAGGAAAAGACTTTGCCTGTAGTGTGCAGTTTAGAAGAGATAGAGCGCATACTGAAGGCTACGAATAATCTCAAGCATCGTGCGATGTTGATGACGGCATACTCTGCGGGTTTGCGGGTGGGGGAGTTACTGAATCTGAGGCCCGTAGATATTGACAGTGAGCGTATGCTGATCAATGTGCGGGGTGGGAAAGGCAAGAAGGACCGTGTAACGCTATTGTCGGATCGATTGCTGAAGACGCTTCGGGAGTATTATCGCGATTATCGGCCAGGGGAGTTTTTATTTACCGGGCAGATGGGGGGGCGGTATTCAGCGCGCAGTATTCAGAATGTGTTGAAGCGTTCCTGCGAGTTGGCTAAGGTGTCGAAGCCGGTCACGATGCATACTTTGCGTCATAGTTTTGCTACGCATTTGCTGGAGTCGGGGGTGAACCTGCGCTATATTCAGCATTTGCTGGGCCACGCCAGTCCGAAGACCACGGAGATCTACACCCACGTAACTACGCGTGGGATGGGCCAGTTACGTAATCCTTTGGATGATATGGATTTCTCTTAGGTGTTATTTGTTTAGCAAAAGGATTTTTTCATAGCTTTACCCGGCGCAAGGATTTGGCTGGGTTTTCGGTAAAAGCAGGATGATGAGTAATAGGGATATAAACGCCAAACTTCGCTTGCATTAACGTTAGCCAAAATTTTAAAGAAATGAGAATAGCGACTTTATTTATTCTTTTGATA
>CAZPYJ010000039.1:0-5948 GCA_964590645.1 uncultured Lentimicrobiaceae bacterium
CGAAGCCAATACTTCGAACTCGCTAACTCGAACTCGAACTCGCGCTTAATCTCTGCGCTTTCCCGTGCCCTCTGTGTAAGAAAAGCTATGAAAATCAGAAGATTACACGGAGCACGCAAGGGAGATGAGCAGCACGAGGGCGAGTACGAGTGCGAGCACGAAGTATGAAAAGAAAGGATACTGGTTATCAGTAAGGTCATTCCAGAACTTGTTTGTCTCTAACTTTCCTCTGAATTGAATGAAATATCCTACCAATTCATCCGCTTCGGATAACAAGCCGGCGAAGCCAATACTTCGAACTCGCTAACTCGAACTCGAACTCGCGCTTAATCTCTGTGCTTTCCCGGTGCGCTCTGTGCAAGAAATGCAATGAAAAACAAATACCTACACGGAGTACAGAGGGGAGGAAAAGTTCGAGTTCGAGTCCGAGTGCTTCGGCTGCGCTCAGCACAAGTGCGAGTGCGAAGTCGCTCAGTACAAGTACTTACGCTCGTGCTTCATTTTGCCGGTGATAATTATTTGCAAACAAATCCAAGCTGCGCCGTGCTCCGTCAGGAGCACCATCTCATATCCCTGTAGCAAGAAAGATCAAGCCCTTCAAGTTTGTTAAGGAGAAGCAGCACACAGACGTAGAATGTTGGAATTGTGCGGTGGGTCTTCCCCCACCTCACCATTCCCGCATCACTCGTCCTTTTTCATTGTACTCGCGTCCGTGGCGGCTTTTTACACTTCCATCCGGAAGGAATTCGGTAAACTCCTCACGGATGACTGCTCCCGTATCATCATATTGACGGTCCACCCGGTTCATCAGTACCCGCTCCCCGTCATATTGAATGTGGGTGGCATCCTGCCCCTTCTCATTATAAACATATACGGTGATGAAGTGGCTCAGCTTTTCTCCCTCCGCACTATACCCAATGAATTCCTTTTCCTCCATTCTGCCTTCCTGATCGTACACAAACTTATTCACATTGTGGGCATTCAATTGCCCTTCCTGTCCATAGGATTTGAAGGTCTGACTGGCTTCCCGCCCTAACGTATCATAGGTATAGCCATTTTCTATGCGGGAGAGGAGGCGGCCTTCGGCGGAATAGACCAGGTGTCTCTGTGAGGTTTTTAAATCCTGTTCATCATAAACAAATTCGGTGCGATACTCCGTTTCCAGCTCTCCGTTGCGGTTTCTTTTTTCCGATAACTCCAGCGTTTTTCTTCCCCGGGCATCAAAATATTCTCTCCGGGCAATATGCCCACTCATATCCCTGACGATGCGTTTAAGGAAATAGTCATTGATGCTGTCCGGCCCTTCCACCTTCATCGCAAGCTGGTAACGTCCGTCCTTCTGCCGGATGTGAAAGGTAAAATGGTTTACCCCTTTCCCGGCTGAACGCTGGATTCCTCCACCACCAATGTGCTTCCCCTGCACATACACTTCAAAAACATCCTTTTCTGCTGCGGGATACGCAGGATCGAGAGCCTTTCCTTCCGAGAAGACCGGCAGAGGCTGCAGGTTTGGCCCGATCCATTCCACACTGACCTGAGACAGGTCAAGAGCACTGTCTGCTTCTACTTTTACGGAGCCGGGCTGATGATGCGCAGTGCCAGTGGTGCCCTGGCAGGAAAAGGTCAGAAGAATAAGGAATAGCGCTGGGATTTGCTTCAGCAGTGGAAGGATATTCAGTTTCATAGAATGATGATTATTTGCAGATGGAGGACAAAATTACAAAAAGAAAAACTTGCCTTTGGATTAGAATTAACAAGGCTTTAACAAGCTTGTCGATATAATTTCTACCTTTGCCGCCCAAATTCTGTGCCCTCCACCTCTAGTGGTTTTCGCCAGTCTTGAACAGTAATCATCTAACAATTAGCATACAATGCCACTAAGTAAAGTCCGAAACATCGGCATCGCGGCGCATATCGACGCAGGCAAAACAACGGTTACAGAGCGTATGCTCTTCTTTACGGGTATGACCCGCAAAATGGGTGAGGTCCACGATGGACAAGCTACGATGGATTTTATGAAGCAGGAGCAGGAGCGGGGGATTACCATTGCCTCTGCAGCGATTTCCGCCGTCTGGAATCAACATCAGGTCAATATTATCGATACCCCCGGCCACGTCGATTTTACTGTGGAGGTGGAGCGCTCCCTGCGTGTGATCGATGGGATGATCGCTGTATTCTGTGCCGTGAGTGGCGTGGAACCCCAAAGTGAAACCGTATGGAATCAGGCAGACCGGTATAAAGTTCCCCGCATCGCTTTCATCAATAAGATGGATCGCACCGGGGCTGACTTTGAGGAGGCCGTGAAGATGATGAACGAATACCTGGATGCCAATGCTATTCCCTTCCATTTGCCTATTGGTGCCGAAGAGGACTTCAGCGGGATCATCGATGTGATCCATCAGAAAGCCTACCAGTTTGACGATCAACAAAGAATTGAGGTGCCCATTCCCGCCGAATATATTAAGAAAGCCAATACGGCCAGGGCGAATTTGGTGGAGCTGGTATCCGAGTTTGATGATCAGGTGATGGAGCTTTTCCTGGAAGACCAGGAGATTCCTGTGGAATTGCTGCAGAAAGCCGCCCGCCGGGCCACCCTGAAAATGTTTATCACACCCGTATTTTGCGGAGCAGCCTACAAAAACAAAGGAATTCAGCTCCTGCTGGATGCCGTGGTCGATTTTTTACCTTCCCCGGCCGATGTAGGTGCAGTAGTAGGAACGGATGTGGACGATCCAGAGAAAACCCATTCCCGATGCCCCTCAGCCAAAGCGCCTTTTTCAGCCCTGGCTTTCAAGTTGATCCACGATCCTTATGTCGGCCAACAGACTTTTATCCGCATTTATTCCGGAACCCTGAAATCGGGGATTGCCGTTCAGAATACTACCAAAGGAAAGCAGGAGCGCATCGGCCGTATCCTGAAGATCCGCGCCAAAGACCGGGAAGAGATCAGCGAGGCCGGTCCCGGGGATATTGTGGCCCTGATTGGAATGAAGTTCACCAAAACCGGAGATACCCTTTGTGATCCTGATCATCCGCTTCATCTGGAGAATATCAGCATTCCGCCCTCGGTCATCGAGCTGAAAATTAATCCCAAAAGCCGCAAGGAGCAGGGGAAACTCGGAGAAGCCCTTGGCAAACTCAGCAGCGAGGACCCCTCTTTTAATGTCCGCTATGATGATGAAACTGAGGAAACCATCATTGCAGGAATGGGAGAACTCCACCTTGAGATTATCGTGGATCGCCTGCAGGATGAGTTCAAGGTGGATGTGGAAGTGGGTGAGCCCAGTGTAGCCTATCGTGAAACCATTACCACCGAGGCCAGTAAAGACTACCGTCACAGTAAGCAAACCGGGGGAAAAGGACAGTTCGCCCAGGTCTCCATTCGCATCGAACCCAGCGAGGAAGGCTATACCTTCGTGGATATGATCAAGGGGGGTGCGATTCCTTCCGAGTTTATCCCTTCCGTGAATAAGGGGATTAAGAAAACCCTGGCCGATGGAGTCCTGGCCGGATATCCGGTAGAGGACGTCAAGGTGGTACTGATCGATGGGAAGCACCATCCGGTAGATTCCAGCGACTTTGCTTTCCAGACCTGTGCCTCCATCGCCTTCAAGGAAGCCTTTATGAAGGCATCTCCTGTACTGCTCGAACCGGTAATGCGGGTGGAAATCAATACCCCGGATGAATACCTCGGCGATATTGTGGGCAATCTCAACCGCCGCAGGGGTAAGGTAGAGTCGATGCGCCGCTACCGCAAAGGGTCTCAGAAGATACTGGCTTTCGTTCCCCTGATGGAAATGTTTGGCTATGCCACCCAGCTGAGGAACCTCTCCAGCGGAAGGGCCAATTACTCGATGGATTTCTTTAAATACCTGCCGGTGAGCAAGGCAACCCAGGAGGATATCCTGAAGAAAGTAGCCGAGGAAAAGCGCTTGAGGCACGCCTGATAGGGTATCCGCAAGGCGGATGAGCTTTCTTTGCAACTAAACTCTTCGAAGGGTGGTCAAGCATCGCGTAATCTTCAATTGCGTAATCTTCGATCAATAGTGAATTTGTGAAGGAAACCACACTGTTCACGCACGTCTTATCATCGCCATCCTTATCTTTGGCGGATGAAGCAAACCCCTGATAATTCACTCCTTCAGCGTGCCTACGATGCGGAGGCTTTCCGCAGGGATGGCCACAGCCTCATCGAAGCCCTGGCAGAATACCTCGGCCAGAGCCGCAGGGCCGACAGGGAACAGGTTTTGACGCCGGCCTCGCCCCAGGCCTACTGGGAGCAATGGCGGCAGATTCGGCACTCTTCAGATCCGCTTTCCCTTTTTCATACCATCCTGGAAGGAGCCAACCACCTGCATCATCCCCGCTATATGGGACATCAGGTGGTGCCTCCCGTCCCCCTGGCTGCTCTCGCTGAGCTGGTCAGCGACCTGCTCAACAATGGGATGGCGGTCTATGAGATGGGCCCTTCAGCCACGATGATCGAAAGGGAAACTATAGAATGGCTCACCGCGCTGTGCGGCTTTCACAATGGGGGAGGCGTATTGACTTCCGGGGGTACTGCCGGAAACCTCACTGCCCTCCTTGCCGCGCGGCAGGCAATGATAGCAGGAGATGTCTGGAAGAGGGGACTGCCTCCCGGAATGCGCCCCGCCGTGCTGGTGAGCAGCCAGGCGCACTACAGCATCAGCAGGGCCACCCGCATTATGGGATGGGGAGAAGAAGGCTGCGTTCTGGTTCCTGTCAAAGCAGATTATTCCATCGACATTGCGCAGCTTGAAGCGAAGCTGCAGGATGCCCGGCAACGCAGCCTCACGCCCATTGCCCTCGTGGGGAGCGCTGGCACCACTTCCACCGGTACCTACGA
Source organism: uncultured Lentimicrobiaceae bacterium (assembly GCA_964590645.1). GTDB lineage: Bacteria > Bacteroidota > Bacteroidia > Bacteroidales > JAGNHN01 > JAGNHN01. The sequence continues at coordinate 4,868 of CAZPYJ010000039.1, forward strand.
TGATCTTACGTCACTGGCCCGTTTTGCCCGCCAGCATAAGTTGTGGTTCCATATCGATGGGGCACACGGGGGAGCGGTGGTGGTCTCAGAGCAATATAAACACCTGGCACGGGGTATTGCAGAGGCCGACAGTGTGGTCATCGATTTTCATAAAATGTTGCTGACCCCGGCCCTTACCACGGCGGTGCTCTTTAGAAAAGAAGAGGATTCATACAAGGTGTTCTCCCAGGAGGCGGATTATCTCCTGGATAAAGGGGACAGGATATGGTACGACAGCGCGATGCGTACCCTGGAATGTACCAAAAAGATGATGGGTATCAAGGTGCACTTTCTCCGGAAGGTGTACGGAGATGCGCTGTTTGCGGAATATATCGATTCCCGCTACGATCTGGCAAGGACATTCGCATCACATTTAGGCGCGTGTCGGCATTGGGAGCTGGCCGTGCCACCCCAGTCCAATATCGTTTGCTTCCGCTATGTGCCGGAAGACCTGGACGAGGCGGCGCTTAATGCGCTGAATGTCGCTATCCGCGATGCTTTTCGCCGTGATGGCCGTTTTTATGTGGTGCGTACCAACCTGCGCGATAAGGTATATCTGCGCATCACCCTGATGAATCCTTTCACAGGAATTTCCGAGCTAGAGGAGATGCTGGAAATGGCGGAAGCGTTCGGGAAAAGCAGCCAGGGATGAGCTAAGTTCCGAATCATTGTTGTCCGTAAGCTGTGCCTGCGGACAAATGATTTTTCCGCAGATTTCACAGAACAGCGCAGGAGGCCTTGGCACGCGATTGCATCACGGGTGCAAGGGCTTGTCGTCTGTAACGACAATAGTGATTCAGTTCAAGAACTCGCACTTTTTTTTAACGCAAAGCCGCAAAGAATGACTCGAAGGGCGCTAAGGGGTTTCTCCTATAGCTCATCCTCAAACTCCTCCGGTCCCTGAGCACCTGCACTGAGCGTTTACCCTGAGCGCTCGCCCTGAGCGCTAGCCCTGAGCGCTAGCCCTGAGCGCAGCCGAAGGGCAGCCGAAGTGTGTCGAAGGGCAAACTCACCGCATCATCCTTCGTTCCCAATCCTTGGC
>CAZPYJ010000040.1:0-5287 GCA_964590645.1 uncultured Lentimicrobiaceae bacterium
AGGACGCTACGGACAGCTGGGGTCGTCTTCAGACGACCAATTCAAATATTATCGGTTTCAATATTTTACTTCGTCCTCGTACTCGAAATCGCACTCGAACTAAGTCCGTCCGCAGGCACAGCTTACGGACAGCTGACTTGTAAATGAATAGCGATGCAATCGCACGCAAGCAGGTTTGCAATCGCACCTGCAGGTGCAACAGCATACAGCCAGCGTCAGAAAACTGTGTGCTCTTGTTCTATGCTCTTGCTGATTTCCCACTCCTTGCGTGCGCCCAAGACGATTTTACCCTAAATTCGCAGCAATGAAGTGCCACCGCATTGTACTGATGCTTTTCCTCTCTCTCCTGACTACACTCGTGTTTACACAGGAAGATGGTCTGCCTGTTAAGGAGGATACCCTTCGTACGAAGGGTGATTCCAGTTTGTTTATCTGGCAAGAGCATCCTGATTTCCCCGGCTTGGCAAAGAAAGAGCCCATTCTGCTGCCCCCGGCCCACCCGCAGCACTATCATCCCGCTTCTCTCCATTCATCCGCGGAAGCCCTGGCCGGCAATATCGGCGGCCCATCCCGCAATCTTTTGCACACCGGGCAGGCCTACAATCCCATCCGCTTGATGCCCGAAGCTATGGGGGCCTATGCCGCAGTGCTGGATCCGGCCTTTTATTATCAGACCGGACTCCCCTACACCCTGCTCCGCTTCAATACCGGACCCGGGAAAGAACAAAACCTGGGCCTTACCCACGCCCAACAGGTGGAAACGCATTGGTTTGTCAACCTCGACTATCGGGTGCTCAGCTCACCAGGATCCTACCAGAACCAGCGCAATGATCATAACGACCTGAATTTCTCCCTACGCTATCAAACCCTCGACAAGCGCTATACTGCACAAGCCGGTTTCCGGCATTATAAATACCGCCTGCAGGAAAACGGGGGTATTGCCGACGACACCCTCTTCCTTTCCGGCGAGGAGAGCGATCCGGGTATTATTCCGGTTTTCCTTAGCCAGGCAAATTCCATAAGAAGAAACAGCACTTTCTATCTCCTGCAGTCTTATCAGTTGCAGCCCGGAAGTCCTGACAGCCTCGGACGTTTCTCGCTATTTCCCAACACCCTGCATCACCGTTTCTCTTACGCTGCCGATTTTCGCCTGTTTCAGGATAATGATCCTTTGAATGCTTTTTATCCGGCTGTTTTTCAGGATTCATCCACGACATCCGATTCCATAGGATTACGCGTGGCTTCGCATAGCCTTTCATTGAGCAACCGCCCGTCCTCTACCCCGGGTGCATTGTATTACGTGAGCGGATTGAAACACCGCCGGGCGAACTATTACGATGGCCTTGCAAGCAGGGATCATACCCTTTGGGAGTGGTTTGCTTATGGGCAGTTGCCTATGCGCGGGTCCGATCACCTGAGCCTCAGCTATCAGAAAACCATCGGAGAAGAAACAAGTCTGGCAGCCGGCTTCCTGCGCGCCGCTTACTATTTCAGGCCGGGACAGGACAGTCTTTTACACGCCACCTTGGGGGCACAGCGACTGAGTCAGGCCCAGGCCCTTGTTTTTCAGCACTATGCCGGGAATCATTATCAGTGGGAGGGAAATCCCGAACCCTTTCAGGAGTTTTCGGTGGATATGTCGGCCGGACTGCAGGATTGGACGCTGGCCCTGCAATACAGACGCGAGAAAGACCAAATGTATGTTTCCTCCGGAGGTTCTCCCATACAATACGGAGATGCACTGTCGATATGGCGCGCCAGACTGGAAAAGGTCTTCGGTGCAAAGGGCTTCACGAGCCAGCACAGCGTAAGCTACCAGTCGGTGAACAAGCCTTTCCTGCAAGCTGTGCCGGAATGGATCATCCAGAGCGGGTTTCAGGGGGAGGTGAAGCCTTTTGGGGCAAGTTTCCGTGTGCGGGCCGCCCTCGACCTGACCTATCTGAGTCGATTTAATGGCTTGTATTATGATCCGGTTACGGGATGGTATCGTGTTCAGTTCCTTTCTGAACAGGGCGGGCACCTGTTTACCAATGCCAGTGTTTCCCTCCTGATCCGCCGGGCCAGCGTGTTTTTTCAGTATCGTGGAATAGGTGAAGCCATAAGAGGAAACGGCTTCTATCTCAGCCCTTCCTATCCTGTTGTTTCCCAAGGATTAAACTTTGGGGTTCAATGGGTTTTCTTTGATTAGGGCCAATACAATTTAGATTCGTTCTATTTTACAGACCAGGGGGGCACCCCTCTCTATGTGTCTCATTTTTATACTACTTTTGTCCTACCAAAACCCCGAAGTCATATGATTAAGAAAATTTTCTTTTTTGCAGCCCTGGCATTTGCTGTTGCTGCTTGTAACAATGCCGGCCAGGATGGTCAGGACGAAGCAATGACCGTAGGTGAGCTCCTTGAGCAGGCCGAAGGTCTTGTAGATCAAACTATCAGCGTTGAAGGCGTGGTGATTCACGTTTGTGCCCACGGTGGAGAGCGCTTGTTCATAGCCGATGCGGAAGGCAACGAAATCAAAGTAGAATCCGGAGAAAATATCCCTCAATTTGATGTTACCCTGGAGGGTACAGAGATCGTGCTGGAAGCCATTGTGCGTGAACTGCGCATAGATGAGGCTTACCTGCAGGAGTGGGAAGCTGAACTGGCCGCGGAAGAAGCTGAGATGGCCGCAGATACAGTAAGTGTTGAAGGAGTCGTGGAAGAAGCGATCGAAGAGGTGAAGGAAGTGGCTGAAGAAGCGGTTGAAATGGCAGAAGAAGCAGCAGAAGAAGTGATGGGTGAGGAAGATCACGCCCACGGCGAAGACCACCCGGAGATGCACGGCAAGGAGGACCATCATATGGATGCCCGCACCAAGATTGCCAAATATCGTGAGGAGATTGCCGCTTCTGAAAAAGGATATCTGAGCCGTTACTGGCTGGAAGCTGTGTCCTTTACCGAAAAGGTAATGGAAGATGAAGAGGTTGTTATTGAGGAAGAAGCCGTTGTAGTGGAAGAAGAAATGCCCGAAGAAGGCGAAGCTACAATGGAAGAAGGGGAAGAAACCACGGAAGAAGAGGTGACGGAATAATTTCTCACACTTAAGAGATGCAAGCTGCCCTGCTTTTTGCGGGGCGGCTTTTTTTTTGCACACCGGCTGATGTCCAGGGCTGTTCAAGGCAAAGCCGGAATCGAATGCATTAGGGATGGTAAGGGTGCCGAAGGCAGTGCGCAGCACCGAAGCGAAGCGAAGCCCTGGACAGCCCGGCCCGAACGCAGTGAGGGAAATGCCCTGAAACATCTGAAGATATTGCCTTATTTTTGCCGGATAATTTTGGGAAGATGAAGATCAAGTGGAGAAAATGGAATCGGGCGATTCACCGCGACCTGGGGTATTTTTTCGCGGCGATGAGCATTATTTACGGTATCTCGGGGATTGCCCTCAATCATATTGATGACTGGAACCCAAGTTATTATGTGGCCACCAAAACCTATCAGGTAGACTTGCCGGAGGGGATGAAGAAGATTACGACGGAGGATGCCCGCCAAATGCTGGCACCGGTGGGGCTGGAGCGGGATTATCGCAAGCTATACCTTCCGGATAAGAGCACTTTAAAGATCTTCATCAAAGGGGGCTCGGTAACGGTTGACCTGAAAGACGGGACGGCAAAGATGGAGCAGGTGCGCCGCATCCCGCTTCTGTACCATTTTAATGTATTGCACTACAATAACTTCCGCGGATGGTGGATGTGGTTTTCGGATGCCTATGCAGCCGGACTGATCCTCTTGGCCATCACAGGCTTGTTCATCCTGCGCGGCAGGCAGGGCATTACCGGCAGAGGGGCCTGGCTGACTGCAGCCGGGGTCGTGATCCCGCTTATCCTCTTGCTCCTGTATCTATGAGCAAAAATCGGACGCTGCCGAAGATGCACTGCACCTTCACCTCCAGTGCCGGATCCTGTCCTTCGACCACCGAGCTGGTATATTCCTGGCGTCCAAAACTCTGACTCTGTCCGTCGGGCATTTGAATGGATCCGAAGGTGACCTCTCCGTTGATCCTGACCTTCTGGCCTATTCCCAATTTAACCCGCATTTCACCGAAGGTGCATCGCAGCTCTATGGGAACACCATCTCCCTTGATGTGGCTCAGGTCGATGCTGGCTTCCCCAAAGAGAACGGAATGGGCTTTGTCTTCCTGCCTGAAAGTGTGGCTGGCCTCCCCGAATGCGGTTTGGTTCCCACTGATCCTGCTTGCAGGCCTACCCTGGATTACTGCGATACCCAGAAGGATCAGGGCCAGAGAGATCAATATACGAAAGACCGGGATGTCGAGCTCAAAAACATTATCAAGCAGCCAGATGCTGCCCAGGATGATCAAGAGGGTGCCCCAGAAGGAGCGGCGAAAGAACCAGGTATTCATAGCTGTAGGTTTTTGATGCACTAAGATAGAAAAAGCCGGATTTACAAGAGGTTAAGATTTAATTAAATCGCCTGCTTTGTCTGCTATTGTACTATTCCGGATCGCTTCAATGCATTTGGCGGGCTTTTCGGATTTGCGCATAGGCCTGCTGCAGGGTTTGGAATTTCTCTTTCGAGGCACGTTGAACCTCTTCGCCCAGGTTCCCCACGCGGTCGGGATGATATTTGAAAGCCATTTTCCGGTATGCCTTCCTCACTTCATCATCGCTGGCATCGGCACTGATCTCCAGCACTTTGTAGTAGTCGCTTTCGTCTTTTCCGTGGAACATTGCCGCTATGGAACTGAAGTCGGAGGGGCTGATGTTGAGGTAGCTGCTGATGCGTTGCAGCAGTTGCATTTCGTGTGGGTGGACTTGTCCGTCGGCCCGGGCAATACCGAAGAGGAAATGCAGGAGTTGGAGGCGGGCCGGATGAGGCATATTGGCCTGTATCTGCAGGGAGACCTGCCGCAGAGAGTAATCTTGTTTGAGGAGTTCCCGCAGGATGAGAACTTGCTGGCGGGCTTTTTCCTCTCCGAACTGCTGCACCAGAAATGTTTTTATATAGTCGAGTTCGCTGCGCAGCACTTTTCCATCGGCTTTCATCACCCCGGCAGCCAGGACCAGCAGGCTGAGGGTAAAATCTCCTTCGCGTGTGCCTGCCTGCTGGGGTTGATAGGCATATTTGCCAGATTGCATTGTATCAAACATCGACCCGAAGACGAATCCCAGAATGCCGCCTATGGGGCCGCCAAGAGCCCAACCGAGGCCACCGCCCAACCATTTACCGAATGCCATATTGCCAGGGTATTGTTGTGATGCGCAAAGGTAGGGAAAGCGGACAAGCGGGG
>CAZPYJ010000041.1:0-4933 GCA_964590645.1 uncultured Lentimicrobiaceae bacterium
ATTGTCGTCACAGACGACAAGCCCTTGCACCCGCGATGCAATCGCGGGCGAACAAAATCTGCGATGATCTGCGAAATCTGCGGGTGAATTATGTCCGCAGGCACAGCTTACGGACAACAGCGGGCGAACAAAATCCGTACATTTATCTCTATGAATACAGAAGTCATCCGATTCGGTGGTACCGAAGAAGCACTGGCCAGACAGGCTTTTGCTATCCGTCACCAGGTGTTTGTAGAAGAGCAGGGCGTGGACCCTGCCATCGAATACGATGGAGAGGATATCCGCGCACATCACTATCTTTTACTGGCCGACGAAAAACCCGCCGCCACCGCCCGCTGGAGAGAAACCGATAAGGGCATAAAGCTGGAGCGTTTTGCCGTGCTACCTGAATTCAGGGGCAGTGGTTTGGGCGGAAGAATCCTGGAAGAGATGCTGGTGGATGTGATCCCCCTGGGAAAAAGAATTTTCCTCCATTCTCAGGAAGAAGCCTGCGGGTTTTACCTCCGCTATGGTTTTGTGAAAAGAGGGCGACCCTTCCTCGAAGCAGATATCCGGCATTATGTGATGGACAGGCCCCTTTCGTGTTAGATTATTAACAGTTAAGTGTTTGTTAAACAAATGTTAAAGCCTTGACCCCGGGCATCCCTTACCCTTATTTTTGCGTCTGAATAGCCTAAAAACTTTCGGAAAAATGAAAAAGACGATTGAATTGATCAACAACAACCTGCATTGGCTGATTTATGTCGGGGCAATTATTGTGATCCTCGGAACCTCCATTTATTTTGGCGAGCTCAACCGTCCCTAAAGAATTCTTCACAGCTTCAGGCTTATTTTAAGCGGAGACTGCTTATTGGCAGGCTTTTCCAGCCTTCCCCCTCTCTGATCACCAATTCCTTAAACCCGGCTTTCTTCAGGGCGGTCACGGCATCACGATAATACAGGTCCTGCTCCCCGGCAGCGTGTGCATCGGTACTCACCAGCACCCGGATGTCCCTTTCCAATAGTTTTGGAAAGATGGCCCCGGAGGGGAAAAAATCCTCACTGCGTTTTTTGTAAAGTCCGCGGGTATTGACCTCCACGATGCAGTCAATGGCTTGGGCCGCATCCAGCACTTTATCAATCCATTGCTGGTACCATTCCTCCTCTTCAGAGAAGAAGCGCCCCTTATTATGCATTTTGATTTTGTCGAAATGGGCAAGAATATCAGGCTTTTCCTTCTCCAACATTTCAATCACCTGAGAGAAGTAGGCACCTACCGCCCTGCGGATATCCTGGTCGAACAACTTTTTCAAGCCATCATCATAGATTTCCTGCTTTGATCCGTCGATGAACCAAAGGCCGTCCCTGTCTGCTGGCTTCACCAGGTGTACCCCACCTATTAAATAGTCGAGACCGTATTCCTTCTTCCAATAATTAAAATCCCGGCTGATCCCGGGGATATAGTCTGCCTCAAGCCCCAGATAAATATCCAGCTTGCCGGCATAGCGTTTGGCTGCATTGCGCACTTCCCGGCTGTAATTATCAAGGTCTTCTTCCTTGATACTGAAATTATTCTCAAAAGGCAGGGGAGCGTGGGAGGAAAAGCCCAGGGAGTGAAAACCGGAGGCCAGGGCGTGGGTGGCGTGATCGTCGATGCTGCCCTGCCCGTCGCAATAATGCGTATGCGTATGATAATTATACAGGCCGGTCTTTTTTTCCTTCGGATAATAATCTTCCAGTATTTCCCCTGCGTCCACGAGTTTATAAACTTTATCCGAGCGGCGCACCATCTCGGTGGTTTTCACGGCAAAGACATCTCCCTTGCGCACTTCTTCCACTTCTCCCTCATCTTTGTGCAGCACATCCGCCATCCCCTGGTACACCCCGGTGGTGGGGCCCATAATGACCAGCTCCTCACCAGCCTTCAGATATTGCGTTTCGAGCGCAATCTCGGCCACCCCGATCTTTTTGAAGTAATTGGTCACCTTGCCGATATACACCTTGCGTTTGCTGGCCTGAGAGCCGTACTTCTCCGTCCATTCACCCATTTTCTGCCCCAGGTAATAGCCCGTCCAGAAACCCCGGTTATATACTGAGTTAAGGCTATCTTCCCATTCCCTGATGCGGTCTGGTGTATATTCTCCTTTTTGCAAAGCCTCCACGGCTTCTCTGTACACCTCCACCACCGTTTTGACATAATCCGCGCTGCGGCCCCGCCCTTCAATCTTCAGCACCCTCACCCCGGCATCTACAATCTGGTCGAGGATACCGATGGTAGCCAGATCCTTGGGCGACATAATATATTCATTGTCGATCTCCAGCTCCGTTTCCCCATCCCGGTCGGTCACTTTGTAAGGACGGCGGCAGGGTTGCAGGCAGGCACCCCGGTTTCCGGAGGAGTTGTAGTTATCAAGGCTGAGATAGCATTTCCCGGAAATGGCCATACAGAGGGCTCCGTGGACGAAGATCTCAATCCTGACCAGATTTCCGGAGGGACCACAAATACTTTCCTCCCGGATTTGCCGGATCAGGGCTTTCACCTGGGAAAGATTCAATTCCCTTGCCGTCACCATCACATCGGCAAATTGCGCCCAGAAGCGGACGGATTCGATGTTGGTGATATTGGTTTGGGTGGACATATGCACTTCCACGCCCCGGCTGCGGGCGTAGGCAATGACGGAGATATCCGTGGCGATGATGGCCGTCAGCTCATTGGCCTTGACGGCATCGATCAGGGTGTGCATCTCAGCAATTTCCCCGTCATAGACCACGGTATTCACAGTCACATACGACAAAACATTATGCGCGCGGCAGATACGCGCGATCTGAGGAAGGTCTGTGACATTAAAATTAGCGGCAGAGCGGGAGCGCATATTGAGTTTTCCGATCCCGAAATACACAGAATGGGCACCGGCTTTCACGGCAGCCATCAGGGATTCCCAGGAACCCACCGGGGCCATTATCTCAATCGGCGGAAGATGTTGTGCTTTCATTCCTGCTCAGCTTTGCCCGGGTTTTTCCAGGCGCAGGGACAGTTCTTTGAGTTGCCCCTGGTCGATGGGTGCAGGAGAATCGATCATCACATCACGGCCTGCATTGTTTTTGGGGAAGGCGATGAAATCGCGGATAGAGTCTGATCCTCCGAAGAGGGCACACCAGCGGTCGAATCCAAAGGCCACGCCACCGTGGGGAGGGGCGCCGTATTCGAAGGCATTCATCAGGAAGCCAAACTGTGCCTGGGCCTCCTCATCCGTAAAACCGAGGATACTGAACATCTTCTTTTGCAATTCCCTGTTGTGGATACGAATGGAACCCCCTCCGATTTCCACCCCATTGATGACCAGGTCGTAGGCATTGGCGCGCACCTTGCCGGGGTCTGCTTCCAGGAGGGCAATATCCTCCAGTTTCGGCGCCGTGAAGGGATGATGCATTGCATAGAAGCGCTGGGTTTCTTCATCCCATTCCAGGAGGGGAAAATCGACGACCCAGAGCGGCGCGAAGACCTCCCTCTGGCGCAAGCCAAGCTGATTTCCCATCTCCAGGCGAAGCTCATTCAGGGCTTTGCGGGTGGCACGGGCTTCTCCGGCCAACACCAGGAGCAGGTCTCCGGGGGAAGCATTGAAAGCCTCTGCCCAGGATTTGAGCTGCGTTTCATCAAAGAACTTATCTACTGAGGATTTCAGGCTTCCATCTTCATTATACCTGACATAAACCAGTCCTTTCGCCCCAATTTGTGGTTTACGGACAAAGTCGGTAAGGGCATCCAATTGCTTGCGGGTGTATGAAGCACATCCGGGTGCGCAAATCCCCACCACCAGTTCGGCCTCATCAAAAACCTTAAAACCTTTACCCTGAGCCAGTGTGTTTAGTTCGACGAAGGTCATCCCAAAACGGATGTCCGGTTTATCGGACCCATACAGCCGCATCGCATCATCGTAGGTCATTCTGGGAAAATCCTTCACCTCCACCCCTTTCACGACACGGAAGAGATACCTTGCCAGGCCTTCGAAAGTATGGAGGACATCTTCCTGCTCCACAAAAGCCATCTCACAGTCGATCTGGGTAAACTCCGGCTGCCGGTCGGCGCGGAGATCTTCGTCCCTGAAGCATTTCACGATCTGGAAATAGCGGTCGTAGCCCGATACCATCAGAAGCTGTTTGAAAGTCTGGGGCGACTGGGGCAGGGCATAGAATTCTCCCGGATTCATCCGGCTGGGAACCACGAAATCGCGGGCGCCCTCGGGGGTGGATTTGATCAGCACCGGGGTTTCAATTTCGATAAAACCTTGCTGGTTCAGGTAGTTCCGTGTTTCAATCGACATCTGATGCCGCAGCATCAGGTTGTTTTTATTGGCATTTCTTCGCAGGTCCAGGTAGCGGTATTTCATCCTCAGGTCGTCTCCCCCATCCGTATTGTCTTCAATGGTAAAGGGCGGAGTCTTGGACGCATTCAGCACCTCAAGCTGTTCCACAATAATCTCCACTTCGCCGGTGGGCATATTGAGGTTTTTATTGCTGCGTTCGGCCACCATCCCTTTGGCAGAGATGACATATTCCCTGCCCAGTTTGCGGGCTTGCTGACAAAGCGCCGGGTGGGTTTCCATATTAAAGACGAGTTGCGTAAGGCCATAACGGTCGCGCAGGTCGATGAAGGTCATCCCTCCCAGGTCGCGGGAGCGCTGTACCCAGCCGCTCAGGTGAACAGATTTTCCGACATCTTGTATATTCAGTTCACCACAGGTATGGGATCGTAGCATAATCGTTTGTGTTTACATTCAGGCTGCGAAGATAAGAAAAGACTGAAGGTCGGCTTGCTGCCGAAGGCAGGCTTAGCTTGCATCCGCTGCGCGGATACCCAATCCAATATTAGCTATGTCTTGCCTCCACACTCATCCTGTAAACTCAAACTGTTTTCTGGCCTCATTGCATTTCCGTAAGAAAACAAGGCTGAGGA
>CAZPYJ010000042.1:0-2795 GCA_964590645.1 uncultured Lentimicrobiaceae bacterium
ATTTCCCTGCCTCCCAATCCCTATGACTTATTCCTTATGAATTCTGACCTCTGACCCTGTTGCCAGTATCTTATTTTGACTCATTCTGAATTGCCGAAACAAGGGTTACCTTTTCAGCAGATAGGGTATCAATAGTGTATTTTCTGAAGAATCATTAAGGTTCTTCTTCTTTCATTGACATCCGCTGCCGACGCCATTGCGGATGACCCAGTCAAAGAGAAATGCCGGGTGAAAAGCAATATATTACATTACCCCCCCCCGGGATTTTCGAAGGGGATAGAGTAATGGAAGCACTGTACCAGCGCAATCCCCCTTTGCCGGAATCCTATATTCAGGAAATAACCGGCGAGCTCGAAACCGTTTCGCAACTGGAACTGCTGGAGGCAGATATGGCTGCCGACCGTCATTTGTATCACAAGCTCGGAGAGCAAATCAAGCGGGCCTACCGCAGCGATACCACCAATGTCTGGGCAAAAGACAGCCTGCTCAGCTTTTTGGGCCGGGATGATCAGCTCACTGCCCGCTACGAGCTGGCCTCAGCACAAATGGAGTTCGGTTTTCCCGAAGCCGCCAACCTGACCCTGGAGGATATTCCCACAGCATACGAACTGAGTGAAGCAGAAGCAGCAGACCACCAAAAATTCACTACCTTGCTGGGCATCAAAGAAACGATGATGGAAAGCAGCGTACCAATTGGATGCTTAAGTCAGGCTCAAACTGACAATCTGATGGATTATGTGGAAGCAAACCGTCCGCTGATTACCGCTGCTGCGGTAGCGATGCTGAAGCAGAATGATCCGGACTTCGTGTTCAATGAGATTATCCTGCAACCGGATACTAACTCTGTTCCCAAACAAGCATTGGCAAGATTGAAAAGCAAGAAAGAAAGCTCATTGAAGCTCTATCCCAATCCGGCATACGATTACATCACTGTATCCTGCAAATTGGACCAGTATGTTCAATCCAGTTATAAACTTCAGCTATACAACGCCCTGGGACAGCTCTTGTATGAAAGAGCACTTTCGGTGGACAATACGGAGCAGATGATCCCCTTGGGGGAATATCCTGCCGGTAACTACCATTTCATCCTTATAGGTGATGGACAACATTTAGCCAATGAGAAGTTTACCATCATTCGCTAGTCTATATGAAAGAATGTCTCCGTCCAAAGGACGGAGACATTTTAATCTATTGGCAAGAATTGCCCTTCTTACTATTTGTGTCTCGTTCTCAAATATGATCTTAGGCCAGACAGATACTACTTTCAATCAAACCTTTTATTATCTGGGCACACCTGCAACAACTGCTCATAGCGCTGAAAACATACTTGATATCGATGGTCGAAAATATGTGTTTATGGTCAATGCGAATTCATCCGGTCAATTCCAAAGTGTAATTGAGATTGATGATAATGGCCAAAAAATCAATTCATTGTCAATACACCGGGATGGGAGGTTATTGATTGCATTTCCTGCAAATGCAGCTATTGCTAATGATGAAGGTGATATTCTATTCGTATATGGAGACAAAACCAATGGCCCTAATCCGTTTGACGGTTATCTCACCAAGCTCACCCCCGACCTTGACACCCTCTGGACCAGGACTTACGACCTGCCACCTACCCTGGCGGGTTGTCCGGCGGATACCTTTGTGGGCAACTACTTTACCGCCATCCGCCAATGCCCGGACGGGGGCTATATTATCGCAGGCAACTACCGCCTGAACTGCCAGCCGGGTACCATCAGCGACCGCGCCTGCCTGCTCAAGGTAGATACCGCCGGGGAGGTGGAATGGTGGCAGGTTTATCCGAATCATCACAGCATTTTTGATATTGAGGTAGCACCAGATAGCGGTTTTGTATTTCTTGAGGTGGATGATCCGGGATTTCGGATCACAAAAGCGGATAAGTATGGAAATTTGCAATGGCAATCGGTTCTTGACAACACACACACTCACAAGTTTGGGCAGGATGTGGAGTTTGTTAATGACAGCATTGTTGCTATTGCAGGGATTTATGTTTACGATGACACACCTGCTATCAGACTAAGAGGAATTGATTTCTACCTGTTTAATGTAAAGTCCAAATCAATACTATCCGCCCATTCTTATATTCCTTACACCTCAATTAGATGTGCGACTCTGCATCAGAACCTCAAGCTTCAGCCATTAAATGATGGCTTTATCATAGCAGCTACCGGAACAGTGGTTGCCCCGGACTCTTCCCAGACCCAGCACAAAGGAGTGTTGTTCAAACTGGACAACAACGGAGACAGTGTTTGGGTACGGTATTATCAATATGGAGACTTCCACGATCAATGCCAGTTCAATGATGTGCTGGTGATGGATGATGGAGGCTTTCTGGCTGTGGGTTATCATTTCCCCTGGACAGTGAATGCCGGGGCTTGGCTGGTGCGCACAGACAGCAATGGCTATGCACCGGGGGCATACCCTACGGGTATTTTCAAACCGGAGCCAATGGTATCGGAGCTCAAACTTTACCCAAACCCAACAAGTGGCATAAGCTGGCTGGAGCTGGATGTAAAACACCTTCCACACTCATCCCTGCCTGGCCGGCAGGCAGGCTCCACACTCAAACTCTTTAACATCAATGGAAAACTGGTACAAACCACCACTCTTCCTCCCGGCACACAGGTACAGGAAATCAACACTCAAAACCTGCCGTCCGGCCTATACCTTGTCAACCTGGTATTTGAAGATGGGAATGTGTTTAGTGGGAAGTTGGTGGTAAGATAAGACAGCGTGAGAGCACGAGCGCGAAGGGGATCCTTTGGTCA